>NZ_CP042306.1:0-684375 GCF_007859635.1 Sphingomonas panacisoli | reverse complement strand
GGCTGCGGTCGTTCCACCGATCGGGCGACGTCAGCCTGGGTGTGGACGGGATCAACAGCGATAACGCGGTGCTCGGCAATCTGGTCGCGACCGAGCGCACGCGCGCGGTGCGCCTAGCCGCGAGCTACGCCGACACGCGCGAGAAGCGCGCCATCGCGGTCAGCGGATCGGTGTCGAAAGGTCTCGACGTCGCCGGCGCGCGCGTCACCGCGCCGTTCGCCGACGCGACTTTCCTGAAGGTCGCCGCGAACGCCAGCGCGGCGCAGGCGATCGGCAAAAGCGGCTTCATCCGCCTCACCGCGAGCGCGCAATATAGCCGCGACCGCTTGCCCGCCGCCGAACGCTACACGTTGGGCGGCGCCGATATCGGGCGCGCGTTCGATACCGCGATCCTGACCGGCGATCGCGGCGCGGGTGGTGTCGCCGAACTCGCCTGGCGCCCGATCAAGAGCGACCGGTTCGGGCAAAGCGAGGTCTATACGTTCATCGACGGCGGCGTGCTGGCCGTCCTGCCGCGCGGACCCGGCGTGCGGACCGACTATTCGTTGGCGTCGGCCGGGCTCGGCGTGCGCGCGCGCTATCGGGACAAGGCCGAGTTGGGACTGGAGGCGGCGCGGTCGATCAAGCAACCCCTGCCCGGCCGCGACGACGACTGGCGCCTGTCGGTGGCGTGGCGGCTAAGCCTTTAGCGGCACCAATCCGAGCCGCTCGCGCATCGCCCAGCGCGCGACGAGCAGCCCCGAGACGACGAACAGCCCGACCGCGAGCCCGATCCAGATGCCGACGCCTTCCCACTTGGCGTGGAAACCCAGGAAGATCGCGGTGCCGAATCCCGCCACCCAGTATCCGAACCCGGCGACGACCATCGGCACGCGCGTGTCCTGTAATCCGCGCAACGACCCCGCCGCGACCGCCTGCGCGCCGTCGAACAGCTGGAACATCGCGCACACCACCAGATATTGCAGCGCCAGCGCCACTTCCTGTGCATGGGCCGGGTCGGTCACGTCGACATAGGCGCTGATGAAAAGGCGCGGAAACAGCCAGATTGCCGTCGCGGTCAACGCCATGAAACCGCTGCCGCTGACGATCGCCGCCCATCCGGCGCGGCCGATCCACACGCGGTCGGCGGCGCCATAGGCCAGCCCGACGCGGATCGTCGCCGCCTGGCCGATGCCGAACGGCACCTGAAACGCGATCGCCGCGATGTTGAGCGCGATGGCGTGCGCCGCCACTTCGACCACGCCGATCAAGCCCATCAGAAACGCCGCGCCGCCGAACAACGCGCCCTCCAGCGTGAACGTCAGCGCGATCGGCGCGCCGAGCTTGGCGATTTCGATCATCCGCCGCCATTCGGGCCGCCACCATTTGCCGAACAAATGATAGCGGCGCAGCTTGCGATCGAACTGGATGATCGCGGCATAGGCCAGCATCATCGCGCACGCCGTCACCACGCTGGCGATCGCCGACCCCTCGAGCCCTAGCGCGGGGAACCCGCCATGGCCGAACACGAGCAGCCAATTGCCCAGGATGCCGAGCCCGAGCGCCAACAGCGTCACGATCAACGCCCAGCCCGGCCGGCCGAGCGCGGCGGCCGCGGTGCGCATCACGCCCGCCCAGACGTTCGGCAGCAGCACGAACAGCAGGATGTTCAGGAACGCGCCCGTCCGCGCCGATACGCGCGGATCCTGACCGAGCAGGTGGAGGATCTTCTCGCCCTGCGACAGGACGATCATGAAGAACACGCTGGTGATCAGGCCGAGCCACATCGCCATGCGGAACGACCGCCGAACCTGGCGCACCGCGTGACTGCGCGCGCCCAATTCCGCCGCGATGATCGGCGCGCACGCCCCGGTGAATCCGATCAACGCCCATAGGATGAGGCTGAACAGGAATACGCCCAACGTCGAAGCCGCGAACTCGATCGGGCCGAGCCGCGCGACGAACATAACGTCGACGGCGTAGACCGCCATCTGGAGCAGGTTCGCGCCCACCAAAGGCGCGGCCAGCCGGGCCAGCGCGGCGAATTCGTCGCGCATCGTCGCGGGAGCGGGGCCGGCCAGCGGCGTAAGAGCGACCGGCGCGTCCATGGGCATGCCCCTAACTGCTAAGCGCGTATTGCTCAACCACGACACATGCGGCTATCGCAGTGCAGCGAAACGCCATGCGGGCGTGGGAGACAGACACGTGAAACTCGTTCGGGGCGCCTGGAAGATCATGGTCGGCATCAAGGACGGCCTGGTGCTGCTGTTCATGCTGCTGTTCTTCGGCGTGTTGTTCGCTTTGTTGTCTGCCAAGCCCAATGCCGGCGCGATCCGCGACGGCGCGCTGGTGCTCAAGTTCAACGGCTCGATCGTCGAACAGCCGACCGATCCGACCGCGCTCGCCGCCGCGCAAGGATCCAGCCCACGCGAATTCCGCCTGCGCGACGTCGTCCGCGCGATCGACACGGCGAAGGAAGATGCCCGGGTGAAGGTGCTCGTCCTCGACCTCGATACCTATGGCGGCGGCTATCCGGCAGCGGTGACCGAGGTCGCCAACGCGATCGGCCGATTCAAGGCGTCGGGCAAGAAGGTGCTGGCCTATGCCACCGCTTATACCGACAGTTCGTATCTGCTCGCGGCAAACGCCAACGAGATCTGGCTCAACCCGATGGGCGGCACGCTGTTTCGCGGCGCGGGCGGCAACCAGCTCTATTACAAGGGCCTGATCGACAAGCTTGGCGTTACCGTCCACGTCTATCGTGCCGGCAAGTTCAAGTCGTACGTCGAACCCTATATCCGCGCCGACCAGTCGCCCGAGGCGAAGGAAGCGAACACCGCGCTGTACGCGTCGATCTTCGGGCAGTGGAAGGATCTGATCCACAAGGCACGGCCCAAGGCGCAGATCGACACGTTCCTGGCACAGCCGGACCAGGCCATTACGGCCGCGGGCGGCGACATCGCCAAGGTGAACCTGTCGCTCGGCCTGGTCGACAAGCTCGGCGACAGCGTCGCGTTCGGCAAGTACGTTGCCGAACTAGCGGGGGAAGCGCCGAAGAAAATCCCCGGCACGTACGCGACGATCAAATATGCCGATTGGGTCGCGGCCAATCCGATTCCGACCAACGGCGACAAGATCGGCATCCTCACGGTCGCGGGCGATATCGTCGACGGCAGGGCGGGTCCCGGCACGGCCGCGGGCGACACCATCGCCGACACGGTCCTCGCCGGATTGGCGAAGAAAGACCTGAAGGCGCTGGTCGTGCGGATCGATTCGCCCGGCGGATCGACGATCGCGTCGGAGAAGATCCGCTCGGCGATCCTGGAGGCGAAGGCGCAGAAGCTGCCGATCGTGATATCGATGGGTGGCCTCGCCGCGTCGGGCGGCTATTGGATTTCGACGGCGGGTGACGTGATCTTCGCCGAACCCAACACCATCACCGGCGCGATCGGCGTGTTCGGGGTATTCCCGACGTTCGAGAACTCGCTCGCCAAGCTCGGCGTTACCGCCGACGGTGTGAAGACGACGCCGCTATCGGGTCAACCCGACGTCTATGGCGGCACCACGCCGCAACTCGACGCGATCCTGCAATCGTCCGTCGATCACATGTATCTCGAATTCATCAACCACGTCGCGGCGGCGCGCAAGATGACGGTGCAGCGCGCCGATGAGATCGGCCAAGGCCGCGTGTGGGACGGCGGCACGGCGCGGCAATTGGGGCTGGTCGATCGCTTCGGCTCGCTCGATGATGCGGTGGCGGAAGCCGCCAAGCGCGCCGGCCTCGACCCGAAGAACGTCGCGCGCGTCTATCTGGAGAAGAAGCCGAGTTGGTTCGCGCAGCTGATCGGCGGGTTGGGCGGCGACGACGATACCAGCACCGACACGGCGAGCGCGCGGGACGTTTTCGGCGTGATCGCGACCGAACGCCAGGACATGCTGGCGCGCGCGATGGGTGATGCCAAGCGGCTCGCCACCGCCAACTCGATCCAGGCGCGCTGCCTCGAATGCGCCGGGTTCGGCGACATGCGCGCGAGCCGCAGCGACCTCAGCCTGGTGCAGATGCTGGTCAAGGCGATCTGGTCTTGATCGCGTTTCGCCCGGCGCGGCCCGACGATGCGGCCGCCATCGCCGCAATCTATGCGCCGTACGTGATGACCGGCACGGTTTCGTTCGAGACCGAAGCACCCGACGCAGCGACGATGGCCGAACGGATGGCGGCGTCGGACGGGCTCTATCCGTGGCTGGTCGCGACCAATGGCGAGGCCGAAGGCGACAGCGTCTTGGCCTATGCCTACGCCACCAAGTTCCGCGAGCGGCCCGCCTACCGCTACGTCGTCGAGACGTCGGTCTATGTGGTCGGCCCGGCGCAGGGACAGGGTATGGGCCGGACGCTGTACCGCGCGCTGATCGACACGTTGCGGGCGCAGGGCTTCGTCCAGGCGGTCAGCGTCATCTCGCTGCCCAACGACTATTCGATCACCTTGCACGAAGCGACCGGCTTTCGCCGCGCCGGCGTATTGCGCGAAATGGGGTTCAAGCAGGGCCGCTGGATCGACGTCGGCTTTTGGCAGTGCGAACTCAACGACGCCTCGATCCCACCGGCCGAGCCGAAGAAGTTCAGCGAGGTCGGGTTGGTCCAGCGGGGCTAATCGACCTGAATGACCGATGCTCCGGCGAAGGCCGGAGCGTTGGCGATCGAGGCCGGCACCCCCAAACGCTCCGGCCTTCGCCGGAGCACAACGCAACTACCCAGAGCGACAGTCAATCGACCCGCCGGTAGACCGTCGAACCGTTGACTTGCGGCACTTCGGCCGAGCGCGCGTCGGCGCGATAGGTGGTATCGTTGACCCGCGTCCAGCGCGCGGAAATGCCGAACCGCTGGCCGCCGCTCGCGACGTAGTGCCCGTCCACGCCCATCAGATTGCCGCGCGACCGCACGATGCCGGTCAGTCGTCCGCCGAAACTGTCGCGATACGTCACGCTAATCGCCCCGGCACGTGCATCCCAACGATAGACGCTCTCGCCCGCGATCACCCGTTTACCGCCCTCGACCACCGCGTGGCGATCGCGGATCGAGCCGTCGGTCAGCGCGACGAAGCAATGCCGGTCGATCCGCCCGGGCGCGACCTGCCCCTGCCAGCAATGTCCGACGAGGAAGCTCAGCGGCTGGAGTTGCGGCTGCAGCACCGGCGCCGCAGCGGTCAGCAATGCCAGCGCGATCATGCCTGGCCGCCGCGATAGGCGGGGAGCGCGAGCTTCCAGCGGATCGCCACCGCGCGCAGCACGAATCCGGCAACCGCGCCTACCGTCGCCGCAACCGGCAACGGCACGCCGATCTGCCCGAGCCCGACATACAGTCCCGCCGCCAGCGCCGCTGCCGTCACGTAGATTTCGGGCCGCAACAGGATCGACGGCTCGCCCGCCAGCACGTCGCGGATGATCCCGCCGACGCACCCCGTCACCACGCCCATCAGCGCGGCGGGTACGGGCGGCACGCCATAGCCGATCGCCTTTGCCGCGCCGAACACCGCATAGGCCGCGAGCCCCACCGCATCGAACCAGTCGAGCGCCTGCCCGCGCCACCACCGTTCCGGCGTCAGCCACACCGCGAACGCGACGATCAGGCACGCCGCCGCCGCACGGCTGTCATGGATCCAGAACACCGGCGCGCCGATCAACAGATCGCGCACCGTCCCGCCCCCGACCCCGGTCACGACCGCGAAGAAGCAGAGCGTCACCATCGTCTGCCCTCGTCGCGCCGCCGCGAGCGCACCCGACGCCGCGAACACGACAAGTCCCGCCAAGTCGAGCCACGGCGCGATCGCGGGAAGCCATGAGGTGTGGGGGAGCATGGGTGCGGGTTAGCCGACAGCTCCGCGTCATGCCAATACGCCGCGTACATCGCCCAAAATGCAATTGGGGAGCCGGTCTTGCGACCGACTCCCCTGTCGCCGGACTTCGATCCGCTTGGCTTTCCCGAAGGTCGGCCCGCGCCATCTGGTTTCGGCGGCTCGCTACATCCGTGCTGCTCCGAAGAGCGGCGCCAGGTTTCGCGGGTTGCTCGGTTGCGTGGCCCGAAGGCCAGCGCAACTCCGCGGTTTCGCTAGGCTCCGAAACGTCCGAAGACGCTCTTTGCTTCGCCCGCTCCACCGACTGGCCCGAAAGCCATTCCGCTTCGCGGTCGCCCTGGCCGGTCTCGTCCGAAGACGCTCCTTCTCCAAGGGCTCGCTCCGCTCGATCTGCCCGAAGGCACATCCAGCATCGCGATTTGCTCCACCCCGAAGACCCGAAAGCCTTCTGAATCTCGCATCCGCTCGATCGGTTTGATCCGAAGACCCACCTGACGTTGCGGTTCGGTCGTCGGGGCCGGGCGCGATCATCCGAAGAGTCTCAGCATTCCCGGCCACCGGCGGCCTACGAAGAAAATGGCCGAAGCCGCTTCCTTCGCGTCGGTCACCTCGGCACCTTTCCTGTCGCGCCGTTTGACGGGCTCGATCGGCGGCTCGCCGCTGCAACCCATGATCTTTCGTCCGAAGACGTCCGATCATGTGCGGGCCATCAGTAGCGTCGTCCGAAGCGTCTCGCTTGCGCGATCCATCCGGGTTCAGCGGGGGCTGATGTCCCCTTCGAAATCATCGTCCTCACCCGAAGGCCAGGGTCTGTTTCTCGAAGCTCAAGTCCTTGAACAATCTGCCGATTTCTCGGCGAACCGCCTTCGTTCCTGATGTCATGAAGCTGTCATCGAATCCGATTCGCGCCAAGCGTTAACCGTCGGGCCGGGCTGTGGATAACGTGGATATCGTGCACATTCGCACCCTGCGCCCCTTGCACATTGAATCGCCTGGCGATGCAACCTTGCGGCGGTCAAAGACGTTACGGGAGCGGCATTGATTCAAAGCAAAGGGAATTCGACATGCGAAATCTGTTTTTAAGCCTGGGTGCAGCTGCACTCACCGCGACGACGCTCGTGGTCCCGACGTCGGCCGAAGCGCGCAAGCACTACCGGACGTATAACGGCCGCGGCGGCAAGACCTATTGCACCTATTCGGGCGGTACCACCGGCGCAGTCGTCGGCGGGGTCGGCGGCGCGGTGATCGGCAACAGCATCGCGGGCCGTGGCGACAAGCTGCTCGGCACCGTGATCGGTGGCGCGGCCGGTGCGCTCGGTGGCCGGGCGATCGATCGGGCGAACACGGCCAAGCGCCGCTGCCGCCGCTAATCGCCGGCGTATTTTCGGTACTATGGGGCGCGGTCGGTCGACTGCGCCCCTTTGCTTTGGGAGAATGACAATGACGACACGCAGCGGTTCGGCGAAATATGAGGGGTTCGGCAAGGACGGCGTCGGCCATGTATCGACCCAGTCGGGCGTCCTCAGCGACCAGAAATACGGTTTCGGCACGCGGTTCGGCGACGAGCCCGGCACCAATCCCGAAGAGTTGATCGCCGCCGCGCACGCCAGTTGCTTCACGATGGCGCTGAGCTTCGCGCTCGCTCGCGAGGGATTCAACGACGGCACGCTGGAGACGACCGCCAAGGTCACGCTCGACAAGCAGGGCGAAGGCTTCGCGATCACGCGGTCCGATCTCACGCTGACCGCCACCGTGTCGGGGATCGACGCCGATCAGTTCGCGCGGATCGCAGCCGACGCCAAGGCGAATTGCCCGGTCTCGAAGGTGCTCAACGCGGCGATCACCCTGGAGCACACGCTCAACGGCTGACCTGTCGCTCGTGTGAACGGAAGGTAGTTTTCCGTTCACGCAACTTTCGAACAACGCCACTGGTTTTAGCAGTCTCCAGACAGAAGGGAGAATGATGATGCGACGGCTTATTCTGGCCGCCCTGGCCGCGAGCACGATGACGACCCCGATGGTCGCAGAGGCTCAGAGCAACCCGCGCCGCGAATATCGCGACGAAGTGCGTGATGCGAACAAGGACTACCGCAAGGATCTGCGCGACGCCGACAGTCCGCGCGATGTCTATCGCGCCCAGCGGGAGCGCAACCGCGAGGTCCGCGATGCACGTCGCGACTATCGCAAGGACACCCGCAACTGGCAGTCGTGGCGCAACTACGACTATAACCGTTACGAGCCGGGTCAGCGTTATTACTATGCCGACCGTTACTATCGCGACGGCAGCAACTACCAAGTGCGTCGCCTGAACCGGAACGACCGCATCTATCGCGGGTCGAACGGCAATTATTATTGCCGCCGTTCGGACGGCACGACCGGCCTGATCGTGGGCGGTGTGCTCGGCGGACTGCTCGGTAACTCGCTGTCGAACGGACGGTCGAGCACGCTCGGCACCCTGCTCGGCGCAGCCGGCGGTGCGGCGCTCGGGTCGTCGATCGACCGCGGCCAGGTTCAGTGCCGCTAAGCGCCTGACTTAACAGGTGGAAAAGGAAGGGCTCGGCTTCGGCCGGGCCCTTTTCGTATCAGAGGATGCCCCCGCCCAGCGACAGGCGCAGGATGGCAATCGCCAGCAGCACGATGTTGAAGATCATGCCGGCCTTGTGCCGCGACAGCGCACCGATCAGCACGCCGACCGCGCCGATCAGCAGCGCGATCCAGTTGAGCCAGCCGAGCAACGGTATCAGCCCGACCAGCACGAAGACGAGCAGGACAAGGCCGATAAGGATCGAGACGATGTTCATGGCGCGCGATGTGGGAAGTCGGGGGCCGCGCACAAGACCTGCGTAGGCCTATCTTAACGCCTCCTTCGCTATCGCCGACAGTCGAACCATCGGAGTGTTGCCAGCGTGGCTGTCCGCCATTTCTACCTTCTCGCGCTCGTCCCGCTCGCGCTGACCGCGTGCGGGCCGAAGCCGGCGGCGCAAGGCAATCTGGATTCGCTCGACGCCGAGCTTGCCGGCAATTCGGCCAATGCCAGCGACCCGGCGATGCGCGCGGCGTTGCAGGACCAGATCATGGTCGATCCGTCGCTGACCGGCCAGTCCAACGCCGACGCCGTCCGCCCGCCGCAACAGCCTTATTCGGGCGCGATTCCGCCGGATTCGGTCGCCGGCGGCAAAAACGACGGCACCGTGACCGCGGGCGGCTCCTCATCGTCGGGCGGCAGCAAGCCGACCCCCGCACCCTCCGGCAATTGTCCGCAGTGCAAGATCAAGAACGATTCGGTCACGCTCGGCGCGCTCGCCAGCCGTCAGGGCGACAAGCGCACCGCCGGCTGCGCGCGCAATCTGCAATATTCAACCGCCTGGGCACAGCGTCTGCCCGCCGACCTGCCGCTCTACCCGGATGCGCGCGTGGACGAGGCCGCGGGCGCGGCAAACGGCGGTTGCGCCCTTCGCGTCGTCAGCTTCTCGACCGGCGCGTCGATCCAGACCGTCCTCGACTATTATTACGGCCGCGCCACCGCCGCCGGTTATTCGGCCGAGCATCAGGCCGATGACGGCCAGCATGTCCTCGGCGGGACGCGCCGCGATGGCGCGGCCTACGTTATTTATCTCGACACGCGCGGCGATGGCCGTACGGAAGTCGATATCGTCGCGAATAACGGGAACTGATTGCCCGTTTATCGCTTCTACCCCCTTCAGCACCCACGCGAGGCCGCCTACCCGTAGCGGACAGCATAGGCAGCGCAGTTCGCGTGGGTGCTGAAAACCAGCCGTTTGTTTAGCGACGCCGCTCCCGCTACAGCGCGGGCGATGAACTATCTCCTTGTCCTGATCGGCGGCGCCATCGGCAGCGTCGGGCGCTACGCCACCGGCGTGCTGGCCGCGCGCTTGCTCGGGCCGACCTATCCTTACGGCACGTTGGCGGTGAACCTGGTCGGCGGGTTCTTCATGGGCGTCTTGGTCGGCATCCTCGCCCGCACCGGCAGCAGCGAGCAGGCGCGGTTGTTCTTCGGCGTCGGTATCCTCGGCGGCTACACCACCTTCTCCGCCTTCGCGCTGGATGCCGTGACGATGATCGAGCGTGGCGACTGGGGAATGGCGCTGACCTATGCCCTGGCGTCGGTCATCGGCGCCGTGCTTGCCTTGTTCGCCGGACTCTATCTCGTCAGGGCCGTGGCATGAGCGACATCCGCACCTTCACCGTCGCCCCCGACGACGACGGCATTCGGCTCGACCGTTGGTTTAAGCGGCATCTGCCCGACACCAGCTTCACCACGGTCGCCAAATGGGCGCGCACCGGGCAACTGCGCGTGGACGGCGCGCGCGCGACGCCGGGCGACCGCATCGCCGCCGGCCAGACGCTCCGCGTGCCGCCGCCCGAGCCGGTGCAGGTCGCGGGCAAGCCCAAACGCGAGCGCCCGCCGCTGTCGGACGACGAAATCGCCTTCGCCCGCGACATGGTGATCCATCAGGATGCGCAGGCGTTCGTGCTCAACAAGCCGCCGGGGCTCGCGACGCAGGGCGGTACCAAGACGGTCGCGCATGTCGATGGCCTGCTCGACGCGCTGCAATACGACAATGAGGGGCGGCCCAAGCTGGTCCACCGGCTCGACAAGGATACGTCGGGCGCGCTGCTGGTGGCCCGCACCGCCCGCGCGGCGGCGTTCTTCGCCAAGACCTTTTCGGGGCGCAGCGCAAAGAAGGTCTATTGGGCGCTGATCGTCGGCGTGCCGTCGATCGAGGACGGCATGATCGACCTGCCGCTCGCCAAGCAGCCCGGGACCGGCGGCGAGAAGATGCATGTCGATGAGGCCGAAGGGATGCCCTCGCGCAGCCGCTATCGCGTGATCGAGCGAGCGGGCAATTCGACCGCCTGGGTCGAGCTGACCCCCTATACCGGGCGCACGCATCAGCTCCGCGTCCACATGGCGGCGATCGGCCATCCGATCGTCGGCGACGGGAAGTATGGCGGTCCGGCGGCGTTCCTGACCGGCGGGATCAGCCGCAAGATGCACCTCCACTCGCGCCGCATCGCGGTCGATCATCCCGACGGCGGCAAGATCGACGTCGAAGCCGAACTGCCGCAACATTTCGCCGAAAGCCTGGCGCAGCTCGGGTTCGACCAGATGCTGGGCAACATGATGCCGATGGACGAGCCCGCACCGCCGACCAAGGCCGAGCAGAAGACGCGAGCGAAGCAGCACGCCAAGACCGTGCGCAAGGAGCGCAAGGGCGAGCGGCGCAATCGCGGCGCGGTCGAAGCCCCCGGCGGGGCGCGGCCAAGGGCAAGAAGCCGGGCGCGAAAAAGCCCAGCCCGAAGAAGCGCTGATGCACCCCAACGCCGCGTTCCGCTGGGAAGACCGCGCCGCGATGCGCGCGCTGGTCGCCGAACTCGGCTTTGGCCAACTGTTCGCCGCGACGCCCGACGGCCCTCGCGTGGCACAGGTGCCGGTGGTGTGGCTCGACGAGGATACGCTGGGCCTGCATGTCGCGCGGGGCAACGGCATCGCGCGGCACCTCGACGGCGCGACGGGCCTGTTCACCGCGCTCGGTCCGGATGGTTACATCAGCCCTGATTGGTACGGCCTCGGCCCAGACCAAGTCCCGACCTGGAACTATGTCGCGGTCGAGCTGGAAGGTACAATGCGGCGGATGAGCGACGACGACCTGGTCGCGCAACTCGACCGATTGTCCGCCGAACAGGAGGCCAAGCTCGCGCCCAAAACGCCTTGGATGCGCGATAAGATGGATTCCAAGCTATTCGGCAAGATGACCAATTCGATCGTCGGGTTCCGCCTCGAAATCGCCGGGTGGCGCGGCACGCTGAAGCTCGGGCAGAACAAACCCGAGGCTGCGCGCCTCGCCGCCGCCGACGGCGCGGCAGCGTCGGGCCGGCGCGGCATCGCCCATTGGATGCGCAACGCGTGAGCCGCCTGGTGATCTTCGACTGCGACGGAACGCTGGTCGATAGCCAAGCGAACATCTGCCGCGCGGTCGAGGAGGCGTTCGTCGAGGCGCGCGTCGCGGTGCCGCCGCGCGATGCGATCCGGCGAATCGTCGGACTGAGCCTGGTCGAGGCGATGCAGGCGCTGTTGCCCGAAGCCGCAGACGCAGATCACCGCATTCTTGCGCAAGGCTACAAGGACAAGTTCGTCGCCATGCGCGCGAGCGGGATGCTCGACGAAGAACCGTTGTTCGACGGCATCGGCAGTCTGGTCGAGCGCCTGGCCCGTGACGGCTGGCTCCTCGGCGTGGCGACCGGCAAGTCCGACCGCGGCCTCGACCGCGTGCTGGCGACGCACGGCCTCGCGCATCATTTCGTCACGCTCCAGACCGCCGACCGCCACCCGTCCAAGCCGCACCCGTCGATGATCGCGGCCGCCATCGCCGAGGCCGGCGCCGATCCGGCGCGCACCGCGATGATCGGCGATACCACCTATGACGTCATGATGGCGGTCAATGCGGGGGTACGCGCGATCGGCGTCGGCTGGGGCTATCACGAGCCCGACGAACTGACCGCGGCGGGCGCACACGGCGTGGCGCTTGCGGTCGCCGACCTGCCGCATCATCTGGAGCTGTGATGACCGACGAGCCGACACCCGCGCAATCGCGCAACCGCTTCCTCCTGATCGGTGCCGCGCGGCTGGCGGGGATCGCCGGCGCGGTGTTCGGGATCGTGCTGATCGGACGGTTCGAACAGTTTCCGCTCAAGCTGCTCGGCGGAGCGATCGTGCTGTCGTCGATCTACATGTCGTGGACCATTCCCGCCGCGCTGGCGCATCGCTGGGCGACGCCGGGGAATGTCCAGACCAACCGGCGGCGGCCGCCCAAACTACCCAAATGAAGCGGTTCTGGACGGAGGTATCGGTCGACGCCGAGCGCGGGGTGCGGCTCGACGGCAAGCCGGTGCGCACGCCCGGCCGCTTGCCGCTCGTGCTGCCGACCGATGCGATGGCCGCGGCGGTCGCCGACGAATGGCGGGCGGTCGCGGGCGATATCGACCCGCGCGCCATGCCGCTGACCGGCCTCGCCAATGCAGCGATCGAACGCGTCGCCGCCGACCCTGCGGTCTTCGCGGCCAACATCGCCGCTTATGCCGAAAGCGATCTGCTCTGCTACCGCGCCGACTCGCCGCCGGATCTAGCCGCGCGACAGGCCGCAGCGTGGGATCCGCCGCTCGCCTGGGCGACGCAACGCTACGACGTGCATTTCGATATCGCGACCGGCGTGATGCACCGGCCGCAGCCCGATGCGACGATCGAGCGGCTGGCGGTCGCGGTCGCCGTGCGCGACGCGTTCGAACTCGCCGCTTTGTCGCCGGTCGTCACGATCACCGGCTCGCTGGTGCTCGGGCTTGCCTTGATCGAGCATGCGATGGACGCCGACGCGATCTGGTCCGCCGCCAATCTCGACGAAGACTGGCAGGCCGAGCAGTGGGGCGAGGATTCCTTGGCTGCGCAAACGCGCGCGGCGCATCGCGCCGAATTCGATGCGGCCGTGCGCCTACTACAACTCCGGCAAGCGGCGGATGAAGCCGATCATCCCGCGCTGGCGTGACCGTTTGAGGCGTTCGGCGGTCAGGATCGTCTGGACGCACTCGTAGCAATCGTCGAGGTCGTCGTTGACCAGGACGTAGTCGTATCCGTCCCAGTGGCTGACTTCACCCAGCGCGCGGTCCATGCGGTTGTCGATCACTTCCTGGGTGTCGGTCGCGCGCTTTTCCAGCCGTTCGCGCAAGGTCTTGAGCCCCGGCGGCAGGATGAACACGCGCACCACGTCGCCGCCGGCCAGCTGAAACAATTGCTGCGCACCCTGCCAGTCGATGTCGAACAGAATGTCGCGACCGTGCTCCAGGTCCTTGAACACCGTCTCGCGCGGGGTGCCGTAGCGATTGTCGCCCATCACGCGCGCCCATTCGAGGAACTGGTCGTCCTCGACCATCTGGCGGAACGTCGCGGTGTCGACGAAATGATAGTCCTTGCCATCGACCTCACCGTCGCGGATCGGACGGGTGGTGTAGGACACCGACATCTTCAGCTTGTTGCGCTCTTCCTTGAGCAGCCGTCTGGCGATCGTCGATTTGCCCGCGCCCGATGGCGACGAGAGCACGAACATCAAGCCGCGACGCTTGAAGCTCTTGGGTTGCGACGATCGGTGGTCGGCCATGCGCGCCTTTGGCGTGGGCGGTCACCCCGCGTCAAGGCGAGTCGCGCGCTATTCGATCGCGGGCTTGGGTCCGAATACCGCGTCGCGCGCCTTGCCGATCCCGCGCAGCACCAGCCAGCCGGTCGCGAACGTGATCGCCAGCGGTACCGCGACGCGCACCACCGCCGCCGTCGCTGCGCCGATGACCGCGCCGTCGATGGTCGAATCATCGCCCTCGCTGCCGTCGATCGCGCTGCCGATTGCCGCGCCCAGGATCGTGCTGAATTTCATGCTGGTCCTTTCGCTTTCGCGATCAAACCGCGCCGCACGATCAAGGTTCCTTCGCAAATCGACCGCGCCGCAATAGTAAAGCATATGCTTAGCGAATCGGACCTGCTCGACCGTGTCTTTCAGGCGCTCGCCGACCCAACGCGGCGGGCGATCGTCGAGCGACTCGTCGAGCGGCCAATGTCGGTCAGCGCTATCGCCGCACCCTTCGCCATGTCGCTGCCGGCGGTGATGCAGCACCTCACCGTGCTCGAAACCGCCGGCTTGGTGCGGTCGCATAAGGAAGGTCGGGTCCGCACTTGTGTGATCGATCCCGTCGCGATGCGGCTGGTCGAGCATTGGGTCGACGACCGCCGCAGCGACCGGCGGCGGCCGTTCGACCGTCTCGACGCGTATCTCGTGACCGCCGACTAGCGTCCGACCATATCCTCCGGCCGGACGACGCGGTCGAAGGTGGCTTCATCGACGAGGTCGAGGTCGAGGCCGGCCTCTTTCAGCGTCATCCCCTGCTCATGCGCGTGCTTGGCGATTTTCGCCGCGTTGTCGTAGCCGATCTCCGGCGCCAGCGCGGTGACGAGCATCAGCGAGCGATCGACCAGTTCGGCGATCCGGCGGCGGTCGGGTTCGAGGCCTTCGACGCAGCGCTCCGCGAAACTCTCCATGCCCACCGCGAGCAGGTCGATCGAGCGCAGCACGGCGGCACCGATCATCGGCTTGAACACGTTGAGCTCGAGATGCCCCTGCAACCCGCCCACCGTCACCGCCTGATGGTTGCCGATCACCTGGCCCGCGACCATCGTCAGCATCTCGCACTGGGTCGGGTTGACCTTGCCCGGCATGATCGAGCTGCCCGGCTCGTTGGCGGGCAGCACAAGCTCGCCGATCCCGGAGCGGGGACCCGAGCCGAGCAAGCGGATGTCGTTGGCGATCTTGGTCAGCGCGACCGCGAGCGTATTGAGCGTGCCCGACAAGTGTACCAGCGGATCGTTCGATGCGAGTGCTTCGAACGCATTTTCTGCCGGCACAAATGGATGCCCGGTGATTTCCACCAGCGCCGCACAGAACTTGCCCGCGAATCCTGCCGGCGCGTTCAATCCGGTGCCGACCGCAGTTCCCCCTGCGCCAGCCGGTTGGTGCCGTTGACGATCCCCGGCTCGATCCGCCGCCCGCAACGATAGACCTGGTTCGCGTAGCCCGAAAACTCCTGTCCCAGCGTCAGCGGAGTCGCGTCCTGCAGATGCGTGCGACCGATCTTGACGATATCGTCCCACGCCTTGGACTTGGCTTGCAGTGCGTCCTTCAGCCGGTCGAGCGCCGGGAACAGCCGCTTGGTAACCGCCAGCGACGCCGCGATGTGCAGCGCGGTCGGAAAGCTGTCGTTGGACGACTGGCTCATGTTGACGTGATCATTGGGGTGCACCGGCGTCTTGCCGCCGCGCGTGCCGGTCAGCATTTCGTTGGCGCGGCCGGCGATCACCTCGTTGACGTTCATGTTCGACTGCGTGCCGCTACCTGTCTGCCAGATGACGAGCGGGAACTGGTCGTCGAGCTTGCCCGACACGATCTCCGCGGCGGCGGCCTCGATCGCGTCGGCGATTTCGGTGGGAAGGCCATAGCGCCGGTTCACCCGCGCCGCCGCCTGCTTCACCAGTGCGAGCGCATGGACGATCGCGATCGGCATGCGTTCGGTCACGGGGAACGGAAAGTTCTCGATCGAACGTTGGGTTTGGGCTCCCCAATACGCAGCAGCGGGGACGTCGATCGGACCGAGCGAGTCGGTTTCGGTGCGGGTTTCAGCGGCCAATCCTACCTCCGTCATGCTGAACTCGCTTCCGCATCCATGTGCGTCGCGCGCCTCAAGCGTTTCGCTGGTGGATGTCGGCTCGCATGGATCCTGAAACAAGTTCAGGATGACGACGGGGTCACTTTTTCCGCTTGAAATCCACGCTCACGACATTCGAGCCGTCATCGACCCGCTCGACCGCGTCGTTCTCCGCCTCGTCGTGCGGTTCCGGACCTTCGGGTTCTTCCTGCGCCTGGAAACGCAGTTCGAAGTTTACCGCCGGGTCGTGAAACCCGGTGATCGCCGAATAGGGAATGTCGAGCTTTGACGGCACCTGGTTGAAACTCAAGCCCACCGAAAAGCGCTCGTCGTCGACCGTCAGGTCCCAATATCGGTTCTGCAGGACGATCGTCATCTCGTCCGGAAACCGCTCGATCAACCGCGCAGGGATGTCCACGCCGGGCGCCTGGGTCTTGAAGGTGATGTAGAAATGATGCTCGCCGGGCAAGCCGCCACCCGCCGCGACGGAGCCAAGCACGCGGCCCACGACCGCGCGCAACGCTTCCTGGACGATCTCGTCATAGGGAATCAGGCTGTCGGGCAGTCCGTCGCTCATGCGCCTTGGGTAACCGATGCGAAGGCGGGGTCAAGATTGCATGGCGACTAACACACTCATATGGGGGCGCGATGCGCACCGCGACGATCAGCCGCAAGACGAGCGAGACGAGCATCGACGTCACCGTCAACCTGGACGGGACGGGCGCGTATGACATATCGACCGGGATCGGGTTCTTCGATCACATGCTCGAACAGCTCTCCCGCCATTCGCTGATCGACCTGACCGTAAAGACGGTCGGCGACCTGCATATCGATCAGCATCACACAGTCGAGGATACCGGGCTCGCGATCGGCGAGGCTGTCGCTAAGGCGCTGGGCGAAAAACGCGGGATCCGCCGCTATGCCGACGCATTGTCGCCGATGGACGAGACGTTGACTCGCGTCGCGCTCGACATTTCGGGGCGGCCGTTCCTGGTGTGGAAGACCGAATTCTCGCAGAAAAGGCTCGGCGAGATGGACACCGAAATGTTCGAGCATTTCTTCCACTCGTTCGCGCAGACTGCCGGCCTGACTCTGCACGTGGAAACACTGTACGGGTCGAACAACCACCACATCGCCGAGGCGGCGTTCAAGGGGCTGGCGCGCGCGCTGCGCGAAGCGGTCGAGATCGATCCGCGCAAGGCCGGGGTGATTCCGAGCACCAAGGGGACGCTTTGACTCTCGCGGTGATCGATTACGGCGCCGGCAACCTACATTCCGTCGCGAACGCGCTGAAGGCGGCGGGTGCGCAAGACGTCGCGGTGACCGACGATCCCGATGTGGTGGCGAAGGCCGACCGTATCGTGCTGCCGGGTGTCGGGGCGTTTGGGGCTTGCGCCGCGGCGTTGCGTAAAGTGGATGGCATGGTCGATGCGCTGGAACAGCGCGTGCGGCGCGAAGGCGCGCCGTTCCTCGGCATTTGCGTCGGGATGCAATTGATGGCCGATGCCGGCGAGGAAATGGGCGAGCACCCCGGGCTCGGCTGGGTTTCGGGGCGCGTGCGCCACCTCATGCCGAGCGATCCCGCCGCAAAGGTCCCGCATATGGGGTGGAACGACGTCCGGCCCACCGCCCCGCATCCGCTGATCGAACCCGGCGAAGCCTATTTCCTCCACTCCTTCGCGTTCGAAGGCGACGACGTAGTCGCGACCACCGACCATGCCGGCCCGGTCGTCGCGGCGATCGCGCGCGACAATCTGGCGGGCGTGCAGTTCCACCCCGAGAAGAGCCAGCGCTACGGCCTCGATCTGCTCGCCCGTTTCCTGGAATGGCGGCCGTGACCCTGATCGTCTTTCCCGCGATCGACTTGAAGGGCGGCAATGTCGTGCGCTTGTCCGAAGGCGACATGGACAGCGCGACGATTTACGGCAACGACCCGGTCGCGCAGGCGATGGCCTTCGCCGAGGACGGCGCGCAACATCTCCACATGGTCGATCTCGACGGCGCGTTCGCTGGGCGATCGGTCAACGGCGACGTGGTGCGCGCCGTGGTCGAGGCATTCCCCGGCCACGTCCAGCTGGGCGGCGGCATTCGCGACCGCGCGGCGATCGATGGCTGGTTCGACGCCGGCGTCGCGCGGCTGGTGATCGGCACCGCAGCGCTCGAAAACCCCGATCTCGTCCGCGAGGCGGCACGCGATTTTCCCGGCGGGATCGTCGTTGCTGTCGATGCGAAGGACGGCATGGTCGCGACGCGCGGCTGGGCCGATGTGTCCGACGTCGCGGTCGAAGACATGGCGCGCCGGTTCGAGGATGCCGGGGTAGCGTCGCTGCTGTTCACCGATGTCGGGCGCGACGGGCTGCTGAAGGGCTGCAACGTGCAAGCGACGGTCGATCTGGCCCGCGCGGTCGATATTCCGGTGATCGCCAGCGGCGGGGTGAGCGGGATCGGCGACATCCACATGCTCGCGCTCTACGCTCGCGACGGGATCGAGGGGGTCATCACCGGCCGCGCGCTCTATGATGGGCGCCTGGACCTCGCGACGGCGATCGCGGTGGCGGAAGCCGGCGCGTGACCGTCCGCGCACGTGTGATCCCGTGCCTCGATGTGGCGAACGGGCGCGTTGTGAAGGGGGTCAACTTCGTCGATCTGCGCGACGCCGGCGATCCGGTCGAGCAAGCGCAGGCCTATGACGCGGCGGGCGCGGACGAACTCTGCTTCCTCGACATCACGGCCAGCCATGAGGCGCGTGGTACGATTCTGGACGTGGTGCGGCGGACCGCCGAGGTCTGCTTCATGCCGCTGACGGTCGGCGGCGGGGTGCGGTCGGTCGAGGATGCGCGCGCGTTGCTGCTGGCGGGCGCGGACAAGGTGGCGGTCAATTCCGCAGCGGTCGCGCGGCCCGAACTTGTCAGCGAGATGGCCGAGCGGTTCGGCAGCCAGTGCGTCGTCGCCTCGGTCGATGCGCGGCGGGTCGAGAGCGGCTGGGAAGTATTCACGCACGGCGGCCGCAAGCCGACCGGGATCGACGCGGTCGCGCACGCGCTGCGGCTCGCCGAACTCGGCGCTGGTGAATTGCTGATCACCAGCATGGACCGCGACGGCACGCGCGACGGTTACGACATAGACCTGATCCGCACGATCGCCGACCGGGTGAGCGTGCCGGTGATCGCGTCAGGCGGCGTCGGTGGGCTCGACGATCTGGTCACCGGTATCCGCGACGGCCATGCCAGCGCTGTGCTCGCCGCCAGCATTTTCCATTTCGGCGAAGCGAGCATCGCCGACGCGCATCGCGCGCTGGCGGCGGCGGGAATTTCGGTGCGGATTCCCCTATCCTAGTCGTCACCCCGGACTTGATCCGGGGTCCCGCTATGTCGCAGCAGAAGAAGAAGCGGGATGCCGGACCAAGTCCGGCATGACGGAGAATTAAGGGTTGCGCCGATATACTTACCACATGCGCTTCGCCCTGCCCCTGTTGTTCCTCGCGACCCCCGCTTTCGCGCAAGTGCCGCCGCACAGCGGCGTGATCCACACGCGCAGCATGCCCGAACTGTCGGACATCGCTTTGTTCGTGATGGCGGTCGGCGGCGTGTGGCTGGCACGGCGCGCTCTGCGCAAGCGCTTCAAGCAGCCCGAGACCCACGCCGAGGATTGACGCCGCCGCCCCACGCGGGCAGCGATTTACGCCATGGCCGACGACCCGCTCGACGCGCTGGACGCGCTGATCCGTTCCCGCAAGGGCAGCGATCCCGCGAGTTCGTACACCGCGCAACTGTTCGCCGATGGCCGCGCCAGGATCGCGCGCAAGGTCGGCGAGGAAGCGGTGGAGACGGTGATCGCCGCGCTGGGCGACGACGCGCAGGCGCTGACCGGCGAGGCGGCCGACCTGATCTACCACCTGCTCGTCCTGCTCGCCGATGCCGGGCTGTCGCTCGACGACGTGCGCACCGAACTCGCGCGGCGCACCGGCCAGTCGGGCCTCGCCGAAAAAGCCTCCCGGAGCTGACCATGCCGATCGACGCGACCCAGCCGTATGACGACCAGAACATCTTCGCGAAGATCCTGCGCGGCGAAATCCCGTCCAAGCGCGTGTATGAGGACCAGTGGGCGATCGCGTTCCACGACATCGCGCCGGTCGCGCCGATCCACATCCTGGTGATCCCGACCGGCCGCTACGTGTCGTGGGACGATTTTAGCGCGAAGGCGTCGGCCGAAGAGATTACGGGTTTCGTCCGCGCGGTGGGTAAAGTGGCGCGCGACCTCGGCCTCGTCGCACCGGGCTATCGCCTGCTCGCCAATGTCGGGCAGCATAGCGGGCAGGAAGTCCCGCATCTCCACGTCCACCTGTTCGGCGGCCAGCCCTTGGGGCCGATGCTGGTGCGGTAGGGGATTGCACCACCCGCGTTTGTAGCTAGGCTCCGCGCCCAGCACAGAATTACAAGGTTAGGGGTGGCCCAGTCATGATTTTCGACCGCGTGAAACCGTTGGACGCGATCCTCGCGACCGCGGAGAAGAAAGGGCTCCACCGATCGCTCGGGGCGTTCCAGCTGACCATGCTGGGGATCGGCGCCGTGATCGGCACCGGTATCTTCGTGTTGACCTCCGAGGCCGCGCAGAAAGCCGGCCCGGGCATGCTGATCAGCTTCATCATCGCCGGCTTCGTCTGCGGTGTCGCGGCGCTGTGCTATTCCGAACTCGCGTCGATGGTCCCGGTGTCGGGCTCGGCTTACACCTACACTTACGCGGTCAACGGCGAATTGCTGGCCTGGATGGTCGGCTGGGCGCTGATCCTCGAATATGCGGTGGGCGCGAGCGCCGTCGCGGTGGGGTGGTCGAACTTCGTGGTTGGGCGATTGTCGGCTGCAGGGGTCCATATACCCGCGGCGTTGACCAACGCCGACTCGTTGATGGCGCACATTTCGGTCGCGTTCGGCGCGCCGGTCACCGCCGATCTGCAGCGCGCGATGGATGTCGGCGGGTATATCAATGTCTTCGCCATCATCATCGTCGCGTTCGTGACCTGGTTGCTGGTGATCGGCACGACCGAGAGCGCGCGCGTCAACGCGATCCTGGTCGCCGTGAAGATCGCGGCGCTGACCGCGTTCATCGCGCTCACGCTGCCGGTGCTCAACTCGTCGCACTTCGGCAGCCCGGCCGAGCCCTTCATGCCGACCGGCATGACCGGCGTGCTGGGCGCCGCGGCGTCGATCTTCTTCGCCTATGTCGGGTTCGACGCGGTATCCACCGCGGCGGAAGAGACCAAGAACCCGCAGCGCAACGTGCCGATCGGGCTGATCGGGTCGCTCGGCATCTGCACCATCTTCTACCTTCTCGTCGCCTCGGGCGCGATCGGGGCGATCGGCGCGCAGCCAGTGATGGATGCGGCGGGCCATGTCCTGTCGCCAGGTACGCCCGAACTCGCCGGCCGCTGCGCCAACATCATCGCCAGCGGCGCGATCGAGCCGCTCGTCTGCTCCAAGGAAGCGCTCGTCCACGTCCTGACCGTCGTCCACCAGCCGTTCGTCGGCTGGCTCGTCGGCCTCGCGGCGGTGATCGCGCTGCCGTCGGTCGTGCTGATGATGATGTTCGGCCAGACCCGCGTGTTCTTCACGATGGCGCGCGACGGCCTGCTGCCGGAGAAGCTGGCGTCGGTCCACACCAAGTTCCGCACGCCGCATGTGGTCACGATCGTCACCGGCTTCGCGGCGGCGTTCGCAGCGGCGTTCCTGCCGGTCGGCAAGCTCGCCGACTATTCGAACTCGGGCACCTTGTTCGCGTTCTTCATGGTCGCGGTGTCGGTGATGGTGTTGCGCAAGCGTGATCCTAACCGCGCGCGGCCATTCAAGACGCCGGCGGTATGGATCATCGCGCCGCTGTCGATGATCGGGTGCATCGGGCTGTACCTGTCACTGCCGCTGACGGCGATCCTGGTGCTGCCGGGCTGGGGCGCGATCGGGTTGCTGATCTATTTCCTGTACAGCCGCAGCCGCAGCTATGTCGGGCGCGGGATCATCGACGTGGTCGACGATCCGGCGATGCAACCGGAAACCTCCAAGCCGCTATGATCGGCGGTACGGACTAACGAAAAGGCCGGGGATCGCTCCCCGGCCTTTCTCGTTGCACGGTCGAGAAGGATCAGCCGAGTTTGTCGGCGACCAGCTTCTTGATGTCGGCGACCGGGCGCGGACCGATGTGCGAGATGCACTCAGCAGCGCAGATCGCCCCCATGCGGAGCGACGTTTCGAGATTGCGGCCCTGCGCCTGCCCGGCCAGGAAGCCGGCCGCGAACAGGTCGCCCGCCCCGGTCGTATCGACCACGTCGTCGACCGGCTCGGCGGAGATCCGCGCGTGCTCGCCATCCTTGTGCGCTTCGGCCCCGGCCGCACCGTGGGTGCAGACCAGCAGCGGCACGCGCGCCGACAGACCTTCGACCGCCGCCTTGATATCCTCGTCCTGCATCATCGAGCGGACTTCGTTGTCGTTGGCGAACAGGATGTCGATCTGTCCGGCGTCGATCAGCTCGAAGAATTCCGCGCGATGCCCTTCGACCACGAACACGTCCGAGAGGGTCAACGCGACCTTGCGTCCCGCGTCGCGTGCCATCGCAATCGCGCGCTTCATCGCGCCACGCGACTGGTCGGCGTTCCAAAGGTAGCCTTCGAGATAGAGAATCGCGCCCGCCTCGATCGTCGCCTGGTCGACCGCCGCTTCCGGCAGGAACTGCGCCGCACCCAGGAAAGTGTTCATCGTGCGCTGGCCGTCGGGCGTGATCAGCACCAGGCACCGCCCGGTCGGATCGCCGCCGGTCGCCGCCGCGGTCTCGAAATGCACGCCGAGCGCCTGGACATCATGCGCGAAGACCTTGCCCAACTGGTCGTCGGCGACCTGGCCGATGAAGCCGGTCGCGTGGCCAAGCGCGGCGAGCCCCGCGATGGTGTTCGCCGCCGATCCACCCGACACTTCGCGCCCCGGCCCCATCCGCGAATAGAGGTCGTCGGCCGCGGCAGGATCGAAGATCAACTGCATGCCGCCCTTGGTCATCCCTTCGGCGACGATGAACTCGTCGGTCGCTTGCGAGAGGATATCGACGATCGCGTTGCCGATCGCGACGACGTCATAGGTCGGGTTGGACAAGATGGGTTCTCCGGGAAAAAGGTTGGCCGCGCCCTAGCCCCGAGGCTACAGCCGCGCAACGATGATCCGCGCGTTCTTCCTGTCGCTCGGCGATCTGACCGACCCCGCGATCCTGCGCGTGTTCGTGAAGACCATCCTGCTGACGCTCGTCGCGTTCCTGCTGCTCGGCGCGGGGCTGTGGTTCGCGACGCGCTGGCTGGTGATCGACCAGTTAGGCTGGGACGAAGGGACCGGCAACCTTGCCGCGATCAGCGGGTTTCTGGCGATGCTGCTGTTCGGCTGGGTGCTGTTCCGCGCGATCGCGGTGGCGGTGATCTGGCTGTTCGGCGACGAGATCGTGATTGCGGTCGAGCGGCGGCATTACCCCGACGCACTGGCGAGCGCGCATCACGTGCCCGTCGCGCGGTCGATAACGCTCGGCGTGCGGTCGGCGGTACGCGCGTTGCTGGTCAATATCGTGCTGGCGCCGGTCTATGTCGTGCTGCTGGTGACGGGGTTCGGTACGCCATTGCTGTTCTACGCGGCTAACGGCTGGCTGCTCGGCGCCGATCTGGGCGAAATGGTCGCGGCGCGGCACCTGTCGAACGCTGACATGAAGCAATGGGCGCGCGATACGCGTTGGTCACGGTGGGACCTAGGCGTGATCGTCGCGGCGTTGCTGAGCGTGCCGATCGTCAATCTGATCGCGCCCGTGCTTGGCGCGGCGATGGCGACGCATCAATTCCATGGGAGACGGCGATGACGCGGGCGGTGATTTTCGGGACGGCGTTGCTGCTCGCCGGTTGCGGGGAGGCGGCGCCGCGGCCCGCAGTGCTGCCCGCTCCGGTCGCGCGGCCGATCCCGACCAACGGGCTCGAACGCGTGATGGGGCAAAGCGCCGCCGAACTGACCCGCACGTTCGGCACGCCCGACGCAGACGTTCGCGAAGGCAATGCGCGCAAGCTGCAGTTCAAGGGGCCGATCTGCGTGCTCGACACCTATCTTTACCCGTCGAAGAGCGGCGGCGAATCGACCGTTACCTATCTCGATACGCGCCAGCCCGACGGCAGCCCGATCGACCGCGCCAGCTGCGTCGCCGCGCTAGCGCGGCGGGGAGGCGGAAAGTAGGCGATCGAGCGCCCAACTCGCTGCGTCCCGCACGACCTCTGAAGGATCATTGACCAGCCCTGATAGTAGCGCGGTCAGCGCCGCGTCGCCGCTATTCCCCGCCGCATAAGCCGCGTTGCGCACCATTCGGTCGCGTCCGATCCGCTTGATCGGCGACCCGGCGAACACTTGGCGGAACCCGGCATCGTCGAGCGCGAGCAGTTCCGCGAGCGCGGGCGCGACGAATTCCGCGCGCGGCAGGAAGGCGCGGTTGGCGGCGGCGGCATCGGCGAACTTGTTCCACGGACAGACCGCCAGGCAGTCGTCGCAGCCATAGATGCGGTTGCCCAACGCGGTGCGAAATTCTTCCGGCACTGGCCCTTTGTGCTCGATCGTCAGGTACGAGATGCAGCGCCGCGCATCGAGGCGGTACGGCGCGGGAAAAGCGTCGGTCGGACACGCTTGCTGGCACGCATCGCACGACCCGCAGCGATCCCTGCCCGGCCGTTCCGGCGCGAGATCCAGCGTCGTGTAGATGGCGCCGAGGAACAGCCAGCTACCATGATCGCGGCTGACCAGATTGGTGTGCTTGCCCTGCCACCCCAAACCCGCCGCCTCCGCCAGCGGCTTTTCCATCACTGGGGCCGTGTCGACGAAGACCTTGAGATCGGTGCCCGGCGCCTCAGCGACGATCCACCGCGCCAGTGCCTTCAGCGCGCGCTTCACGACGTCGTGATAGTCGGCGCCCTGCGCGTAGACCGAAATCCGCCCGCGATCCCCCTCGCCCGCCAGCGCCAGCGGGTCGTGACCCGGCGCATAGCTCATCCCCAGCGCGATCACGCTCTTCACCTCAGGCCACAGTCCGGCGGGCGCCGCGCGATGATGCGCGCGTTCCTCCATCCAGATCATTTCGCCATGCGCGCCCTCGCCCAGCCATTGACGCAGGCGTTCGCCGGCCAGCGGCGCGGCATCGGCGCGGGCGACGCCGATCGCGGCGAAACCAAGCGTTAACGCCTCGGCCCGCAACCGTTCCTCGAATGGCCTTTCGTGATCCACCCCGCCCCGCTACCACGAACCACAAGAACAAAGGGATAGGTTGCGTGTCACAAACTCTGGCGGTCACCGCCCATCGGCTCGTCAAGAAATTCGGCGGGCGGCGCGTGGTCGACGGGATCGACCTGCAGGTCCCGGCCGGCACGATTTACGGCGTGCTCGGTCCCAACGGCGCGGGCAAGACGACGACCTTGCGCATGCTCCTCGGTATCATCGAGCCCGATGAGGGCGAGCGCACGTTGCTCGGCCATGATCGCCCGCGCGAGGCGAGCGATCAGGTCGGGTATCTGCCCGAGGAGCGCGGGCTCTATCCGGCGATGAAGGCGCGCGAGGCGATCGCGTTCATGGGCGCATTGCGCGGACTGCCGTGGGGCGTCGGGCGCAAGCGCGCGGTCGAACTGATGGAGAATGCCGGGCTGGGTTACGCGGTCGATACCAAGATCCGCAAACTGTCGAAGGGCATGGCGCAGCTCGTCCAATTGCTCGGCTCAGTCGTGCATCAGCCCGACTTGTTGGTTCTCGACGAACCGTTTTCCGGACTGGATCCGGTCAATCAGGAAAACCTCGAAAAGCTGATCCGCGGCGAACAGGCGCGCGGCGCGACGGTGCTGTTTTCAACTCATGTCATGGCGCATGCCGAGCGGTTGTGCGACCGCCTCGCGATCATCGCGGGGGGCAAACGCCGGTTCGAGGGCACGGTCAACGACGCGCGTGGGCAATTGCCGATGCAGGCACACTACACGCCCGAACGCGACGATCCCGGAATCGCGCGCATCCTGCCCGCCGATGCGCGGCATAACGGGTCCGAATGGATCTTTTCGGTACCCGATGGCGGGATCGAGGACATGCTGCGCCTGCTGACCCAGTCGGGGCATGGCGTGACCGGGCTGTCGATCGAACGGCCGGGACTGCACGACGCGTTCGTTAAGATCGTCGGCGCCAAGGCGCTGGCCGACGCCGAAGCGGAGGCGCTGTGATGGCCGCCGGTTCGCTCCGCCGCTCGATCCGCCAGTCGCTCACCATCGCGCGGCGCGATTTCATCGCGACCGTCTTCACCCCAACCTTCCTGATCTTCCTGCTGTCCCCACTCCTCACGATCGCGTTCGGCGCGGCGGGTGGCGTGGGCGCGTCGTCGATGGCGCAGAGCGCGATCGATCGCAGCAAGCTGGTCGTGCTGATCGCGCCCGACCGCGCATCGGCGGTCCAGGCAGCGGACGCGCAACTGCGCGAGATGTTCGCGCGCGGCGATGCGCCGCCGCCGGTCGAATTCCAGCTGCCGCAGCCCAATCCGGAAGCGCAGGCGCGCACGCTGATCGGCAGCCGCGAAGGCGATGTCGATGCGGTGCTGTACGGCTCGCTGGAGGCGCCGCACATTTTCTACGGCAACCGCGCGCGGACCGAGGCTAATTATCTCGCCGCGCTGGCTGAGCAGGTGCTGCGCAGCGACCGCATCGGATCGACCGCGCGGCTGAGCACCGCGACGAAGGTGCATGTCGCGCAGACCCAGGTGACCGTCACCGGCCACAGCACCGCAGCGATGTTCGCGGTGGTCGCGATCTTCATGCTTACCCTGTTCCTCGCCGGCCTTACGATCGGCACGATGGCCGAGGAGCGTAACAACAAAGTGATCGAAGTCCTCGCCGCAGCGGTACCACTCGAATCGGTGTTCGTCGGCAAGCTGATCGGGATGTTCGGCGTCGCGTTGCTGTTCGTCGGCTTCTGGGGAACGGTGGTGTCGCAAGTCACCAGCCTGTTGCCCGCGGGCATGTCGGCGGGCCTGACGCAGGTCGCGCCCGCCGTGGGCAAGCCGATGTTCGCGTTGCTGTTCCTCGTCTATTTCGTCATGTCGTATCTGCTGGTCGGCGCGGCGTATCTGATCCTCGGTGCGCAGGCATCGACCCAGCGCGAACTGCAGATGATGTCGCTGCCGATGACGATGGTGCAGATGGGCATGGTCGGGCTCTCGACCGCCGCCGCCGCGAACCCGGGCAGTACGATCGCGCTGGCCGCCGAAATCTTTCCGTTCAGTTCGCCGATGGCGATGGCGGCGCAGGCGGCCAACTCGCCGGCCTTGTGGCCCCACCTCGTCGCGATCGCCTGGCAATTGCTGTGGGTGTCGGTGGTGATCTGGCTCGGCGCGAGCTGGTTCAGGCGCGGGGTGCTCAAATCGGGTAGCGGGGCCAAGCGATCCAAGGCTCGCTGAGGGCGTCACTATTGACATTTGTGTAAGTATTGGATTGACTGCGCAAAACGGGAGAGTGGGCAATGGCGACCAAATCGCAGGCAGAGGTCATGGACATGGTCAAGAGCGCGCCTGCGCTGAAGTATGACGGTCCGATCGATCCGCTCGACGTTAGCCGTGCCGAACTCTACCGCGACGACACCTGGCAGGCGCCGTTCGAGGAATTGCGCGAAAAGGCCCCGGTCTATCGCGTCGAGGGATCGGATTTCGGCCCCTATTGGTCGGTTTCCACCTACAAGCCGATCGTCGAGGCCGAATCGCTCCCCGAAATCTTCTCGTCCGAAGCCGGCGGCATCACGCTCGCCGACATGATGCCCGACAGCGACGTGAAGATGCCGATGTTCATCGCGATGGACCGGCCCAAGCATACCGGCCAGCGCCGCACGGTCGCTCCTGCCTTCACGCCCAGCGAGATGGTGCGGATGAAAGACGACATCGTCCGCCGCACCGCGGAAATCCTCGACACGCTGGAATATGGCAAGGAGTTCGACTGGGTCGATACCGTGTCGATCGAACTGACCACACAGATGCTGGCGATCCTGTTCGATTTCCCGTGGGAGGACCGCCGCAAGCTGACCTTCTGGTCCGACTGGGCGGGCGATATCGAGCTAGTGAAGACGCCCGAACTGCGCGAGGAACGTCTCAAGCACATGTTCGAGTGCGGCGCGTATTTCGGCAATCTGTGGAACCAGAAGGTCGGCAAGGAGCCGACGCCCGACCTGATCAGCATGATGATCCATTCGGACGCCATGTCGGAAATGGATCAGTACGAGTTCCTTGGGAACCTGATCCTGCTGATCGTCGGCGGCAACGACACGACGCGCAACACGATGAGCGCGATCGCCTATGGCCTGGACCTGTTCCCCGACGAGCGGGCCAAGGTCGAGGCCGACCCCGGCCTGATCGGCAATACCGTGCAGGAAATCATCCGCTGGCAGACCCCACTCGCGCATATGCGCCGCACCGCGACGCAGGACCACGAACTCGGTGGGCAGATGATCAAGGCGGGCGAGAAGCTGGCGCTCTGGTATCTGTCGGCCAATCGCGACGCGAGCGTGTTCGGCGACAATGCCGACGACATCCAGGTCGACCGCCCCAATGCGCGCCGTCACCTGGCGTTCGGGCACGGCATCCATCGCTGCGTCGGCGCGCGGCTTGCCGAGTTGCAGGTCAGCGTCCTGCTCGAGGAAATGGCCAAGCGCCGCATGCGCGTGAACGTGGTCGGTGAAGTCGAGCGCGTCTCGGCCTGCTTCGTCCACGGCTATCGCAAGATGCCGGTCGAGATCAGCAAATATTGAGTAACCAATTGCGTCCGTCGTTCGTATCTACGGACGACGGAGGTATTGCATGACCAATCGACGCGAATTCCTGAACTTGACGGGCGCCGGCGCGGCCAGCCTGATCCTGTTCGGCTGCAACGCGGCGCCCGCCCAGCCGCCCGAAAAGTTCGAAGTGACGATGAGCGACGCCGAATGGCGCAAGAAGCTCGGCGCGGCTTCCTACGAAGTGCTGCGCCACGAGGATACCGAGCGTCCCTATTCGAGCCCACTCAACAACGAGCATCGCGCGGGAATCTTCTCGTGCAAGGGCTGTGCACTGCCGCTCTATTCGTCGAAAACCAAGTTCGAAAGCGGCACCGGCTGGCCGAGCTTCTGGCAACCGCTGGCCAACGCGATCCGGACGCGCAACGACGGGTCGCTCGGCATGTCGCGGACCGAAGTGCATTGCCGACGGTGCGGCGGGCATCTCGGCCATGTCTTCGACGACGGCCCGAAGCCTACCGGCTTGCGCTATTGCATGAACGGCCTCGCGATGACCTTCGCACCGGGCAAGGCGTAAAGAAAAACCCCGCCCCGGCTGGTCCGGGACGGGGCTTTCGAAATCTCGGTCGGATCGGCTTAGTCGCGGACGCCGATCATGCGGCCGCTGCCCTTGGTGACGCTGGCCATCTGCAGCGAGGGCAGCTGGGGCCCGTCATTGTCGAGCTGGTCGTCGCCCTTCGGCGCGCCGTTGCCGTAAATGAAGCCGTTGGTCGGATAGGTCGTGGTGCCGAGGCCGCCTTGCGGACCGTACCAGACCTTGACCTGGCTCCAATCGCCCGCCGCCGAGACGTCCACCGCCCGCGCGGTGTATTCGATCCCGCCGCGACGCGACCAGTTGGCGTGGTTGAGGAGGACCTCGCGGTCGCTGACGATCGCCGCGACCGTCGCGACGTGGCCAAGCCGCATGTGGCCGGTCGACCGGAACGAAAGGACGGCGCCGACCTTGGGCGTATCGCCGCGCTCATACTTGCCGGCGGCCTGCGACCACCATGTGTTGGCGTTGCCGAAAATCTGGATGCCCGACACTTCGCGAGCATACGGCGCGCACTGCCAGAACCGAGCCTGGGCCGGCACCACCGTCATCAGGGCGCACACCGCCATCAGCGCGAAACGCGCCGCAAAACCACCGAATTTCATGGACCCCCCGAAGGTCGTCGTGAACTGTTGATGATGGGCTAGATGGACAAAAGCGACATGAAAACCCTGTCGGGGCGATGAACGGAACCTTTCACGACGAACTGTGTGGAGTCGCCGATGAGCGCCCTAATGGGTTCGGAACACTGTCCTACTTCGCAGGTGCAGCAAAGCGAATCGCTAGTCCGAAACGTGGGGCATTCCTTCGTTTTCCGCGGCCGCCAGCCCCGCCAAGCGCGCTTCGTGTTCCGCACGGCCGAAGGGAAATCGCGTGAACATGAAGGCCGCGACCGTCGCCAGCGCCGCATAAATCCCGACGAACATGATGACGAGGTGATCGACCTTTTCTGCGGGCGCCGTGGCAGGATCTATCTTATCCTGCAGACCGGCGAGCGCGAGAATCGTACCCGCGACCGCGATGCCGAGCCCCGACGTGCATTTCTGGACGAAGAACGACCCCGCGAAAAACACACCTTCGTTGCGACGACCGGTGCGCGACTGCGATTCCTCGACGACGTCCGCCATCATTGACGCACCGAGAATGAACGAGGACACGGTAAGCGACGTCGACAGCGCGAACAGCGGATAGAGCAACGTCACGCGCTCTGGGCCGGGTGGCGGTAGCAGATGCGCAAATCGCAAGACGTAGGGCAGCAGGTGGAACGTGGTGCCGGCGATGACGAATGAGCAAGCCGCGCGCGGCTTGCTCATATTGCGGCTCACGCGCGGCGCGATGACGAACGCCGCTCCGGCGCCGACAAACAACGTCAGCGGCAATAACTGCAGCGCACCGGGGCTCAACTGCCACGCATAAGCGTAGAAATAGTTCGCCAAGGCGTAGCTCACGCCTTGATTGGTGTAGGCGCATACCCCGGCGAGTATCAGCACCAGGAACCCGCGATTGTGGATCGTCTGCCACAATTCGCTGAGCACGGCACCGAACGATTGCGGCTGTACCTCGACCTTCGGCAGGCGGCTGATCTCGCCATGCGTGCCATAGGCCGAGACCAGGATGGCAATTACCATTAGTGCCGCAGCGGACAATGCCAGCCGCTGATAGCCGACTAGGTTGAACAGCCCGATCGGATAGTCCTTCGACGGCAGCAAAAAGACCCCATATGCCAGCAGAACGATGCTCAGCCCGCCAGCCCAGCCGAATAGATAACGGTACGCGGTGATCCGCGTGCGCTCGTCATAATCGGTGGTCAGTTCGGGCGTTAGCGCCTGGCTGGGTACTTCGAAGCAGCTGACGGCGCTGCGCGTGATCACCGCGGTCACGAACAGCCAACCAAGTCGGAACGCTTCGCTGCCGGCCGGTGGATTCCACAGCGCCATCCAGCCGATCGCGATCGGCAGCGCCGAAGCATAGAGCCAGGGATGGCGGCGGCCCCAGCGGCTGCGTGTCCGGTCGGACAAGATACCGACCATCGGGTCGATGAACGCGTCGAACACGAGAGCGCACATGATCACCAGCCCGACCTTGAACGAATTCAGCCCGAGCACCTGGTTGTAGTAGATCAGCAGGAAGGTGCCGAACGCGGCATCCTTCGCACCATAGGCGACCGATCCGAAGCCGTAGGCCATCGTTACGCTGGTCTTCAGGCGCCGCTGGACGGGGATGGCGACGCCGCCCGCAGCGTCGATCGTCGGGTCGCTCACGCCGATGCGGCCTCGAGTGCGGAGAACAGGCCGGGCACGCTGTCGTCCCAACTCGCGCGGGTACCGATCAGCATGCCGCCATCGACCAGGATGTGCGTGCCCGTGACGAAAGCCGCATCGTCGCTCGCGAGAAAAGCGACCGCGGCGGCGATGTCTTCGGGCCGGCCGGCGCGTTGGACCGGTTGCGCCTTGGCGGCGGTCTGGGCGATGACGCCGTTGACATGGTCGCGCACCGCCCCCTCCAGACCCAAGGCCGAGGTGAAGATGTTGGTGGTGATGAACCCCGGGATCACTGCATTGACGCGGATATTGCTCTTGGCGAGATCGGCCGCGGCAACCTTGGTCAGGTGCAGCACGCCGGCCTTCGCGGTCGAGTACGCGGTCGGCGCATAACCGCTGCCCAACGCCGAGACGCTCGACGTGTTGACGATCGCCCCGCCCCCCGCGCTTCGCCATCAACGGCGCGGCGTAGCGGATGCCCATCGCCACCGATTTGAGCAGCAAGGTCATCGTCCGGTCCCAATCGTCGCCCGAAATCGCGTCGATCTTGTCGCGGCTGCCCGCGGCGCCCGCGTTGTTGAACACGACGTCGAGACCGCCCGCGGCATCGGCGGCGGCCATCAGCGCCTCGATCTCCGCCGGCTGCATGACGTCGGTCTTCTGGAAGCGGATGCGGCCGTTCGAGGTTTCGGCAAGCTCCTGCCCGCCCGCGACGTCGAGGTCGCCAATCAACACCTCGGCGCCCTCCTCGGCGAGCCGAAGCGCGGTCGCACGACCGATACCCGACGCGCCGCCGGTGACGACCGCACGCTTGCCCTGAAATCGCATCCAACTCTCCTTTCCGGTCAGCATAGGGGGGTGCCGAAAGCGGTCAATCAGCGTTTTTCGAATTTCGGGTTTGCGAGTGCCGGCACTTTGCGGCATCGCTCGGGCGAGTGACAGGGAGGGCAGAATGGCGCTCGACACCGAAACCTTCGATGCGTTGATCGATACGGTCCGCCGCTACGTCGCCGACCGGCTGCGCCCGCTCGAGGCCGAGGTCGAGACGAACGACGCGATTCCCGACGACGTGATCCGCGAAATGAAGGAGATGGGCCTGTTCGGCCTGTCGATCGCGGAGGACTATGGTGGGCTCGGACTGACGATGCTCGAGGAGGCCAAGGTCGCGATCGAGCTCGGCCGTACGACACCGGCGTTCCGCTCGACCTTCGGTACCAATGTCGGGATCGGCAGCCAGGGTCTCGTCATGGCCGGCAACGACGCGCAGAAGGCCGAATGGCTGCCCAAGATCGCGAGCGGCGAGATCATCACCAGCTTCGCCTTGACCGAGCCTGATGTGGGCTCCGATTCGGGTGCCGTAAAGACCAAGGCGGTGTGGGACGGCCAGGCGTATCGCCTGTCGGGTACCAAGCGTTTCATCACCAACGCCGACAAGGCCGACCTGTTCACCGTGATGGCGCGGACCGGTGACGATCCCGGCGCGCGCGGCGTCTCGTCGTTCCTCGTACCCCGCGACCTCGCCGGCGTGTCGATCGGCGAGCCCGAGAAGAAGATGGGGCAGAAGGGTGCCAAGGTCGCGGACGTGATCTTCGACGACGTGGTCGTGCCGGTCGAGAACCGGCTCGGCGAAGAAGGCGAAGGGTTCAAGATCGCTATGCGCGTACTCGATCGCGGGCGGTTGCATATCAGCGCGGTATGCGTCGGGGTGGCCGAGCGGCTGATCGCCGACTGCGTCGCCTATGCGACCGAGCGCAAGCAGTTCGGCAAGCCGATCGCCGAGCATCAGTTGATCCAAGGCATGATCGCCGATTCGAAGACCGAGGCGCTCGTCGCCCGCGCGATGGTGCTCGAAACCGCCGCCGCCAAGGACGCCGGCAAGGACGTCGTCATGGAATCCGCCGCCGCCAAATATTTCGCCAGCGAGATGGTCGGCCGCGTCGCCGACCGCGCGGTGCAGATCTACGGCGGCGCCGGCTACATCGCCGATTACGGAATCGAGCGGCTGTACCGCGACGTCCGGCTGTTCCGCATCTACGAAGGCACCAGCCAGATCCAGCAGATCATCATCGCGCGCGAGACGATCAAGCGCGGGGGGTAGTTTTTAGCCGTCACCCCAGCGCAAGCTGGGGTCTCATGCGGCGGCGCGACCACTTGGTCACGCTGGAGGCCTGAGATCCCAGCGTGCGCTGGGATGACGGTGCTTTTGAAGGGAGCACCGACATGGACACGAGCAAGTTCTTCAGTCTGGAGGGGCGCGTCGCGCTGATCACCGGCGGGTCGCGCGGGATCGGCAAGATGATCGCGGCGGGCTACATCGCGCAAGGCGCGAAGGTCTACATCTCGTCGCGCAAGGCGCCGGCGTGCGAGGAAACCGCCGCCGAGCTCGGCCCGAACTGCATCCCGCTGCCGATGGACGTCTCGACCGTCGAGGGCTGCAAGGCGCTGGCCGCGGCGCTCGCCGAGCATGAGGATCATCTCGACATCCTGGTCAACAATGCCGGTGCCGCGTGGGGCGTACCGTTCGAGGAGTTCCCGGAAAGCGGCTGGGACAAGGTGATGAACCTCAACGTCAAATCGCCGTTCTTCCTGACCCAGGCGCTGCACGGCATGCTCAAGGCGCGGTCTAGCTACGATCGCCCGTCGAAGGTCATCAACATCACCTCGATCGACGGCCTGCGGCTCAATCCTTGGGAAACGTACAGCTATCACGCGTCGAAATCGGCGCTGATCTACCTCACCAAGCGCATGGCAGCGCGGCTGATAAAGGATGCGATCATCGTCACCAGCCTCGCCCCCGGGGCGTTCGCCAGCGAGATGAACAAGGCCGCACGCGATCATGGCGATCAGGTCGCGAAGGGCATCCCGATGCGCCGGATCGGCACCGACGAGGACATGGCGGGCGCCGCGATCTTCCTCGCCAGCCGGGCGTCGGATTACGTCGTCGGCGACACGCTGGTCGTCGATGGCGGGCTGGTCAACGCTGCGTTGGGGACGTCGATCGACGCGTAGCCTGAGGCTTCCAAAATCGAGCCGTCATTCCCGCGAAAGCGGGAACCCATCTCGTGCGCTTTCCCCGGATACGTCCGTCACAATCTGGCGCCAGGTCAGGTGATGGGTCCCCGCTTTCGCGGGGATGACGACGTTAGCTGGCAGTGCCGGCCTGGGGGTGGTTCGGGGTCAGGATCAACGTCCGCCCCTCCACCCGCCAGCTCTTCAGCCGCGACAGGAAGTTCATCCCCACCACATCCATGTCGCCGAACGCCGGCGAGGTGACGACAGGCAAGTCGCGCGCGACGATGTTGCCGATGCGGAGTTCCGGCACGCTCGCGGTGGTCGCGCGGATCGATCCGTTGGCGGTCTGGATTATCATGGGGAACGGGCTGCGGTCGGCCTTGATGCCTGCGGCCTCCACCGTCGCGCTCGACAAAGCGGTCACGGTCGCGCCGCTGTCGACCAGCATCCGACGCTCGATGTCGCCGAACCGCACGGTCACCCAGAAATGCCCGTCGCTCGCCATCGGGATGCGCATTTCCCTGCCGACGACTTCCTGGCCCTGGTCAAGTCGCAGGAACGACGCGATCCGCGCGAAAGTCGGGTCGAACCGCCCGCGCTCGCCGATCAGCAGCAGCGCCAGCCCGATCGCGCCGAGCATGAACACGAACGACACGATTCGCCCGACGACGCGGAAGCGCTGGGCGAGCAGCAGCACGACGACCGCGCCGCCGATCAACAGATAGAGCGGCGTGGGTCCGCCGAAACCGTCAGCCATGACACCTACCTGCCATGACGCAGATGTATGCTGCCTGACGCGATTTCGCTAGCGCGCGATTCCGCCTGCCGCGAGCACGGCCAGCGTCACCAATTCGCTCGCGGTCGAGGTCATCGGCGCGATCTGGACGGGCTTTTCCATGCCCACCAGCATCGGCCCGATCACCGCGTCGCCGCCGAGTTCGCGCAGCAGCTTGGCCGAGATGTTCGCCGATTGCAGCCCCGGCATGATCAGCACGTTGGCCGGGCCGGACAGACGCGAGAACGGATAGTTGGCCAGCTGCTTCGGGTTGAGCGCGACGTCGGGGGCCATTTCGCCTTCATATTCGAAGCTCACCTGGCGCTGATCGAGCACCCCGACCGCCGCGCGCAGATTCTCCAGCCAGCGCCCCTCGGGGTTGCCGAACGTCGAATAGCTGAGAAACGCGACGCGCGGCTCGTGACCCATCCGCCGCGCGACCGCGGCGGTCTGTTCGGCGATATCGGCAAGTTCCTCCGCCGTCGGCCGCTCGTTGATCGTCGTATCGGCCATGAACACGGTGTGGCTCTGGCCGACCATGACGTGGATGCCGAACGCGGTGCGGCCGGGCTCGATATTGATGACGCGGCGGACCTCGCGCATCGTCTGGGCATAGGTGCGCGTGATGCCGGTGATCATCGCGTCGGCCTCGCCGAGCTGCAGCATCGTCGCGCCAAAGGTGTTGCGGTCCTGGTTGATCATCCGCTCGACATCGCGGCGCAGATAGCCGCGCCGCTGCAGCCGGTTGTAGAGGAAGTCGACCATGCGCGGCACCAACGTCGAGGTTCGGCTGTTGTGGACCTCGTAGCTCTCGACGTCCTTGACCCCGAGCGCGCGCAAGCGATCGTGGACGTCGTCGCGACCGACCAGCACCGGCGTGCCGTACCCGCCCTCGCGGAACGCGACCGCGGCGCGGAGCACGACTTCCTCCTCGCCTTCGGCGAACAGCACGCGCTTGGGCTGTGCCCGCGCGCCCTCGTAGGCCAGCGTCAGCACTGACGTCGTCGGGTTGAGCCGCGCACGGAGTTGCTGGCGATAGGCCGCCATGTCGAGGATCGGCTTGGTCGCGAAACCCGAATCCATCGCCGCCTTCGCGACCGCGGCGGGGACGACTTCCATCAGCCGCGGGTCGAACGGGGCCGGGATGATGTAGTCGGGGCCGAACGAGTGACGCACGCCGTACGCGGCGGCGACTTCCTCCGGCACCTGCTCGCGCGCGAGTTCGGCAATGGCTTGCGCGGCAGCGATCTTCATCTCCTCGTTGATCTCGGTCGCGCGCACGTCGAGCGCGCCGCGGAAGATGAACGGGAAGCCGAGCACGTTGTTGACCTGGTTCGGATAGTCGGAGCGCCCGGTCGCGATGATCGCGTCGGGGCGTGCTTCCTTCGCCAGTTCGGGCAGGATTTCGGGGACCGGATTGGCCATCGCGAAGATGATCGGCGCCTTGGCCATGTTTTTGACCATCTCCGGCGTGACCGCCCCCGCCGCCGACAGGCCGAGGAACACGTCCGCGCCCTCCAGCGCCTCTGTCAGCGTGCGCTTGTCGGTCTTGACCGCGTGCGCCGACTGCCACTGGTTCACCTTTTCGCGACCCTGATAGATCACGCCCGACCGGTCGCAGAGGATGACGTTCTCGTTGCGCACGCCCATCGCCTTGATCAGCGCGGTGCACGCGATCGCAGCGGCGCCCGCGCCGTTGACCGCGACCTTGACCTCGTCCAGCCGCCGGCCTGTCAGCAGACACGCGTTGATCAGCCCCGCCGCGGTGATGATCGCGGTGCCGTGCTGGTCGTCATGAAAGACCGGAATGTTCATCCGCTCGCGCAGCGTCTGCTCGATGATGAAGCATTCGGGCGCCTTGATGTCTTCCAGGTTGATCCCGCCGAAGCTGGGTTCGAGCAGTTCGACGCAGTTGATGAAGGCATCGACGTCCTCGGTCTTCACCTCCAGGTCGATCGAATCGACGTCGGCGAAGCGCTTGAAGAGTACCGCCTTGCCTTCCATCACCGGCTTCGACGCCAGCGCACCGAGATTGCCCATGCCGAGGATCGCGGTGCCGTTGGAGATCACCGCGACGAGGTTGCCCTTGGTCGTATAGTCGTACGCCGTCGCCGGATCGTCCGCGATCGCCTGCACCGGTACCGCGACCCCGGGCGAATAAGCGAGCGCCAGATCGCGCTGGGTCGCCATCGGCTTCGACGCGACGATCTCGATCTTGCCGGGCCGGCCCTCCGAGTGAAACAGCAACGCTTCGCGGTCGGAAAACTGGACGGACTTTTCTTCAGCCATGGGGGAGGACCTCTCTGTTGGCTCATCCTTAGAAGCCGCGCCCCGATAAGGGAACCGGCTTGCCGTCGCCTGTCGCGCGGCCGTTTCACCGCGATGACGACGCCGCCGAGCGGAAATCCGCACATTTTACCCACAGCAAAGCCGCTGGACGGGTTTGCGGCTCGTCTGGGCTGGGCTAACCGACAGGCGATGGCCGACGCCGCCCCCACCCCGATGATGGCGCAGTACTTGGCGCTAAAGGCCGAGGCTGGCGATTGCCTGTTGTTCTATCGCATGGGCGATTTCTTCGAATTGTTCTTCGACGATGCGAAGATCGCGAGCGCGGTGCTCGACATCGCGCTGACCGCACGCGGCGAGCATGAGGGCGAGAAAATCCCGATGTGCGGCGTCCCCGCGCATGCCGCGGTCGGCTATCTCCAGCGGCTGATCAAGGCCGGGCATCGGGTCGCCATTGCGGACCAGACTGAGAGCCCGGCGGAGGCGAAGAAGCGCGGCGGGTCGAAGGCGCTGGTCGCGCGTGCGATCGTGCGCGTGGTGACGGCGGGGACGCTGACCGAGGAAGCCTTGCTCGACGCGCGCGCGGCGAACTGGTGCGTCGCGATCGGCGAGACGGCGGGCGGGATAGCGGTGGCGGCGGCGGATGTGTCGACCGGGCGGTTCGAATTGGTCGAAACCGACGCCGGCGGATTGCCCGCGGAACTGGCCCGGCTCGGCGCTGCAGAAGTGATCGCTGCCGAGGGTGGCACCGTAGAAGAATACGCCACCTCGATCCGCCCCAAGAGCGAATTCGATTCCACGGCAGCTGAGGCGCGGCTGAAGCGCGTCTATGGCGTCGCGACGCTCGACGGGTTCGGCCAGTTGAGCCGTGCGGGACTCGCGGCGGCGGGCGGGCTGGTCGCGTATCTCGAACATACCGCCAAGGGCGCCCTGCCCTTCCTGCGCCCGCCGCGCGTCGCCAGTGCCGCGCAGACGATGGCGATCGACGCCGCGACGCGCGAAAGCCTGGAGCTGACCCAGACCCAGACCGGCCAGCGCAAAGGCAGCCTACTCGATTCGGTCGATCGCACGGTGACGGGCGCGGGCGCGCGATTGCTGGCGGGCGACATCGGCGCGCCGCTGATGGACAAGGCGACGATCGACGCGCGATTGGACCTTGTCCAGCGCCTGCACGACGATGGCGGGTTGCGCGAAAGCCTGCGCGGCACGCTCCGCAGTCTGCCCGACATCGGCCGCGCGCTCGGGCGGATCGCGGCAGGACGGGGCAGCCCGCGCGATCTCGGCCAGTTGCGCGACGGGCTCGACGGCGCGTGGCTGCTGGCGGAACGACTGTTCCCCTTCATTTCCCCCGTTCGTCCTGAGCCTGTCGAAGGACGTGATCTTGGCGAGGTGCGTGAAACACGTTCTTCGACAACCCCGGATCAAGTCCGGGGACGAACGGACGTTAAAAGACCCTTGCTCGATCAACTGGTCCCGCGTCTTCAAGGGCATGGCGCCCTGATAGACCTGTACAAGCGTGCGCTGGTGCCGATGCCACCGATCGATGCCGCGGACGGCGGCTATATCGCGGAAGGGTATGACTCGGCACTCGACGATCTGCGCGACGTCGGCGCGGGCGGGCGGCGCGCCATCGCCGCGCTGGAGGCCGAATATCGCGCGCGGACCGGGGCGACGGCGCTGAAGATCCGCCACAACGGCGTGCTCGGCTATCACGTCGAGGTACCGGCCAAGGCGGCCGACCCGCTGATGGCGGCGGACAGCGGGTTCACGCATCGCCAGACGCTGGCCGGCGTGGTGCGCTTCAACGCACCCGAACTGCACGAACTCGCGATGAAGGTGACGCAGGCGGGCAGCCATGCCCTCGCCGCCGAAGCAGCACATCTCGAAGACTTGACCGCCGCCGCGCTCGACAGCCGCGAGGCGATCGCCGCGACCGCCGACGCATTGGCAAGGCTCGACGTGTCGGCGGGCCTCGCCGAACGCGCCGCCGAGGGCGGCTGGGCGCGGCCGCACCTCGCCGACCATGCCTGTTTCGACATCATCGGTGGGCGTCACCCGGTGGTAGAGGACGCCGTCCGCCGCACCGGCGAGCGCTTCGTCGCCAACGATTGCGGGTTGTCGGAGAGCAACCGGCTGTGGCTCGTGACGGGCCCCAACATGGGCGGCAAATCGACCTTCCTGCGCCAGAACGCGCTGATCGCCGTCCTCGCCCAGGCCGGCAGCTACGTGCCAGCGACCAGCGCGACGCTCGGCCTCGTCGATCGGCTGTTCAGCCGCGTCGGCGCATCGGACAATCTCGCGCGCGGGCGCTCCACCTTCATGGTCGAGATGGTCGAGACCGCCGCGATCCTGGCGCAGGCGACGCCGCAATCGTTCGTCATTCTCGACGAAGTCGGGCGCGGCACCTCGACCTATGACGGGCTCGCCATCGCCTGGGCCGTGGTCGAGGCGATCCATGAGGACAATCGCTGCCGCTGCCTGTTCGCGACGCATTACCACGAGCTGACGCGGCTCGCCGAACGCTGCGACGCCTTGACGCTCCACCACGTCCGCGCGCGGGAATGGAAGGGCGATCTCGTCCTGCTCCACGAAGTCGCCGATGGTCCCGCCGATCGCTCCTACGGCCTGGCGGTAGCCCGCCTCGCCGGCCTGCCCCCCGCGACCATCGCGCGCGCCAAGGCCGTCCTCGCCAAGCTCGAGGCGGGCCGCGCCAAGACGGGCGGATTGGCGGCAGGGCTCGACGACCTCCCCCTCTTCGCCGCCGCTGTTGAGGCCGAGGAGGACGAATGCGACGCGATCCGCGCCGAGGTCGAGGCGCTCGACGTCGATGCCCTGACGCCGCGCGACGCGCTCGACATATTGTACCGTCTCAAGACTCTCGCCTGCAGCGGTTGACGCCCCGATCATTGCGCCGCTGCGGCAATGGTGCGATCCTCCGCGGTTGGGGGAGATGCGACTCATGGAAATCCAGGCAGGGCTGTTCCCGGCATCGGGACCGGGAATGCTGGCGATGCCGACGCCGTCGATGGCGGTCGCCGGGCCGACGCTGCGCACCGCGCGCGAACGGATGGGTATGACCCTGCAGGACGTGGCGGGCGAAACGCGGATCGCGGTCCGCCACCTCACCGCGATCGAGGAAGGCCGGTTCGACGGGTTCGCCGCGTCGGTCTACGCGATCGGCTTCGCGCGCAACTATGCGCGGATGGTTGGCATCTCCAACGAATGGATCACCGATTGCCTGCGCGACGAAGTGACGGCGCGATTCGACGCGCGCGAACGCTTCGACCTGGGCTGGAGCGGCCAGCCCGCGCGGCGCGTGCACGCGGTCCGGTTCAAGCGCCGCTAGACGCGTGACGGGGCGGGATTTCGCCCCTATCTGACGTTCCATGTCCTCGCGCTTCGCCAGCCTGCCGCATCGCCGCGCGATCATCGACCGGCGCACGCTGGCGGAAGCGCTCGACGCGATCGAGGGCAGCGACCGCACCAAGCTGCGTCAGGCGGCGACCAAGGCGCTGAAGGCGGCGTTGATCGCCGGCCGCGCCGAGATCGAGGCGCGGCTGATCGCGCACCCCTCGCGCGGGCTGGAGATCGCGGCGAGCCAAGCGTTCCTGATCGACCAGATCCTGCGCCTGCTCTACGATTTCACGACGCAAAGGCTCTATCCGCTGAGCAATCCGACGGCCGCCGAGAAGCTGACGCTGGTCGCGGTCGGCGGCTACGGGCGGGGCGAAATGGCGCCCTATTCGGACGTCGACATCGCCTTCCTGACGCCGTGGAAGGAAACGCCGTGGCACGAGCAGGTCGTAGAGACGATGCTCTATTCGCTCTGGGATCTTGGTTTGAAGGTCGGACAATCGGTCCGCAGCATCGACGAAATGGTGCGCCAATCGAAGAGCGACGTGACGATCCGTACCGCCTTGCTCGAAGGGCGCTACGTCTGGGGCGAGCAGGATTTGTACGACGAGGCGTCGCGGCGCTTCAAGGCGGAGGTCCAGAGCGCGACCGAACGCACCTTCATCGCGGAAAAGCTCGCCGAACGCGACGCGCGGCACAAACGAATGGGCGACACGCGCTACGTCGTCGAACCCAACGTCAAGGAGGGTAAAGGCGGTTTGCGCGACCTCCACGCACTCTTCTGGATCGGCAAGTACGTCTACAACGTCCAGACCGCGTCGCAGCTGGTCGAGACCGGGCTGTTCAGCCGCGCCGAGTACGCCCAATTCCACCGCGCCGACAATTTCCTGTGGGCGGTCCGCTGCCACCTCCACGCAATCGCGGGCCGCGCCGAAGACCGTCTAACCTTCGACATGCAGCGCGACATCGCCGAACGGATGCGGTTCGCCGACCGGCCAGGCAAGTCCAAGGTCGAGCGCTTCATGCAGTATTATTTCCTGCAGGCGAAAGCGGTCGGCAATCTGACCGGTGTGTTCCTGGCGCATCTCGACGAGAAGTTCGCGGCGCGCGGGCGGCGGTTCGGATTGCCGACGCTCAGGCGGCGGCCGTCGAAACTCCACGGCTTCGTGCTCGATCGCGGGCGGCTGGCGCTGCCCAACGACAATTTCCTGATCGAGAAGCCGACGCGGCTGATCGAGATGTTCGTGCTCGCCGATCGACACGAGATGGAAATCCATCCGCTCGCGATGCGCGCCGCTGCGCGCGACGCCAAGCTGGTCGACGACATCCGGCGCAATCCGGAAGCCAACGCGCTGTTCCTCGATCTGCTGACGAGCCGGCACAATCCCGAACTCGCGCTGCGCTGGATGAACGAGGCGGGCGTGTTCGGCCGCTTCGTGCCCGACTTCGGCCGCGTCGTCGCGCAGATGCAGTTCGACATGTACCATCATTTCACGGTCGATGAGCACACGATCCACGCGATCGGGCTGCTCAGCCGGATCGAGAAGGGCGAGCTGCAGGAGGACCATCCGCTCAGCCACGCGATCATGAAGCAGATCGCCTCGCGGCGTGTGCTGTACGTCGCGGTGCTGCTCCACGACATCGCCAAGGGGCGCGGCGGCGACCATTCGGTGCTGGGGGCGGAAGTCGCGATGCGGCTGTGCCCGCGCTTGGGCCTGACGCCGGCCGAAACCGAGACGGTGGCGTGGCTGGTACGCGCGCACCTGCTGATGTCAGCGACCGCGTTCAAGCGCGACTTGTCGGATTTCAAGACGATCCTCGATTTCGCCGAGATCGTGCAGTCGCCGGAACGTTTACGCCTGCTGCTGACGCTGACCGTGGTCGATATCCGCGCGGTCGGCCCGGGGGTGTGGAACGGGTGGAAGCGGCAGTTGCTGACTGACCTGTTCGAAGCCGCCGAGGAGGTACTGCGGCTCGGTCACAAACAGAAGGGTCGGAGCGAGCGCGTCACCGCCAAGCAGGAATCGGTCGCGGCCGCGCTCGGCTGGGATGCGAAGGCGTTCGCCAAGACGGTCAAGAAGCTGCCCGAATCCTATTGGGTTGCCGAGCCCGAGGATGTGCTCGCGGCGAACCTGCGGCTGATCGCCGGGGCCGGCACCGCGCCTTTGTCGATCGCGACGTCGGTGGAGCGCGACCGCGGCGCGACGTTGGTGACGATCTACGCCGCCGACCATCCCGGCCTGTTCTATCGTATCGCCGGCGCGATCAGCGTCGCGGGCGGCAACATCATCGACGCGCGCATCCACACCACGCGCGACGGCATGGCACTCGACAATTTCCTCGTGCAGGATCCGCTCGGCCGGCCGTTCGACGACTCCGGGCAGCTGGCACGGCTGAGGCGCGCGATCGAGGATGCGCTGGCCAATCGCAACAAGCTGACCGACCGGCTCAAGGCCAAACCCCCGCCTCGCCCCCGCGCCGAGGCGTTCGACATCAGTCCCGCGGCGTTCATCGACAACCATGCGTCGAACCGCTTCACCGTGGTCGAGGTCAATGCGCGCGACCGCCCGGCGTTGCTCCACCAGCTTGCGCACGCACTGTTCCAGTCGAAGGTGACGATCCATTCGGCGCATGTCGCGACCTATGGCGAGCGCGCGGTCGATACGTTCTACGTGACCGATCTCACGGGCGACAAGATCGACACCGCGAGCCGCGTGAAGGCGCTCGAACGGCGGCTGGTCGAAGCGGCGTCGGGCGAAGCGTTCCGCGAAGCGGCTTGAACAGGAGATCGACGATGCCGGTACTGGGAATGGGTGGCTTCTTCTTCCGCGCGAACGATCCGGACGCGCTCAACGCCTGGTATCGCGACAATCTGAACGTGGGCGCGGGATGTGCGGCGGACGATACCGGTCCGGTCGACCAATGGAGTTGGACCGTTCAGGGCGGATCGATGGTGTTCGCGCCGTTCAAGGCCGACACCGATTATTTCGCAGCGGACAAGCAGTTCATGCTCAACTTCCGCGTGAGCGATCTCGATAGCCTGATCGCGAAGCTCGACGCGAACGGGATCGAGGTGATCACGAAACCCGAATGGAACGACCCGACGACCGGACAGTTCGCGCGGATTCATGACCCTGAGGGCAACGCGATCGAATTATGGCAACCGCCAGCGGCATAAGTGTCCGCCCTGCGCGGCTGGCTGATGCCGAGCGGATCGGTGAAATCCATGTCGCCGCGTGGCGCGAAGCCTATGCCGACTTGATGCCACCCGACCGGCTCGCGGCGCTCAACGTCGCCGAGCGCGCCGCGATGTGGCGGCATCAACTCGCCAGCGGCACCGCCCGCGGGATCGCCGTCGCGGAAGCGGACGGGGCGATCGTCGGGTTCGCGTCGTGCACCATGCAGCGCTCGCCGGCGCTCGCGGCCGCAGGCTATGCGGGCGAGGTTGCCGCGCTCTACGTACTGAGAGCGGGCCAGCGTCGCGGCGCCGGGCGCTTGCTGATGCAGGCGATGGCGCGCCGACTGATCGCCGAGGGCTATCGCAGCATGGCGCTGTGGGTGCTTACCGACAACAAGCCGGCGCGGGCGTTTTACGAGCGGCTGGGTGGGGTCGCTGTGGCCGAGCGGGTCGATGGCGGGGATGCGGAAGTGGCTTACGGCTGGCGGGATGTGGCCAGCCTGATCAAAGCGTCAAACGAAAACGGCGCGGAGTAAATCCGCGCCGTCGGCCAGCGCCTTGCGCTGCCGGCCGAGTCGCCCACGCGACGTAAAATAGCGCCGCTATTTTACTTGGGCGACAGCACCATCAGCATCTGTCGGCCTTCCATGCGCGGATAGCTCTCGATCTTGGCGTCCTCGACCGTGTCGTCCTGGACGCGCTTGAGCAACGCCATGCCGAGCTGACCGTGCGACAACTCGCGACCGCGGAAGCGGAGGGTGATCTTCACCTTGTCGCCTTCACCGATGAACTTGTGCACCGCCTTCATCTTCGTCTCATAATCATGATCGTCGATGTTCGGACGCATCTTGATCTCCTTGATCTCCTGCGTCTTCTGGCTCTTGCGGGCGAGGTTGGCCTTTTTCTGGGCCTCGTACTTGAACTTGCCGACGTCCAGGAACTTGGCGACCGGCGGATCGGCGTTGGGCGACACTTCGACCAGGTCGAGACCCAGTTCGTTGGCCTGCTCCATCGCCTCGCGCGTGTACATCACGCCGAGATTCTCGCCTTCATGGTCGATCACGCGGACCTTGGGCGACTGGATGAATTCGTTGAATCGGGGGCCGTTCATCGGCGGCGCCTGCAAAGGCCGGCGCATATTGGGCGGTGGGATAGACGTAGCTCCTGTGATTGTTGGAGGGTCGATATAGTGGTTTTGCGGGGAAGGCGAAAGCCTCCCCCGCGATATCAGGCGAGATCGGGCGCCTTGGCCTCGCCGGTCAGCTTCTCGATGGCCTCGGCGAGGCTCAGCATCTGCTGCCGGTCGCTGCCCAATTGGCGCAGCGCGACGGTGCCTTCGTCGGCCTCGCGCTTGCCGACGACGAGCAGGTTCGGAACCTTCGCGAGGCTGTGTTCGCGCACCTTATAGTTGATCTTCTCGTTGCGCAGGTCGGTTTCGACCCGCAGCCCGGCCCTGCGCAAATCGGCGGCGACCTGTTCGGCATAATCGTCGGCGTCCGACACGATCGTCGCGACCACCGCCTGCACCGGCGCGAGCCAGGCCGGGACCTTGCCCGCGAAATGCTCGATCAGGATGCCGATGAACCGCTCGTAGCTGCCGAAGATCGCGCGGTGGAGCATCACCGGGCGATGGCGCTCGCCGTCCTCTCCGACGTAGGACGCGTCGAGCCGTTCGGGCAGCACGCGGTCGGACTGGATCGTGCCAACCTGCCATGTCCGTCCGATCGCATCGGTCAGGTGCCATTCGAGCTTGGGCGCGTAGAACGCCCCCTCGCCCGGCAGTTCTTCCCAGCCATATTCCTCGGTCGCCATGCCGGCGCGGACCACGGCGTCGCGCAGTTCCGCCTCGGCCTGGTCCCACATCTCCTCGGTGCCGAAGCGATTGTCAGGGCGTAGCGCGAGCTTGATCGAATAGGTGAAGCCGAAATCCTTGTAGATCCGGTCGGCCAGCGCGCAGAAATCCTGCACCTCTTGGACGATCTGGTCCTCGCGGCAGAAGATGTGCGCGTCGTCCTGCGTGAACTGACGGACACGCATCAGACCGTGCAACGCGCCGTGCGGCTCGTTGCGGTGGCAGCAGCCATTCTCGTAGAAGCGCAGCGGCAGGTCGCGGTACGATTTGATCCCCTGGCGGAAGATCAGGACGTGCGCCGGGCAATTCATCGGCTTGAGCGCCATCCACTGTGCGTCGTTGGATACGATCGGGCCGTCGTCCTCGACGTTGGGCACTTCGTCGGGGATGACGAACATGTTCTCGCGATACTTGCCCCAGTGGCCGGACTGCTCCCACTGGCGCGCGTCCATGACCTGCGGCGTCTTAACCTCGCGATAGCCAGCGGCGTCGATCGCGCGGCGCATATACGCCTCCAGCTCGCGCCAGATCATATAGCCCTTAGGGTGCCAGAACACCGATCCGTGCGCTTCGGCCTGGAGGTGGAACAGGTCCATCTCCTGCCCCAGCTTGCGGTGGTCGCGCTTGGCGGCCTCCTCCAGCCGGAACAGGTGCTCGTCGAGCTGCTTCTTGTTGAGCCAGCCGGTGCCGTAGATGCGGCTCAGCATCGCGTTATTCTGATCGCCGCGCCAATAGGCGCCCGACACGCGCGTCAGTTTGAACGCGTTGGGGTCGAGCTTGCCCGTCGAGGCAAGGTGCGGCCCGCGGCACATATCGAGCCACGCGTCTGGGCCGTTGCCGGCCTTGTAGACCGTCAGTTCTTCGCCTTCGGGCAGTTCGGCGGCCCATTCGGCCTTGAACGTCTCGCCCTGCGCCTTCCACCGATCGAGCAATTGCTGGCGCGACCAGACCTCGCGGATCAGCGGCTCGTCCTTGCCGATGACCTTGCGCATCTCGGCTTCGATCGCGGGCAGATCTTCTTCCGTGAACGGGCGGTCCTTCGGCGCGAAGTCGTAGTAGAAACCGTCGTCGGTCGCCGGGCCGAAGGTGATCTGCGTGCCGGGGAACAGGTTCTGCACCGCCTCCGCGAGTACGTGCGCGAAGTCGTGGCGCGCGAGTTCGAGCGCGTCTTTCTCGTCGCGGCTCGTCACCAGCGCGAGGTTAGCGTTGGCCTCCAGCGGCCGCGTGATATCGCGCAGTTCGCCGTCGACCCGCGCGGCGATCGCCGCCTTGGCGAGGCCGGGGCCAATCGCGGCGGCGATGTCCGCCGGCGTGGTGCCGGGCGCGACTTCACGCACGGAGCCGTCGGGGAGCGTGATCGAGAGCATGGTCTTGTTCCTGTTACCTTGCGCGCGCCTATGCACGCGGCGGCGTCCGAGGAAAAGACTGGAACGGGAGAGCGGACGCCGGCCTCACCCGTTCCCGGGCGAGGTCATCGGCGGCGCTAGACGCGCGTGCCGACAGCCCCCCGGAAACCCGGGAGGGTGGTAGTAGTCGTGAAGATCGCGCGAGCGTTCATGGGCAGGTATATAGGCCGGATCGGTTAACGACGCCAGTCACTGCTCGGTTTGCGGCTCGCGCGCGTGCTGGATCTGCCATTCGATCGACCCCCAGATGTGCGCGGTGTGCGCGGCCACGGCATCGCGCAGGCCCCGGGCATTGGGGGTCGAGGCGTCGAGCTGGTTGACCGCTTCGATGTTGGCGTCCTTCAGCTTGGCCACCATCGCGACGGGATCGGGATCGTTGTTAAGCAACGAGATCCACGTGCCTTCGACGGCCATGCGCAAGGCGACCAATTGGGCCTGCAGGTCTGCTACTTCGTCCATGTCGTCGTCCTTGAAACTGGGGATGGCGTCCCCGTCGCGGTCTGTCCGCGACCTGTCAAGGTTCAGGCGGCGACCGGTCCCACCGCGCCGGTGCGGCGCGCGATCAGTGCGGCGTGCTGCTTGTCGCTGAGGTCCGGCGACATCAATTGGCGGACGTCGGCGATATGCTTCTTCAGCCGTCCATTGAACCACGCCATCTTGGCCGCGGTCAGATCCCAGTCGAGCGGGGTTTCATCGGCCAGGAAGTCCTTGACGTTGAAGCGCAGATCCTCGGTCAACGCGATGCACTCGACCTTCACTTCGTTGACCCGCGCACGGAGCGCCGGATCGGCCTGGCCCAGCAACGGCGCGAACACCTGGCGGTGGACGAACAACTGGTACGATGCGACCAGCAACATCGAATCGGCGACGCGGCGCTTGAGATGCTTGGCGGTGGCGGGATCGCGAGCAGCGACGACTCCCTCGCCCTCGACGATCATCGCTTCGATTTCGGCATGATAAGCTTCAAGCGTCTGCGGCACGTGCCAGCCCTCCCGGAAAGACGGGTGCTAGGGCCAATTGGTTAGCAACAAGTTCGTTTCAGCACAGTCCGGCCGCAATCACGCCCAAAATGGGTCAATCCTTAGGGATTACCTGCCCGAACGGCACGACACGGTTGTTCGCGTCATGACCGATCAGCGCGCGGCCTTCGTACGGCTTCTTCATCAGCTTCGACCAATGCCAGGCGATCTGATCGGGCGAATGGCCGAAATCGGCCTGGCCGTCGGCGTCGGGCAAGGTAATCGTCCCGACCCGCAGCGAGTTGATCCCGGCCAGCTGAGTGGCGTTGGACACGGTGAACATCATCCGATCGACGCGGTAGAGATGCTCGCTGACTTCCTCGACCAGCAGATCGTGGTCGGCCAGATCGGGCAGCCATTTCGTGCCGACCATCGCGGCGAGGATCGACAGATTGAATGCGGCCGCGGGCTTGCCCGTCCCGATGATGCCGGGCTCGAGCGCGGATTTATCGCCCTTCGTCAGCCACGCCAGCGTCCGCGCCGCGCACTCGCGCCCGCCGACCTTGCGGTTGATGTCGACCGGCATCGGGCCGTGGATCGGCTTGCCGATCTTGCGCGCATAGAGCGCACCGAGCAGGAACCCCATGTCCGAATAGCCGATATACGCCTTACGCTTCGCGGCCTCTTCCAGGTGCGGGAAGATCAGGGGGAACAGCCGGTTCGATCCATAGCCGCCGCGCGCGAACCAGATCGCGTGATAGCTGGGGTCGTTGGCATATTTCAGGAACGTGTCGGCGCGCAGTTCGTCCGGCCCGGCCCAGGTATGCCCGCCGCCCGACGCCCAGCTTTGCGGGTCGATCACCAGTTCCACGCCGTATTCGGCCGCAAGCGCAGGCACGGCATCGAGCGCGTGTTCGTCGACCCGATTGGCGGGCGCCATTACCGCGATTTTCATGTGCGTCGCCGCCCCGTCCTTGCCGTCGTTCGTGAAAGCGGGGATAGCCGTATCCTATGCCCGACGCCAACACCCCGATCGACCCGTCCGACAAGCCCGCTTTCTTCGTCGGCATCGGCGGGTCGGGGATGATGCCGTTGGCGATGATCCTGGCGGCGCGCGGGCGGACGGTCGCGGGGTCGGATCGCAGCCTCGACCAGGCACGCCTGCCCGCCAAGTTCGATTATCTTCGCGACCTGGGCGTCGATCTGTTCCCGCAGGACGGCAGCGGGGTTACCTCGCCCGACCAGATCGTCGTCGCCTCCGCCGCGATCGAGGCCGCCGTCCCCGACATGATCGCCGCCGAGCGATTGGGCTGCGAGCGCCGCACGCGCGCGGCGATGCTGGCCGAATTGTTCAACGACAGCACGATGCCGATCGCCGTCGGCGGGACCAGCGGCAAATCTACCGTGACCGGCATGATCGGCTGGATCTTCCACGCCACCAACCGCGACCCGACCGTGATGAACGGCGCAGTGATGAAGAATTTCGCGACGCCCAATGCGCCGTTCGCCAGCGCGCTGGTCGGCGGCGGCGACGCCTTCGTCAGCGAAGTGGACGAAAGCGACGGGTCGATCGCGCTGTTCGCGCCGCGCGTCGCGGTGCTCAACAATGTCAGCCTCGATCACAAGAGCCTGGAAGAGCTCAATCAGTTGTTCGGCGACTTCATCGCCAAGGCCGAACTGGCCGTCGTCAACATGGACAATCCCGACGGCGCGGCGCTGGCCCGCAAGTTGCCGGCGCGCAAGGTCGTCGGCTTCGGGATCGATATCGACGCCGCGTTCAGCGCCCGCGACATCGAAGCGCGCCCGTATGGCGCGAGCTTCACGCTGGTGACCCGCGAACACGATCCGCTGCCGGTCGAGCTGCAAGTGCCGGGGCGCCACAATATCTCCAACGCGCTCGCCGCGATCGCCGCCGCGCACTGCGCCGGGATCGCGCTCGACGAAGCGGCGGTGGCGATCGGCGGGTTCACCGGGCTGAGCCGCCGGTTCGAGCTGGTCGGCGAAACGCGGGGCGTGACGGTGCTCGACGATTTCGGCCACAACCCCGACAAGATCGCCGCCACGCTTGCCACGCTCCATGCCTTTCCCGGGCGGCTGCTCGTGCTGTTCCAGCCGCACGGTTATGGTCCGCTCAAGGTGATGCGCCGCGAACTGGTCGAGGCGTTTGCGGACAATCTCAAGCCCGGCGACGTGCTGATCCTGCCCGACCCGGCCTATTACGGCGGTACCGTCACGCGCGAGGTGACCAGCGCCGACATCGTCGCGGACCTGGTCGCGACAGGCTGCGACGCCCGCCATATCGCCGACCGCGCGGAGGCCGCGACGACGATCGCCGCGCTCGCCCAAAGCGGCGACCGCGCGATCGTGATGGGCGCGCGGGATGATACGTTGAGCCAGGTCGCGGGTGATATTTTGGCGGCGATCGCGGACTGGTGAGGCTCCAAAGGTTACACTAGGGTTACACTAGCGCGGTGCCCCCCGTTGCTGCCGTCGCAGAAGCACGCGGTGGATGACATGACGATATCAAAGAGCCCGACGACGATGTCAGGCGAAATCCTACATTACCAGCGTTGATGCAGTGTCCGCCAGCGACTCGCGGGGGGCGAGACGCTGGCGAACCCGGAAAAACTGGATCAGACCGGCTTCGCGCCCGGCGTGCCGCACTTGGCGAACTTGCCGTTCAGTTTGCACCGCACGGGCTTCTTTTCCGGACACTTCATGAACTTGCCTTTGGCGTCCTTGCACGGTGCGGCGAGCGCGGGCGTGGCGGACAAGGAAGCAACAGCGAGAGCGAGAAACAGAGTGCGCATCTTTCAACTCCTTTACTGCATCGAGGAGACAAGGGGTGCTCCTGTTGGACGGCGCAGGCAAGAGTTCCGTGACCCAATTTTTTTGATGACAAGCACACTGGTCAATATGCACTTCACATACCAGAACATACCACGAACTTCGGAACAAATAAGGAATTTTATGTGGGGTGTGGGTAGAATCCGCTTGGTGAATGGGTGTGAGGGGTGTACGGCGGCGCAATGTCCCAGAAGCCTCCCCCGTTCTTTGACCTTGTGAGTCGCCAATTCGACTTGCTGCGTGAGCGGCGTGAGTTGCTGCTCACCGAGATCGCGGCCATTGACCAGAAGCTGTTGGTTGCGGCGAACGCGCTAGGCCTCACCCCCGAGGAGATTGAGGCCCCAGCCCCGGCCCCACGGCTGGAAAAGCGCGTGGACGCTCGAAGCGCCGGAACGATGAGCGGCTGGGTCCGCGATTTCTTCAAGACAGCCGATCGCGGGTACACGCGGACCGAACTTAGGGAGGTGATTGCCAACCACGATCCCGCCTTTGCCGACGCGTTGCGCAAGAACATGAACGGGTTTTACAACCTGGTGGGGCGCGCCATTGGTAGAGAGGAAATAAAGGACGTTCGCGGCGTACTTTATCCGTTCGACCGCGCGCCCATTGATGACGACGAGCAGGAAGAGGACCAAAGCCCCTCGCTTCCCCTTGCAGACAACGTAACCCCAATCATTCCAGCGGAGCGCGCGCGATGATGGTGGTTCAAAGTTCGCCCGAAAGGGTGAACCGGGGGTGTGGCGCCCCCGGTCCCGTAGGCTCATTTGTAAGGGTGACCGCCCTGATGGTCAGGGGAGCGTGGCACATGAAAAAACCGTAGTTAGATCTAGCGCCACAAATCGGCCTCTGCGCCCGCGTCTAGTCCACGCGGGCGTACGCCCATACCATGTCTGTATATCGATTGGAATCGCTAATGTCGGATGAAGCCGTCAGCGAAGAGGAAGCTGCGCGTCGGCGAGACGAGGTAGTCAAACGGATGCTTTCGACGCCTCCTACCCCCCGTGAAAAGCGACCCCGCAAAGGCAAAGTAGGTCGTCCTATTGGCACTTGATCCGACGCCGCTTTCTCTTCCGGCCGAGAGGCGGGTACTTAGACTGCGAGGTGAGGTTTTTTGTAGGTTAGGCGACGGCCAACGGTCCCTGCAACGGCGCGATCGGTACGCATGATGTCGTTGATGCCGAGGGCCTCCCGGTTCGAATAGCGAAAGTCGAACTCCGAAAGGTACCGCGCCAAGTGCTGCGATCCGCAGTGTTGGTAGATGCCCTTCATCCCCTTCTTGAACACGCTGAAAAATCCCTCGATCGTGTTCGAATGAATGGTCGTATTGCCGCGCTGAACGTATTCACCGCGTGCATGATTGACCGTGTGATGAGCAACGTAACGGGTACCAATCGTCTTATAGTGGTGGGCCTCGTCGGTCATCAAAACAGCTTCATCCGCCATGTGCTTGGCGAGGATCGGGCCAATCGACGCGTGGCTAAGCGAGCCGATCACCACCGTTGAAGCGGCGCGGCCAGTGGCGCGATCAACCAGCGAAACAATTTTATTCATGTTGTGGATTGCCATGCGGCTATTGCCGGGAACGCGACCGTAAAAAGTCTCGTCAGCTTCGACCATGGTGCCGCCCGATCCCATCGCCGGCTCATTGCCGGACGCCTTCATGGCTTCACGGATGCGATGCGCCACAAACCAAGCGGTGCGATAGGAGCCAAAGCCCAGCATCCGCTGGAGTTGAACCGAGCTGATGCCCTTCTTTGATGAGCAAAGCAGATAGGTCGCGAGGAGCCACTTGTGCAGCGGCACGTGCGACTTCTCGTAAACGGTCCCCATGATTGCAGAGAAGGGCTTGCGGCATTCTTTCGCATTGCACTTGTACAGGCCCGCGCGCGTCGTCTTACCCTTCAACTCCGTCGAATTGTCCACAACGCCGCAATGAGGGCAAACGCGCCCGTTCGGCCAACGGATACGCTCGAAATGGGCGCGAGCCGCAGCTTCATCGTTGTAAATCGGGTCGGAAAGCTTCGTGGTCATGCCTTTTGGTAGGCTACGGCTCTTGGTATGTCAAGTGCATAATGACCAGCACACTTGACTGACAAGCTCGCTTGACTGTAAAGCTTCCTTCACTGATTCGAAAGGAGCCTTTACATGTCCTTCCTCACCAAGACCCGCGCGACACGTCGCTACAATGTGCGGGTCATCGTCCTCAGCCTGCTCTATTCCGCCTTCCTGATCGGGGCGGTCTACGGGTTCAAACACCACCTCGTCGCGGGGCCGATCGCCTGGGTCGTGGCGGTCCTGCCGGCATTGCCGATCGTCGGCATCTTCGTGGCGATCGGCCTGTACCTGGTCGAAGAGAGCGACGAGTACGTCCGCATGATGACGGTGCGCCAGGCACTGTGGGCCAGCGGGTTCGCGCTCAGCATCGCGACGATCTGGGGCTTCCTCGAAAGCTTCGAGATGGTCCAGCATGTCGAAGCCTATTGGGTGTCGATCCTGTGGTTCGGCGGGCTGGGGCTCGGCACCTGCGCCAATCGGCTCTCGACCGTGGGCCGCGGCGCATGAACAACCGCCTCAAGGTCCTGCGCGCCGAGCGCAACTGGAGCCAGGGCGACCTCGCCACCGCCCTCGACGTGTCGCGCCAGAGCGTCAACGCGATCGAGACCGGCCGCTACGACCCCTCGCTCCCCCTCGCCTTCAAGATCGCCGAGACGTTCGGCCTCGCGATCGAAGAGATTTTCGTTTCTCCCTCCAAGGAAGTCTGAGCCATGAAATACATTCCCCTCCGTATCGCCGCCGCCTGCCTGACCCCGCTGCTGGTGCTGAACCCCGACCATGCCCATGCGGCGCCGGCCGCGACCTCGGCCGAAGTCCGGATGGACCACATCTCCGTCGTGACGATGGGCAAGGGATCGCCGGTCATCCTGATCCCCGGCCTGTCGAGCCCGCGTTCGGTGTGGGACGGCGTCGCGAGCGATCTGGCGAAGACGCACCGCGTGGTGCTGATCCAGGTCAACGGGTTCGCGGGTGACGATGCGGGCGCGAACCTGAAAGCTGGCGTGCTCGACGGGATCGTCACGGACGTGGATGCCTATATCGCCAAGAACAAACTGAGCGGCGCGGCGGTGATCGGGCATTCGATGGGCGGCCTTGTCGGCCTGATGCTGGCGAAGGCGCACCCGGCGGATGTCGGCAAGCTGATGATCGTCGACTCGCTGCCGTGGTTCGGGATGCTGTTCGGTCCGACCGCGACGGTCCCGGCGGTCGAGCCGCGCGCCAAGGCGATGCGCGACCAGATGGCGGCAAGCTACGGCAAGCCCGATGCAGCGAACGCGCAAGGGACCGCCAAGGCGCTGGCGCTGAAACCCGAGAGCCAGGCCAAGGTCGTCGACTATGTGATGAAGGCCGATCCGCGCGTGTCGGCGGAGGCGATGTACGAGGACATGACGACCGACCTGCGCGGCGACCTCGCCAAGATCGAGACGCCGATCACCCTGCTCTATCCGAGTTCGGCCGGGCTGCCCGCGGCGATGGCCGATCCGTTCTACAAGGGCGCCTACGCCGCCGCGCCGCACGTTACCTATCAGCGGATCGACGACAGCGCGCACTTCATCATGCTCGACCAGCCCGAGGTGTTCGCGAAGGCGGTGATGGCGTTCGTGGGGTGACGACCATATCCTCCCCCGCCAGGGGGAGGTGTCAGCTTGCTGACGGAGGGGGAGGAGGCACGTCGCTATCGATGGGCGTCCGCCCCCTCCGTCGCCTTCGGCGCGTGCGAGGTCGAACATGCCCCGCATGTTCGCGGATCGTCCGGGGGACGATCCGACCCAGCACGCTCCCCCTGGCGGGGGAGGGATTGGTCCGCTTTCGCGGGGGTGACGGAGTTGGTAGGGCGCGCATCATGACCACCGCCCCCCGTCCCGCGCTCGCCTATCACCTGACCACCGGCAAGGGTCCACCGGTCCTGTTCCTCCCCCGGCTACGCCTCCGACATGGAGGGTGCCAAAGCACTCGCACTCGAAGCATGGGCGAAGTCCGCCGGCCGCACTTTCTGCCGGTTCGACTATGCCGGATGCGGCCGCAGCGAAGGCGCGTTCGAGGACCAGACGCTGACCGGCTGGCGCGACGATGCGCTTCAAATCCTCGACCTGTTCGGCGAACCCGCAATCCTCGTCGGGTCGTCGATGGGCGGGTGGATCGCGCTGATGATCGCGCGCGACCATCCGGAAAAGGTCGCGGCGCTGGTCGGGATCGCCGCGGCCGCGGACTTCACCGATTGGGGCTTCTCGATGGACGAGAAGATGAAGCTCTTGCAGGAAGGCCGCATCGAGCGTCCCTCGCCTTATTCCGACCAGCCGACCGTCTTCACCAGCCGCTTCTGGCAATCCGGCGAAGCGTCGCGGATGACCGCGGCGGAAATCGCGATCGATTGCCCGGTGCGGTTGATCCACGGCTTCGGCGACCGCGACGTGCCGATCGACCGCACGCTGCACCTGATCCACCGCCTCCGGTCAGCCGACGTTCACGCGACGCTGATCAAGGACGGCGACCACCGCCTGTCGCGCGACGGCGACATCGCGGTGCTGATCCGGACGATAGAAAGCCTTTGATGATCTTCCTCGCGCTCGCGCTGCAAGCCGCCGACACGATGAACCCGACCGACGTACGGTATCGGGCGTGCCTCGACCTCGCGACGAGCAATCCGGAGGCGGCGCGCAACGAAGCCGAGCGGTTCCGGCTGGCGGGTGGCGGGGCGCGGGCGCGGCAGTGTCTGGGCCTCGCCTATGCGATGGAGGAACGTTGGCGCGACGCCGCGATCGCGTTCGAGGCGGCGGCGCAGGAGGCCACGACCGCGAAGGATCCACTGGCGACGCGATACTGGGCGCAGGCGGGCAATGCGTGGCTGGCGACGGGCGAGCCGGTCAAGGCCTACGCGGCGCTCAACAATGCGCTCGCGGACGGCACGCTGACCGGCCAGGACAAGGGCGAGGCATTGCTCGACCGCGCGCGGGCGCTGGTCGCGGCGGGCCAGTTGGCCGGGGCGCGGACCGATCTCGACGCGGCGCTGGACAACGCGCCGAAGGATCCACTGGCATGGCTGTTGTCGGCGACGCTGGCGCGGCGGATGAAGGACTTGCCGCGCGCGCAGAACGATATCGGGGAGGCGTTGCGGCTGTCGGCTGACGACGCGTCGGTGCAGCTGGAGGCGGGCAATATCGCCGCGCTGGCGGGCGACGCGGACGCGGCGAAGAAGGCCTGGGAAGCCGCGGTGAAGATCGCGCCGACCAGTGCGGCCGGGCAGAATGCGCGGGCGGCGCTGGGACAGTTCGATGCGCCGCCTGCGCCAGCGCCGGCACCATCGTCAAAATAGCACGTGCTCCTGCGAAAGCAGGAGCCCAGGGTCGCTTAGCGCAAACTATCCTGGGCTCCTGCTTTCGCAGGAGCACGGCAGGGTGGCATGGCGTGATAAGGACCCCTATCTCCCCACCAACCCCTGGGAGCGCCCACATGAACTATCTCCACACGATGATCCGCGTCAGCGACCCCGACGCGACGGTCAAATTCTTCGAGCTGCTGGGCCTCAAGGAAATCCGCCGCTTCGACAACGAGAAGGGCCGCTTCACGCTGATCTTTCTCGCGACGCCCGACGACAATGCCGAACTGGGCGACAAGCGCCGGGCGGAAGTCGAGCTGACCTATAACTGGCCGGCCGAGGACGGCAGCGCCGAGACCTATACCGGCGGGCGCAATTTCGGGCACCTCGCGTACCGCGTCGAGAATATCTACGACACGTGCCAGCGACTGATGGATGCCGGAGTCACGATCAACCGCCCGCCGCGCGACGGCCACATGGCGTTCGTCCGCACCCCCGACAACATCTCGATCGAGATCCTGCAGGACGGCGTGCTCGAACCGGCCGAACCCTGGGCGTCGATGCCGAACACGGGCGAATGGTAGGCGCGTGACCGGCTGGCCCGATCGGCGGTTTCTGGACCTGACCGGCGCGGCCGTGCCGATCGTCCAGGCGCCGATGGCGGGTGCGAGCGGCGTGGAGCTGGCGGTCGCGGCGATGCGCGGCGGCGCGGTCGGGTCGCTGCCCTGCGCGATGCTGACGCCGATCCAGGTCATCGTGCAGGCGGCCGAGGTGCGCGCCGACGCGGACGGGCCGCTCAACCTCAATTTCTTCTGCCATCGGCTTGGTCCCGCGCCCGACGACACCGCGTGGCGCGAGGTGCTGAAGCCGTTCTACGCGCTGGAAGGCGTCGAACCGGGCTCACCGCCGCCGCTCCGCCGCCCGTTCGACGCGGCGATGGCCGAAGCTGTCGAAGCGGTGCGGCCAGAGATCGTCAGCTTCCATTTCGGACTGCCCTCCCCCGACCTGATCGAGCGCGTGCTGGCGACCGGTGCGGCGATCGTCGGCAATGCGACGACGCCCGCCGAAGTCCGCTGGCTGGCGGAGGCCGAGGTGGATGCGATCGTCCTGCAGGGCGCCGAGGCCGGCGGACACGCCGGTTGGTTTCTTGGCCGGCATCAGCCGACGCCGCTCGCCGACCTGTTGCAGGTCGCGGTCGATGTTCCGACGATCGCCGCCGGCGGCATCGTCGATGCGGCGGACATGGCGGCAGCATTGTCCGCCGGCGCGAGCGCGGTGCAGCTTGGTACCGCCTATCTCGCCAGCCCCGAGAGCAACGCGAGCGCGCCGCACCGCGCGTTGCTCGGTACCGCGACCGAGACGGTCTTCACCAACCTGTTTTCGGGCGGCGTCGCGCGCGGCCTGCGCAACCGGTTGATCGACGCGATCGGGCCGATCAATCCCACCGCGCCGCCCTTCCCATACGCCAGCGCCGCGCTTGCGCCGCTGCGCGCCAAGGCCGAAGCCGACGGGCGCGGCGACTATTCGCCGCTCTGGGCCGGCACCGGCGCCGCCCGCGTGCAGCCCGAACCCGCCGAGACGCTGACCTGCCGCCTCGCCGCCGAAACCCTTGCCCGTCTGGAGACCGCTTGATGCCGCTCGACATCGTCCGCATTCCCGCGTTCAGCGACAATTACATCTGGCTGGTCCACGACCCCGACAGCGACGAGACGATGGTGGTCGATCCCGGCGATGCCGCGCCGGTGCTGGCCGAAGCGGAGAAGCGTGGCTGGACGATCTCGGCGATCTGGAACACCCACTGGCATCCCGACCACACGGGCGGCAATCAAGCGATCAAGGACGCGACCGGCGCCCCGGTCATCGCCCCCGCCGCCGAAGCCGCGAAGATCCCGACCGCCGATCGGCTGGTCGCGGAGGGCGATACCGTGACGCTGGGCAAGCATGTCGCGACGGTATTGGAAACGCCCGCACATACGGCGGGCCACATCACGTATCACTTCGCCGACGACGCCGCTTTGTTCCCCGGCGACACATTGTTCGCGATGGGCTGCGGGCGGCTGTTCGAGGGGACGGCCGAGCAGATGCACGCCAATCTGCAACGCCTCGCGAAATTGCCGCCCGAGACGCAGGTCTATTGCGCGCACGAATACACGCTCTCCAACGCCATATACGCGCACGTTGCTGAGCCGGGGAATGCGGACATCGCTGAGCGATTGGCCACGGTCGAACGGATGCGCGACCGGGGGGAACCGACCGTCCCCACGACGATCGGCGAGGAGCGCGCGACGAACCCCTTCATGCGCGCATCCTCCGCCGAACAATTCGCCGCACGCCGCGCTGCAAAGGATGCTTTTTGAACGCTGGTGCGTTAGACTGCCACTAACGGGGGTTGATGCGATGGAGTCGCCGATGCGTATCCTTGTTCCCACACTCGCTTTCGCCGCGCTGGCGCTGACCGGCTGCGCGATGACCCCCGCCGAAACCGCGCGGGCCCAGGCCGCCGCCGAGGCCGATCGCGCCGCACTGGGCCAACAACTCGCCGGGCTGCGCGCGACCAAGACCGGCGATTGCCTGGACAGCTTCCAGAGCACGTCGCTGAAGGCGTACGGCTCGACGCTGGTGTATCGGGTCAATCAGAACCTGGTCTATGTCAACGATACCACGGCCGGATGCGAAGGCATTTCGCGCGGCGACTATCTGGTGACCAAGTCGAACTTCGGCCGTGTGTGCCGCGGCGATATCGGTCGCACGTTCACGCCGGGATCGGACGTCCCGACCGGCAGCTGCTCGCTGGGATCGTTCACGACGTATCGCAAGTAAGGTGCGCTACACGTTGATTCCCGTATTGTTGGCGGGCGTCGCCGGTGCGGCCGCGCCCGCCGCGACCAGCAAGGACCCCCTAGCGGGCCGGATCGCCGGCGCCGCGGTCGATTGCGTCGACCAGTCGCAGCTCGGCGGACCCGACATCGTCGACAACCGTACGATCCTCTATCGCCAGTCGCTCAAGCGGATCTGGCGCAACGACCTGCCCGCGGCGTGTCCTGGGCTGCGTCCGCAAACGCTGCTCGTCGTGGAAATCTGGGGCAGCCGATTGTGCAGCAACGACCGCTTCCAGGCGCGCGATCGGGACACCATCATCCCCGGACCCTATTGCCGCCTGGGCAAGTTCACGCCGTACGATCTGCCGGGGAAGTAGACGTCGCCCCGGCGGAGGCCGGGGGCCGCTGGCCAGATCAAGGACCGCCAGAGACCCCGGCCTACGCCGGGGTGACGGATTATAAAACGAACCGGCTCAGGTCCGTATTCCGCGCGATGCTGGCGAGTTGCGTCTCGACATAGGCCGCGTCGATCGTCAGCGACGAACCGCTGCGATCTTCCGCATCGAAGCTGACTTCCTCCAGCAGCTTTTCCATCACCGTCTGCAACCGCCGCGCGCCGATATTCTCGACCGCGCCGTTCACCTCGGCAGCGATCTTCGCGACCGCGCGGATGCCGTCGTCGGTGAAGTCAATCGTCACGCCCTCGGTGCCGATCAGCGCCTTATATTGTTCGGGCAGCGACGCCTTGGTGTCGGACAGGATCGCGACGAAATCGTCCTCGGTCAGACCCTTCAACTCGACGCGGATCGGGAGACGCCCTTGGAGTTCGGGCAGCAGGTCGGATGGCTTGGCGACATGGAACGCGCCCGACGCGATGAACAGGATATGGTCGGTCTTCATCGGTCCGTATTTGGTCGCGACTGTCGTGCCCTCGATCAGCGGGAGCAGGTCGCGCTGGACGCCCTCGCGGCTGACCGATCCACCGCGCACATCCGAGACCGCAATCTTGTCGATCTCGTCGAGAAAGACGATCCCGTTCGCCTCGGCATCGGCGAGCGCCTGGCGCGACACTTCGTCCTGGTCGAGCCGCTTGTCGGCCTCTTCCTCGACCAGCTTATCCCACGCCATCGGCACGGTCAGCTTGCGGCGCTTGAGCTGTGGCCCGCCGAAGCCCTTCATCATCTCGCCGAGATTGATCATCTGCGGCCCGGCACCAGGGATGTCGAACGGCATTTGCGGCGCGGCTTCGAGCTCGATTTCGATCTCGGTCGCGTCGAGCACGCCGTCGCGGAACCGCTGCTTGAACGCCTCGCGCGTCGCGGTGCTGCTATCCTTGCCCGTCAGCGCGTCGAGCAGGCGGTTCATCGCCGCTTCCTCGGCCTTGTCCTTTACTGCGCTGCGGCGGCGTTCCTTCTCCAGCCGGATCGCTTCCTCGACCAGGTCGCGCGCGATCTGTTCGACGTCGCGGCCGACATAGCCGACCTCGGTGAACTTGGTCGCCTCGACCTTGACGAACGGCGCATCGGCGAGCTTCGCGAGGCGGCGCGAAATCTCGGTCTTGCCGCATCCGGTCGGGCCGATCATCAGGATGTTCTTCGGCGTCACCTCGTCGCGCAGATCGGCGCCGAGCCGTTGCCGCCGCCAGCGATTGCGCAAGGCGACCGCGACCGCTTTCTTCGCATCGGTCTGGCCGATGATATGCGCGTCGAGAGCGGCGACGATGGCTTTGGGAGTGAGGGAGTCGTTCATTTATCTACTTTCGTCATCCCAGCGAAAGCTGGGATCGCGTGCCGCAAGCGCACACTGTTGTAACTGCCAGATCCCAGCTTCCGCTGGGGTGACGGATTAGGTGGTAGAGTCGAGGCTTTCCACGGTCAGCCGGTCGTTAGTGTACACGCAGACCTCCGCCGCGATCGCCATCGCCTTGCGGCAGATCGTCTCGGCATCCTGTTCGTACTCGACCAGCGCGCGGGCCGCGGCGAGCGCATAGTTCCCGCCCGATCCGATCGCCGCGACGCCATTCTCCGGCTCGAGCACGTCGCCGTTGCCGGTCAGGATCAAGGTCACCTCCTTGTCGGCGACGATCATCATCGCCTCCAAATTGCGGAGATACTTGTCGGTCCGCCAGTCCTTGGCGAGCTCGACCGCGGCACGCATCAATTGGCCGTTGGCGCGCTCCAGCTTGGCTTCGAGCCGTTCGAACAATGTAAAGGCGTCCGCGGTCGCGCCGGCGAACCCGCCGATCACGCTGCCGTCGCCCAGCCGCCGTACCTTCTTCGCATTGGGTTTCATCACGGTCTGCCCGGCCGAGACCTGGCCGTCGCCGATGACGATCACCTTGCCGTTCCTGCGCACCGAAAGGATCGTGGTGCCGTGCCATGTGATATCGCTCATGGGCGTGATGTAGGGACAGGTTTCGCCCGCGCAACAGATGCGATATGTCGCGCCTGTCCAATCTTTCCGCGGCAAACGCGAGCAGATGGGTCGGCGAAAGGGGTGGTTTCGCGCCCCGCCAGCGAAGGGGAGCAGTCATGGCCAGCGAATTTCCGAACGATAATCCGGGCGCGATGCCACCACCGCCGCCTCCGCCGCCGCCGCCCAGCATGCCACCGGCCGCCAGCAACATGATCGAGCGCATCAAGCGCATCATGATGTCGCCCAAGACCGAATGGCCGGCGATCGAGGCCGAGCCGATGACGCTCAACAGCGTCATGATGACGTGGGTATTGCCGCTCGCCGCAATCGGGCCGATCGCGATGATCGTCCGCAACCTGCTGTTCCCGCTGACCGTCTTCGGCGTCAGCTTCCGCGTGCCGCTGATCGGGTCGGTCGTCCAAGCCGCACTCGCGCTCGGATTGACGATGCTTGGCGTGTGGTTGTGGAGCATGGTGCTCGACGCGCTGGCGCCGAATTTCAAGGGGACCAAGAACCCAATCGCCGCGCTCAAGCTCGTCGCATTCTCCGCCACCGCGGCGTGGCTGTGCGGAATCTTCCAGCTGACCTGGGCGACTACGCCGTTGGCGATCCTGGGTCTTTACAGCGCGTACCTGTTCTGGGTCGGCGTGCCCGTGATGATGAAGGTACCGGACGACCAGCGACCCGTGTTCGTCGTCGTCGCGGTGCTGATCGGCATCGTCGTCAACTTCGTGGCGCTTGCGGTCGCGGGTGTGATCGCGGGCACGATGTTCGCGATGACGCCGGGCGCCGGGCTTACGACGCCCGGCGGTACGATATCCGTCGGCGGGACGACGATCGACACCGGCAAGCTGGAGGCGGCCGCGGCGAACATGAAGGCCGCAGGCGAGAAGATGCAGGCGGGCCTCGCAGGGGGCGAGGGCGCCAAGGCGGTCGATCCGGCCGCGCTGCAGAACCTGCTGCCCGCGTCGATCTCCGGCTGGAACCGGACCAGCGTCGAGAGCCAGGGCGCCGGCGCCGGCGGGATCAACGGCAGCAACGCGAAGGCACAGTTCCAGGCCGGCGACCAGAGCTTCGACCTGTCGGTCACCGACATGGGCGTGATGGGCAACATCGCCACGCTGGGCGGTGCGGTCAACGCGTCGTCGTCGAAGCAGACCGCGACCGGCTACGAAAAGACCGAGATGCAGGGCGGCAACATGGTCAGCGAACGCTGGGACAACCAGTCCAAATCGGGCAGCTACAGCGTAATGGTCGCCAGCCGCTTCGCGGTCGAGGCGGAAGGATCGGCACCGAGCATCGACGTGCTCAAGAGCGCGGTCGGCGCGATCAACCTGGGGCAGGTTCAATCACTGGCGAAGTAACGGCGGGCAGTAATTGCGGCGACGTTGTTGCGCCGCAGCATATGTCGCAATTATCCAATCATCTTAACGTGTATTAACAACATCATAGCGCTCGACCGAAATCACCTAAATAAATTTCGAGACCGGCATTTTTCCAAGCCTCTAGAATCACTTGGAATCCGCGGAAATCCTCGGCTTGCTGTCCCACGGTGGGACTTCGGTTCAATTGACGCGGCGCGAAAGATTAATAGGGTGTTAATGGGATCAAACGCGATTCGCCCCGTGTAGAGGGCGGCCCGTCGCAACTGAACTGATTTGAAGAGGGGACTACCAATGAAGCGTATTGTTCTGAGTTTGGCGGCGACGGTCGCCGCGATCGCCCTGGCGCCTGCCGCCAGCGCGAGCATCTGCATCGGCGTGTCCGTCAACGGCGGCGCCATCAACCAAGTTGCCTGCGACACGGCCGTTGCGGGCACCGCGAACTACAACACCAGCGCCGGCGGCTATTTCTACAACGTCAGCGCGACGGGTTCGCCGCTGCTGTCGATGCCGCAACTGCTGACCCAGTCGGTCAACATCCAAAACCAGGGTGGCTCCAACGCCACGATCGATCTGTACATCACGCAGACCGGTCTGACCTCGATGAGCGGCAGCGGCCTGCTCAGCACGTTTACGTCGAATACCATTGCCGGCACCACCGCGCAGATGCGTTCGTACTACAGCGCGACCAACGCCGACTTCTCGAACGGCGTGTCGGCTGGCCAGACGCTGCTGGCGACCGGCCCGACCTTCAACGGCCCGGGCACTGCGCAGTTCGCCAATCTGTTCAACGTGACCGGCCCATGGTCGGAAACGGTCCGTTACACGCTGGCCTTCACTGGTGGCAACGGGTCGAACTTCAACGGCACGGCCAATCTGACGGCGGTTCCGGAGCCGGCGACGTGGGGCCTGATGCTCCTCGGCTTCGGCGCGATGGGCGGCATGCTCCGCACGCGTCGCCAGACGCCGCGCGTTCGCTTCGCGTAAGCCATATCCGATCGAGCCTTCGGGCTCGTGACGAAAAGATTGCCGCGGCGACCGAGAGGTCGCCGCGGTTTTCTTTGCGCGGCGCTCTCTCGATGTGACTCCTGGAGGCTCGTCAGCTTGAGGAACGTCCGACCCTCGCCGACAGACAGCGCGCCGGCCGACGATTTGCTGCGCGCGACGATCCCTAAGTTGACACCAAGTTTACACTAGCCGCGATGTTCCGATCGACGGAAGATGCGGTCGGACCGGCGCCGGGCTTGCCGAAGGCCCGCTGACTGCACCGCCGGATCGCCGGATCGCCGCATCGCCGCATCGCCGCTGGCACGCGCTACCGCATTCACTTGTCGATCCCCTTCGCCTTTCCCCATTGCCGCGCGACGGTGTAGCCGAGATAGCCCGTACCGAAGAGCGCATAGAGCGGCTCCGGGATCCCGTTGAGATAGGCGTTCATGCCGCTCGCGATATCCTTCGCCATTTGCGGCTGGACCGCGGCGATCAGCCCCATCGGGATCGCCCATAGCAGCAGCGCGTACATCACGTAGAGAAAGCTCGGTCGCGCGCGGCTGGTCCAGGGATCGGCCGACTGCGCCTCCGCCATGATCGCCGAGATTTGCGTGCGGGTCGCCTCCATCTCCTGGCTGCCCTGCAGCTCGAGCAGCTTGAGCTTCGCCTCGTCGCGCGCTTTTGGGTCGGGAATGAGTTTGTCGAGCAGCCCGGCGATCGGTCCGACGATCGCATCGAGGATAGCCATGTCGTTCTCCTTGGTTGGATGAGAACGATTCAGTTATCCTATCTGGTTTGTTGTAGGAAAACGATTTTATCGGCTTCGTCAGATCGCGGGCGGGCTACAAATACTCGGCCCCTTCGGCGGATCGGCAGGGCCGAACGCGATCGGCATGGGAAACCAGCGGTTTCGTATCGCATCGCCCATCGTCGCCGGGTCCCAGCGGAGTTGCTTGACCCACGCCACGACGTCGCGGTCATTGTCCGGGTCGCCGGTCGATGACACGATGAATGCTTGATCGACAATACCCCGATCAGTGACGTGGACACACGTCACCGCGGTGGCGCCCAGGAGGCCGGCCGGGATCGGTGGCAGCGTGTCCTGCGCCCCCGGTGCCAGGGCCGCGAGCATCAAGACGGCTAGTGCGATCATTCCGGCTTCTCCATCGGATGAACTCCCTGCGCTGTCAGCCGAACGCAATCCCGATCAGCAGCTTCACGTTCAGCCCGACGATCACCGCCGCGACCACCCACGCCGCCACGCGCAGCGCGACCGGGCTGGCGAACTCGCCCATCAGTTTCTTGTCGGCGGTGAACGCGACCAGCGGGATCACCGCGAACGGCAATTGCAGGCTGAGCACGACCTGGCTGAGCACCAGCAAATTGGTCGTCGCGCCCTCCCCCGACAGCCCGATGACCAATGCCGCGGGCACGATCGCGAGCGCCCGTGTCACCGCGCGCCGCAACCACATCGGCAGGCGCACATGCAGGAACCCTTCCATCACGATCTGGCCTGCCAGCGTACCGGTGATCGTCGAATTCTGGCCCGAGGCGAGCAGCGCCAGCGCGAACACCACGCTCGCCGCGCCCGCCCCCAGCATCGGCGACAGCAAGCGGTGCGCATCCTCGATATCGGCGACGTCGGTGCGCCCGGCGACGTGGAAGGTCGCCGCCGCCAGGATCAGGATCGCGGCGTTGATCAGCAACGCGAAACCGAGCGCAATCACCGTATCGATCGTCGCGAAGCGCATCGCGCCCTTCTTGTCGCGATGATCGAACGCGCGCGTCTGCACGACCGACGAATGCAAATAGAGGTTATGCGGCATCACCGTCGCGCCGAGGATGCCGATCGCGATGTAGAGCATCGCTGGGTTGGTCACGATCTGTCCCGTCGGCACGAACCCACCCGCGACGGCGCCCCAATCGGGCCGCGCCAGCCACAGTTCGTAGGCGAAGCAGGCGGCGATCACGATCAGCAACGTCGCGACGAACGCCTCCAGCTTGCGGAACCCGAACCGCTGCAGCGCCAGCAGCAGCATCACGTCGAGAGACGTGATGAGGACGCCCGCCAGCAAGGGGAGCCCGAACAGCAATTTGAGCGCGATCGCGGTGCCGAGCACCTCGGCGAGGTCGCACGCGATGATCGCGAGTTCGCACAACAGCCACAGCACGATCGTGACCGGGCGGCTGTACCGCTGACGGCATGCCTGGGCGAGATCGAGCCCCGCAGCGATACCGAGCCGCGCGGACAATGTCTGGAGCAGGATCGCCATCAGGCTCGACAGCAATACGACCGCGAGCAAGGTGTAGCCGAACGCCGATCCGCCGGCGAGGTCGGTCGCCCAATTGCCCGGGTCCATGTAACCGACCGCGACCAGATAGCCCGGCCCGATGAACGCCATCAGCTTGCGCCAGAACCCACCGCGCGGCACCGGGACGCTGCCATGGCTTTCGGACAGTGACTTGCCGAACGCACCGCCGTCGATCGCGTCACTGGTCGGCGGTGGCGTCACGTCATCCCCTTCATCGGCCATCGCATGAGTACGTCCGGCCCGGCTCGATAGTTGCGCCGCTATGCTGGGCGCTGCGCCCTCGCGTCAATCCGGGTGGTGGACTGCGAGCATGGTTATGGCGCATCGCGAGCGATGTGTTGCTAGACGTCGTGCCATGATTCGCACCTTCGTCGCCGGACTCGCGCTGGTCTTCGCCCTTCCTGCCCTTGCCGCGCAGCCGATCGCCGGCCGCTGGTGGACCGCCGATCGCGGTGCGCTGGTCGCGATCGGTCCCTGCGGTGCAGCACTGTGCGGGCGTATCGTGAAACTGGTCAAGGGACCGCCGTCCGGTCCGCCGGTCGACGCGCTCAACCCCGATCCCAAGCTTCGGAGCCGCCCATTGGTGGGGCTGGCGATCCTGCTCGACCTGAAGCCCGACGGCGACGGCTGGAAGGGCCGCATCTACGATCCCAAGACCGGCAAGACCTATCGCGCCGCCGTCACGCGCGATGGCGCCAATTTGAAGGTACAGGGATGCGTCGCTGTATTCTGCCAGACGATGACCTGGGCCGCGGGATAATCCGCCGCATTCAGATCACGTCCATATCGACCTTATAGTGGTGCCAGGCGAGGATCGCCGCGGCGCCGCGATGCGGGCGCCATTTTTCCGCCAGTTCGCGGATCGCCTTCTCGCTGGGTCGCTCTTCGTGGCCGAGGATGCGGCCGATCTCGATCTGCACCGCCAGGTCGCCGGCGGGCCAAACGTCGGGCCGCCCTTCGGCGAACAGCAGATAGATTTCCGCCGACCAACGGCCGATGCCCTTGACCTGGACGAGCTTGGCGATCGCTTCCTCGTCGTCGGCGGGCAGATTGGCGAGGTCTAGCCGCCCGCTCGTCACTTCCTCCGCCAGGCTGCGCGCGTAGCTCGCCTTCTGCCGCGACAGGCCGGCGGCGCGGAGCTGCTCGTCGGTCGCCTTGGCGACGTTTGCGGGGTCTTCGAGATCGCCGCATTGCTCCTCCAGCTTGCGCCAGATCGACGCTGCCGCCGCAACGCTGACCTGCTGGCCGATGATCGTGCGGAGCAAGGTGCCGTAACCGCGATCGCGCACGCGCGGTTCGGGATAGCCGGCGCGCTCGATCGCCTGGGCGAAGGCGGGGTCGATCTCGGCCAGCGCGTCGCAGGCCGCGCGGATCGTCTTCGTCGTCGTCACCATGGGCAGTGGCCTTGATTGCGCGGGCCGCGCGCGGCATGGCGCAACGCGACAGGATCGGGAAGGAAAGCCATGCCCAAGCTTATCGTCGTGACGCGCGGCGGGGAAGAACAGGAAATCACGGGCGAGAGCGGCCTTTCGGTGATGGAAGTCATCCGCGACGCCGGGATCGACGAGATCCTGGCGCTATGCGGCGGCTGTTGCAGCTGCGCGACGTGCCACGTCCATGTCGATCCGGCGTTTGCGGCCAAAGTGAATCCGATGAGCGAGGACGAGAACGACCTGCTCGATTCCTCCGCCGACCGCGACGAGACTAGCCGGCTGTCGTGCCAGATCGAATTCACCGACGCGCTCGACGGGCTGAAGGTGCGGATCGCCGCCGAAGACTAAACCCGTGCTCCTGCGAAAGCAGGAGCCTAGAGCCGCGTGCCTGTGACCCTGTGCTCCTGCTTTCGCAGGAGCACAGCTTTGTCAGTCTCGCGCCGCCACCGCGTAGAGCGCGATCGCCGCGGCGTTCGAGACGTTGAGGCTTTCCATCCGCGGCGAGATCGGCAGGCGAGCGAGCTGGTCGCAATGCTGCGCCGTGTTGTGCCGCATCCCCTCGCCTTCCGCGCCGAGCACCAGCGCCACTCGCGCCTTGCCGATCGCGGCGCCGAGCGTGTCGGTCGCCTCGCCGGCGAGGCCGATCCGCCAGAAATTGGCTTCCGAGATTTCCTCCAGCGCGCGCGATAGGTTCACGACGCGGACCCAGGGCACGATCTCCAGCGCGCCCGACGCCGACCGCGCCAGCGCCCCGCTTTCTGGCGGCGAGTGACGGTCCTGTGTCACGATACCGAGCGCATCGAACGCCGCCGCCGATCGCAGGATCGCGCCGACATTGTGCGGATCGGTGACCTGATCGAGTACGAGCAGCGGCCGATCGTCGCCCTCGCCCATCCCCTGTTCGAGCAGATCGCCGAGCCATATGTCCTCGAGCGGTTCGACCTCGATCACCAGCCCCTGGTGCGGCGCGTCGCCCGGCACCAGCCGGCCGAGATCGGCGACGTCGGCATAGGTGATCAGGAATCACCGGCGGGATGTCGAGCCCGGCCAGCGCCTCGCGCGTCGCCCACATCTTACGCACCGTACGCTCGGGATTGGCGAGCGCGGCGAGCACGGGATGCCGGCCCCAGATGCGGGGGCGGTTGTTTGATCCCTGGCTCGGGCGATGACCGCGACGTTTCACCATATCTACTCGTCCGAATATGCGAAGGGGTCGGTCTTGACCGGCTGCGTCGGAAGCGGCGGGCGCGGCAGCGCGTCGCCGTTCGCCGCGTTCCACAGGAACGTCGCCAGGATCACCGCCGCCTGACGCATGTCGTCCGCCTTCAAATGATCGAACGTGTCGACCGACGTGTGGTGAATACGGCTATTATAGTCGAGCGGGTCCTGGATGAACTGGAACCCCGGCATGCCCACCGCCTGCATATAGACGTGGTCGGTGCCGCCGGTCTTGCGGATCACCACCGACGACGCGCCCATCGACGCGAACGGCGTCAGCCATTCCTTGAAGATCGGCACCACCGCCGGATTGTTCTCGGCATAGATGCCGCGCAACCTGCCCGATCCGTTGTCGATGTTGAAATACCCGACCATCTTCGACCATTCGGGCTTGGTCGCGATCGGCCAGCGGTTCACCCAGCCCATGTAACGCGCGAGGCCGGACGTCGGCGCATTGGTGCCCCGAGTGACGTAATGGTTCTGGATATAGGCGAGACTGCCGAGCAGCCCCTGTTCCTCGCCCGCCCATAAGGCGAAGCGGATCGTGCGCTTTGGCTTGGGCATCCTGGACAGGATGCGCGCGGCCTCCATGATCATCGCCGAGCCGGCGCCGTTGTCGGCAGCACCATCGCCCGCCACCCAGGAATCGAGATGCGCGCCCGCCATCACATAGGTGCCGTCCTTCGACGTCCCGGGAATGTCGGCGATGATATCGTAAGCGTTGGCATCGCTGTCGTCGAACCGCACGTCGCTGTTGATCGACACGGTCGGCGCGAGACCGAGCCCGGCGAGCCGTGCGAGGCGGCGATAATCCTCCGCCGCGATCTCGACGCCCGGCGTCTTCACCGTATCGCCGACCCCGAACAGATAGCCTTCGCCATGGACGAGCTTGCCGTCGAGCCGCGACTTGGTCGCATAGGCAAGCGCCCCTTCTTCCTGGAGAAACGCATCGACCGCCTTGGCGGCGGTGAGCCGCTTGGTCCTGGCATCGGGCGCACCGGGATCGTAGGTCGGCTGCTCGAACTGATCCATCCTGGCCAGTTCGTCGTCGGTCCAGCGCTTGAACGCCGGCGTGCCGGGCTCCGAGCCGGTATCGGGCTTGGTCAGCAACACGATCTTGCCGCGCAGCTTGCCCTTCCACTTGGCGAAATCGGCGGGGCTGGCGATCGGGGCCACGATCACTTCGCCCGTCACGGTGCCGTTGGTCGCGGGGGTCCAGGCGATCGGGATCGCGGTCAGCTGGATCGGGCGCGGGGTGACCATCTTGACCGACGAGCTTTCGATCCACCAGCCGCGGCCGAACTCGAACCCTTCCTTGTGGACGTTCGACAGCCCCCATTCGCTGAACTTGCCCATCGTCCAGCCTTCGGCCTTGCGCATCGCGGGCGAATTGGTCAGCCGCGGGCCGATCTGATCGGCGAGATATTCGGCGGTCAGCATCACCTGACTGCGGTTGAACCCTTCGTCCATGATCCGCGTGGTCATGCCGAGGTCGCTGGACTGCGACGCGGCGGGAATGACGAGCGCTATGGCCGCGGCCGCGGCGAGCAGAGTCTTGCGCATGGATGGTGTCCCCTGGGAAGCGATGAACGCCGCGCACGCTATTGCCGCGCGTCCCCGCGCGCAAGCGCAGTGACTCGCGTTGACAGCGGGGCAACGGTTCGGCATTGGGCGCCCTCGCTTTCCACGAGCGAGCCGCCCGACACGGGCGACGACCTGGGGACAGGTGGCCGAGTGGTTAAAGGCAGCAGACTGTAAATCTGCCCGGGTTTCCCGTACGCTGGTTCGAATCCAGCCCTGTCCACCATACTCACGAATGCCGGCGTGGCCGACGTGTCGAACCGCTAACCCTCCACGGCGCTCGCGATCGCTATCGCTTTGGCCTTCAGGTCGCCGTCCGCCGACGCGGGGCCACCGAACGAGAAGGCGCCGGGCGGCGTGACGACGATCATGCGGCCGTCCGCCGGCACATACGATAACGTGTGCATCTTGCTCGCCCAGACCGCCTTGCCCTTCGGCATCGCGACGTCCTCCGACGGCCCGGTCATGTCGGGCCGCGATTTCATGTCGGCAATCTGCGCATCGACGCTCTGGCCACCGGTTTTGACTTGCCGCAGCAGGACGCCGAAATTGGTTTTGCCGTCGGCGCTCGAATAGGTGCAATTCGATACCAGGATGTCGTCGTTGCCAGTCTGGCCCGCGGTTTCGGTCTTGCCGACGGCGACGCCCGCGGCCTTGCCGGCGGCTTCCTTCGGAAAGGTCTTGCACGCATCGAGCGCCCAATCGGCCGCCTTTTGCGAACCGCCGCCGGCCAGGCCGCCTCCCCCACAACTCGCCGTGAGGCCCGCCAGCGTCACTGCGGCAAACGAACGCGCAACAATCCCGGTCATCGATGTCCCCCTTTGGCGAGCTTATTTGGTCGCGATATATTTGAACTCGTGCTGGCTATCCCGCACGATCAGCGACGGCTTGCCGCCCTCGCTCCCGACGACGAGCGGGAACAGGAGCAAGGTCGGGTCGAGCATGACGAAGCTGATCGTGCCGTCGTCGTTCTTGCGCGTACCAACGACGCTGGAGAATGTCCGGAAAGCAAACGTCACGCCGCTACCCTTCTTGGTGACGGTCAGCGGGCCGAGATCGGTGCTGTAATATTTGGGTGCCAGCGCCGCCACGGCCGCAGCGTCGGGAACCACCGACACGCGCTCGCGCTCCTTCGCCAGCTCGGCCTTGATCCGCGCGGCGGACGAGGCGACATCCGCCGCCGCCTCGGGCTTGCCGCCGTACATGATCTCGAGCAGCCGCCGCATGAACGGCCGCAACAACAGCTGACCGTTACCGGAATTGGTCAGCAGTACCGCGCCGATCCCAGCCTCGGGAATGACGATGATGTCGCTCTTATACCCGCCCAGGCTGCCGCCATGGTGGACCACCGTCACGCCCCAGGTCTTGTCGACCTCCAGCCCCATGCCATAAGTCTGGTCCTCGCCGATCGGCACGTTGGGCACGCGCCGCTGCAGCAGGTTCTTCGCGGTGACGTATTGCGTGCCGTTGTCGAGCTTGCCCTCGTTCAATTCGAACCGGACGTACTTGATCAAGTCGTTGGCGGTCGACCACGCCCCGCCGGCGCCCGCGTAGCGCGTGAAGGCGTAGTTGAGCTTCATCCCCGTATCGAGGATCGGCGCAGGGTTACCGTCGAGCGCGTCCGAATGCGGCCGCGCCCAATTGCCGCCGGTCACGCGATCGAAGTCGAACGTGGTCGCAGTCATGCCGAGCGGATTCAGGACCTTTTCGTCGATCGAGCGATAGAAGGCCGCGTCGAGCGACAGCTCGGGATGGATCAGATGCCCGCCGATATAGCCCGCCGCTGCGGCCATCAGATTGTTGTACTGGAACACTTCGCCGAACCCGCTGGTCGGTTCGGTCGCCGCGAGCTGCGCGAAGGCATCGGCCGCCGCCGCCTTCGGGTCGCTGTTGAGCAGCACCTGCATATCCTTGCGCGGCAGACCGGTACACGCGCAGATCAGGTGGCGGATCAGCACCTTGCTGGTCGTGGCGGCACTGCCCAGCTTGAACGGCGGATAGGCCTCGGTGACCGGCTCGTCCCAGCGCAACTTGCCCTCATCGGCCAGCTTGGCGAGCATCAGCGTCACCAGCCCCTTGGTATTGGAGGCGATCGCGAATTCGCTGTCGGCATCGACCGGTGTCGGCTGGCCGAGCATGCGCACGCCGAGGCCGGTCGAATAGATGGTGCGCTGACGGTCGGTGAGCGCGAACGACGCGCCGGGAATACCCAGCTTCTTCATCGAATCCTCGACGAAGGCGCGCAGCTCGGCGATCTTCGCGGCATCCATCGGCGCGGCGGCGCGGCCGGCAAAGCTTTCGCGCGCATAACCGGCGGGACGCAGGCTCTGACTGACCAGACTCAACGCCGCGCCGCGCTTTTCCGCGGTACCTTCGAACCCATCGATGATGGCGACGGTCCACACCTTACCCGACCGGAGCGCAACCGCGGTCATGACGCGCTTTTCGTTCGGGCTGGTTTCGTAGTCGACAACCTGGCGTTCCTCCCAACCGTTCCGGGCGGGTCGCGGTGTGACCAGCTTCGGGGGTCGGCTGCGCGAGGGGTTCCACGCGGCCCAGGCAGCCGCCACGGCGGCCTTGGCGTCGGCCGCTTCCCCGATATCGACGAGTACAAGGTGGAGGTCGTTTTCCGCCGGCGTCAATTCGACGACCTTGCCGCTTTTCTTCACCGACCATTCGGCCGGCACGGTGAAGGTCACACCGGAGGCGAGCTTTTCGGGCTGTTCCGCTGCCACGGCTGCCGGCGGCGGTGCGGTCTGCGCGATCGTTTCGACAGGCAAGAGCGCCAACATCAACGCGACAACGGCACGGCTAGCGATCATCTTCATCCCCCCTGTTGAATATTGATCGTCAGCTTAGACATGTCGCGGCCGAGAGCAATCGCTCACGGCCGCAGCGATCACTTCGCGAAACAGGCGTCAGGGCTTTTCGCGATAGAGCGAGCGGTCGATGCGCGCGAGCGCCGCGCGATAATTCCTACTGACCGGCACGCGATCGCCGCTCGTCATGATCAGCACTTGCTCGCCGTTCGGCGTCCTTTGCACCGCGGCGACGCGAGCCGGAGCGACGATATGCGACCGGTGAACGCGCAGCAGATTGCTCTCCGCGAGCGTCTTTTCCATAGCCGACAAGGGCGAACGATGCAGCCAAGTGCGGTCGCCGCTGTAAATCCGCACATATTCCCGTTCGGCAACGATGCGGTCGATGCTGTCGATGGGGATACCGACTTGCTCCTGACCGTGGCGGACCCAGATTCGGTCGGGCTGCCCGTCGTCCCGCAATCGCGGCAGGTTCGCCGTCAGTTCGGCCAGTCGTCGCTGCGCCTCGCGGCCGGCCAGCGCCTGACGCGCCCGCGCGAGCGCTTGATACAGGCGTTCGCGCCTGACCGGCTTGGTCAGAAAATCCACCGCACCGCATTCGAAGGCATCGACGGCAAACCGACTGAACGCGGTCACGAAGATGATCAGCGGGGGGCGTTCGACGGCACCGGTTGCCAGGCGCTCGACGACGCCCGCGCCGTCCAGGCCCGGCATTTCCATGTCGAGCAGCACGACGTCGGGCGACCGTTCCCGGATGAACGCGATCGCCTGGAGACCATCGGGCACCTCGCCCATGATCTCGACATCGTCGGTCTCGGCCAGCAGGCTATTGAGGCGCAGCCGAGCCAGCGGTTCGTCGTCGCATAACAGGACGCTAATCGTCATCGGCGGACGGTCTCGGGATCGTGAAGCTGACCTCGAACCGGTTCATACTATTGAACCCGGCGGCAAAGGAAGCTTGCTCACCGTAAAGCAGTTCGAGACGCCGGCGCACATTGTCGAGACCGATGCGATGGCCGGACGCCGGCGCTTCTTGGGCCTCGGCGTCGTTCGAGACTTTCAGCGATACCCCGGTGGGCTGGTCCTCGACCAAGATGTCGATCCGCGTCAGCCCGCGACCGCGCGCGACCCCGTGCTTGATCGCGTTTTCGACCAGCGGCTGCAGGATCAGGCTGGGAACGGGCGTCGAGACGAGCGTGTCCGGCACGTCGATCCGTGTCGCCAGGCGATCCGGAAAACGCGTCTGCTCGATATCGAGATAGAGCTTTTGCAAACCGACCTCATCGCGGAGCGCGACGAATTCCGACTGCGCGAATTCCAGGGTGGTGCGCATGTAATCGGACAGATTCTCGACCATCGCTTCGGCATCCGTGCTGCGGCCGACATGGATCAGCGCCGCTACCGCGTTCAGCGTATTGAACAGGAAGTGCGGCCGTATCTGATAGCGAAGGGCGTCGAGTTGCGCCGTGCGCGCGAGATCGTGCAGCAGGTCGTTCCGGCGCTCTTCGGCGCGACCCCGCATCAGATAGATCCAGGCGGCCACCAGACTGCCCACGGTCGCATAGGCCCACGCCCAGCCGATGCACGCCATGGCATAGGATTCCACCGTCGCCCCACGGCGATTCTCTTCCCTGAAGAACAGGTCGAACAACAGGAAATTGCCGGCCGCATGCAGCATGGCTGCAACCGGAACCAGGGCCACGATCAGCAGCAGCATCGACCGCCAGCTCTGCGCGCGGCGCAGCACGAGCCAGAATGCGAGCGTGATCAGCACGCCCATCAGCGACGCCAGCGACCGCGGCACGATGAAAAGCAGCGGCGTTTCGGACGCAGCGAACACCGCGCGCTGGGCCGTGGTCGAAAAGAGCTGCAGCAGCCAGAATCCGGCGGCAAGGACGGCGACGTGCCGCCAATCGGCCCTTTCCGCCTTTGCCTGGTTCGCCCCGAGCTGCACATCGACGGCTTAACACAGCCGCGGGGCGCGACGACCCTGATTCGCGACACGGATCGGCCGCTTCGTAGCAAAGACGAAGCGGGCCCACGCGGAATACGTCACCATCCGGGTATGTCTTCTGTGCGTCACATGATCGGATCGCCGCTTATGTATATGGAGCAGCAACAGCCCGGGTCAGCCACGGCCGCACATGCCGTCGTGCAACCGCTTGGTGGCCATGTCTCGTACAAGGCAAGCGTCTCGGCCACCGCGGACGAGGTACAGGAATTGGCGTCCTCGGGCGCGAGCGCCAAGCGCATCGAGGAACGCCTGGCTCTGCTCGATTTTTGCGCGACCGGTCGCAAATCGCGGGGTTGCGGCACGCTCGCGCAGCAAATCCGTCTGTGGTTCGACTCATGCGAACATGCCCGCGCAAGCTCGCTGTCGCGCGGCGCCATTGCCCAGCACATCACGGCGGCCGTGCTCAGGTGCCAGGACCAGCGGACGGCGCTGCCGGTCTAGCGACCCACTTTTCGTCACTCTACGTTTCCGCCGCGACCTCTGCTAGGCACGGCACATGGCCCGCCGTTTTGCCGATATCGAGGATTTGGATCCCGACGCCGACTGGAGCTTGCCCGGCTGGCTCTACACCGATGCCGAGTATTTCGGGGTCGAGACGGAACGCGTGATCCGTCCGTCGTGGCAGATCGTGTGCCACGACAGCCAGATCGCCCGACCAGGCGATTTCCACACGATCGATTATCTCGGCGAGAGCGTCGTCGTCATCCGTGGCGACGACGGCCAGGTGCGCGGCTTCAGCAACGTCTGCCGCCACCGTGCGATGCGGCTGGTCGAAGGGCCGGCGGGATGCGCGAAGAAGCTCGTCTGTCCGTACCACGCCTGGACCTATGCGAGCGACGGGCGGCTGACCGGGGTACCGATGAAGGGCGACTATCCGGCGTTGCGGCTGGAGGACAATGGCCTGGCGCCGGTCGATGTCGAGATCTGGCGCGGGTTCGTCTTTGTCCGGCTGGAGGGCGACGGGCCATCGGTTTCCGCGATGATGGCGCCGTACGATCACGAGATCGCGCCGTATCGGTTCGAGGACATGCGCTGCATCAGCCCGGTTCGCCTGCGCGATCGCGCGGTCAACTGGAAGAATGTCGGCGACAATTATTCGGACAACCTCCACATTCCGGTCGCGCATGACGGGCTCACGCGGCTGTTCGGCAAATCCTATGCGATCGAAGCGCAGCCATGGGTCGACAAAATGTCGGGGCAGATCGTCGATCGCATCTCCGATAATCCGTGGGAGCGCTTCTACCAGAAGCACCTGCCGCGGGTGGATCATCTGCCCGACGCGAACCAGCGGCTGTGGCTCTATTACAAACTCTGGCCGAACATGGCGTTCGACCTCTACGCGGATCAGATCGATTTCATGCAGTGGCTGCCGACCGGCCCGACGACGTGCGTGCTGCGCGAGATGGCGTTCGCGTTGCCCGATGATCGCCGCGAGATGAAGCTGGTGCGCTACGCCAATTGGCGGATCAACCGCGTGGTCAATGCCGAGGACACCTGGCTGATCGAGCGCGTCCAGCAGGGCATGGCCAGCCGCAGTTACACCGCCGGCCCGATCGGGGCGAGCGAGGTGTGCCTGCGCAGCTTCGCCAAGAAGATCCGCGGCCTGATTCCCGAAGCGCGCCAGCACCGTGCCCCCGCGTCGGGCTGGAGCCGCCGACCCCGGCCGATCGATCCCTGATTGCCGTCACCCTGAACTTGTTTCAGGGTCCACCGCACCATCAGCTACGTCGTCGCATGTTGCGCGGTGGATGCTGAAACAAGTTCAGCATGACGGAAGAATGAGAGCGATGACCACCAGATACGACGCGCTGATCATCGGTGGTGGGCATAATGGTTTGGTTTGCGCATTCTACCTCGCGCGCGCGGGCCTGAAGGTCCGCATCCTCGAACGCCGCGACATTATCGGCGGCGCGGCGGTAACCGAGGAATTCGCGCCCGGCTTCCGCAATTCGACCGCGAGCTACACCGTCAGCCTGTTGCGGCCCAAGGTGATCGCCGACATGCGGCTCCACGAGCGCGGCTGGCGGATCGTCGAGCGGACGATCAGCAACTTTTTCCCGCACGAAGACGGCTATCTGAAGCTCGGCGGCGGCACGGCGCGAACGCAGGCCGAGTTTGCGCGCTTTTCGCAGAAGGATGCCGATACCTTCCCGCGCTACGAGGAAGCATTAGAGCGCGTCGCCGAGGTGCTGCGCGACATGGCGCTCAAGACGCCGCCCAATGCCGGCGGTGGATTGCGCGCGCTGCTCGCCGCAGCCGTCCAGGGCAAGCGGCTCGCGGGGATGAACCTCGAAGCGCAGCGCGATGTGATGGACCTGTTCGTCAAGTCGGCGCGCGACTTTCTGGAGGGTTGGTACCAGAACGAGTTCATCCAGGCCGCATTCGGGTTCGATGCGGTGGTCGGCAATTACGCCAGCCCCGACACGCCGGGCTCCGCCTATGTCCTGCTCCACCACGTGTTTGGGGAGATCAACGGCAAGAAAGGCATGTGGGGCCATAGCGTCGGCGGCATGGGCGCCATCACCCGCTACATGGCCGAAGCGTGCGCCGAGATGGGGGTCGAGATCAGCCTGGAGGCGCGGGTCGCTAAGGTGCTGGTCGATGGCGGCAAGGCGGTCGGGGTGCGGCTCGAGAGCGGCGAGGAGATCGCGGCCACTACCGTCATCGCCAATGCCGGGCCGGCGCTCGTGTTCCGCCAGTTGGTCGACCGCGCCGATCTGCCCGCCGACTTCGCCCACCGCATCGACCGCTTCAAGACCGGGTCGGGCACGTTCCGCATGAACGTCGCGCTCAGCGAATTGCCCGACTTCACGGTGCTGCCGGGCAAGGAAAAGGCCGAACACCACACCGCCGGGATCATCATCGCGCCGACGCTCGATTACATGGATCACGCCTACACCGACGCGAAGGCGAACGGCTGGTCGAAGCAACCGATCGTCGAGATGAAGATCCCGAGCACGGTCGACGACAGCCTAGCTCCGTCGGGCCAGCATGTCGCCAGCCTGTTCTGTCAGCAGTTCGATCCGGCGGTCGACTGGGATGCGCACCGCGAAACGGTAGCCGACCTGATCATCGACACCGTCACGCATCACGCGCCCAATTTCAAATCCGCGGTGATCGCGCGCCAGATCCACTCACCCCTCGACCTCGAGCGCAAGTTCGGGCTGATCGGCGGGGATATCTTCCACGGCCATATGAGCCTCGACCAACTCTGGGCCGCGCGGCCGATGCTCGGCCACGGCGATTACCGTAGCCCGATCAAGGGGCTTTATATGTGCGGCTCCGGCACGCATCCCGGCGGCGGCGTCACCGGCGCGCCGGGCCACAACGCCGCGCACGAGATTTTGCGTGACCGCAGCCTATTCGGCCGTTTGTTCGGCTAGCCCGCGCTTCGGCCGGACCAGGTAAAGCGGGATTGCCGTCGCCATCAGCGCGAAGCTCCACGCGAACGCCTTCTCGCCCGCACCGACGAACGCGACGATCGAAAAGGCCAGTCCGACGGCCGCCGTCGGCACCGCGATACGATGCTTGATCGCGGCGACCGCGAGCGCCGCGTAGAGCCACAGCGTCGAACAGGTGGCGAGCGTCGCGACGAAGACGAATACGTTGCCGAGCGACGCGCTGGCGTTGGACAGGACAAGCAGGCTGGCCAGCGCCGACGACACAACCAGCACGCGCACCGGCACGTCGCGCGCCGACACCTTGCCGAACCACCCGGGCAGCAATCCCGCGCGCGCCATGCCGAGCGGCACCTCGCCCTGGATCAGCACCCAGCCGTTAAGCGCGCCGATCGCGGCGATCGCCGCGAACGCAGCGATCGCCAGCGCCGGCCCTGCACTCCAGAACGTCGAGACGAGCAGTTCGAACGGCGCGCCCGACGCGGCGAGCTTCGTCGCCGGCAGGGTCAGGAAGGCAATGCTGACGAGCAGGTACAGCAATCCGGTGCCGGCCGTCCCCGCCATCGACGCGCGCATGACGTTCCTTGCCGGATCGCGCACGCGTTCGGCGGCGACGCCCGCCGCTTCGAACCCGACCAGCGGAAACAGCGTCAGGGTGATCGCGCTCGCGATGCCGCCGACCGCTAATCCGCCGGCCGGGAGCGAAGCGCTGCCCGATATCAGCCCGCCAGCCGCGAGCACTATCACCGTCAGCAGCGGCACCAGCTTCAGAACCGTCGTCACCACCTGGAACCGTCCCGCCGCCTTCGCGCCGCCGAGATTCAGCAAGGTCAGCAGCCAGATCAGCGCGACCGCGGTGAGCGCGCCGTTGAGCGGTGTGGCGCGGATCCACGGCACGAACGATCCGAGATAGCTCGTCGCGGCGATCGCGATGCCGGCATTGGCCGACCACACCGACACCCAATAGCTCCATCCGACCAGCACCCCGGGCAATTCGCCGAGTGCCGCGCCGGTGACCGCCACCGCGCCGCTCGCGTGGGGCATCGCCTGGGCAAGGCGCGACATCGTAAAAGCCAGCGACACGGCGCCGAGGATGCTGATCGCCCACGCCGCGACCGCGGTCCAGCCGAACGGCGCGAGCCCGACCGGCATCAGAAAGATACCCGACCCGATCATCCCGCCGACGACCAAGGCCGTCGCCATCCAGAACCCAAACGGGCGCGTTTCGACTGTGTCCATGTCCGTGCTCCCCCAGCCCCAGCGCATCACAGCACGTTCCGCTGTTGCGCGCCAGCGCCGTGCGCGGCACCATGACGCCATGCCCAGCCCGACCCCCGATGCCCGCCGCGGCATTATCGCCCGCGCCACGCTGATCGCCTTACTCGTCGCGCTCGGGCTGTGGATCGTCGCCGGTTTCCTGCCCGCCCTGATCTGGGCGGTCGTGATCGCCGTCGCGATCGATCCGTTGGTCGATCGTGCCGAAGCACGCTTTCCCACGACATCGCGCAGCCTGATCGCCCTACTCTTCACGCTCGCCTTCGCGCTGATCGTGCTCGTCCCGATCGGATTCGGGATCGCGCAGGGCGCGCGCGAGGCACACGACATTATCGGCTGGATCGCCCAGGCGCGACACGACGGGGTACCGCCGCCGGCGTGGATCGCGGCCTTGCCGTTCGGCAGCAGCGAGCTAACCAATTGGTGGCGCGACCATTTCGCCGATCCGGTCGCGGCGACCGCCTATCTCGACGGGCTCAACCACACGCTGATCGCGACCAACGGCACGCTGATCGGCAAGGGGATCGCGCATCGTTCGGTGATCTTCGGCTTCACGCTGTTGGCCTTGTTCTTCCTGGTCCGCGACCGCGACGCGATCGTCGCACAATGCCGCCGCGCGAGCGAGAAGATGCTCGGCCCGACCGGCGAGCGGATCGGACATCAGGCATTGCTGTCGGTGCGCGGGACGATCGATGGGCTGGTGTTGGTCGGGCTCGGCGTCGGCGTGGTGATGACGGTGGTCTATTTCGTGCTCGGCGTGCCGCACCCGGTCCTGCTCGGCGTGTTCACCGCGCTGGCGGCGATGATCCCGTTCGGCCCGGTCGTCGCCTTCGTCATCGCCGCGTTGCTGTTGCTCGCGCAAGGATCGGTCGGCGGCGCCATCGCGGTCGCCGTGATCGGTTTCGGCGTCGAGTTCGTCGCCGGCCATTTCGTCCGCCCGCTGTTGATCGGGGGCGCGACCAAACTGCCGTTCTTGTGGGTGCTGATCGGCATTCTGGGCGGAGTAGAGACGCTGGGGCTGCTCGGGCTGTTCGTCGGTCCCGCGACGATGGCGGTGCTGGTGATGCTGTGGCGCGAACTGGTCGAGAGCGACGCCACGCCGGTGGCTTGAACCGCGCGCCAAGGGGCGTAGAGGACGCGGCATGACGGACTATCCTGCACAGCTCGGCCTCTACATCGACGGCGAATGGATCAGCGGCGGCGGGCGCGACACGCACCGGCTGCTCAACCCCGCGACCGGTGAAGGCCAGGCCGATCTGCCGCTGGCGACGATCGCCGATCTCGACCGCGCGCTGGCCGCGGCGGAGCGCGGGTTCGCCGAATGGCGCAAGGTCGCACCGGAAGCGCGCGCGGTCATCCTCAACCGGGCGGCGGCGCTGATCCGCGAGCGTGCCGAACACATCGCGCGCGTCGCGACGATGGAACAGGGCAAGCCGTTCGCCGAGGCCAAGGGCGAAGTGCTCGCTTCGGCCGGGCTGATCGAGTTCCACGCCGCCGAGGGCCAGCGCGTCTATGGCCGCGTCCTGATGCGCCCGCCAGGGATGCGCAGCATGGTGCTGCACCAGCCGGTCGGCCCGGTCGCGGCATTCTGCGCGTGGAATTTCCCGGCGCTCAACGTCGTGCGCAAGGTGGCACCGGCGATCGCGGCAGGCTGCTCGATTATCCTCAAGCCGAGCGAGGAGACGCCGGGCAGCGCGGTCGAGGTGATGCGCTGTTTCCAGGACGCCGGGCTGCCCGGCAACATCGCGCAGATCGTGTTCGGCGTGCCCGACCAGATTTCGCGCCATCTGCTCGCGTCGCCGGTGACCAAAAAGCTGAGCTTCACCGGCTCGGTGCCGGTCGGCAAGGCGCTGATGAAGCTCGCCGCAGACAGCGTGATGCGGATGACGATGGAGTTGGGCGGGCACTCGCCGGTGCTGGTGTTCGACGATTGCGATCTGCAGAAGACGCTGGATACGTTGGTCGCGCACAAGTTCAGGAATGCGGGACAGGTCTGCGTGTCGCCGACACGCTTCCACGTGCAGCAGGGAATTTACGACCGCTTCGTCGAGGGGTTCGCCGAACGGACGAAGAAGATGAGCATCGGCAACGGTCTGGATGCCGCGAGCAATATGGGTCCGATGGCGAACTCGCGGCGGCCTGACGCCATCGCCGCGATGGTCGAGGATGCGCGGAGCATCGGCGCGCGCGTGCTGGCGGGCGGTGGGCCGGGCGACGGCGGCGGTTTCTTCTACCAGCCGACCGTGATCGCCGACGTGCCGCTGGAGGCAAAGGCAATGAACGACGAGCCGTTCGGCCCGGTCGCACTAATCCGCCCGTTCGCGACCGACGAAGACGCCGTCGCCGAAGCCAACCGCCTGCCCTACGGCCTCGCCGCCTATTGCTTCACCGAGAACGGGCGACGCCAAAACATGCTGAGCGAGACGGTCGAAGCCGGGATGATAGCGATCAACCAGGTCCGCCTGACCTGGCCCGACGCGCCGTTCGGCGGGGTCAAGGAATCGGGCTTCGGGTCGGAGGACGGCCCCGAAGGCGTCGCCGCGCACATGATCACGAAGGCAGTCCATATCGCATGACCCAGCGCACCGCCGCCCGCATCCTGGTCGATCAACTCGTCGCGCAAGGCGTCGATCGCGCGACGTGCGTGCCGGGCGAAAGCTACCTGCAAGTCCTCGACGCGCTGATCGGATCGGGGATCGACCTGCTGACCTGCCGGGCCGAAGGTGGCGCGGCGATGATGGCGGAGGCGTACGGCAAGCTGACCGGGCGGCCCGGCATCTGCTTCGTGACGCGCGGGCCGGGCGCGACCAATGCCTCGCCGGGGCTGCACATCGCGATGCAGGATTCGACCCCGATGATCCTTTTCGTCGGCCAGATCGAGCGCGGCATGCGCGACCGCGAGGCGTTCCAGGAACTCGATTACCGCGCGACCTTCGGCGCGCTGGCAAAATGGGTGGTCGAGATCGACGATGCCGATCGCATCCCCGAAATCGTCGCGCGCGCGTTCCGGGTCGCGATGCAGGGGCGTCCGGGCCCGGTCGTGATCGCGCTGCCCGAGGACATGCTCGATGACACCGCCGACGTCGCGGATGCGCCTCGGGTCGAGCCGGTCGATGCGGTTCCTGCGCAGGCGGACATCGACACACTCGGCGAACTCCTCGCCGGTGCAAGCAACCCGGTCGCGATCGTCGGCGGTTCGCGCTGGACCCCCGACGCACGCGACGCGATGGTCGCCTTCGCACATGCGCAGGCCCTACCCGTCGCCGCGCAGTTCCGCCGCGCACCGCTGTTCCCGGCGACCGACGACCATTTCATCGGCGACCTTGGCCTGGCGCCCAACCCCAGGCTGATCGAGCGGATCAAGGCGGCCGACCTGATCGTGCTGATCGGCGGGCGGATGTCGGAGATCGCGTCGCAATCCTACACGCTGCTCGGCATTCCGAACCCGGGGCAGAAGCTGGTCCATGTCCATCCCGACCCGATGGAACTCGGCCGCGTCTATCAGCCGACGCTGGCGATCAACGCGACGCCGGGTGCCTTTCTGGAGGCGGCGTCGCGGCTTGCCGCACGCGCTGGCGACGTCGCCACGGCCCGCGCCGATTACCTTTCCTGGTCCAACACGCCGCCAGCAGTTCCCGGCGACTTCCAGTATGGCGACGTCATGACGTGGCTGCGCGATCGCCTCCCGCCCGATGCGGTCATCTGCAACGGCGCGGGCAATTTCGCGAGCTGGATCCACCGTTACTACCGCTTCCGCGACTTCGGCACGCAGTTGGCGCCGACCAGTGGGTCGATGGGTTACGGCCTCCCCGCCGGCGTCATGGCCAAGCGCCAGAAGCCCGACAGCATCGTCCTGACGCTGGCCGGCGACGGCGACTTCCTGATGAACGGCCAAGAGTTCGCGACCGCGGTGCACCACGACATCCCGCTGATCGTCGCGGTGATCGACAACGGCATCTACGGCACGATCCGCATGCATCAGGAGCGGACCTTCCCCGGCCGGATTTCCGCGACCAAGCTGACCAACCCCGATTTCGCCGCGCTCGCTCGCGCCTATGGCGGACATGGCGAGACGGTATCGACCACCGCCGAATTCGCCCCGGCGTTCGAGCGCGCGGTGGCGAGCGGCAAGCCGGCGATCCTGCACTGCCTGCTCGACCCGCAAGCGATCACGCCGACCGCGACGCTCGACGGCATCAGGGCGGCGGCGGAGAAGCGCTAAGGTGGGTGCGACGCTCACCGCGCAACGGCTGTCGAACGCGCACGTCACGCTCGAACCGACCGAAGAGCGCCACCGCGCGGCGCTGGCGGCGGCGGGTGCCGACCCGGCGATCTGGACGCTTCAGCCGTTCAACATCGCCGAAGGGTTCGACGCCTATTTCGACTGGCTGGTCGGCGAACGCGATGCCGGGCGGTGGATTCCGCACGTCGTGATCGATCCGCAGGGCGTGGTGGTCGGACAGAGTTGCTACCTCGACATCCGCGCGCCGCAATGCGGGGTGGAGATCGGGGGTACGTGGTATGCGCGGGCGGCGCAGGGGACGAAGATCAACCCCGCCGCGAAACTGCTGTTGCTCGATCATGCGTTCGCCAGCGGTATGGTGCGCGTGCAGCTCAAGACCGACGTGCGCAACGAGCGGTCGCAGGCGGCGATGCGCAAGCTCGGCGCGACGTACGAAGGGACGTTCCGCAAGCAGCAGCCGCGCCCGGACGGGTCGTGGCGGGATTCAGTGTATTTCTCGATCATCGACGACGATTGGCCGGAGATTCGCGCGCGATTGATCGAGCGGCTGGCGTAGCGGCGTGGCAAAGCCATGCCGTCGACCAGCGCTTTGCGCTGCCGGCCGAGCTTTCACTTGTCACGAATTAGCGCAGCTAATCCGCTGCGAAAGCTGGAGCGGGTGAAGGGAATCGAACCCTCGTCGTAAGCTTGGAAGGCTTCTGCTCTACCATTGAGCTACACCCGCGCCGCCGGCGGCGTCTAACCGCGCCGAGAGGCATGCGCAAGCGGTGCTACTTTGTCCCTACCGGCAGAACCGTTGTCCCCTTAGGCATCCGCCGCTTCGTCTGGGGCACGCCGCTGACCGTGAAGATCGCGTTGGGCTGTAGCGTGATGTAATATTCGCCGTCATCCTCGCAGGTCACGAGCCAGACCGGCCGGTTGTTGTCGCGCGGCTTGGTTTCCACCTTCACGATCTGCGCGCATTCATAGTCGGCGTCGTAGATCGCGCGGAAGAAAGCGGTCTTGCGCTGCCCGTCGTTGAGCGCGTCGATCTTGGCTTCCATCGGATCGACCGACGCCCCCGGTGTCGGCGCGGCGCCATTGCCGCCGGTCGTGCCGCCACCGCCGCATCCCGCCAGCATCGCGCCGAGCGCCACTATCGCCAGTCCAGTTCGCATCGTCGCTCTCCTCCTCGATCCGAACGCACGGATCGCCAATCAGATGCCGTCGCTCACGACCGTCCGGCCATCCGCCTCCAACCGCGCGGTCAGGTCGGCGATCGTCGCATCGACCAGCGCCGCATCGGGACTGCGCACGACGAAGTTCGCGCCGGTGCGGCCCTCGCGGAAGAAGGGGTACGACCCGATCGCGACGCCTTCGTGCGCGCGTTCGGTGTCGCCCAGCAGTTGCGCGACTTCACTCTCCGCCACCCAGCAACCGATCGTGCGGCTGACCACCGGTTGCCCGCCTTCAAGCGTTCCGGTTAGCGCATCGAGCATTCCCGCGGTGATGTGCGGCACGCCCGCCATGATGAAGATGTTGCCGATCCTGATCCCCGGCGCGCCCGACACGCGATTCTCGATCAGGTCCGCACCATCGGGGACCCGCGCCATCCGCAGACGTGCCTCGGTCGTGCCGCCGCGCGTCGCGTAGTAGCGCTCCAGCACCGCCACCGCCTTGGGGTGATGCACCACACCGACCCCCAGCGCCGCCGCGATCGCATCAACCGTGATGTCGTCGTGCGTCGGGCCGATCCCGCCGGTCGTGAACAGGTAATCGTTGCGCGCGCGCAGCGCATTGACCGCCTCGACGATCGCCGCTTCGACGTCGGGGACGACGCGCACTTCGGCCAATCGAATGCCCTGGACATTGAGCCACGCGGCGATCTGCGCGACGTTCTTATCCTGCGTGCGGCCCGACAGGATCTCGTCGCCGATCACGACCAACGCCGCTGTCCAGATGCGCTCGCTCATGCAGACACCGATAGCCTCGCAAAATCGCGCCGTCACCGCTATATGGCGCTCCATGACCGAAATACATGACCGTTACCAGCGACCAGCACCTCGAACGCACCGGCGCGATCAAGCTCTACGGCCCCGACGCGTTTGTCGGCATGCGCAAGGCCGGCCAGCTCGCCGCCGCGACGCTCGACATGCTCGTGCCGCATGTCGTGCCGGGCGCGAGCACCGGCGATCTCGACGACATGATCCGCAACTTCATGGTCGCGGGCGGCGCGGTGCCGGCGACGCTCGGCTATCGCGGCTACACGCATTCGAGCTGCATCTCGATCAACCACGTCGTGTGCCACGGCATTCCCGGCGAGCGCACGCTGAAGGACGGCGACATCGTCAATATCGACGTGACCCCGCTGCTCGACGGGTGGCACGGCGACACCAGCCGGATGTTCCTGGTCGGCGACGTGCCGATCAAGGCACGGCGGCTGGTCGATGTGACCTACGAATGCCTGATGCTCGGGATCGAGCAGGCCAGGCCCGGCAACACGATGGGCGACGTCGCGCACGCGATCCAGCGGCATGCCGAGGCGCATCGCTACGGCGTGGTGCGCGATTTCTGCGGCCACGGTGTCGGCCGCCTGTTCCACGACGCGCCCGAAGTCGTCCATGTCGGCCGCCCTGGGACCGGGCCGGAGCTCAAGCCGGGGATGATCTTCACGATCGAGCCGATGATCAACATCGGCAAGCCCGACGTGAAGCTGCTCGACGACGGCTGGACCGCCGTCACGCGCGACCGCTCGCTATCGGCGCAGTTCGAGCATTCGATCGGTATTACCGAGGACGGGTGCGAGATCTTTACCGGGTCGCCGGCGGGGTTCGATCGCCCTCCCTATTGAGCGTGTCTGCCTGCTAAGGTCACACTCGGGTCACACCAGCGACGGCGCTGCGACCTGCGCGTGTTCCTGCGGACGCAGGAACCCAGGATAGCGCGCACGAAACGGCCCTGGGCTCCTGCTTTCGCAGGAGCACGATGACAGGAGACGGACGATATCAAAGAGCCTGGCAAGGCTGTCAGGCGAAATCCTACATTGCAAGGATTGATCGCCGCCTATGCGCGCAGGATCTTTGCCATCGGTCTCCCCTTGGCAAGTTCGTCGACGAGTTTGTCCATGTAGCGAATTTCGCGCATCAGCGGGTCCTCGATCGCCTCGATCCGCACGCCGCAGATCGTGCCGGTGATCGCCGATCGCGCCGGGTTGAGGGAGGGTGCGCGGGCGAAGAAATCCTCGAACGTCGTTTTGTCCGCCAGCTCTTTCGCCAGCGACGCTGGGCTGTGACCGGTCAGCCAGCAGATGACCTCATCGACCTCGGCCTGGGTGCGGCCCTTCTTCTCGGCCTTGGCGACGTAGTGGACGTACACGCTCGCCACGCTCATCCCGTAAATACGGTGCGCCATCGCCGTTCACTCCCCCTTCGCCGCCTCGGCCGCCTTCTGGCGTCGTACGAACGGGTATGCCAACTGCTTCCAATACCCGTTCGGCACCTTTTCCGGCACGCCATAGCCGCTCGGCCATTTCCCCTTCGGGAAGTAGAACGTCCCGAACAATTTGTCCCACAGCGGAAAGTGGATCGCGAAATTGACGTCGATCGCTTCCTTCTCGATGCCGTGGTGCCAGTGGTGGAAGCGTGGGGTCACCATGACGTGGCCGAAGCGGTCGAAATCGCCCTTCAGGTTGGCGTGAACCAGCCCCGAATAGACGTACACCAGCGCGACATAGGCCTGCATCACTGAGGGCAGGAAGCCGAAGGTCAGGAGTGGCAGCGAGGTCACGCCGCGTAGCAGGATGATCTCGACGAAGTGCATCCGCGCCCCCGCCAGCCAGTCCATCGCCTTCGCCGAATGGTGGACCGCGTGAAAGCCCCACAGGAACGGCACGCGGTGGAACGCGCGGTGAAACCAATATTGCGCGAGGTCGGTCAGGATCATCGCCTCGACGAACTGCAACAGCCAGGGCTGGCCGCCGATCGCGGCGCGAATGCCGGCCAGGCTGCCGGTATTGGCATTGATGATGCTCGACGGCGCCAACGCGAGATAGGTGAAGACCTGCACCAGCATCGAGCTGATCAGATAATAGAACAGATCCTCGCGCCATTCGGTGCGGAACAATCTCTGATCGCGATTGTGCGGCCAGAACCGCTCGATCGGCGCGAAGATCAGCCCCGCCGCGATCAGGTTCACGACGAAGAAATCGACTCCGAAGAAGATGCCCCAATCGTGCGTTTCGCGTGGGCTAACGTTGGCGCCGCCGAGCAACGCCGCAGCCATCCCGATCACGAGTGCGGTGAAACCGATCGCTTTCCGCCGGCGCAGCAACAGGCTGAGCAGAGCCAGCGCGTAGCTCGCGAGCAAGACGAAATGGACGACCGGGCGGAACCAGCTGGTCTTCTCGGCCGACGCCAGTTCGGGCATCGAGAACCAGTCGGGGTAACGCAACGCGACAACCAGTCCGAACCCGGCGCAGGCCAGCAACAGACCGAAGAAGCCGGCAAACCAGCCGCTGCCGAATCGCCGCGCCGATACCGGCGCCTCCAGGTCGTCGATGAATTGCTGCAGCATGCGCCCGTCCCCTCTACAGACGAGGTCACGCTATCATGTCGGTGGAATCCGCGCCACCGCACCGCGTCTGTTTTAGCGTAAGCGCTGATACATTGGCGGCGCCCGCGGGAGGTGTTAGCGCTGGCGATATGACCCCTCCCCATACCGCCGCCAGTTTCGGCGCCGCGCTGCGCCGATTGATCGACCACCTCGATTCCGCGCTCGAGCAAGCGTATCGCGAGGACGGGCTGGATTTCCGCCCGCGCTATACGCCGGTGGTCCGCGCGCTGATGGACGACGGCCCCCAGACGCTCACGATGCTCGCCGAGCGGATCGGCGTGTCGCACTCGGCGACCAGCCAGACCGTGTCGCAGATGAAGCTGGCCGGGCTCGTCGTCGTGACCCCGGGCGAGGACGATGCCCGCCAGCGCGTGGTCGCGCTCAGCCGACTGGCCAAGGCGATGCAGCCGCGGCTGGAGGAGCATTGGCGCGCCGCGCGCGTCGCGACCGCCGCGCTCGATACCGAAACCGGCGGGGTGCTGGTCGAGGTGATCAACCGCGCCAATGCGGCGCTCGCCCGGCGATCGATGGGCGACCGGCTCGCCGATGTCCGCCGCCCCACTGCTTCGCGAACGAGCAATCGAACGCCTGCTGCCTAATTGCTGGGCATTTGCTAAGGCTTTCCGCGACTCCTGCGCGGCCCCGCCCCTCGTGCGGGGAAGCTGGCATGTTTCGTGTAAAGGCGCGGGCTACGGGCGAGGGATTTTTGTGAAAAAGATCGAAGCGATCATCAAGCCGTTCAAGCTGGACGAAGTGAAGGAAGCACTGCACGAGGTCGGCGTCAGCGGCATCACCGTGACCGAGGCAAAGGGGTTCGGCCGGCAGAAGGGCCATACCGAACTGTATCGCGGGGCCGAATATGTCGTCGATTTCCTGCCCAAGGTGAAGCTGGAAGTCGTGGTCGAGGACGCGCTGGCCGAACGCGTGGTCGAGGCGATCGCGACCGCCGCGCAGACCGGGCGGATCGGCGACGGCAAGATCTTCGTCATCCCGGTCGAAACGGTGCTCCGCATCCGCACCGGCGAGCGCGACGAAGCGGCGATTTAGAGAATTCCGTCGCCCCGGCGGAGGCCGGGGCCGCTTAACAACGCAGAGACCCCGGCCTTCGCCGGGGTGACGAAAAAGGAAGAAACATGGCGACGTCGGCGAACGATATCCTGAAGCGGATCAAGGACGAGGAGATCGAGTGGGTCGACCTGCGCTTCACCGATCCCAAGGGCAAGTGGCAGCATCTGACCATGGTGTCAGGCGTGGTCGGCGAGGACGAGCTGACCGACGGCTTCATGTTCGACGGGTCGTCGATCGAAGGCTGGAAGGCGATCAACGAGTCGGACATGATCCTGAAGCCGGATCTGGACGCGGTCTATGTCGATCCGTTCTCGGCGACGCCGATGCTGATCCTGGTGTGCGACATCGTCGAGCCGTCGACCGGCGAACTCTATGCCCGCGACCCGCGCTCGACCGCCAAGCGCGCCGAGGCGTATCTGAAGACGACGGGCATCGGCGACACCGTCTATATCGGGCCGGAAGCCGAATTCTTCATGTTCGACAACGTCCAGTTCGACACCAGCTACAACCAGTCGTTTTACAAGATCGACGATATCGAGCTGCCGACCAACACCGGCACCAGCTATGACGGCGGCAATCTGGGCCATCGCCCGCGCGCCAAGGGCGGGTATTTCCCGGTTGCGCCGGTCGACAGCGCGATCGACATTCGCGGCGAGATGGTCTCGACCATGCTCGAAATGGGCCTGCCCTGCGACAAGCATCACCACGAAGTCGCCGCCGCGCAGCACGAGCTCGGCCTGACCTTCGGCACGCTGACGGTGACTGCCGACCGCATGCAGATCTACAAATATGTCGTGCACCAGGTAGCCCACGCCTATGGCAAGTCGGCGACCTTCATGCCCAAGCCGATCAAGGAAGATAACGGATCGGGCATGCACACCCATTTGTCGATCTGGAACGGCAAGGAGCCGTTGTTCGCCGGGAACGGCTATGCCGGTCTGTCGGATATGTGCCTGTACTTCATCGGCGGCATCATCAAGCATGCCAAGGCGCTGAACGCGTTCACCAACCCGACCACCAACAGCTACAAGCGGCTGGTGCCGGGCTACGAAGCGCCGGTGCTGCTGGCGTACAGCTCGCGTAACCGCTCGGCATCGTGCCGCATCCCGTACGGCACCGGCGCCAAGGCGAAGCGCGTCGAGGTCCGCTTCCCCGACGCGATGGCGAACCCGTATCTGTGCTACGCGGCATTGTTCATGGCCGGCCTGGACGGCATCCAGAACCGGCTCCACCCCGGCGACGCGATGGACAAGAACCTCTACGATCTGCCCCCGGCCGAACTCGCCGAAGTGCCGACCGTGTGCGGTTCGTTGCGCGAAGCACTCGACAGCCTGGAAGCCGATATGGACTTCCTGCTGAAGGGCGACGTGTTCTCGAAGGACCAGATCGAGGCGTATATCGAGATCAAGCGCGCCGACGTCGCGCGGTTCGAGATGACGCCGAGCCCGGTCGAATTCGATATGTACTATTCGGCCTGAGCGCTGGCGGCCGCCGACAAATAAAACGGGCGTCCGGAGCAATCCGGGCGCCCCTTTTCGTCCCTGTCGTTGCCGGTCAGAGCCGATGGCGAAGCGCGAACTTATACCCTTCGTACATCGCGATGCCGAGAAACAGGATGTCCATCACATCCGCCGCCGCCATGAACAGCGACACGCTGCCATCCATGCCGAGCCGGCCGATCGTTTCCGCGAACGACAGATTTTCCAGCTTCGCGAGCATTGCGATATCGGCAAGCAACGTTCCGAGTGCCCACCCCAAGGCTGCGCACACGGCGCCGAGAATGCCGAACTTCTGATCGACCCCCTTGCCGGCGGCGCGAACGGCGTAACCGACCATCGCGCCGACCGCGATCGCCATCAGGCCCAGCGCATAGCCGCTGACATAGACGACCACGGCCCACAGCACCGCGCCCGCGATCGCCGCGACGATCCCCGCGGGTATCGCCAACGCGAAATTCTGTTGGCTGCGCAGCAACGCAATTACATCGTCGTGGCTCATCTCGTCGACTTCGGGAGCGTCTATCGTCGTATCGGTCATTGGATTCCCCCCTGGTTGATCAGCGACCCCAACGTGCTGTCTCGGGCATGGTACAGCGTTGCTTTGAAAGGACAATCGATCCCTTTCGAATTACGCCGCAACATAATCCCGGTTCGGATGTTCAACCTAGTTGAACGATCGCCGCCCACGGCGACGCCAAGGGGAAGTCCGATGCGCCACCTGTCCTATCTCTCGCTGCCGTTGCTGCTGGTCATCGGCGGCTGCGGCGATGGCGGGAGCGGCGGCGGCGGGTCGAGCCCGACGCCCACCCCGACGCCTGCGAACACGGCGCCGACCTTCACCTCGGCGGCCACGGCAAGCGTCGCTGAAAATGCCGCGCTCAGCTATCAGGCGGCGGCGACCGATGCCGAGGGCAATGCGCTGACCTATTCGATTTCGGGCGGCGCCGACGCGGCCAAGTTCACGCTCAGCGGCACCGGCGCGCTGACGTTCAATACCGCGCCCAACTTCGACCTGCCGGGCGATGCCGACGGCAACAACGTCTACGAAGTCCAGCTGCGCGTCAGCGACGGCAGCTTGTCTTCGACGCTCGACTTGCGCGTGACCGTGACCAACAGTCGCGAGGGCATCACTGTGCGCCGCGTGGCCAGCGGGCTGAACCAGCCGATGATGCTGGCGCCCATCCCCGGCGACAATGCGACGATGTTCCTGATCGAGCGCGGCGGCGCGGTCTATCGCCTGACGACGGCGACAGGCGCGAAGACGCTCGTGACAACCGTGCCTGGCGTGACGACCGATGGCGAACGCGGTTTGCTCGGCATCGCGGCGCGGCCGGACTTCGCGACGAGCGGCGGGTTCGTCGTCTACGCGACCGACAGCGCCGGCACGATCCGGATCATCCAGTATACGGTCAACCCGACGAGCTTCGCGGTCACCGGCTCCACCACGTTGCTGACGGTGCCGCATCCCACCAACACCAACCACAATGGCGGCTGGCTCGCGTTCGGGCCCGACGGTCTCCTATACATCGCTACCGGCGACGGCGGCGGTGCGGGCGATCCCGCGGGCAATGCGCAGAACACCAATTCGCGGCTCGGCAAGATCCTGCGCGTCGCGGTCAGCGCGACGGGCTTGGTCACCGTGCCGGCGGGCAATCCGTTCGCGGGCGGCGGCGGCGACGCGTACGTCTACGCGCTCGGCCTGCGCAATCCGTTCCGCAACAGCTTCGACGGCAACCGGCTGATCATCGGCGATGTCGGGCAGGACCGCACCGAGGAAATCGACTTACTCGGCATCACCGATCCCGGCCGCAACTTCGGCTGGAACTTCAAGGAAGGCACCGGCAGCTTCCAGGGCACCGCGCCCGCCGGCCTGACCGATCCGGTCAGCCAATACGGTCACGGCACCGGCGCGCGCCAGGGCAACGCGATCATCGGGGGAGTCGTCTATAATGGCCCGATCGCGTCGCTGAAGGGATCGTACGTCTTCGCCGACGAGGTCAGCGGCAATCTGTGGTCGGTACCCGCCGCGTCGCTGGTCGCCGGCTCGGTGCTCGCCTCGTCCGCCTATGAGCGCCGCAACGAGGATTTCGCGCCCGATGTGGGGACGATCAACCTGATCGTCGATTTCGCGACCGGGAATGACGGCACGATGTATGTCGTCGATCTCGACGGCGAAATCTTCGCGGTCGAGCCGTTCCTGGGCAGTATCTGATCAGCCGTTCTTCGCGCGCACCGCGCCGAAATGCAACGCGAGGTGGACGCCGATCGCGAGCCAGCCGAGCGCCGCGACCGCCGCGCCGATCCGGCAATCCACGGTCGGCAACCGCCACGCCGCGAGCGCAACGCCGCCGAACAGATTGGCCGATCCCCAAGCGAAATTGACGAGCGGCGGCGACTTGCCCCTCCCCCGCGGCTTGGCGAACGGAGTCGGAAACGGCTCGCCGCGCAACCCCGCCGCCAGATGCGGGATGCAGTTGCACAACAACGCGCCGGCTAGAAAGAGCATAACGTAGGTCATGTCGGCCTCCTCTCGCCGGATAGAACGCGCACCTGCTTCGTTCGCCTCCTGGACATAGGAGACCATCATGCCGCTCAAGGCCATCGCACTCAACTGCACGCTCAAGCCCTCGGGTGAATCCTCGACCGATGCGATGATCGCTGTGCTGAAGGACGCGTTCGCCAAGGCCGACGTCGAGCTCACCGAGACCGTCCGCGTCGCCGCGCTCGACATCAAGCCTGGCGTGACGAGCGACGAAGGAGACGGCGACGAATGGCCGGGATTGCGCACCAAAATACTGGCGCACGACATCCTGATCTTCGCCGGCCCGATCTGGATGGGTCAGGTCGGCAGCGTCGCCAAGCGCGTGATGGAGCGGATGGACGCGTTCCTCGACGAAACCGACGATCAGGGCCGCATGCCGAGCTATTCGAAGGTCGCGGTGGCGGCGATCGTCGGGAACGAGGACGGCGCGCATTTCTCCACCGCGCAAATCTTCCAGTCGCTCAACGATGTCGGCTGGACGATCCCGGCGGTGGGCGCGATCTATTGGGTCGGCGAAGCCTATGGCAGCGTCGATTTCAAAGACCTCGACAAGACGCCGAAGATGGTCGCCAAGACCGCGACGATGCTCGCGAACAATGCCGCGCATCTGGCGGGGCTGCTGAAGGACAAACCCTATCCTGGCTGATCGTCACCCCAGCGAAAGCTGGGGTCTCTGGCGAGGGCGCAAACGGCATGAGATTCCAGCTTTCGCTGGAACGACGTAAATCTACTTATGCGATGAACCGCACGATGCGGCATTGCAGCATGTGACGCACAGGCGTAGGCGGCGCGCCGATGCGTGCCGCGTTACATCGCTGGTTGCCCGACCGCCGACGCGCGACGTCGTTCGCGCTGGCGCTCGCGGTCGAATTGGCGTTGCTCGTCATCCTGGCGATCTTCGGACCGCGCGTGACGGTCACGCCAGAGGCGAAGCGACCCGACACCTTCACCCTGATCCCGCCCGACGACAGCGCGTCGACCGAGCCGGATCGCGCCAAGAAGGCCGACAATTCGCCCAAGCCGAAAAGCGCGTCGGCCCCGCCCGCCCCGTTACCGCCCGACGTCGCCCCGCCGCCGAAGACGCCGACCCCGCCGCTGCCCTTGCCGGGTGTCACGCCGCTCAACCTTGGCAATTTCGACATCAGCAAGATCAAGGGATCGGGTCAGGGTGATGCCGCGGGCGACGGCGAGGACAGCAAGCTCGCTTATGGCCCGGGGCTCGGCCCGGGCGGCATGCCGCTGTACCGTGCCGAATGGTATCGCGAGCCGACCAATGCCGAGATCAACGGCTATGTGAAGAACATGCCGCAAGGCGGCGGCTGGGCGATGATCGCGTGCAAGACGGTCGCGAACTATCATGTCGAGAACTGCCAATCGATCGGCGAGTCGCCGTTGGGATCGGGGCTGGGCCGCGACATGCGGCTCGCGGCATGGCAATTCCTCGTCCGCCCCCCGCGCCGCGGCGGCAAGCCGCTAGTCGGATCGTGGGTGAGCATCCGGATCGACTTCCACGTGACCGTGGCGAAGCGGCCGTCTGGCCCACGGATGCCATTTGCCGACGGGCCGAAGGTGGAGCCCGAGGATCCGGCCGACGCGGAGGCGCAGTGAGCCAGCTCCCCTCCCTAGAAGGGAGGGGTTAGGGGTGGGTGGAAGTATCGCAAATTGGCAAGGTGTGGGAGATCGTCGCGTCTCGTCAAGCCTCCACCCACCCCCGACCCCTCCCTTCCAGGGAGGGGAGATTACGGCAACAGCACGGTCGCCCCTTCGGTCGCCCCGGCCTCCAGCGCGTGGTGGGCATCGGCGGCGTCCTCCAGCGCGAAGGTCTGGCCGATTTCCGGCTTGATCGCGCCCTTGCGCAGCATCTCGAACACGCGGGCGAACCCGGCCTCACGGTCCTCGGGCGTGGCATAATAATGAAACATCGTCGGCCGCGTGACGAACAGGGAGCCGTGACTCGACAGCGTCCCGAGCGCGACCCCGGTCACCGGTCCGCTGGCGTTGCCGTAACTGACGATCAACCCGCGCTGCGCCGCGCTCGCCAGCGAGGCTTCCCACGTATCCTTGCCGACGCCGTCGAGGATGACGGGCACGCCCTTGCCGCCGGTAATGTCCTTCACCCGCGCGGCGATGTCGTCCTTCTTATACTCGATGACGTGATCCGCTCCCGCGCGGCGCGCACGCTCGGCCTTGTCGGGCGAGCCCACCGTGCCGATCACCGTAGCACCGATCGCCTTGAGCCAGCCGACCGCGAGATGCCCGACCCCGCCGGCGGCGGCATGGACGAGCACGGTCTGCCCCGCCTGTACCTTGGCGCAACGCTCGATCAGGAATTCGGTCGTGCCGCCCTTGAGCAGGATCGCGGCGGCGGTTTGGTCGTCCACATCTTCGGGTAGCGGAATCAGCGCCTCCGCAGGGACGTTCCGAGCGGTCGCGTAGCTGCCGATCGGGCCGAACGTGCCGACGCGATCGCCGACCTCGAACCCGGTAACGCCGGGACCGATCGCCTCAATCACGCCGGTCCCTTCGCCCCCCAGCCCGCTCGGCAGTTTGAGCGGGTAGAGCCCGGTACGCTGGTAGATTTCGATGAAGTTCAGCCCCACCGCGGTCGCCTTGATCCGGACCTCACCGGGACCGGGATCGGGCAAGTCGATATCGACCCACTTGATCACCTCCGGCCCGCCATGCTGCTCGATCCGTGCGACGCGTGCCATGTCCCGTTCTCCTGCTGCGATCGGCATCAACTGGGGAGTCGCGTTTCGGGTTGCAACCGATGTCGCCGCGCGCCATCTACGCTTCCACGTACCCGATATTCCAAAACGAGCGGAGGCGAGGATGAAGAGCTACCTGAAGCAGTATATCGACGGCGCGTGGGTCGATAGCGACGGCGGCAAGCGCCACGAGGTGATCGACCCGTCCACCGAACAACCGGTCAGCGAGATCACGCTCGGCTCCACGGCCGACGTCGACAAGGCCGTCGCCGCCGCGAAGAAGGCGTTCAAGACTTACAGCCAAACCTCGGTCGCCGACCGCGTCGCGTTGCTCGAGCGCATCATCGAGGAATATAAGGCGCGCATTCCCGACCTCGCCGCCGCAACTTCGGAGGAGATGGGCGCCCCGATCGGCTTCGCGAACATGGCTCAGGCGCCGGCGGGGCTCGGCTATTTCATCGGCACGCTCGCCGCGCTCAAGGAATTCAGCTTCTCCGAACAGGTCGGCAAGAACCGCGTCGTCCACGAACCGGTCGGCGTGGTCGGTATGATCACGCCATGGAACTGGCCGCTCAACCAGATCTGCGCGAAGGTCGCGCCGGCGCTGGCGGCGGGCAACACGATGGTGCTGAAGCCGTCGGAAGAAGCGCCGGGCTGCGCGGTGATATTGGCCGAAATTCTCGACAAGGCGGGCGTACCGGCGGGCGTATTCAACCTGGTCAACGGCGACGGGCCGGGCGTCGGCGCGGCGCTGTCGAGCCATAAGGACGTCGACATGGTGAGCTTTACCGGATCGACCCGCGCGGGCATCGCGGTCGCGCAGGCCGCCGCCGCGACGGTCAAACGCGTCCATCAGGAACTCGGCGGCAAGGCGCCCAACCTGGTGATCGAGGGCGCCGACCTCGCCACCGTCCTGCCGCCGACCGTGCAGGGCGTGCTGGCGAACAGCGGCCAGTCGTGCATCGCGCCGACCCGTATGTTGGTCCACAAGAGCCAGGTCGCCGACGCGACTGCCGTGGTGAAGGGCATCATGGAAGCGACGCAGGTTGATGCCGCGAGCGTCATGGGCGCGCATATCGGCCCGGTCGTCAACAAGGCGCAGTACGAGAAGATCCAGGGCCTGATCCAGTCGGCGATCGACGAGGGCGCGACGCTCGTCACCGGCGGCACCGGTCGTCCGGACGGGCGCAATGCGGGCTTCTTCGTCAAGCCGACCCTGCTCGCCGACGTAACGCCGGAGATGCGCATCTATCGCGAGGAGACGTTCGGCCCGGTCGCGACGATCACCAGCTACGACGATGCCGACCAGGCGGTCGAGATGGCGAACGACACCGATTACGGCCTGTCGGCGACGATCTCCGGCGACCCGGCGGAAGCGTCGAAGATCGCACCGAAGCTGCGCGCGGGGATGGTCACGATCAACGCCTGGAGCGGCGGCGGCGGGACGCCGTTCGGGGGCTATAAGCAGTCGGGCAACGGCCGCGAGGGCGGCAAGTACGGCCTGGCGGACTTCATGGAGTTGAAGGCGATCGTCGGGGAGCCGGCGTAGGAATGAGTTCCGGTCTGGTCGGCACCGCGAAAGATCAGCGCGTGTGCCGACCGGGTCTGGGGTCTTCGTTCTTTTTCAGCCGCTCCGGCTCGGGCGGGCGGGGCGGTTGTGGCGGCGCTGGAGCGGGTTTGTCCGGCGTATCTTCGCTCACGCCGAACGACGCGCCGGTTCGCGCTGCTCCCACACGCGCTTCAACGATGCGCCTTCCCAGACCACCTGATGCTTTGGCGGTTCGGGCTTGCGCTTTTCCGTTTCCCTCGCAGGCCGTTTTTTATCCTGCTCGCTTGCCATCAGTTACTCCTGGCGTCGAAGACCGTCACGAAAACGCTCCTGCGATTAATGTAGTGCCTTCGCACAAAAATGCGAGAAGGAATCCTGCCATAACGAATATCAGCACTTGGCTTCTCGCGAGTGCCTTCGCATTGTTATTTCGGCGGTTGTTCGCCGTCGCTTCCGCTAATTGACGAAGCATGAAGTCGCGGAGATCATTACGAACGGCGAGATCACGGCGCTCATCGCTCATTCGTCGAGACCGATAATATTCGGCTAGCTCCTCTGCGTATGTCAAAACTTGGTCCGGCGGAGGTGGATAGATGTATTCGCGCGGGCGTATCACGATCCAGAACCAATAACCCGAGATCGTAAAACACAGGATGGCGATGGCAAAAACCACCATGGCTGCGATCCACCAAGGCCGATCTGATATCTCCCACGCCGTCCGATAAACGGCTGGAAGCACGGCTATAGCCAAGCCGATTATTGCCGCGAAGAACGGCAGAGAACGCCATACCGCATCATCAGCATCGACCTCTCGTTTGAAGGCGTCAGCGATGATTCCCCCCAAGTACTCACTCGTTTCTGTGCCGCTCATCCACTGATCTTAGCGAACACCCCGCTAATCTCAATGCAGCGGCCAAACCCACAGGATCAGCGGCGTCCCTATCAAGACCACGAGCACCGATAACGGTGCCCCCAACCGTGCATAGTCGCTGAACTTGTAGCCGCCCGGCCCGAACACCAAAGTATTGCACTGGTGCCCGATCGGCGTGAGGAAATCGCACCCCGCGCCCATCGCGGTCGCGATCAGGAACGCCTCCGGCCGATAGCCCAAATCCTTCGCGAACACCGCGGCGATCGGGGCCATGACCAGCACCGTCGCGGCGTTGTTGAGGAACGGCGTCACCGCCATCGCCGCGACCAGGATCAGCGCGACGGCGCCCCATGCGGGCAACGTTGCCGCGACATGCGCGAGCTGCGTCGCCAGGATCTGCGACGCGCCGGTGGTGCGCAGCGTATCGGCGACCGGGATCAGCGATCCGAGCATGATCAGGATCGGCCATTCGACCGCGCCGTACGCCTCCGCCAGCGGCAGCGCGCCGCTCGCGATGATCAGCGCGGCCGCCGCGAAAAACGCGACCGCGACCGGCACGTACCCCGTCGCCGTCGCGATCATCGCCACCGCCAGAATCGCGACGGGCAACAAGCCCTTGCGCGAATTACCCAGTCGCAGCGTCCGCTCGGCAAGCGGCAATGCGCCGAGTTCGGGCAGCCGCTCCGGCAGCAAGGTCAGCGGACCCTGCAACACGATCACGTCGCCCGCGCGCAGGACCGTGCCGCCGAGGCTATGCGTCAGCCGCTCCCCGCCGCGCGACACGGCAATCAGGTTGATGCCGAACCGTTCCTGCAACCGCAAATTGCCTGCGGTGCGGCCGATGAGCGCCGAATTGGTGCCGATCACCGCTTCGATCACGCCGATTTCTTCGCCCTTGCGGTCCTCGGGAACCTCGCGCTCCTCGCCCGCCAACGCGAACTTGTTGGTGGAGATCACGCGTTCGAGCACGTCGGGTTCGCCGCCCAGGATCAGCGTGTCGCCTTCGCGCAGGGTCAGGTCGCCGCGCGGCATCGCGCGCATCCCGGCGCGCATGATGCTGGTGATGGTGACGTCGTCGTCGTGCCGTTTGACGAAATCGGCGATGGTCTCGTCGATGGCCGGCGATCCTTTCTCGATCGTCGCCTCGGTCACATAGCCCTTGATGTCGAGCGCATCGCCCATCGTCGGCGCCGCCCGCCGGTCGCGCGGCAACAGGCGATAGCCGAACCGCAGGAAGATCAGCCCCATCACCAGCAGCCCGAACCCGGTCGGGAAGTAATCGAACATCTTGAACGGCACGCCCGTCATGTCTTGGCGCACGCGGCTGACGATGATGTTGGGCGACGTGCCGACCAGCGTCATCAGCCCGCCGAGCAGCGACGCGAACGACATGGGCATCAGGAAGACCGACGGCGAGGCCTTGTTCTTCTTTGCCATCTGGAACGCGGCGGGCATCAGCATCGCGAGCGCACCGACATTCTTGACCAGCGCAGACGTCAGCCCGACCGACGCGGTCAGCACGAGCAGTTGCGAGCGGATCCGCGTCACGCGTTTCGACACGAACGCCAGCGCCTGTTCGATCAACCCCGATCGCTGCACCGCCGCCGAGATGACCAGCGCCGACCCGACGATGATGACGATGTCGTCGGCGAACCCGGTAAAGGCTTCCTTGGGATGGACGATGCCGAGCGCGAGCCCGGCGAGCAGCGCCAGCATCGCGGTCACGTCGTAGCGAAACTTACCCCAGATGAAGAACGCCATCATCACGAACAACAGCGCGATGGATAGTATCTGTGGGGTCGTCATTCAGCCTCGCGTCGCACGTTGCGGTACGGGCTAAACTCACGGGAGCGAAACAATCTCCCAGGGAAAGTGCCTGATCGCGATCAGTGCACCGTTCCCACCGCGCGGCCGACCGACATCACCACGATCAGCCGTTCGATCTGGCGCCAGCGGCAGAAGTTGACGTGGTTGCCGAGGTCGCGGCTCTTGTCCGCCCGCGCCGCCGCTTCGAACCCCGCATCGTCCCCGAACGCCGCGATAAGCTCCTGCGCGGCGGTGACGGACGAACGATCGGCGAGGTAGAGGTGCATGCGATACTCCGGACGGGCGCCTGGGGGTGGCGCGGCACGCACGCGTTACAAGGCGCGTGCCAGTGAGCGAGGATCGACGGCGACCTGCGGGTCGCAATGGTAAACGCGTTTTCGCAGGCTGTTCCACCGATCCCGTCGCGGGACACTGGCGTCCCGGAACGGAACATGGCAGGCGCGACGGCATGAACCGCCCGTCGCATTCAAAGACCCCCGCTGCCGGCGGATTTCCGATCGCGATCGGGCTGACCGTCGGCGCCGTGCTGGGGATGACGCGGGGGAACGCGTTGCTGTGGTTGCTGGCCGGCGGACTGGTCGGGGTCGGTATCGCAGTGGTGATCTGGCTGGTCGATCGGAAAAACTAAATTCCCCTCCCTGGAAGGGAGGGATTAGGGGTGGGTGGAAGTATCGCGATACGTAGAGGCGCCAGCCTTTGCTCGCGTATCCCTACGCCTCGACCCACCCCCGGCCCCTCCCTTTCAGGGAGGGGAGAAGTCACTTCAGCGACCGCGCCAGCCTAACCACGCGCCCGATAATCTCCGCCCGGTCGGCGCGCACCGGGGCGATCGGCGGCGTCGCGGGATTGTCGCTGGTGATACGCAGCTCGAACCCGATCCGCGCGACGCGCTTCACCAGCAGCACGCCGTCTAGCCGCAGCACGAACAGCCCGGGCCGCGACGACAATCGCCGGTCGCCGCTATCGACGAACAAGGCATCGCCGTCGTGGATCAGCGGCTCCATCGATTGCCCGCGCGCGGTGATCATCGTCAGCGCCCCCGCCGCGACGCCGAGCCGCGCGGCGACACGCGGGTCGACCCGCTCCTCGCCGACCACGCGATCGTCCTCGACCAGCCCGCCCGGCCCGGCCGCCGCGTGCGCATCGATCCGTCGCACCGCGACCATCCCCGCCTCGCGAGGGGGCGCGCCGAGCTCGCTTTCGTCGATCCCGAAGAATGCCGCGAGCCGCGCTCGCGCCGCCTCGTCGAGCCGCTTGGGTGAACCGCGCTGGACGAACTGCTGCAGATAGGCCGGATTGCGACCGATCATCCGCGACAGGGCCGCCAGGCTCGCGCCCCTGCTCTCCGCCATCGCCGCGATCGTCGTCCGTACATCCATATCGAACCTATAGCGTAGGAAATTTCCTAGACAAGTTGGATTTGAGAACAGATCATGAACATTATACAGCGAGTCGGAGGATGCGGGTTCATGCATGTGGGACAGGAAGTAGAGAAATTCTTGCGGCGGACGGGGATGCCCGCGACCAAGTTCGGGCGGCTTGCGGTCAACGACCCGCGCTTCGTGCTCGACCTGCGCATGGGGCGCGAGCCGCGCTCGCACACCGCCGCGCGCGTGATCCGCTTCATTGCCGCGCAGGAGCGGCCGCAATGACCAGAATAGAGCGCGATTGCCTGCGCGTTTTGCGGACAAGTGCGTCGAACTGTTCAACGCCACTCTCGGCAACGTTGATTGATACGCGGCGCTGGGCGTCGGTCTTGTTCGCCGGTTATCGCTTCAAGGTGGCAATCGATAGCGGGGACGACGCCCGGCTCGACGATTGGCTGGCCGCGCTACCGGAGGCTGACCTCGCCTGGTCCAGTCATTTCGTCGCGAGCGCCGAGGTGATCGAGCGCGGCACCAATACTGCGGTCATCGAATTGCTGGCGGTGGAGGCTTAGCCGACTCGGCGAGCGAGCGCGCGGAGCGCGTCGAGCGTTTCCTCGAGCGTCTGCTCGCGCGGTGTTTCGGGTTCGGGCTGGCGCTTGGCGACGCCGCGTTCGAGGCGCGCAAGCAGATCGTGGATCGTCGCTTGCGGCAGCGGGGTCGAGGGCTCGTCGTCGGCCAGCGGCGCCAGACCGAACGTCTCGATCCGCTCGTGCGGGGCGAAACGGGGGGGCGGACACCGGCGTGAGTACCGGCGGAACGACGGCATCGGCTTCGGGCACGTGGATCGGCGCAAAGGCCGGCTCCGGATCCAGATCGGGCAACGGCACGTCGTCCGGCGTCCGATATTCCGCGATCGGCGTGTCGAGATCTGCCGGCACGTGGCGCGCGGCGACGACTTCGGGTTCGACCGGCGCTTCCACGATCGGGTCGGCCTTTACGTCGAGGAACGGCGTGCCGAGGTCGCTGTTGGCGAAGACCGGGCGGCGCGGCGGGGCGTCGGGATGGGCATCGGCACGGCGCAGCACGGGGACGCCGTCCTCGGCACCGCCACGGCGAATCAGCATCGTGCGCGCGCCGACCACCAGGAACATGCCGAACCACGTCACGCTACCGGCGGCGAGTGCCGCGAAGAACGCGACGGCCAGCCGGGCCGTGAAGCCCAACGGCGGCGCGGCGGCAGTCAGAATCGACGCGATGCCGCTATCGACCGCCATGTCCTCGATCACCGCGATCGGCATGACGAGGAAAGCGATCGCGACGAGCGCGGCGACCGCGAGGCTCGCGACCGACGCGATCGGCAACGCGATCCGCGCGCGATTGTCGAAGAGGGAGCCGAAGGGATTCATACGCTGGCTACCGACTGTGGCAAACATTTCTGGTCCGATTCCCGTGCGGCAACAAGCCTTTGGTAAACGGGGACGTAACGCGAAATGTTTGACGACCAGTTACGATGTTCCTCGACGAACGCGCGGCCGCGGGTCCGGCGTGCATCCCAGCCGCTGCGATCGGCGAACAAGACGGCAAGCGCGTCGGCGATTGCGGAGGGGCTGTCGGGCGCGAAGAGCGTGCCGGTGTCGCCGTCGCGGATCAGTTCGCGATGCCCGCCGACGTCGGACGCCGCGACCAGCCGCCGCTGCGCCATCGCCTCCAGCGGTTTCAGCGGCGTGACGAGATCGGTCAGCCGCATCTTCTTGCGCGGGTAGGCGAGCACATCGACCAGGCTGTAGTAGCGCTCGACCTCGGTATGCGGCACGCGCCCGACGAAGCGGATCGCGCCGGCAACCGGCGATGCGGCGGCTTGCGCGCGCAACGCGCCTTCCATCGGGCCGCCGCCGACCAGCAGCAGTTTGGCGTTCGGACGATTGGCGACCAGCGGCGGCATCGCTGCGATCAGACCGTCCAGGCCCTCGTAATCGTAGAAGCTGCCGATGAACCCGACGACATCATCGCCGTCGGCCAGCCCGAGCTCGGCGGCGAGCGCAGCGTCGTGCGGCTGCGGCTCGCCGAACAGCGTGAGATCGACGCCATTGGGCGACACCATGATCTTGTCGGCATCGATCCCGCGCGACACGAGATCGCCCTTCAACCCTTCGCAGATCACCGCGACCGCATCGGCCCGGCGCACCGCGCGCGTTTCCAGCCATTTGATGGCGTTGTATTTGAGCGAGCCTTCGGTGCCGGTGCCGTTGCCGACCGCCGCATCCTCCCAGAAGGCGCGGATTTCGTAGAGCACCGGCACGCCGATCGCCTTGCCGACGCGCAGTGCCGCCATGGCGTCGAGCACCGGCGAATGCGCGTGGATGACATCGGGCCGGAAATCGCGCGCGACCTCCGCCACCCGCCTCGCCAGCGCCCCGATCTCGCGCACCTCCCCGATCACCGGCAGCGACTTGGCGGGCGGCACGGTGCGATGGAAATCGATGCCGTCGATCGTTTCTTCGGCCACGTCGCTCGCGCCCTGTCGCGCCCCCGTCACCGCCGCGACTTGCCACCCGCGCGCGATCTGCGCGGTCAGAATGGCGCGGGTGCGAAACGTGTAGCCGCTCTGCAACGGCAGGCCGTGATCGAGGACGTGGAGGATGCGCATCGCGACCGACTCTCTGCCACGCCAGTGTTTAACGCAGCGTCAACCCGGGGTCAGTAGGTCATTCCCACGTCCGTTCGTCCTGAGTTTGTCGAAGGACGTGCGCGACACCCGTGCTTCGACAGGCTCAGCACGAACGGTTTGAGGACGGCGAGGATGATCGACAATTTCGCGCTGGCCGTAAGCCATGGACTGATGCTGCTCGCGGCATGGGTGCTGCTGACGCGCCGCGAGCTCGACGACGAGCGGCCCGAGCCGCCGAAGAAGCCGCTAAAGCGCCAATGATCCACGATCTCGCCTTCGTCGGTTTCCTTGCCGCGCTGATGGGGCTCGCGCTGCGCCGGCCGTTCATGTTCATTCTGGTGTATGTCTATATCGACATCGTCTCGCCGCAGCGGCTGACCTACACCTTGCTCAATTCGGTGCCGATCTCACTGATCGCGGTGGCGCTGGCGGTCGGATCGTGGATGCTGGTCGACCGCAAGGAGGACAGCCGCGTCGCGCCGCGCCAGTTGCTGATCCTGCTGCTGCTCGCCTGGTGCGCGGTCACGACGATGAAGGCGGATTTCCCCGCCGACGCGCTCGATAAGTGGGATTGGGTGTGGAAGGCGCTGGCCTTCGCTGCTTTCCTGCCGCTGACGCTGCGCACGCGGCTCAGGATCGAATCCCTGCTGACCTTCATGTGCCTGTCGGCGGCGTCGATCATCATCGTCGGCGGGATCAAGACCGCGGCAGGCGGTGGTGGCTACGGCTCGCTCGACCTGATGGTGACCAACAATTCGGGCCTCTACGAAGGCTCGACCATTTCGACCGTCGCGATCGCGATCATCCCGACGATCCTGTGGCTGGGCAAATACGGCACGATCTTCAAGCGCGACTGGAAGGTTAAACTGTTCGTCGCGGCGCTCGTCTTCGCCTGCCTGCTCATTCCGATCGGCACGTCGACCCGCACCGGCCTGCTGTGCATCGGCCTGCTCGCCTTGCTCAAGCTGCGCGATTCGAAGCGCAAGGTACTGTACCTCGGCATGATCGGCGCGCTCGGGCTCGCGGCGATACCCTTCCTCCCGACGTCGTTCACCGACCGCATGTCGACGATCAAGACCTACCAGCAGGACGAATCCGCCGCGACCCGCGTCGCGGTGTGGAAATGGACCTGGGAGTACGTCCAGCAGCATCCGCTGGGTGGCGGGTTCGAAATGTATCGCCAGAACCAGATCCGCTACGACATCGTGAAGGCGGACGGGACCAAGGACAATGCCAAGCTCGACAGCACGCTAACCACCGACCATGCCCGCGCCTATCATTCGGCCTATTTCGAGATGCTCGGCGAACAGGGCTGGCCGGGGATCATCCTATGGGGGTTGATCTGCCTGGGCGGGCTGTTCCGCATGGAAGTGATCCGCCAGCGCTACAAGAAGGCCGAGGGCGACGACGCGTGGATTGCCCCGCTCGCCAGTGCGCTCCAGGCCGGACAATTGCTCTATATGCTCGGCGCGTGTTTCATCGCGATCGCGTTCCAGCCGTTCATGTTCATGCTGATCGGCGCGCAGATCGGGCTCGATACGTACCTGAAACGCAAGCGGGCGGAGATCTCGTTCGCGCCGATGATCAAGCGGCCCAAGCCCACCGATCCGCAGCCCGCGCTGGCATGACGGACAACCGCGAGCTCCGCGCGCTGACCAGCGTCCGCGGTATCGCGGCGTGGATGGTCGTGCTCTATCACATCCGCCTGTCGATCGCGGGCCTGCCCCCGGCGTGGGTGCAGTTTTTCGCCAAGGGTTATCTGGCTGTCGATTTCTTCTTCCTGCTGTCGGGATTCGTTATCTGGCTGAGCTGGGGCTCACGCCTGCGCGAGGGCGGCTGGCGCGAGGCGTCGCGGTTCCTGCAGAAACGCGTCGCGCGGATCTGGCCGCTTCACCTGGTCGTACTCGGCGGCGCGGTCGCGCTGGCGGTGCTACTGGCGGCGATGGGACGTCACGATCCGGCCGAGTTCCCGTTCGGCGAACTGCCGCTGCACGTCGTCCTGCTGCAGAATTGGGGCTTCACCGACAGGTTGGCGTGGAACGACCCGGCGTGGTCGATCAGTTGCGAACTGGCGGCGTATCTCGCCTTCCCGCTGCTCGTCCGCGCGGTCGATTGGCGGACCTTGCCGAGCTGGCTTGTCGCGAGTGCGGCGGCGGCGTTCCTTGTCATCTTGGCGGCGGCGATGAGCAGCCAGCCGACGCTCGGGCACGACATTGCGCGGTTCGGGCTGGTCCGCTGTCTGACCGAATTCGCCGCGGGCAGCGCGATCTGCGCTTTATGGCTGCGGTGGAAGTCCGCACCGCGCCTGCCCGCTCTGCTGGCGTTCGGTGTCAGCGCAGCCGCGTTCGCCGGCTGGGCGATCGGCGTGCCTGAAACGCTCGCCATTCCTTTCGCGTTTGCCAGTCTGTTGCTCGGCCTCGCCCTGACCTCGGGCCTGCGCGGCAACCCGCTCGACGCCGCACCGCTGCACTATCTCGGCGAGGTCAGCTATGCGACCTACCTGTCGCACTTCATGCTGTTCGTGGTGTTCAAGCTCGCCTTCGTTGACGACGCGCATGCGGTCCCGCCGATGCTGGTGGCGCTCTACCTCGCGATGGTCCTCGCCTGTTCGGTCGCGCTCTATCACTTGGTCGAGCGGCCGGCGCAGAAGTGGGTGAACGGCTTCACCCTTCCGCGCCGACGCACGCGCGCACTACGCGTCGGCTAGCTCTTCCGTCAGCGCGGCGATGATCGCCTGATTGAACGCGGGAATGTCGTCGGGCTTGCGACTGGTGATCAGCTTGCCGTCGACCACGACCTCCTCATCGACCACATTGGCACCGGCATTTTCCAGATCCGTGCGGATCGACGGCCAGCTCGTCACCCTGCGCTCGTCGACCACGTCGGCCTCGACCAGCAGCCACGGGCCGTGACAGATCGCGGCGACGATCTTGTCGTCGTCCATGAACTCCTCGACGATCTGCACCGCGCGGTCCTGCATCCGCATCTTGTCGGGATTGCCGACCCCGCCGGGGATGACGAGCGCGTCGAATTCCTCGGTATCGACGTCGCCGAGCACGAGATCGGGCGTGATCGTGTCGGCCTTCTCCCCGCCCTTCTCGCCTTGGATCGGGTCGGTCGTTATCGACGCGAGCGTGACCGTCGCGCCAGCATCGATCAGCGCCTGGCGCGGTTTGAACAGTTCGTCGTTCTCGAAGCCATCGGTCGCGATCATCAGCACGCGGGCATTGTTCAAGTCGGCCATCGATAGTCTCCTCAGTTCACCTTCCCCCAACCCGTGCCTCGCCCGCCCGTTCCGGAACGAAGCGGCGAGCCGCGCATTTCGAAAGGCCTAGCGAACGGAGCCCCATGACCCGGATAGTCTATTGCGACGACAGCCAGCCCGGCATCACGCGGCGGAAGGTGCGGCACGGCTGGGGCTATTGGGGCGCCGACTGCAAACGCATCACCGACCGCGACGAGATCGACCGGCTGAACGGCGTGGGCCTGCCGCCCGCCTACAGTGACGCATGGTATTGCCCGAAGCCGAACGGCCACATCCAGGCGGTCGGCTGGGACGATAAGGGCCGCAAGCAATATCGCTACCATCCCGATTTCCGCGCCAAGCAGGAGGGCGAGAAGTACGAACGCTGCTCGGTATTCGGGCTCGCGCTGCCCAAACTGCGCGCGCGGGTCGCGGCCGACATGCGCAAGCGCGGGCACAGCAAGGAGCGGACGGTCGCGGCGATCGTGAAGCTGCTCGACATCGGCCATCTGCGCGTCGGTAACGAAAGCTACGCCAAGGCCAACAAGAGTTTCGGCGCGACCACGCTGCGCAATCGCCACGCCAAGATCAGCGGCGGCACGATCAAGCTCCAGTACCGCGCCAAATCGGGCAAGATGCGCGAACTCGCGATCACCGACCGCAGCCTCGCGCGCTTCGTCAAGCAATGTCAGGACCTGCCCGGCCAGCAGCTGTTCCAATATGTCGATGCGGAGGGCGAAACGCATCCGGTCACCTCGTCCGACGTCAACGACTATATCCGCGAGGCGACCGGCTGCGATTTCACCGCCAAGCACTTTCGCACTTGGGGCGCGAGCGTCATCGCGTTCGAGACGCTGGCCGACGCCGACCATGATATCGGGCTGAAGACGATGCTCGAGCCGGTCACCGAAGCGCTCGGCAACACCCCCGCCATCGCGCGCAAATCCTATGTCCATCCCGCGCTGATCGAGCTGACCAAGACCGGACAGGAAGCGTTTCGGAAGAAACTCGCGCTGCCGCGTGCGACACGCTATCTCGATCGTTACGAACGCGGACTGATCGCGTTCCTCCAGCGTGGTGCCAAGCCGCGCCGCACGGTAGCCTGAAGAGAGATTTATGAGTAATACGACTGCGGCCGCGCCCGCTGCGCCCAAGACCGACCTGCAGGCGCAGGCCCGCGACTTCGCCGACGCCTCCTACGGATGGTTCGCGACCCACTGGCTGCAGATCCTGATCGCGGTCGGCGCAGGCATCGTCCTGTTCGTGGCGCTGCATTTCGTGAAGGGCCTGGGCAAGCGGCTGTGCGCGCGCGACGCGACGCACACCGGCTGGGGCACGATCTTCGGTCGCGCGCTGTCCAAGACCGGCAACTTCTTCATCGCAATGGCGGCGGCGCAGATCGTCGTCAGCTTCGCACAGTTCGCGCAGGCACCCGCCGGCGTCGTCTCGGTGGTCCATTTCCTCTTCACCATCGCCGCGGTGTTCCAGGGCGCGATCTGGGCGCGCGAGATCATCCTCGGCGCGATCGAGCACCGCACGACCGCGGAGGACTATCACGGTGAGGCGCTGGTCAACGCGATGGGGCTGATCCGCGTGCTGGTCAGCTTCACCCTGTTCGCGATCGCTTTGGTGCTGGTGCTCGGCAATCTGGGCGTCAACGTCACCGGTCTGATCGCCGGTCTGGGCGTCGGCGGCATCGCCATCGGCCTGGCCGCACAAAGCATCTTCGCCGACCTGTTCGCGGCGATCGCGATCATCTTCGACCGCCCATTCAAGAAGGGCGACGCGATCACGTTCGACAAATCGGCGGGCACGGTCGAGCGGATCGGGATGCGCTCCACCCGCATCCGCGGCACCGCTGGCGAAGCGCGGATCATCGGTAACAAGAAGCTGCTCGACAACGAGATCATCAACAACACGCAACGCGAGTTCCGCCGCATCATCTTCACGTTGGGCGTCGTCCAGACCACGCCGGTCGACGTGATGGAGCAGCTGCCGCATCTGTTGAAAGACATTGTCGAAGATCACGAGGGCACGTTCATCCGCGCCGGGTTCGTCGCGTTCGGCGCACAGAGCTACGACTTCGAAGTACAGTTCGATTCGGCGAGCGCGACGATGCAGGACATGTTCGACCTCCGCCACTCGGTCGGTCTCGCCATCGTCCAGCGCTTTAACGAGGACGGCATCGGCCTCGCTTACCCGACCCAGGTCGGGCTGACAGCGGAAGAGGCCGGGCTGGTGCAGCCCAAGCGCGCCAAGAAGATCAAGGAGTCGAACGAGACGATCGCCAAGCCGCCCTCATCGGGCGACACATCGGCGGCAGACCAGGAAGGCGGGGCCTAGCCCTACCCTTCCAGCGTATCGCTCTTACGCCCGAACAAGCGCCCGACGAATCCCTTGAACGCACCCCAAAGCGCAAGCGCACCGACCGCGATCCATTTGAGGAACGGCAGCAGCAGCGCGAGCAGTCCGACCTTCTTGGCGACGGCCACACCGACGCCGAGCCCGACTAGCCCGGCCAAGCCGTAACCCGCCGCCTTGTCGGTGCTCGAATTGTACTCGGCATAGGTCGATCCGCTGGCGAATGTCGCAACCTTGCCGAAATCCTGCGCGGCGGTGCGCACCTCGGCCAAATGCGGCATGTCCCATAGCATGTTCATGCTCAGCACGCCTTTGCGGCCCAATATGCGGACGTCGTAATTGAGCGAATCCGCCTTGTCCCCGACGATCGAGAAATCGCGCGCCCAGACCAAAGAGTGCGTCGCCTTGTCGTAGGACGGCGGCTGCGCCCAGCCGACCATGTGCATCAGGGGATAGCCGGCCTTCTGGCGCTCTTCGTTGGTCGCGCCCTCGCCCGCCTTCATGTCGGCCATGATTTTGTCGTAGTCCGCGCTGTCGGCATCGTCGTCGGTGACGTAGCCGCTATCGTCCCAGGTGATGACCGCGCCCCAGCTGTTTTCCAGCACCGATTTGTCGGCGGGCATCACCAGCCCGAGCACGTCGCTGACCGAACTCGGCGGATTGCCCCACAGATCGACCAGCACCTTCTTCGCCTCATCGGGGCCGAGGAAATAATATTTGTTGCCGAGATGAAGCACCGCGTTCGCCGTCGGAATCGTGACGTCGCCGGTCTGCTTGTGCAGGGTCTTCACGAACGCCGCCTGATCGGCTGGCGACGCGGTGGCGGCGGCCGGCACCGGATCGGCCAGCACGACGCCCGCCGGAATGGCGGATGCAGCGAGCAACAACGCGCCCGCGGCGACGATCTTCTTCATACTTTCCAGCCCCCTGGCGAATCGAACGATCCCGCTGGGCAATGGGCCGTCAAATCATGCCGTGGTCAAGCTTGGGCGGAGACGAAATGCCGTGCGCGGCGAAGTATTGATCGGGCGGCGGTGATCTGACAAGATAACACACCGACCATTGGGGGAATGTTCGATGCGCATCTTGATCGTCGTTGCCGTTGCGATGTCGTTTCCGACCGCGACCCTTGCCCAGGACGCCAAGCCGGTCGATCCCAACAAGAAGATCTGTCGCGATCTAAGCGAGACCGGCTCGCTGTTCACCAAGCGAGTCTGCAATACCCAAGCCGATTGGGAAAAGATCGACGAGCGCGACCGCAAGAATGCGAAGGCGTTCGACGACTATCGCAGCGACAACGGCGCGTTCCGCAGATAGTGCCGCGTATGCCGGTCTAGTGCCGGCACAACCTGGCATCGACAAAGCGTTGAACATGCCGCAGTGATCTGACAGAATAACACACCGACACTTGGGGAAATGTTCAATGCGTGTTTTGATTGTCGTTGCCGTTGCGATGTTGCTTCCCACCGCGGCGCTGGCCGACGATGCCAAACCGGCTGCCGAAAAGAAGATCTGCCGCCAGCAGGAGAATACGGGTTCGCTGTTCAGCAAGCGCATCTGCCACACGGTGAGCGAATGGGCCAAGATCGACGCGCGCGACCGCGAGGATGCGCGTAACTTCAGCGATGCCGCTCGCGACAAACCCAACCTTCCCCGGTAACCGCCGCGAGGCGGGCGGGACCCGCTAAATCCCGCCCTCGTCGAGCGACAGCAACGTCGCGTTGCCGCCCGCCGAGGTCGTATCGACCGACACCGCGCGTTCGGCGACGAAGCGATACAGGTAATGCGGCCCGCCCGCCTTGGGGCCGGTACCCGATAGCCCCTCGCCGCCGAACGGTTGCGAGCCGACCACGGCGCCGATCATGCTGCGGTTGACGTAGAGGTTGCCGACCGCCGCCTCCGCTTCGACCACGTCGCCGGCGCGCGCGATGCGGCTGTGTAGTCCCATGGTCAGACCGTAGCCCTTGGCGTTCACCCGGGCGATCGTCTCCGACAACTTGCCCGCTGGCCACGTCGCGACGTGGAGGATCGGGCCGAACCATTCGGCGCTAAGGTCCTCGATAGCGTCGAGCCGGATCAGCGTCGGCGGTACGAAGAGACCCTGCTCGGGTGCGTCGAGCGTCTTGAGCACTTGGCCGTTGGGCGCGGCGCGATAGGTCATCAGTTTGTCGTATGCGGTCTGATCGATCACCGGGCCGACATCGGTCTTCGGGTTTGCGGGATCGCCGAGCACGAGCAAGTCCATGGCGCCCTTGAGCATCTCTATGACACCGTCGGCGATCTCTTCCTGGAGCAGCAGGAGCCGCAGCGCCGAGCAACGCTGGCCCGCCGAGCGGAACGACGAGGTGACGACATCGGCCACGACCTGTTCGGGCAGCGCGGTCAGAATCGACGATCATCGCGTTGATCCCGCCGGTCTCGGCGATCAGCGGGACGATCGGGCGGTCGTCGTCGGCGAGCAGGCTGCGCGCGATCTTCTTGGCAGTGGCGGTCGATCCGGTGAACGCGACGCCCATGATGCGCGGGTCGTCCGTCAACGCGGCGCCGACCTCCGGCCCGCCCGGGACGAGGATCAACGCGTCGGCCGGTATGCCCGCCTCGTGGGCGAGTTCGACGGCGCGCGCGGCGATCTTCGGCGTTTGCGGCGCCGGCTTGGCGACGACCGTGTTGCCGGTGACCAACGCCGCGACGGTCTGGCCGAGGAAGATCGCGAGCGGGAAGTTCCACGGCGCGATCGTCGCCCATACGCCGCGGCCGTCGAGATGGAGCGTGTTGCGCTCCCCGGTCGGTCCGGGGAGTTCGATCGGCTGTAATCCGTCGCACGCCTGTTGCGCGTAATAGCGGCAGAAATCGGCGGCCTCGCGCACTTCGCCGATCGCGTCGGGGATCGTCTTGAACGCCTCCTGCACGCAGATCGCCATCAATTCGTCGCGATTGGCTTCGAGACTGTCGGCGAGGCGTTCGAGGGCGGCGGCACGCTGTTCCACCGGCGTGGCGGACCACGTCGGGAACGCGGCATGCGCGCGGTCTATCGCGGCGGCGACATCGGCGACTGGGAGTTGGATAGCCGGGAGCTTGGCGACCGTCTCCGCCGTCTTCGCCAGCACGTCCCGATCGCTCAGATCGATCCCGCTCGAATTCTTGCGGTCGCCGAACAGATCGATCGGCAGCGGGATGCTCGGGTGCCGCGCACCGCCGACCGCGGCGATCTTCTCGACCGGATCGGCGAGGATCTCGTCCTCGCTCAATCGTTCGTCGGCCAGCTGGTGCACGAAGCTCGAATTGGCCCCGTTCTCCAGCAACCGCCGCACGAGATACGCGAGCAGATCGCGATGGCCACCGACCGGCGCGTAGATGCGGCAGTGATAGCCTTGCTCGCGGACCAGTCGCTCGTAGAGCCCGTCGCCCATGCCGTGGAGCCGCTGGAACTCGAAGTCGCGGCTGTTGCCGGCCCACTCCATCAAGGTCGCGACGGTCAGCGCATTGTGGCTGGCGAAGGCCGGCCGGATGTTCTGCGCGTCGAGCATGTCGCGCGCCACCGCCAGGTACGACACGTCGGTCGCCGCCTTGCGCGTGAACAGCGGGTAATCCGAAAGTCCCTCGACCTGCGTTCGCTTGATCTCGCTGTCCCAATAGGCGCCCTTGACCAGCCGCACGTTCATCAGCCGGTCGAGGTTGTTCGCCCATTCGATCACCGGTCGCGCGCGCTTGCCGTATGCCTGCACGGCCATGCCGAACCCGTCCCAGCCCTTGAGGCTCGGCAGCGCCGCGACCGCGCCGATGATGTCGAGGCTCATCTCGAGCCGCTCCGACTCCTCGGCATCGACGGTTAGCGCGATGCCCCTGCCGGCTGCCTGCACCGCCAGCGCCTCGAGGATTTCGGTCAGCGCAGGCACGCACCGGTCGTATTGCGCGACCTCGTAGCGCGGATGGAGCGCCGACAGCTTGACCGAAATCGAATGGCCGGCCGCGGGATCGCGCCCGACCGCGTCGATCGCGCCGGTATAGGCGTTGAAGTAGCGCGCGGCGTCCTCGATCGTCCGCGCCGCTTCGCCGAGCATGTCGAAGCTGGCGGTAAAGCCTTTGTTCTCGCCCTTCCGCATCCGCGACATCGCTTCGTCGATGGTCCGCCCCATCACGAAGATCTCACCCATCATCCGCATCGCCGCGCCGACCGCCTGGCGCACGAACGGCTCGCCAGCGCGGGAGATCAGGCGGCGCAAAGGACCGCGCTCGCCTTCGCCGACCAGCGCACGGCCGACCACCAGGCCCCACGTCGCGACGTTGACCAGGCTCGAATTGCTCTCCCCCGTATGCGCGCGCCAATCGGCATCGCCGAGCTTGTCGGCGATCAACAGGTCGGCGGTCTCCGGGTCCGGCACGCGCAGGAATGCCTCGGCCAGCGACAACAGCGCCACGCCTTCCGACGAGTTCAGCCGGTATTCCTGCAGGAACTGGTTGACCCACCCCTTGTTCTGCGCCGCGCGCAGGTCCGCGAGCAGGCCGGACGCATATCCCATCACGCGGGCGCGCGAGTCGGGCGTGAGTGCAGCGCGCGTCAAAAGCGGCTTTAGAATATCGGGTTCGGGCGCACGATACTGTGCGGCCATGGCGTTGCGGGCGGAAGACGTAGCGTCAGCGGTCATTTTCAAAATCTCGGTTTCGTCGGGCTTGCGCCGCACGCGCGGGCGCGCCACAGGGATGCCGACGGCCTTAGCGCCGAAACGGGTCGAAGGGGAATGTCGTGGCGAACACCATCACCATCCAGGAACGCGCGACGCAGATCGGCAGCGAGAACGTCTCCGACTGGGTCGAGGTCACGCAGGAGATGATCAACAAGTTCGCCGACGCGACCGGCGACCATCAGTTCATCCACGTGAATCCCGAAATGGCCAAGATGACCCCGTTCGGCGGGACGATCGCGCACGGTTTCCTGACGCTGTCGCTGATGCCGTTGCTGTCGTCGAAAGTGTCCGACGCGCCGAATATCGAAGGCGTGAAGATGGGCGTCAATTACGGCGGCAACAAAACCCGCTTCCTGACGCCCGTACCCTCGGGCAGCCGCGTGCGCGGCCGCTTCAAGCTGCTCGAACTGGTCGAAAAGCGTCCGGGCCAGTGGCAGCAGACCAACGAATTCACCGTCGAGATCGAGGGCAGGGACAAGCCGGCCCTGATCGCCGAATGGATCAGCCAGATTTTCGTTTGACGTAACGCGTCGCCCCGGCGGAGGCCGGGCCGCCGGGTGGCTCTAGCGACACCGGCAGCGCTCTCTAACTCAGCGGTCCCGGCCTCCGCCGGGACGACGAAAGGATCAACATGCGCTCCGCCGTCATCGTTTCCACCGCCCGCACTCCCATCGGCCGCGCCTATCGCGGCGGGTTCAACAACACGCCGTCGCCGACGCTCGCCGGCCATTCGATCAAGGCCGCCGTCGAGCGCGCCAAGATCGACCCGGCCGAGGTGCAGGACGTCGTGTTTGGCGCTGCGCTCCAGCAGGGCGTCCAGGCCGGCAACATCGCCCGCCTCGCGTTGCTCCGCGCCGGCCTTCCCGTCACCGTCTCCGGCATGTCGCTCGATCGCCAGTGCGCGTCGGGCCTGATGGCGATCGCCACCGCGGCCAAGGAGATCATCGTCGACAACATGGATGTCGCGATCGGCGGGGGCGTCGAATCGATCTCGATGGTGCAGACCCCGCAGATGCGCGTCGGCCGCGACGACGAATTGCTGGCCATGCACAAGGACGTGTACATGCCGATGTTGCAGACCGCCGAGGTCGTGGCCAAGCGCTACAACATCGACCGCGAGGCGATGGACCAATATTCGCTCCAGTCGCAGCAGCGCACCGCCGCCGCACAGCAGGCGGGCAAGTTCGACGACGAGATCGTGCCGGTCAAAGCCGTGATGGCGATGACCAACAAGGAGACCAAGGAGGTCACCCACCACGAGGTCGAGGTGACCAAGGACGAGGGCAACCGCCCCGAAACCTCGATCGAGGGCCTGCGCGGGCTACAGCCGGTGCTGGGACCGGACTTCACGATCACCGCCGGCAACGCGTCGCAGCTGTCGGACGGCTCGTCGGCGAGCGTGCTGATGGAGGAATCGCTCGCGTCGAAGCGCGGCCTGACGCCGCTCGGCCGCTATGTCGGCATGGCGGTCGCGGGTACCGAGCCCGACGAGATGGGCATCGGCCCGGTCTTCGCGATCCCGAAGCTGCTCGAGCGCAACGGCCTGAAGATGGATGATATCGGTCTGTGGGAGCTCAACGAGGCGTTCGCGGTGCAGGTGCTCTATTGCCGCGACAAACTCGGCATTCCGGACGAGCTGCTCAACGTCAATGGCGGGTCGATCTCGATCGGTCACCCCTATGGCATGACCGGCGCGCGCTGCACCGGCCATGCGCTGATCGAGGGCAAGCGTCGCGGGGCGAAATACGTCGTCGTGACGATGTGCGTCGGCGGTGGTATGGGTGCAGCGGGGCTGTTCGAGGTCCTGTAAGGGGGAGCCTATAGTCGGGGGGTCGGCTAGCGGGAACAAGGCGCCAGTCGTCGTGGGAATCACGACGCTGCCGAGCCGGATCGGGCTGATCCGGCCGTGCCTCGAATCCTTGCTCGGCGGCGATCGCCGGCCCGACCGCATCGTGCTCACGCTGCCCGACGCCTTGCTGCGCGAAGCGGAGGGGTATCGTGTCCCGGATTTCCTGACCGACCGCGACTGGCATGGTGGTCTGGTGGAGATCATCCGGCCGCCGCGTGACTGCGGGCCGGGATCGAAGTTGCTCGGCGCGCTCGCGACGATCGACGAGCCCAGCGTCCTCATCCTTGCGGACGACGACGTGCGGTATCGCCGCGATTTCGTCGCGCGCTTCGCCGCTGCACAGGCCGAACGGCCCGAGGGCGCGCTGAGCGGCTGGACTTACCGCTGCAACGGCCTGACGATCGGCCAGGGGTGCGACGGTTTCGCCTTGTGGACGCCGCAGCTCGACGGCGCTCGAGCGTTCTTCGATCGCTGCGTCGCGGGCACGCGCTTCGTCTATCACGACGATTTATGGATCTCATTCTATCTCGCGCTGAACGACATCCGCGTGACCGAATTCCCCGCGACCGAGGGAAGCTGGTACGACCAGGTGCACCAGGTCGGCGCCTTGCGTAACCTTGATGGCGAATTGGAGCGCACGACACTCACGCGCGACGGACTGGATCATTTGATCGCCGCCGCCGACATGCCTGCCGCGCGCCGCGCTCGCATGCAGGTCCGGCGGCATGCGGGGCAGTTCGTCGCCAGGCCGGCACGGCGCGTGGCGGGTCGATTGCAGCGGCTGATCGACAACAATTGACAAGCGCCGGCGATCAGTCGATCGGCAGAGCCTGGCCCGTTTTGACGCGACTGAGAACGACCGACGTCCGAAAGCGCCGCACATTGTCGTCGGCGAAGAACAATCGCTGCGTGAGCGCTTCGAACTCGGCGAGGTCCCGCGCTACGCAAATCAGCGCGAAGTCCGCTTCGCCGGTGATGTAATAGCTTTGCTGCACGTGGGGCTCGCACAGCACTCGCCGACGGAAAGCGTCGAGCTGATCGAGCCGTTCCCGCTCTAGCTCGACCATGACCACGAACGTCATCGCGAAGCCGAGCGCTTCCTGACCCAGTACGACCACCTTCCCAACGATGGCACCGGCATCGCGCAGCCGCCGCAGGCGCCGCTGTACCGTTGGCACCGACAGCTCGCAGCTATCGGCGACGTCCTGGAGCGACGTGTCCCCGTCCTGTTGCAAGAGCCGTAGGATCCCGAGGTCGGCGGCGTCAAATGTCAGGGCCATGAGCGAGATGTTCCAAAATTCCCGATCTTCATGATCGTATCAGATCAACTTTTCGCAAGCCATGCCAGCACTCGCATCATGCTACCGCGCTACACTGCCGGGATGCTTCGCGCGGACGTCCATCCTGGCTTCCATCCCGACCTGGCCGATGTTCGCGCCGTACTGACGGCTGTGCCGGGCTATCGGCCTACGTCGTTGCGGCGGCAGGTGATCGACGGCCGCGGCGTGATGATCAAGGACGAGCGCGCGCGTTTCGGCCTTGGCTCGTTCAAGCCGCTTGGCGGCCTCTATGCCGTCACGCGTCTCGCAAGGTCCGGCGCGCGGATCGTCTGCGCGAGCGCCGGCAATCACGGCATCGGCGTTGCGGCCGGCGCGGCACGGATCGGCGCACACGCTTGCATCTATCTGCCTGCCGGTACCCCGGTTTCGTTCGCCGAACGCATCGCGGACCTCGGCGGGGAAGTCCGCTGGTCGTCCGGCGACTACGACGTCGCCTGCACCGAAGCGCGATGGGCAGCCGAGACGACGGGCGCGATCTGGCTGCCCGATGGCGATCCATCGCCCGACGCCGCTGCTCCATCGATGGTCATGGCCGGCTACCAACTCCTCGCCGAAGAGATATCCGATGCTTGCGAGCGAACGGCGACATGGCCCGCGCACGTATTCCTGCAGGCCGGAGTCGGCGGGCTCGCGGCGGCGATCGCTCACCACGTCCGCGCGCACTGGCCCGTCCAGCCGCGGATAACCGTCGTCGAAGCCGCCGCCACGCCGTGCCTGGCGGCGAGCAATGCGGCCGGGCGGCCGATGACCGTCACCGGACCGCCGTCCACGATGCAGCGCCTGGACTGTCCGGTACCGTCGCACATCGCATAGAAAATTCTGTCGGTGCTCGACGTCGACTACGTGACGGTCACCGACACGCAGGCCGATGCCGCCTGCACCGACCTCGCTGCGCGCGCGCTCGCCACCACGCCGTCCGGTGCCGCCGGTTACGCCGCGTGGCGCGCCGCGTCGGTGGGCGGGCCGGCGCTCGTCATCCTTACCGAGGCCCCCCCTTCCGCCACCTACAAAGGAATAACCGACCATGATCGATCACCTCGAAGTCTATAGCGACAACGTTCCCGCGATGGTCGCGTTCTACACGCGCGCGCTGCGTGGCCTCGGCTACACCCAGCAGGTGAACAGCCATACCAACGGCTTCGGCAACGGCAGCGATCTCGACTTTTTCGTCGCCGAGGGATCGCCCGGCCAGCACGTCCATTTCGCCTTCGCCGCACCCGACCGCGCATCGGTGGACCGCATCTATGCCGACGCGCAGGACGCCGGCTTCACGCTCGACCGCGCGCCCGCGCTCGCGCCGCATATCCACCCCAATTACTATGCGGGCTATCTGCGCGACCCCGACGGCCGCCTCGTCGAATTCGTCTGTCAGAAGCCGGAGTAAGGCGGGCTTGGGAAACCCTGCGGCGTCCGATCGTTACATGTGTCGATCGACAGGAGACACACGATGGCCGACACGCAGGAAATCAAGCAGCATTTCTGGAAGAACCTCGCCGACAGCCCGTTCGTGATGATCGGGCTCGACAGCGGCGGGCATCACGAACCGCTGACCGCGCAGCTCGACGAGGATCAGGTCGATACGATCTTCTTCTTCATCGGCAAGGACAACCGCCTCGCCGGCGGCGGCAAGGCGATGGCGCAGTTCGTGTCGAAGGGGCACGATTTCTTCGCATGCCTGTCCGGCACCACCCGGATCGACAACGATTTCGGCATGATCGACAAATTGTGGAACAAGCAGGTCGAGGCCTGGTTTCCGGGCGGCAAGGACGACCCCAACCTCGCGCTGCTGCGCTTCGACGTTGATGACGCAGAAATGTGGGAAACGGACATGTCGCTGGCCGGCAAGGTCAAGATGCTGTTCGGCGGCGAGATCAAGGCCGGCGATGCGGGCAGCCACGCCAAGGTCGGCACCACAGCGGAGTCGAGCGGCGGCTGATCCGGCGCGCGCCGATTGTCACGTGGCGGCGAACGCGGCATGGGCGGCAGCATGAAGATGCTTGCCGCCCTTGCCGTTCTGGCCGTTGCCGTCCCGTCCGCCGATGCTGTCGCAGCGCCAGCCGCGCGGAAGGCGCCCGTGAAGGCGGACTGGACCAAACGCGTAATGGTGACGCCGGACGGCGGTTTCCTGGTCGGCAACCCCGCCGCGAAGGCAAAGCTGGTCGAATACGGCTCGCTCAGTTGCCCGTATTGCCAGCGGTTTCATCAGGAGGCGATCGCGGGTCTGCGCGCGCGGATCGCGACGGGCGACGTGAATTTCGAATTCCATCCGTTCGCGGTGCACAGCGCCGACCCGATCCTCCACGCGCTGCTGCGCTGTGCCGGCCCGGCGCGCTTCAACAAATTCTCCGACGATTTCTATGACGGCCAGGCGACGTTGGCGGCGGCGTACGAAAAGTGGGCGGAGGCCAATCCCACGGCCGATCCCAGCGCGACGGCGGCGGACCGCATCGCCTATGCCGACGCCTGGGGTTTCACCGCCTTCGCCGCCACGCACGGCCTGACCCGCACTCAGCTCACGAAGTGCCTGTCGAACGCGAGCGCGATCCAGCAGCAACGCGACCGAGAGAGCCAGGCCAACAAGGATCTCGGCGTCAGCAGTACGCCGACGTTCCTCCTCAACGGCCAGAAGCTGGTGATCTACGCCTGGCCGGATATCGACCAGGCGATCACGACCGCATTGAGTAGCTGACCACCTTCACGCGTCGTGCGCGGCGATCCACTTTTCCAGCACGGGCGCGATCTTGGTACGCCACTTGCTGCCGTTGAAGATACCGTAATGGCCGGCGTCCACCGCGAAATACTTCTTGTCGGCGGCAGGCAGGTTCTTGGCGATGGTCAGCGCCGCCTTGGTCTGGCCGAGCCCTGAAATATCGTCGCGCTCGCCCTCGATCGCCAGCAACCCGATATCGGTGATCGCACCCGGATCGACCTTGCGCCCGCGATGCGTCATCTCGCCCTTGGGCAAGGCGTGCTTCTGGAACACGACTTCGATCGTCTGGAGATAGAATTCGGCGGTCATGTCGCAGACCGAGCGATATTCCTCGTAGAAATCCTTGGTCGCCTCGGCCTCGATGTCCTCGCCCTGGACGAGATGTTTGAACATCTCCCAATGCGAAACCATGTGGTTGCCCAGATTCATTGTCATGAAGCCGGCCAGCTGCAGGAAGCCCGGATAGACCCGCCGCCCCGCGCCGGGATAGTTCAGCGGCACGGTCGCGATGACATTCTGTTCGAACCAGGCGAACGGCCGCTCGGTCGCGAGCGTGTTGACCGCCGTCGGCGCCTCGCGCGTGTCGATCGGCCCGCCCATCAGCGTTAGCGTCCTAGGCCGGCAGGGATTCTTGTCCGCACTCATCAGGCAGGCGGCAGCATAAGCCGGGACCGAGGGCTGACAGACCGCGAGCATGTGTGCGCCGGGGCCAATCAACTCCATGAACTCGATCAGGTAATCGATATAATCGTCGAGATCGAAGCTGCCGTCGGACAGCGGCACCGAGCGCGCGTCGCGCCAGTCGATGATGTAGACGTCGGCGAAGGGCAGCATCCGCTCGACCGTCCCGCGCAGCAGCGTCGCATAGTGACCCGACATCGGCGCGACGATCAGCAGGCGCGGGCTATTTTCGACGCCGTGTCGCACGAAGCGCTTGAGCTGGCCGAACGGCTTACGCAGGACGATCGTCTCGGTGACGTCGATTTCCTTGCCGTCGATCACCGTACGGTCGAGCCCGAATTCAGGCTTACCACGCGGTGCCGCCGCGTGCGCGAACACCTCCAGCGCTGACGCCAGCACCGGCCCGCCGCCAAAATAGGCGAACGGATTGGCGGGATTGCTCAACAGTTCGGCACTGAAGTTTGCCAGCGCGCTGGCGCCCGCCAGCATCGACCGCTGCATTTCATAAGCGTTGTAAAGCATCTGCCCCCGATACACTGAAACCGTTTACCTGGGTTAACTTAGGCGCGTGTTGCAATGCACACAACGCCTTTGCGGATCGATCGTTGCAGGGGCGCAACACGCGGACTAGGGCGTAACGATTATGGCCGACCCCATTTCCGACGCGCCGAAGCCGGGCCGCAAGCTCAGCAGTCTCAACATGGTGTGGCGCGCGGTAGGCCGATATCCCGGCCATCTGGCGATCGCGCTGGCGGCGTTGCTGACCACGACCGCGACCACGCTGAGCCTCACCTACGTCCTGCGCATGGCGATCGACGGCAAGGCGGGGATCGGACACGCCTATGCGTTCAATCTGCTGTTCGTGTTGGTCGCGGTACTGGCGATCGCCACCGCAATCCGTTTCTATTTCGTGTCGTGGCTGGGCGAACGAACCGTCGCCGACGTGCGCGTGCTGGTGCAGGCGAACCTGTTACGGCTCGAGCCGGGCTGGTTCGAGGAGAACCGCCCGTCCGAAATCGCGTCGCGCCTGACCGCCGACACCGCGCAGATCGAAATGGCGGTCGGCACGACCGTGTCGGTCGCGTTGCGCAACGCGCTGACCGGGATCGGCGGGCTGGGATTGCTGTTCTACTACGACTCCTCGCTCGCCGGCTTGCTGGTGGTCGGCATCCCGGTCGTCGTGCTGCCGATCGTCCTGCTCGGCCGCCGCGTCCGCGCCACGTCGCGATCGAGCCAGGACCGCATCGCCGATATCGGCGCGATGGCGGTCGAGACGTTGTCGGCGATGAAGGTCGTCCAGGCCTTCTCGCAGGAACAACGCGAATCCGATCGTTTCGCGCTGGCGGTCGATCATGGGTTCGTCGCGGCCAAGCGCCGTATTCTAATACGTGCCGTCATGACGTCGCTGGTCATCGGATTGCTGTTCGGGGGCCTAGCGCTGCTGCTGCGCACGATGCTCGGCGCGGTGTCGGTCGGGACGATTTCGGCGGGCACCTTGCTCGCGTTCGTTACCACCAGCGTACTCGTCGCGGGGGCGTTCGGGGCACTGACCGAAGTCTATGGTGACCTGCTCCGCGCGGCCGGCGCGGCCGAGCGATTGAGCGAATTGCTCGCCGAACAACCCAAGATCGCCGCCCCCGCCACTCCGGTCGTCCTGCCCGAACCGGCCCGCGGCGCGATCCGTTTCGACCATGTCGAGTTCCGCTACCCGACGCGGCCCGACGTCTCTGCTTTGCACGATTTCTCGCTCGACATCGCGCCCGGTGAGACGCTGGCGGTTGTCGGGCCGTCCGGTGCCGGCAAATCGACGCTCTTCCAGTTGATCCAGCGCTTTTACGACCCGCAGGCCGGGCAGATCACGATCGACGGCGTGGCCCTGCCCGACGCCGACCCGGCCGACATCCGTCGCCGCATCGCGATGGTGCCGCAGGAAACAGTGATCTTCGGCGCGACCGCGCGCGACAATGTCCGCTACGGCGAATGGGGCGCGAGCGACGACGCGATCTGGGCCGCCGCCGAAGCCGCCAACGCCGCAGAATTCCTGCGCAAGCTGCCCGACGGGCTGGACACCTTCATGGGCGAAGGCGGCGCGCGACTGTCGGGTGGACAACGCCAGCGGCTCGCGATCGCGCGCGCGCTGCTTCGCGACGCGCCGATCCTGCTACTCGACGAAGCGACCAGCGCGCTCGACGCCGAAAGCGAGCGGCTGGTGCAGCAAGCACTCGAACGGCTGATGGACGGGCGCACCACGCTCGTCATCGCCCACCGCCTCGCCACCGTGCGCGCGGCCGGGCGGATCATCGTGATGGACGACGGCCGCATCGTCGAGGAAGGCACGCATGCCAGCCTGAATGCGCGCGGCGGATTATATGCTAGGCTGGCGGCGCTGCAGTTCAGCGAGGCTGCCTAAATTCCCCTCCCGCTTGCGGGAGGGGTTAGGGGTGGGCATGGTGTTGCGACACCGTTGCCGGACAGGCCCACCCCCGGCCCCTCCCGCAAGCGGGAGGGGAGAACTGACATGGCGCGCGAATTCGATATCATCGTCTATGGCGCGACCGGATTTACCGGGCGGCTGGTCGCCGAATATCTGGTCGAGACGTATCCCAGCGGCGTCACCTGGGCGATGGCCGGACGGTCCCTGACCAAGCTGGAGGAGGTCCGCGACCTGATCGGCGCACCTGCCGACACCACGCTGATCAACGCCAATTCGGACGATCCCGCCAGCCTGAAAGCGATGTGCGAGCGCGCGACCGTCGTCATCTCGACGGTCGGGCCGTATCAACTCTACGGCAGCGACCTGGTGGCCGCATGCGCAGCGACCGGCACCGCGTATGTCGATTTGTGCGGCGAGCCTGCCTGGATGCGGCAGATGATCGACGCGCATCACGACCAGGCCAAGGCTAGCGGCGCGCGAATCGTGTTCAGTTGTGGATTCGATTCGATCCCGTTCGATCTAGGGGTGCTCACGCTCCAGCAATGCGCCACCGCCAAGCACGGTAAGCCCGCGCCGCGTGTCAAGGGCCGCGTGCGCGTGATGAAGGGCGGCTTCTCCGGCGGCACCGCGGCGAGCCTGAAGGCAACGCTCGCCGCCGCCGCGCGCGACCCGCGGATCGTCGCGCTGCTGACGAGCCCCTTCGCGCTCACGCCCGGCTTCAAGGGGCCGCACCAGCCGACCGGGCTCATCCCCGAATACGATTCCGCGGTCGGCGCGTGGGTCGCGCCGTTCATCATGGCGCCGATCAACACCAAGAACGTCCACCGCACCAACTTTCTGCTAGGCGAACAGTTCGGCGCCGACTTCGTCTATGACGAGATGATGGTCGCAGGGCTCGGCGACATCGGGAAGGCGGCGGCGGAAGCGATCGCCAAGGTCAATCCGCTCACCGGCGACAAAGGTCCGAAACCTGGCGAAGGCCCGTCCAAGGATGAGCGCGACGCGGGGCATTACGACATCATCTTCATCGGCGAATATCCCGATGGCGCGCGGATCGAATGCGTGGTCACCGGCGATCGCGACCCGGGCTATGGCTCGACCAGCAAGATGATCGCGGAGAGCGCTCTCTGCCTGGTACAGGACGTCAAGGGCGACGGCGGCATCTGGACGCCCGGCGCGCTGATGGGCGACGCGTTGCGCGATCGGCTGACGGCGAAAGCGGGGCTGACGTTCCGGGCAGGTTAGCCGCGGTAGAACAGGACGGCGACCGCCGCGATCATGACGGCCAGCCCGAGCGTCCACATCACCGCGACGCGGCTGCGCGCTTGTTCGCGTAGGTGGTAGGCGACAAGGTCGAACCAATAGCGGCCGCCCGGCACTTCGCGGACGATACCGGCGGCGCGCAGCTTCGCAAACTCCGCGCCGTCGCGAGGGTCGGGCGCGAATTCAATCGCATCTTCGGGCGCCAGCGCATGCGCCGCGAGCATCGCCTCGGCAATCCGCCCGCGTACGCGCAATGCGCCGGCCGGCAACCGTGGCGGCGCCGGGGTGGACGTGCTGGTCAGTTGCAGCCGGTTGGGCATCAGCTCGCGAACAGACTCAGCGCCGCGCCGATCGCGACGGCGGTGCCGACCATGATCCCCGCACGCCGACGGCGCTTGCGGTTCCATTTGTCGTACACGGGAATGTCGAGCCAATAGGTGCCGGCCTTGCCGACATGCAGCACACCCTGGTCGATCAGCCGTTCGAGCAACCGCCGCTCCATCCCGCGTTCGGGCGCGTAGCCGATCGCCTTGTCGGCCGAAACCGCGTCGGCCTCCATGAAATGCGAGATCAGCCGTCGCCGCGCTCGTGCCGCCGCGCCCGCCGCCGCTCCTGCCGCTGCTCCACCCATCTTATCCCCCTATTTCCGTCGCTTGCCCTGATGGCGGATGTTGGCCGGTCGGCCGCGCCGTTTCAAGACGCGCGGTGGCCGGCTGCCCGGCGCCGCGCCTTTTCCTTCTGGCAGCTCGAAGCGCAACGCGCCCGATACCGGGTTAGACTCCGCGAGTCGTAGCCTCAGCCGCTGGCCGATCGTAAACTCGTCACCCGATTGCTCGCCGACCAGTTTCTTCGCCGTCTCGTCATAGCGGAAATATTCGCCGCCCAAGTCCCGCACCGGCATCAGCCCGTCGCCGCCGATCCCATCGACCGTCGCGAAAAACCCGAAATTGGTGACGCCGGTGATCCGCACCTCGACCAGCTCGCCGACGCGCTCCGCCAGATAGGCGGCGACATAGCGGTCGATCGTATCGCGCTCCGCCTCCATCGCGCGGCGTTCGAGCCGGCTGATCGCCTCGCCGATCCGCTCCATCCCCGCCGCCTCGTCGGGCGTCAGCCCGCCGGGGCCGAGCCCATAGGCGGTAACCAGCGAACGGTGCACGAGAAGATCGGCATAGCGCCGGATCGGCGATGTGAAGTGCGCGTAGCTGCCCAGCGCAAGCCCGAAATGGCCGTGATTGGCCGGCGCGTAATAGGCCTGGGTCTGGCTACGCAGGATTTGCTCCATGACCTGCGGGCGAAAATCCACGTCGCCGACCCAATCGAGGATATGGTTGAACGTCGCCGGGCGGATCACCTGCCCCAGCGCCAACTTGACGCCGTAGGTTTCGAGATAATCCTTCAGCCCGACCAACTTCTCGCGCGCGGGCGGCTCGTGGACGCGATACATGACCGGCGCCTTCTTCGCCTCGAGCGCCTTGGCCGCGGCGACGTTGGCGGCGATCATATAGTCCTCGATCAGCCGGTGCGCGTCGAGCCGCTCGCGTGCCGCGACCGACATGATCCGTCCCTTCTCGTCGAGTACGACGCGGCGTTCGGGGAGGTCGAGGTCGAGCGGTTCGCGCGCATCACGCGCCTTGGCGAGCGCGTGCCAGCACGCCCAGAGCGGCTTCAGCGCCGTTTCTATCAATCCGTCATCCCAGCGAAAGCTGGGATCTGGTGCGACTTTGTCCCCGCCAATTTCATGAGACCCCAGCTTTCGCTGGGGTGACGTTGAGGCGTCGATCGCGGCCTGCGCATCCTCATAGGCGATATTCGCCGCGATCCGCACCACGGCGCGGGTGAAGCGCCAGCCCTTGAGCTGGCCGTCCTTTCCGATCTGCAAGTGGCATGCGAGCGCCGCGCGGTCCTCGCCGGTCTTGAGGCTGCACACCTCCGCCGACAGGATTTCGGGCAGCATCGGCACGACGCGGTCGGGGAAATAGACCGAATTTCCGCGCCGCCGCGCCTCGCGGTCGATCGCCGAGCCGGGGCGGACATAGAACGACACGTCGGCGATCGCGACCACCGCTTTCCACCCGCCCGCATTGCCAGGATCGTCGTCGGGCACCGCCCAGACCGCATCGTCGTGGTCGCGCGCGTCGGCAGGGTCGATCGCGACGATGGGCAGGTGCGTCAGGTCTTCGCGTCCCTCGCCCAGCGGCTGCTTCGCCACTCTCTCCGCCTCGTCGAGCGCTTCGTCGGCGAAAGTGTCCGGGATGCCATGCTCGTGGATCGCGATCAGCGAGAAGCTGCGCGGCGCGAACGGATCGCCCAGCCGCTCGGTCACGCGCGCGGTGATGCGCGGCGGACGCCCAGCCTTTTCCGCCAGCACCAGGTCACCGGGCTCGGCATCGCCCGCATCGCTAACCGGATATTGTCGCCGCTCGCGTTTCTCGACGCCTTCCAGCCACAGGCCGTTGGCTTCCTTGCGCAGCACCCCGAGCATCAGTTCGTCGCCCTTGGCGAGCTGCTTCATCGGGTGCGCGATCCAGCCCTTCCCGGCCTCCTCGGTGCGCGCCAAAATGCGGTCGCCGACGCCTAGCGCAGACCGCTTCCCCCGCTCGCGCACGCGCAGCTTGGGCATCGGCGCGGCATCCGCGTCCCACCGCTCAGGCACCGCCCAGACATTGCCGCCGTCATCGACATCGGTGATCCGCAGCACCGTCACCTTGGGCAGCCCGCCCATCTTGTGGAACGCGCGGCCGGGCGCGGAATCGATCAGCCCCTCATCGGCCATGTCCTTGAGCAGCGCCTTCAACGCGATCTTTTCCTGCGCGGTCAGCCCGAACGCCTTGGCGATCTCGCGCTTGCCCGCCGGGGTCGATGACGAGGTGATGAAATCGATGATCTGCTGGCGGGACGGAAGGCCGGGCTGTCGCTTGGGTTTGGGCATCTGACACGACGATAGGCGCTCCGCCCGTTTGACGCTAGGAGCAGCCGGTGACCTACGACCTTCTGATCATTGGCGGCGGCATCAACGGCTGTGCGATCGCGCGCGAGGCGTCGTTGCTCGGCCAAAAAGTGCTGCTGGTCGAACGCGACGATCTGGCCGCGCACACCTCGTCCGCCTCGACCAAGCTGATCCACGGAGGCTTGCGGTACCTCGAATATTACGACTTCCGCCTGGTCGCGGAAGCGTTGCGCGAGCGTGAGCGGTTGGTTCATTCCGCGCCGCACATCATCCGGCCGCTGCGCTTCGTGCTACCGCAGGAGAATGCGGTACGGCCGTGGTGGATGGTGCGGATCGGGCTCTATCTCTACGATTTCCTCGGCGGGAAGATGTCGCTCCCGCGCTCGCGCGGCCTGCGCAGATCGGACACGGACTACATCGCCCCGCTGAAGGGCGGCGACAGCGGGTTCGTCTATTCGGACGCCCAGGTCGACGATTCGCGGCTGACCCTGCTCAACGCGGTCGACGCGGCGGCAAATGGCGCGGAGATTTGCGTCGGCGTGGCACTGGAGACTGCGCGGCGCGATGGCGGCGTCTGGCGCGCAACCCTGTCCGACGGGCGCGAGGTTGAGGCGCGCGGCTTGGTCAACGCCGCAGGGCCTTGGGTCCATCTGATGCTCGACAAAATCGGCATCCCGGGCGCGGCGAACGTCCGGCTCGTCAAGGGCAGTCATATCGTCGTGCCCAAGCTCTACGAGGGCGACCACGCCTACATCCTGCAACTCCCCGACCGCCGCATCATCTTCGCGATCCCGTGGCAGGGCGGGACCGAGATCGGCACCACCGATATCCCGGTCGACAAGCCCGAGGACGCGGTCATCTCCGCCGACGAGATCGCCTATCTGTGCGAGGGCGCGAACCATCACTTCGTACGACAGATCGGCCCCGCCGACGTGACGCACAGCTGGTCGGGTGTCCGCCCGCTCTACGACGACGGCGCGAGCGAGGCGAAGGCGGTGACGCGCGACTATGTGCTCGAACTCGACACGAATGGGCCGCCTCTGCTCAGCGTGTTCGGCGGCAAGATCACGACCGGGCGCCATCTGGCAGAGGAAGCGATGGGCAAGCTCGCCCACCCGCTCGGGATCGACGCGCATCCGGTGACGCGCGCGCGGGTGTTCCCGGGTGGGGCGATCGACGACTTCGACACGTACCTGGCAAAGGTCCGTGCGACTTGGCCTTTCCTCGGTGACGACCGCTCGGCACGTATGACGCATGCGTACGGTACAATGCTCGGCGAGATGCTGGAAAACGTGAGCGACGAAGCCGGCATGGGCGCCGACCTAGGCGGCGGGCTGACCGAGATCGAAGCGCGTTGGATGCGCGACAAGGAATGGGCGCGCACCGCCGCCGACGCGCTCGACCGGCGCAGCAAGGTCGGGCTGCACCTGACCGCCGATCAACGCGCTGCGTTCGAGAAGGCGTGGGCAGCGCTGCAGTGATCCAGGTTGCCGCGCTTTACCGGTTCGCCTCCTTCCCCGATCCCGCCGCATTGCGGGAGCCGTTGCTCGACCTGTGCGCGGTCGAGGGTGTCAAGGGTACGCTCCTGCTCGCTACCGAAGGAATTAACGGCACGATCGCCGGGCCGTCCGCGGGCATCGACCGCGTCCTCTCACACATTCGCACGCTGCCCGACTGCGCCGAGCTGGAGGTCAAATTCTCGACCGCGGATACGATGCCGTTCCACCGGCTCAAGGTCCGGCTCAAGCGCGAGATCGTCACGATGGGCGAAGCGGTCGATCCGCACGCCGGGGTCGGCACCTATGTCGCGCCGGCCGACTGGAACGCGCTGATCGAGCAGCCCGGTACGATCGTCATCGACACGCGCAACGATTACGAAGTCCGCGTCGGCAGCTTCGACGGCGCGGTCGATCCGCACACCGCGAGCTTCAGCGATTTCCCCGCCTGGTTCCGCGCGCATCGCGACGAAATCGCTGGCGCGGAGCGGGTCGCGATGTTCTGTACCGGCGGCATCCGCTGCGAGAAAGCGACGGCGTTGCTCAAGGCCGAAGGGATCGAGGAGGTCCACCATCTCCAGGGCGGCATCCTGAAATATCTCGAAGACGTGCCCGAAGCGGAAAGCCGCTGGCACGGCGAATGCTTCGTGTTCGACGAACGGGTTGCAGTCGGCCACGGCCTCGTACCCGGCACCCACGCACTCTGTCGCGGGTGCCGCATGCCGGTCAGCCCCACCGATCGCGCGTCGCCGTTATACGAAGAGGGCGTCAGCTGCCCCGCCTGCCATGGCACGCGCGACGACGATGCCCGCGCCGGCTATGCCGAGCGCCACCGCCAGGCGAAACTCGCCGAAGCCCGCGGCGAAACGCATGTCGGTGCCAAATACTAAAGTCAGGCGTTAACGATTTGTTAACCTGATTGGGACAGGCTCTGGCCGGGGCATACCGGGGGCCGCTCGTGGCAACGAAGTATTCGCAATACCGCCGGGTCGAACCGGCATCGCTCGAACAGCGCGACGAGCCGCGGCTTCGGCTGTCGATCACGCGCGCCAGCGTGCGGCGGCACGGCAAGACGCCGGTCGATGCGCTGCTCCACGATCTCTCCACTTATGGCTGCCGCCTCGCCGCCGGTATCGAGGCCGATCAGGGCGAACGGCTGTGGCTGCGCTTCGACGGACGCATGCCGGTGGCGGCGACGGTCGTGTGGTGCCTCGACGGCATGGTGGGCTGCCGCTTCGACGAACAGATCGAACGCGCAATGATGCGCGCGCTGACGCTCAGGATCGCGTGATCCGCCATTTGATCGCGCCGAGTAGGACGAAGAACGCAAAGCCAATCGCGCCCCCGACGACGTAGGTCCAATCCGTTGGGCCGGGCTGATCGAAGGCCTGCGCGATCATACCCAGCGTCAGCACTGCACCGAAGATCAGCACCGCCCATGGCAACCCGGCAAAGTTGACCCGACGCCGCGCCGCCGCATCGAGCGCTCCAGCCATCGGCACGCGCCGCTCCAATGCGCGATCGGGCGCGCTCGACAATCGCCACCAGATTATCAGGAAAGCGATGCTGGCACCGACCGCGACGATCACTTCGTGCCGCGCCTGCCAGTCCGGCGGCAGGATCGTGGGCCAGATTTCGAACACCGCCATGACCGCGATCAGCGTGACGAGGCCGCCCCAGAACAATCGACCGACGCCGCGATCGAAGTCGGCGACGAACCGGTCCCGCTCCGCCGCGGTCACACGAAACGCCTCGCCGCGCTGGCGCCGCCGATATACGTAACCGTCGCGATCGGGCACGAACTGCCGCGCGAAATTCTCGCGCACCGTGTTCAGGCTGCCGTGGATCGGCAACATCAGGCGGTGGCGATGACCGCCAGCGTGATCCGCGACAGGCAGACGAGCTTGCCCTCTCCGTTAGTGATGCGGATCGTCCAGATCTGCGTCGTGCGGCCGATCGATTCGGCTTTGGCGGTCGCGGTGACCCAGCCGGACATCGCCGGGCGGATATGGTTGGCGTTGATTTCCAGGCCCACCGTGACCTGCTTCGTCGGATCGAGCGTCATCGCGCCGGCAACCGACGCGACCGTTTCGGCCAACGCGACCGATGCGCCGCCGTGCAACCGCCCGAACGGCTGGTGCGTGCGGTGATCGACGGGCATTCGTGCCGATACCCAATCGTCACCAGCATCGACGAACTCGATCCCGAGCAGCCCGGGCATCGTCTTCGCGCCGAAACTCGTCATCCACGCAATGTCGGGCTTCTGTCCACCGAACCAGATCATGTCAGTATGCCCGCGCGATCAGCACGCGTTCGACCGCGGGCTCGCCGGTGAAGAGGCAGGCTCCGGTTGCCGCCGCGGCATCCTGCGGCACGTTGCGCAACGTCAGCTTCATCGACTTGAGCGTTTCGACGACCTTGCCGAGCGCCGCGCCGGTCGGTCTCGACCAACCGGCCTCGACCCAGCCGGGGTTCTTCACGCCATCTGCGAAGAAGGCCTGCAGCCCCGCCATGTCGGTGACGTCGCGCGCGATGCTGCCGTCGAGCCTCGCTTTGGCACTCACGAACAGGCCTTTCTGGATTTCCTCCAGCATCGCCGTCGCGGCGCCGACGAAATCGCCCTTCGCGACCACCGCGCTGTCGAGCTTGCCGTCCTCGCGATACAGCCGGTCGCGGCGGATCACGCTGACATTGCCGCCCGCCATGTCGCGCCCGCCGACCTCGATCACGATCGGCGCGCCCTTCTTCACCCAGCCCCAACGCTTGTTGGTCGACTTGACCGCCTTGAGGTCGAGCAGCGCACGCACCGGCTCGCCGCACGCGGACAACGCCGCGAGTTCGCCCTGCAGCCCCTTGCAGTATTCGATCAGCGCGGCGTCCTCGTCATTGTCGCGCAGCATCGGCACGATCACGATCTGCCACGGCGCCAGCCGCGGCGGCACGCGGAGACCATCGTCGTCGCCATGGACCATGATCAGCCCGCCGATCATCCGCGTCGACACGCCCCAGCTCGTCGTGTTCGCGAACTCGAGCTGGCCTTCCGAATTCTGGAACTTGATGTCCTGGGCATGCGCGAAATTGGTGCCGAGGAAGTGTGAGGTGCCCGCCTGGAGCGCCTTGCCGTCCTGCATCATCGCCTCGATCGACCAGGTCTCGACCGCGCCCGGAAACCGCTCGTTCTCGGGCTTCTCGCCCGCAACGACGGGGAGCGCGACACAGTCTTCCGCAAAGCTGCGATAGACTTCGAGCATCTTGAGCGTCTCTTCGCGCGCCTCGGCTTCGGTCGCATGCGCGGTATGGCCCTCCTGCCAGAGGAACTCCGCCGTGCGCAGGAACATCCGCGTGCGCATCTCCCAGCGCACGACGTTCGCCCATTGGTTGATGAGGACAGGCAAGTCGCGCCACGACTGCACCCAGCGCGAGAATGCCGTGCCGATCACGGTTTCGGACGTCGGCCGCACGACCAGCGGCTCCTCCAGCTTTGCCGCAGGATCGGGAATCAATTTGCCCTTGCCGTCGGGAATCAGGCGGTGGTGCGTGACGACCGCCATTTCCTTGGCAAAGCCTTCGACATGCTCCGCTTCCTTCTCGAAATAGGAGAGCGGGATGAACAGCGGGAAATAGCAATTCTCGTGGCCAGTCGCCTTGATCTTGTCGTCGAGCAGCCGCTGCATCCGTTCCCAGATGCCATAGCCCCATGGCCGGATGACCATGCATCCGCGCACCCCGGATTCCTCGGCCATATCGGCCTCTGCAATCACGGTTTGGTACCATTGCGCGAAATCCTCGGCGCGCGTGACGGGTAGGGCATGCTTGATCATGCTGGTGCGCTTAGTCTGCCGGAGGCGATCCGTCACCCCGGACTTGTTCCCTTGAGCCGGGGAGCGCATGGCGGGGCGATGGGGGAAACGGCCGACACCGGCGACAGAATCATGTTCGGTATCGCGATGCGACTGCTCGCGGTGCTGCTGCTGGCGACGCTGTCGGCGCTGATCAAACTCGCCGAAGCGCGCGGCGCCGGACTGGTCGAGATCATGTTCTGGCGGCAGGGCGCGGCGATCCCGGTCGTGCTCGGCTACATGGCACTGACCGATCGCGGGCTCGGCGCGATCCGATCGAACGCGTTTCGCGGGCAAGTGATCCGCGCCGCGATCGGCGTAACCGGCATGGCATTCAACTTCGGCGCGGTGCTGCTGCTGCCGCTCGCAGAGGCGACGACGCTCGCCTTCACCGTGCCGATCTTCGCGACGATCCTGGGTGCCTTGGTGCTCAAGGAACCGACCGGCTGGCATCGCTGGGGCGCGGTGGTCGCGGGGTTCGTCGGCGTCTTGATCGTGACGCAGCCGGGGAGCGGCCATTTCCCGCTGGCGGGCGCCGCGGTCGGGCTGACATCGTCGGTCTTCGTCGCGATCGTCGCCATCCAGTTGCGCCAGATCGGCAAGATCGACCGGCCGGTGACGACGGTGTTCTGGTTCTCGACGCTGTCGATGGTCCCGCTCGGGCTGTTATATCCCTTCTTCGCGCATGGCCACGACGTGAGGACGTTCGCGATCCTGGCGCTGATGGGGCTGTTCGGCGGGCTCGGCCAGATCGCGTTCACGGCCGCGTTGCGCTACGCGCCCGTCTCCGCGGTTATGCCGATGGATTATTCGAGCCTGATCTGGGCGACGCTCTACGGCTGGCTATTGTTCGACATGTTGCCGACCCCATGGACCTGGGTCGGCGCCCCGGTGATCATCGCGAGCGGGCTGTACATCGTCTGGCGCGAACATGTCCGCCGCCAGCAGGAAGCCGTTCAGGCGATCAGCGCGTAGCACGCGCTGCGTCGAGCAGCCGCTTGGCGCGCAGATACATCTCGATCCGCGTCGTCGCGAACATGCCGAGCGCGAACGCCAGCGCCGCGTCGGTCACCAGCATCACGTCGAAGCCCAGCGCGCGGCCCTCGCCCTGCACCACCATCTTTACCAGCACGATCGCCATCAGGAATAGGATGGCCCAAGGCGAACCCTTCTGGTTGAGCGCATGGGTGTCGGGATCGACGTGGATCTGCATCATCCGCCCACGCTGCCAGCCGAGCGCCGCGCCGACCAGCAACGCGACAGCGGAGGCGATCCACGCCGTCGGTGTCGGTGGCTTGGCGACGAAATTGGCAACGACGATGGCTAGATAGATCGCCGGGACCACCCACAGCCGTTCGAGCTTGAGCGGCCGCATCTGCGACATCCGCCGCGCGCGCAACGCGAAGATCACGACGAACACCGCGATCGGGATCAGATATTGAACGATCCCGGTCGGCTGAACCGCCTGACCACCCGTTATTCCGCCGCCTCGGCCAAGGCGGGATCCTTCCACACCAGCACGGGCTTCCTTGCAGCGAGCGTCTCGTCGAGGCGGCGGCGGGGCGCGAAGTGCGGGGCGGATTTCAGAGCCTCGTCGCCAGCCTTTGCCCGTTCGGCCACCGAGCGCAGCGCACCGATGAACTGGTCGAGCGCCGCCTTCGATTCGGTCTCGGTCGGTTCGACCAGCATCGCGCCATGGACGACGAGCGGGAAGTACATCGTCATCGGGTGATAGCCTTCGTCGATCAGCCCCTTGGCGATGTCGATCGTCGAGAAGCCGTCGGGCAGGCCGTCGTCCGAGAAGATCGCCTCATGCATGCACGGACCGCTGTCGGCGAACGGCGCGTTGAGCGTGTTTTCCAGGCTGCGCAGGATGTAGTTGGCGTTGAGCACCGAATCCTCGGCGACCTGGCGCAGACCGTCGGCGCCGTGGCTGAGGATGTAGGTCAGCGCGCGGGTGAACATGCCCATCTGGCCGTGGAACGCGCACATCCGGCCGAAGCTGTCGGGATGGCGATCGCCAACCGTTTCCTCTTCAACCAAAGTTATGTGGCCATCGCCGTGGCGTTCGGTGAAGGGCAACGGGCCGTAAGGCGACAGCGCCTCCGACAGCACCACCGGCCCCGAGCCCGGCCCGCCGCCGCCATGCGGGGTCGAGAAGGTCTTGTGCAAATTGATATGCATCGCATCGACGCCGAGGTCGCCCGGGCGCACGCGCCCGACGATCGCGTTGAAGTTCGCGCCGTCGCAATAGACGTAGCCGCCCGCCGCATGGACCGCGTCGGAAATCGCCTTCATGTCGCGCTCGAACAGCCCGCAGGTGTTGGGGTTGGTGATCATCACCCCGGCGACATCGGGGCCGAGCCGAGCCTTGAGGGCTGCAAGATCGACGCGCCCTTCGGCGGTCGCGGGGATATCCTCGACCGAATAGCCCGCAAACGCCGCGGTGGCCGGGTTGGTACCGTGCGCGCTTTCCGGGACCAGGATGACCTTGCGGTGCCCCTCGCCCTTCGCCTCCAGCGCGGCCTTGATGCACAGGATGCCGCACAGTTCGCCATGCGCGCCGGCCTTGGGCGTCATCGCGACGCCGTGCATTCCGGTCAGCTTGATCAGCCACACCGCGAGTTCGTTGATGACGCCGAGCGCGCCCTGCACCGTATCGACCGGCTGCAACGGGTGGATGTCAGCGAACCCGGGGAGGCGCGCCATCTTCTCGTTGAGCCGCGGATTGTGCTTCATCGTGCACGAGCCGAGTGGGAACAGCCCGAGGTCGATCGCATAATTTTGACGCGACAGGCGGGTGTAGTGGCGGACCGTTTCGGGCTCGGACAGGCCAGGTAAGCCGATCGGTGCGGAGCGCGCGAGGTTACCGAGCTTCGATGCGACCTTCATGGGCTCCGCGACCTCGACGCCGGTCGTGTCGGTCGCGCCGATCTCGAAGATCAGCGGCTCTTCCAGCATCAATGCGCGGTTGCCGGTGAAGGTGGCATTGTCGCTACGCCGCTCGGGCGTCATTTCGGGGCGCCAGCCGCTCTGGTTGATGCTCATGCCAGCGCCTCCTGCAGCGCGGAAGCAAGCGTTTCGACATCCTCCTGCGTGGTGGTTTCGGTGACCGCGACGACGAGGCCGTTCGCCAGCGCATCCTCCCCCGGATAGAGCCGCCCGAGCGACACGCCCGCGAGGATTCCCTTGTCGGCGAGCGCACGGACGACCGGCCGCGCTTCCTGCGACAGTTTCAGCGTGAATTCGTTGAAGAACGAGTCGTTGACCAGTTCGACGCCCGGCACCTGCGCCAGCCGCTCGGCCGCGCTCACAGCCTGCGCATGATTGGTCGCCGCCAGCGCGCGCAGTCCAGCTTCGCCGAGCAATGTCATATGGATCGAGAACGCCAGCGCACATAGCCCGGAGTTGGTGCAAATGTTCGAGGTCGCCTTCTCGCGCCGGATATGCTGCTCGCGGGTCGATAGCGTCAGCACGAAGCCGCGCTTTCCTTCAGCATCGACCGTCTCGCCGCAGAAGCGGCCGGGCATCTGGCGGATGTATTTGTCCTTGCAGCCCATCAGGCCGACATAGGGCCCGCCGAACTGCAGCCCGACGCCGATCGACTGACCCTCGCCGACGACGATATCAGCGTCCATTTCGCCCGGCGACTTGAGTGCGCCCAGCGCGACCGGCTCGGTGACGACCGCGATCAGCAGCGCCTTCTTCGCGTGGCAGGCATCGGCGAGCGGCTGGAGATCGGCGACGCGGCCGAGAATGTCGGGGTATTGCACGACGACACACGACGTGTCGTCGTCGATGCTCGCGATTAGCGCGTCGATGTCGGTGTCGGCGGTCAGGACAGGCGGCGACGTATCGAGGCTGTCGCCAGTATACTTCGCCATCGTCTTCGCGACCGACACGTAATGCGGATGCAGCCCGCCCGACAGGACCGCCTTGGCCCGCTTGGTGATGCGCCGCGCCATGCCGATCGCTTCCCAGCACGCGGTCGATCCGTCGTACATGCTGGCGTTCGCGACATCGGTGCCGAGCAGCCGCGCGACTTGCGTCTGGAACTCGAACAGCATCTGCAGCGTGCCCTGCGCGATTTCGGGCTGGTAGGGCGTGTAGGCGGTCAGGAACTCTCCGCGCTGGATCAGGTGATCGACCGAGGCCGGCACGTGGTGCCGATACGCCCCGCAACCGAGGAAGAACGGCGCCTCGCCCGCCGACAAGTTCTTGCGCGCCAGCGCTGTCATGTGGCGCTCCACCGCCAGCTCGCTCGCGTGCATCGGCAAGTCGCGGATCGGCCCGTCAAGCCGCGCCTCGGCAGGGACATCGACGAACAGGTCGTCGATCGAGGACGCGCCGATGACGGAAAGCATCGCCTCGCGGTCGGGCTGGGTCAGGGGCAGGTAGCGCAAGTCGAATTCCCGTCGCCCCGGCGGAGGCCGGGGCCGCTAGATGGCTGGGCGATGCTCCCTCACGAAGCGGCCCCGGCCTCCGCCGGGGCGACGCCCGAAATCACAACTTCGCGACGAACGCCTCGTATTTGGCTTCGTCCATCAAGTCGCTCAGCTCGTCGGGGTCGCTCAAGGTCAGCTTGAAGAACCAGCCTTCGCCGTCGGCGTCCTCGTTCACCAGGCCCGGATTGTCGGCGAGGTCGGCATTGCCCTCGATCACCGTGCCGCTGACCGGCGAATACACATCCGACGCCGCCTTGACCGACTCGACCACCGCGGCCTCGTCGCCCTTGGACACTTCCTTGCCCTCTTCGGGCACGTCGACGAACACGATGTCGCCGAGTTGGCCCTGCGCGTAGTCGGTGATGCCGACCGTGCCGACATCGCCGTCGACATCGACCCATTCGTGATCTTCGGTGAAATAGCGCATCTTACTTCGCTCCTCTGACATAGCGGTGGGGGACGAACGGCATCGCGGCGACGGTCGCTTCGTGGACCTTGCCGCGCTGGGTGATCTGGATCCTGGTGCCGACCTCGGCCATCGCGGCGGGGACGTAGGCCATCGCGATCGGCGCGCCGAGCGTGGGGGCGAAACCGCCCGAGGTGACCTTGCCGACCTCGGTGCCTTCGACATCGAGCACTGCGGCGCCTTCGCGGACCGGCTGGCGGCCCTCGACCAGCAGGCCGACGCGCTTCGACACGGCGCCTTGCTCGCGCTCCATCAGGATGCGGGTCGCGCCGGGGAAATTGGCTTCCTCGCGGCGGCGCTTGCTGGCGACGGCGAAGTTGAGCGCCGCCATGATCGGCGTGATCTCGGGATCGAGATCGTGGCCGTAGAGCGGCAAATCGGCCTCCAGCCGCAGCGAATCGCGCGCGCCCAGACCGATCGGCTTCACTTCGGGCTCGACACACAGGGCATCGGCCAGCGCCTCCGCCTTGTCGCCCGGCACCGAAATCTCGAACCCATCCTCGCCGGTATAGCCCGAGCGGCTGATCCACAGCTTCGTGCCGTTCCACTCGAAATGGCCGCCGGTCATGAACACCAAAGCTTCGACGCCGGGCACGATCCGGCTCAGCGCGTCGACCGCCTTGGGTCCTTGCAGCGCCAACAACGCCTGCTCGTCCATGTGGTTGAGCGTGATCGCGTCGGGCAATTCGTCGCGCATATGCCCGATATCGTCATACTTCACCGCGCCGTTGACGACCATGTACAGGCCGTCGTCCCAGCGCGTGAACATCAGATCGTCGAGGATGCCGCCATTATCGGCGAGCAGCAGCGAATATTTCTGGCCGTTGAGCTTCACACCCTTCACGTCCGCCGGGATCAGCTGTTCGAGCGCCTCGTCGAGTCCTTCGCCGCTCAGATGCACCTGTCCCATGTGGCTGACGTCGAACAAGCCCGCCGATTCGCGCACCCACAGATGCTCGGCCATGATGCCTTCGTACTGGACCGGCATGTGATAGCCCGCGAACGGCACCATGCGGCCGCCGCGCGCGCGGTGCCACGCGTCGAGCGGCAGGTGCTCGAGCTCAACTTCGACGTAATCGTTGGCAAGGTCGATGTCGCTCACAAACAGTCTCCACAACAGATGACGGCGCGACAACGGCCCGGATGGACCGAATATCCGCCGCCCCCTCTGTCACGGAACCTGAGAGCTTTCACCGGTCGCGCGAAGCTACCGGCTTACCCCTTCGGCGGCCCGGGCGAACCGGGCTCTTTCCAGAGCGTCGCTATCGACGAAAGGCGGTCCTTTTGCCTGAGAGTTTCCGGGGCGGTTGCTCCTTCGGCGACGGGTGAAACCCGCTCTCTCCCGCTTCGTCAGCGACTGGTCTGCGCTGTGGCGTGCGCCCGAAGAGGAGTCAACGCGGCTTAGCGCGTCGCGTTGTATTTCAGCTGGTCGTCGGTGAGCTGGAACCCGACCAAAGCCTCGAACGTCGCGCGCAGTACCGCGGCGCGGACGTCGGGTGCAGATAGCGGATCGACCGCGGCGGCCTCGCTGCCACTCTTGCGCTTCTGCGTGATGCGACGCTTGACGTCGTCGGACAGGGTCGCGGCGGCGCGGACGACGCTGGCGCGGGCCGATCCGTTGACGCTGGCACGCGTCTGGCCGGCGTCGAAATGGACCACGACACGGCCGATCCGTTTGGCGACGACGGCGCTGCCGCCTTGCACCACGGTGATGAAATAGGGCAAAGTCACGTCCCGCGGCCCGTCGGCGCGGGCGCGGCGCGCGAGCACCTGGAACGTCACGTCGGTCACGACATTGTCGCCCGAATCGCCGCACGTCGATCGCACGTCGGTCATCACCGCGACGACGTCGATCGCGGTCGCATCGCGGCTGGTCGCCGGATCGAACACGGTGACATCGCCGGTCCCCGCCGGCACGCCGACGGTCGGGCAGGTGGTGCGTACCGCGGTGACGCCCGCGCCCGCTTCCGAAAGATCAAGGTCGCCCTTGCTGGCGCAACCGCCCAGGACCAGCGCGAGAGCGATCGGGGCGGCAAGAATGCGGGATGACACGGGCGAGAGAACCTTTTCGATACGCTGACGAGCGGCGCCATCCATAGGAACCGTCTTTGCCTCACGCAAGCAATCGCGTAGAGGCGCGGGCATGGCTTGTGCCCCCAAACCCGCCCTCGAATTGCTGATCGCCGCGCCGCGCGGCTTCTGCGCCGGCGTCGATCGCGCGATCCGCATCGTCGAACTCGCGATCGAGAAATACGGCGCGCCGGTCTATGTCCGGCACGAAATCGTCCACAACAAGTTCGTCGTCGATACGTTGAAGGCCCAGGGGGCAATCTTCGTCGAAGATCTCGACCAGGTTCCCGACGGCGTGCCGGTGGTGTTCAGCGCGCACGGCGTGCCCAAGGCGGTGCCGGCCAAGGCGGCCGAGCGCGGCCTGTCCTATCTCGACGCGACGTGTCCGCTGGTCAGCAAGGTCCATCGCCAGGCCGAACGGCTGGTCGCGGCGGGCAAGCATATCGTGTTCATCGGCCATGCCGGACATCCCGAGGTGATCGGCACGTTTGGGCAGGTACCCGAGGGGTCGATGACGCTGATCGAGACCGTCGCCGACGTCGGCACGTTTGCGCCGGCCGATCCGAACAATCTTTCCTTCCTGACGCAGACCACGCTGTCGGTGGACGACACGGCGGAAGTCGTCGCTGCGCTGCATGCCAAGTTCCCCGCGATCCAGGCGCCGCGCGGCGAGGATATCTGCTACGCCACCTCGAACCGCCAGGCCGCCGTCAAGGCGATCGCGGCGTCGTGCGACGCGGTGCTGGTGATCGGCGCGCCCAATTCGTCCAACTCGGTGCGGCTGGTCGAAGTCGCCGAGCGGCAAGGCATTCCGGCCATGCTGATCCAGCGCGCGGCCGATCTCGATTGGGCATTCCTCGACGGCGTCGGCACGCTCGGCATCACCGCCGGAGCATCGGCACCGGAGATGCTGGTGCGCGAACTGGTCGATCGCCTGTCCGAACGCTTCGACGTGACCGAGCGTGAGGAAGAAACGACTCGCGAAAGCATCGCGTTCAAGCTTCCGCGGGGACTGGAAGAGGCGGCCTGATTGGCCGTCTACACGCACGTTTCGGCCGAGGCGCTGGGGGAATTCCTGACGCGCTACGACGTCGGCGACCTGGTGTCCGCCAAGGGCATCGCCGAGGGCGTCGAGAATTCGAACTATATGGTCGATACGACCAAGGGTCGTTATTTCCTGACACTCTACGAGAAGCGCGTGGAGGCGGACGACCTCCCCTATTTCATGGCGCTGCTCGACCATCTGGCCGCCAAGGGCCTGCCCGTGCCACCGGCGATCAAGGACCGCAACGGCGTCGAAATCCAGGAACTGGAAGAACGACCTGCCTGCCTGATCGCGTTCCTGCCGGGCGTTTCGTTGTCGCATCCGACCGTCGCGCAAGCACGTGCCGCAGGCGAGGCGCTGGGCCGTCTGCACGTTGCGGCAGCGGACTTCCCGCTGCATCGCGAAAATTCGATGGGGTTCGATAGCTGGCGGCCGTTGCTCGACCGATGCGGCAACGACTTGAACGACATCGCGCCCGGTCTCTACGACGACATGCGCTTCGTGCTGCACGATATCGGGGCGACTTGGCCTACCGACATCGATCGATGTGCGATCCACGCCGACCTGTTTCCCGACAATTTGTTGATGCTCGGGGATCGTGTCACCGGGCTGATCGACTTCTACTTCGCCTGCACGGACTTCCGGCTGTATGACCTTGCCGTCACGCACGCGGCCTGGAGTTTCGACATCACCGGGGCGCAGCACTTCATCGAAATCGGCGACGCCTTGCTGGACGGCTATCGGCAGCATTTCGACCTCGACGCCGAACCCTATCACTTCAATTATCATTTCAGCGACCTCGCCGTCGGTGCTTGCGTACGCTTCACCTTGTCTAGGGCATGGGACTGGCTCAACACGCCGGCCGATGCCCTTGTCACGCGCAAGGACCCGCTCGCCTTCTGGCGCCGACTAAAGGCATACGACCCCAACCTCGCCGGCCAGCTCAAGACTTTCGCATGACCGAACTCAGTCACGTCGAAATCGCCACGGACGGCGCGTGCAAGGGCAATCCCGGGCCGGGCGGCTGGGGCGTGCTGATCCGGATGGGCACGCGCGAGAAGGAATTGTCGGGCGGCGAGAAGCTGACGACCAACAATCGCATGGAGTTGCAGGCCGCGATCGAGGGGCTGAACGCGCTCAAGCGGCCGTGCCGCGTGACGCTATCGACCGACAGCCGCTACGTGATGGATGGCCTGACCAAGTGGATCCACGGCTGGCGCAAGAATGGCTGGCGCACGTCCGACAAGAAGCCGGTCAAGAATGCCGAACTGTGGCAGGCGCTGATCGACGCCGCCGCGCCGCATCGCGTCGAATGGGTATGGGTGAAGGGCCATGCCGGCCACCCCGACAACGAGCGGGCGGACCGGCTGGCGAGCGACGCGGCGGACGCCGCGCGCCGGGGCTAAGAGCTCAGCCCTCCTGCGGCGCGCCGGGACCGTTCTTCAGAATCGAATCGATCGCGTTCTGCGCCGACGCCTTGGACTTGTACCCTTCGGTCCACCACACGAGCTCGCTGTTGTACTTGAACTTGGCGACATACTCACCGGCCTTGTTCTGCTCGATCACGAACTTGTGCGCCATGGGACCTCTCCGGGTTGGTGACTGATCCAGATTAGCGTCGCGCCGGTCGGTACGCTAGCGGAACCTTGCCGGCGAATAGCGGTCACGGTCGATATCGGCGACCAGCGGATCGGGCGCGGTGCCGAGCAGCAGCGACGCCGCCACCAGCGACGCCGCCGGCGCAGTCTGGATGCCGAACCCGCCCTGTCCCGCGCACCAGAAGAAGGCCGGGACGCCGTTGTCGAAGCCGTAGACCGGCAACCGATCGGGCGCGAAGCTGCGCAGACCGGCCCAGCTGCGTTCGACGCGCTCGATCCGCCAATCGACCGCATGTTCGAGCCGGTCGATCGCTATCGCGATGTCGAGCTCCTCGGGCTGGACGTCGCCGGGGGCGCTCGGGATTTCGTCGTGCGGGCTGAGCCACAGCCGACCGCCCGACTCGGGCTTGAAGTAGAATTCGCCGCCGATATGCGCGACGTGCGGCGCGTCGTCGGGAACCGGCGGATCGACGCGCAGCTGGACGAGCGTGCGGCGGAACGGGCTGATCCCGATCGGCGCGACCCCGGCCATGCGGGCGACCTCATCGACCCACGCGCCGGCCGCATTGACCAATACCTTCGCCTCGTACGACCCCGCCTTCGTCTCGAGCCGCCACACGCCGTCGGCCCGAGCCGCGGCCGTCAGCCCCGCGTCGAGCACCAATTCCGCGCCCGCCTTCTTCGCGCGCGACAAAGCGGCTGCGTGCAGTCCGGCGACATCGATATACGCGCAGCTCGGCTCCCACACCGCCAGGTTCCACTCCGGCCGCAGCCCTGCGATGCGCTCGCGCGGGTCGACCAGCGAGAGATCGACGCCGGTACCCGCAAACTGCGCGAGCATCCCCTCGATCTTGCCGCGCTCTTCCTCGCGCCCGATGTGCAGCGAACCCAGCGGCTGCAGGAACCCGCCGGCATCGAACAAGTCGCGCGATGCAGCCGTCAGCGGCTGGACGCCGGGGCCGCCATAGGTCTCTTCCCAGAATGCCGCCGAGCGCCCTGTCGCGTGATAGCCCGCGACGTCCTCCGCCTCGAGAATCAGCACGCTGGCATGCGGCGCGACCTCCGCAGCGAGTGCAGCGCCGGCGATCCCGGCGCCGATGATGGCGATATCGAAACTCATTGTGCGGCTCGTTCTGACAGGAAGGTGTCGATCTCGCTTAGCGCGCGATCGCGGACCGCGTCGACCTCGCGCAGGATTTCGTGCGCCGACTCCGACCCGAAACGGACGACGCGGCAGTCGGGCAGGCTCGCGGCCACCGCCAGCGCATCTTTCGCCCGGACCAATTTGTCGGCATCGGCGACCAGCATCAGCACGGGGACCTTCATCGCCTGCAGCCGCGGGCTGTCGCGCAACGTCCGAGTCGATTCGAACGCGCGCACTACCCAGCGCCAGCTCGGCGGACCGAGGCGGAGACCTGGGTCCTTGTCCCACCAGGCCGGCTCATCGGCATAGCGATCGTCGTCATGGGTCAGCAGCGACTGGCGGCTGCCCATCGTCGCCGGCCGCTCATTACCCTTCCACGCGCGGCGTTGCGGGTTGCCGAGCTTCATCATGAAGTTGGCGAGCCATTCGCCGAATCCGGCGCTGATTGGCGCGTGGACGCCCATCATCGGCGCGACCAGCACCGCTGCCATGGGATCGGCCAGTCCCTGATCGAGCGCGCGGCCGATCAGGTGCCCGCCCATCGAATGCGCGATCAGCACACGCGGACCCGGCGCGGTCGGCGCCCAATCCTGCCAGAACGCCGCGAAATCGGTGAGATAGGTATCGAAACTGTCGATGTCGCCGACGTGCGGATCGTGGGACAGGCGCCCCGATTTGCCCTGCCCCCGCCAGTCGAACGACGTGATCGACCAGCCCTGGGCGTGCCAGTGGTGGAACGTCTCGAGATATTTCTCGAACAGGTCGCCGCGCCCCGCCTGGAACAGGATCGACCCGCGCGGCGTGTCCGCCGCCGGCCAGTCGAACCGGCGCAGCTGCCAGCCGTCGGGGGCGGTCCAGGTGCCGATCTCGCTCCTTGGCGGATAGGCCCGCCGCTGATTTTCTGAAGCAATCATGCCCGCTGGTTACTTTTTGGAAAGCCATGCCGTCTAGGTCTGTGGTCCAATGGGCTGGGGATTTCTGTCTTACGCGCTGGTCGCAGCGCTCGTTCTGATCCTGCTGTCGGCGGGAATCGAGGACGCGCGCCGTCGCGAGATCGCGAATTGGAAGAACACCGCGATCGCGGTGATGGCCCCCGCCTGGTGGTATTTGCAGGGCTATGGCCTGGCCGATGCCGGCATCCAGCTCGGCATCGCGCTGGTCGTATTCGCGCTGTTCGTCGGCGCGTTCCATTTCGGCTGGATGGGCGGCGGCGACGTCAAGATGATCGGGGCGCTCGCGCTCTGGCTGCCGATGCAGGCGCTGTTCTTCATGCTGATGGTCATGTCGGTCATCGGCGGCGTGCTCACGCTGATCATGATGCTCGACCACTGGCGTCGCAAGGTGCCGGGCGCGGTGGAGACGCCGTACGGCGTCGCGATCGCGATGGCGGCGATGGTCGCCCTGAGTGAACCGATATTTAACCAGTTTGCGTAATTAGTGGTGGGTCAACCGGTCAATCGACCGGCAACGGGGCTAGAACGACATGGATAGTCGGAAGATCATTTTGCTGGTTGGGGCGCTCGTCGTCGCCGCCATTACCGCGTTCATGGCGCGCAGCCTGATCTCAGGATCGAGCGCACCGCAAGCGCAGGCGCAGATGGCGCCGCCCATCGTCGGCACCGAAGTGCTGGTCGCGACCAAGACGCTGCCGGTCGGCACGATCCTGGACGCCACGAGCTTCAAATATCAGCCCTGGCCGAACGAAATGGTCGGCGGCGCGTACTTCGTGAAGAAGGACGGGTTCGACATCAAGTCGCTGCAGGGCACGGTCGTGCGCACGGTGATCACCGCCGGCCAGCCGCTGACCCAGGGTGCGCTGGTCAAGCCGGGTGATCGTGGCTTCCTCGCCGCGGCCCTAACGCCGGGCATGCGCGCCGTGACCTTCCCGGTCGAAAACAAGAATTCAGTCGCGGGCTTCGTGTTCCCGGGCGACCATATCGACCTGATGCTGACGCAGAAGGTCGCAGGCGGCGGCGATGGCCCGGCCCTGAACGTCGCCGAGACGATCATGAAGAACCTGCGCGTGCTGGCGACCGACCAGCGCACCACCACCGATGTCGACGACCAGGGCAAGACCGTGGTCAAGAACATCTCGATGGTGACGATCGAGGCGACGCCGTCGATCGCGGAGAAGATTTCGGTGGCGCGTGCGCTGGGCGACCTGTCGATCGTGCTGCGTCCGCTGGCCGACAGCGCGAGCGAGCTCGACGCGGCAATTGCCGACGGCAGCGTGAAGGTGCCCGACGGCAAGGATCCGAAGGCCGAAAAGGCCATACTGGATGCCGCTGCGAACCAGCCGAGCGCCGGCAAGACCACCTTTGCCACCGGTGCCGACGTGTCGCGTTTCCAGCGCCGCACGGTGCCCGGCAAGGCCGAGAGCCCGTACGGCCGCTCCGGCGGTAACGGCGGCTATCCAGGTACGACTACGGGACCCACGGTGCGCATCGCCCGCGGGAACAATGTGACCGAGATTCCGGTCGGGGGGAAGAAGTGATGCTGAACCGTCTCAACCGCGCGGGCTGGCCGATGGCCGCCGCGCTGGCGATTGCCGCCACCGGCGCTGCGACGCCGGCCGCCGCACCCGCCCAATCGGCTGCCAGCCGTGTCGTCGAAGTCGATACCAACCAGGGTCGACTGGTGACGCTGGCGCGCCCGATCAGCGATGTGTTCGTCGCCAACGACTCGATCGCCGACATTCAGGTGCGGTCGCCGACCCAGATCTACGTGTTCGGCAAGGCGCCGGGCGAGACCACGGTGTCCGCCACGACCAAGACCGGCCAGGTGGTATTCTCGGCGACGGTGCGCGTCGGCAACAACTTCGGCTCGATCAATCAGATGCTGAAGCTGGCGATGCCGGAAGCGCAGCTGCAGAGTTACACCATGAACGGCGTCGTGCTGCTTACCGGTACCGTGCTCAGTCCGCAGGACGCGCAGGAAGCCGAAAGCATGGTGCAGGCGTTCGTCGGCGATAAGGTCAAGGTGATCAGCCGCTTGAAGACCGCGACGCCGTTGCAGGTCAACCTGCAGGTCCGGATCGCCGAAGTGACGAAGACGTTTGCGAAGAATATCGGCGCGAACATCAAGACGTTCGACGGCACCGGCGGCTTCAAGTTCGGTATCAGCCAGGGCCGCGACAATTTGACGCCCGGGTTCCTCCCGGGTGCCGGACTAGGCGTCGGCTTCACCAACGGTAACGGCGTCACTGCTATGACGCAGGTAGCCAACGGTTCGACACTTGGCGCGACCGGCAAACTGTTCGGCCTCGACATCCTGTCGGCGCTCGATCTGGGCGAAACCAACAACCAGGTCGTCACGTTGGCGCAGCCGAACCTGTCGGCGCTGTCGGGTGAGACCGCATCGTTCCTGGCGGGCGGTGAGATTCCGATTCCGCTCAGTACCGGTCTGGGTGCAGTGTCGGTCGAGTTCAAGCAATACGGCGTCAGCCTTGCTTACACGCCGACAGTCTTGTCGGACGGTCGCATCAGCCTGCGCGTTCGGCCGGAAGTATCGGAAATCACGGCGGCCGGATCGGTCACCTTTGGTGGTACGATAATTCCGGGCCTCAGCACGCGGCGCGCGGAAACGACCGTGGAACTCGGCTCCGGCCAGTCCATGGTGATCGGCGGTCTGATTTCGAATTCGACCAACAATCAAATCGACAAGACGCCGGGCCTCGGCAACGTGCCCATCCTCGGCGCGTTGTTCCGCTCGACCGGTTGGAAGCGCAACGAAACCGAACTGATCATCGTCGTCACGCCGTATCTGGTGAAACCGGTCAACGCGAACGAGATCGTCCTGCCGACCGACGGCTATCAGGCGCCGACCGATCTGGGTCGCGTGTTCATGGGCAAGCTCGGCGGCGGCATGACCGGCGGCGATCGCGCCAAGCCGACGATGGCGACGCCGACCACCGGTCCGGCGGTCGGCGCCAACGCACCGCTGCCGGTCTCGCCGAACGCACCGATGCCGAGCCCCGACGCCAAGCGCGACGAAGGTAAGGCCGTGCTGCCCAAGAAACCGAAGAAGGACGACGGTTCGCCGGCGCCCGGATTTAGCCAGTAACCGACGCCAGCGAGGGATAAATTACCATGCGCACGATCCTGTTCGCCGCTCTGTCTGCCCCCGCGCTGATGCTCGGTGGCTGCGGCACGCTCAATCGCGGCGTCGACACCGTCTATCAGCCGGTCGTCAGCCGCACCGACTATGTCTTCGACGTCCAGGCGACCCCGTCCGGCCTCGGCCCCGGCGAAGCCGATCGCGTCGCCGGCTGGCTGTCGTCGATGCGATTGCGCTACGGCGACCATGTCGCGGTCGACGACCCCAATCGTTCCAGCTCGGCCGCATCCGGTCAGGTTGCGGCGCTCGCATCGCGCTACGGTATCCTGATGGACAACCGCGCGCCGATCACCAGCGCGCCGCTCGCAGCCGGCATGGTCCGTGTCGTCGTGAGCCGCACGGCGGCCCGCGTCCCGGGTTGCCCGGATTTCACGCGGACCGGTACCGACGAGTTCGAAGGTAGCGCGACGTCCAACTACGGTTGCGCCAACCAGGCGAACCTGGCGGCGATGGTTGCCGACCCGCTCGATCTGGTCCGTGGCCAGCCGGGCACCGAAACGTTCGACACGAAGACATCGGGTCGCGCGATCGACACCTATCGCAAGGCCACGCCGACCGGCTCGGGCGGCACAGTGATCAAGACCGAATCGACGGGCGGAGGATCCAAGTAACATGAACGCTCCATGGAAACCCGCCGGCGTCGCGCATCGCGAACCGTTCGTCGCCTATGTCTGCGATGAAACGACCGCCGAAGCGCTGCGTCCGATCGCCAGCGAAATGGGCTGGTCGGCCGAAAAGGTGAACAAGGGCGGATTGCGCAACGCGGTCCAGTCCTTGTCCGTCTCGGCAAGTCCGCAGGTGCTGTTCGTCGATCTGTCCGAGAGCGGCGATCCGCTCAACGACATCAACGCGCTGGCCGAAGTCTGCGAGCCCGGCACCGTCGTGATCGCGGCGGGCCAGGTCAACGACGTTCGCCTGTATCGTGACCTGACCGCGAGCGGCATCCAGGATTACCTGCTGAAGCCGCTGACCCCGGACATGCTGCGCGAAGCGTTCGGCAGTGCGCAGGCGATCCTCAACGCGCCGAAGCTGGCCGATGCCAGCGTCGATCGCCCGCATTGCGCGACGGCGATCATCGGCACGCGTGGCGGCGCCGGCGCCTCCACGATCGCGACCTCGGTGTCGTGGCTGATGAGCGAGAAGGGCCAGCGCACCACCGCGTTGCTCGATCTCGACGTGCATTTCGGCACCGGCGCGCTGGCGCTCGACCTCGAGCCGGGCCGCGGCCTGACCGATGCGATCGAGAACCCGAGCCGCATCGACGGACTGTTCATCGAACGCGCGATGGTGAAGGCCAGCGAGCGTCTCGCGGTGCTGTCCGCCGAAGCGCCGATCAACTCGCCGATGTTGACCGATGGCTCTGCCTTCTATCAGCTGCAGGAAGAGATGCGGGCGGCGTTCGAATGCACCGTCGTCGATCTGCCGCGCGCGATGCTGGTCCAGCATCCGCACCTGATCACCGACATCCAGACCGCGGTCGTCGTCACCGAGCTGACCCTGGCGGCGGCACGCGACACGATCCGCATCCTGTCGTGGCTCAAGTCGAACGCGCCGCAGACGCAAGTCGTGGTGGTCGCCAACCGCGTGCCGCAGGGAACGCTGGAAATCGCCCGCAAGGACTTCGAAGGCTCGATCGAACGCAAGATCGATTTCCTGGTGCCTTACGACCAGAAGCTGGCGGCGCAGGCGGCCAAGCTGGGTAAGCCGATGGCCGAAGCCGGCAAGGGGTCGAAAACCATCGCACCGCTGGGCGATCTCGCCACGCGCCTGATGGCGATCGGCGACAACACCGAAGCGCCGACCAAGGCGACGGGCAAAAAAGACGGCGGCAAGACGTCGATCATGGGCAAGTTTGCGGATCTCAAGTCGCTGATGCCCAGCAAGAAGGCGGCGAAGGCCGATTGATCGTAGCCGTTCGCGTTGTGAGCGGCGTCGAATTTGTGGAGCGCTGAGCGATGCCGTTGGTGCCGCTGATTTCAGTCGTATTAGGGGCAGGCTTCATGCTGCTCCTGGTGTTCTTCGCCTTCGCGGGTCCCAACGCGGAGAAGGCGCAGTCGCGCCGGCTGACCTCGCTGAAGGAACGCCATAGCGGCGCCGCCAGCGAGGCCGCGATGGCCGCGCAGATGCGCCGCATCACCGGCAAGCGCGACAGCAACATGGACTCGGCGATGATGCGGCTGCTGCCGCGTCCCGCTCTGCTCAAGAAGCGCCTGGCGATGACCGGCAAGAGCTGGACGGTCGGCCAATACGGCATGGTGACCGTCGGGGCGATGGCCCTAGTCGGCGGTTTGCTAGCATTGCGCGGCGCGCCCATCCTGGTGTCGCTGCTGATCTCCGTCGTGATCGGTGCGGGCTTGCCGCATTTCTGGGTCGGCCGGACCATCAAGAAGCGCATCGCCAAGTTCAACGCGAAGTTCCCGGACGCGATCGAATTGCTCGTCCGCGGCCTGCGCTCGGGTCTGCCGATCTCCGAAACCATGGCGGTCGTCGGCGCGGAAGTGCCCGGCCCCGTCGGCGAGGAATTCCGCGCGGTCAGCGACAAGATGAAGATCGGCCGCACGATGGACGCCGCGTTGCAGGATACGGCAGACCGGCTCGGCACGCCCGAATTCCAGTTCTTCGTGATCTCGATCGCGATCCAGCGCGAGACCGGCGGTAACCTGGCGGAAACGCTGGCGAACCTGGCGACCGTGCTTCGCGGGCGCAGCCAGATGAAGCTGAAGATCAAGGCGATGGCGTCGGAATCGAAGGCGTCGGCCTACATCGTCGGCTCGCTACCCTTCATCGTGTTCGGCCTGATCATGTGGATCAGCCCAGGGTACATGGGCAACTTCTTCGTCGATCAGCGGCTGATCGTCGCCGGCGCCGGCGGCATGATCTGGATGGGGCTTGGCGCCTTCATCATGGCCAAGATGATCAATTTCGAGATTTGATGATGGAACCGCACAACCCCACGCTGCTCGGCGTCGACGTCATCTGGGTCGGCACCATGCTGGCCGCGGTAGCCGCCTTCGCGGTGCTGCTCGCGATCTATGCGGTGACGACCTCGCGCGATCCGATGGCGAAACGCCTGAAGGCGCTCAACGACCGTCGCGAACAGCTGAAGGCCGGCATCACCGCGTCGACCAGCAAGCGCCGCGCGAAGCTCGTTCGCCAGAACGACACGACCGACCGCATCCGCTCGTTCCTGTCGAGCCTCAAGGTGCTGCAGGACAGCCAGCTCAAGGTCGCGCAGACCAAGCTGCTCCAGGCCGGTATCCGCAAGAAGGAATATGCCGTCGCGGTCATCTTCGGCCGCCTCGTCCTGCCGATCGTGCTGGGCGGGCCGATGCTGTACCTCGTCTACGGCACCGACATGTTTTCCGACTGGTCGCCGATCAAGGCGTACGGCCTGGTCGCGGGTACGTTCATCCTGGCCTATAAGGGTCCGGACATCTACCTGAAGAACAAGATCACCAAGCGCAGCCACGCGATCCGCAAGGGTCTGCCCGACGCGCTCGACCTGCTCGTGATCTGCGCCGAAGCCGGCTTGACCGTCGACGTCGCGTTTCACCGCGTGTCGAAGGAACTGGGCAAGGCGTATCCGGAACTCGGCGACGAATTCGCGCTGACCGCGATCGAACTCGGCTTCTTGTCGGACCGTCGCCAGGCGTTCGAGAACCTCGCGACCCGCGTCGATCTCGAAGCAGTGAAGGGCGTCGTCACGACGATGATCCAGACCGAGAAATATGGTACGCCGCTCGCCTCGGCGCTCCGCGTGCTGTCGGCCGAATTCCGCAACGAGCGCATGATGCGCGCCGAGGAAAAGGCCGCGCGTCTGCCCGCGATCATGACCATTCCGCTGATTCTGTTCATCCTGCCGACCCTGTTCATCGTCATCCTGGGTCCGGCATCGTGCAGCATCTCCGACGCCTTCAAGGGCGGGATCTAGCCTACTCACGGAACGCAAGCGAAGGGCGCGTCGTTTCTCCGGCATAACGAACCGGAGGAAGGCGCGCCCGATGCTGTTCACGAACGTCACCCAATATGCCGTGCTCGGCCTGGTCCTGATCGTCGGGCTGGTGCTCGGGCTGCTGATGGCGCCGAAGGGCACCAAATGGCGCCGCCTCTACGAGCAGGAGCGCGACAGCCACGCGACCTACCGCACCGAGACCGACACCAAATGGCGCGAGCGCGAGGCTCTGACCACGAACCGCGACGCCTATGTTCGGGATCTAGAGAATGAGAATGCGCGGCTGAAGGCCGAGCGACCTAACTAAGCGGCTTGCAGCTCGATTTCTTGCGCGCAGCGTCGATCGCGGGGAATTGCGTGCGGTCCTGGACCAGGATGCGAATCAACGCGATACCGCTGGCGTCCTTGACGCGCACCGCCTGCATGCCGTCGGGTACCGGTTGCCCCTCCAGCGCGATCGCGATGCGGATCGGCTGGCCCTCCGCCTCGATATTGTTGCGCACGAACGCGACGTCCGTGCGCGCGTCGAATACCGACAGCGACCAATAGGGTGCCGGCACCGGCTCAACATCGACCAGCACGGGGCCGTTCGACACATCGAATGGACACGATGAATAGGCGAGATCGGGGCTCGGCCGCACGATCGCGCGGGCCTTGTCGGTCGCGAGCGGTGCTGCGTACATCGTGTTGTATCCGCCGGCCTTGCTGATCCGCTTGGTCGCGAAGCCCATCAACACGCGGGGAAACTCGACCATCATGACGGTATAGCCGACGACCGCGAGGACCAGCCCGAGCACCAGCGGCAGCGCCCAGCGACGCATCAGCAGCCTTCCTTGACGATCGAGGGCAGTTGGTCGCGCGTCAGGTTCCCGACCCCGCCATCGTCTGGGAGATAGGTCCGCAGCGTCAGTTCGAACCGATCGATCCGCCCGGTGGGCAGCCATAGTCCGGCCTGCTCCGCGGGGGCGACGACGACCGACCAGTTCGCCTGATCGGGAACGCGCGCGCTCGCGACCGAGAAGACGTTGGCCTGGTTGGTGACGAGATAGCCGGGGTGATCGTAGAGCGTCAGGCTCCACCATTTGGTCGGCATCGCCTTGCCCGACACGCGGTAGCGGCATTTGCCGTCGAGCGGCTGGCCGGCGCTGTCGACGGCCGCATTGTAATAACGCGCCTCATGCGCAGGGAGCGCGAGGATACCGCGCAAAGAGACGACCGCGCGGGTGAACGCACTCGCGCCGGCGGTCCCGAAATCCTTGCCGGTCGTCCACGGCCCGATCGCGGTGCTCGCGCCGAGCGCGCCGGTCCGTACGCGCTGCACCGCCGCCCCTGCGCCGAGCGCCAGCCCGGCCACCGCGCAGATCAGATATCGGACCGAGGGTTTCATGGCGTCCCCCTCAGTTCGGGCAGCGATGGTAGCGCTTGCCCTCCATCGTCATCGCGTCGTCGCCGGTGCGTTCGACCGACAGGCTTTGTTCGAACGGCTTGTCGGTGTCCGAATAGGTGCCGTTCACGGTCACGGTCTTGCCCTTCAGGCTCCAGGTGCCGATGCCGCGCTTGCCGTAGAAGCCGCCGCCCTCGCCGAACTTGACCGCTCGGCGCGCGGTGCAATCGCCGTCCGCACCGCCCCAGCGGCCGCTCAGCCAGGTGCGGTTGACGCCGCCGGGGGTCGGCTTGGGCGTGGGTTTCGGAGTCGGGCTGGCCGTCGGTTTTGGTGTCGGCGTGGCGGTTGGTTTCGGCGTCGGCGTCGCGCTCGGTTTGGGAGTCGGCGTTGCGCTGGGCGTCGGCGACGGCTTGGGACTCGGCGTCGGTGAAGGCGCCGGCGCGATGGTGTTGGTGTCGGTGCCGCCGAGATCGGTCACCACCGCGCCATTGCTGGGCACCGGTTCGGGCGGCGGCATCGAGCCGCGGCCGGGATCCTCGACATCGCCCATGAACATCCAGCTGCCGCTGACCTGGACGAACCGGCCGGTGCGCTGCTGCGACTTGTCGCACTTCTTCGTGAAGGCGCTGCAGACCGTCGTCTTGAAGTCGCAGATATAGCCGGGCAGCGACGGCGCCGCCTTGCACGCGATCCGCTCGGTCGACTGGACCTTCTCGCCGCGACGGGCGAGCGCGTCGGACATCTCCTCCTGCGACGGTCCATCCGAGCCCAACCCGCTGCACGCGCCGAGCGACAGGATAGCGACGAGGGCGAGGAAGCGCTTCATGACGAAGGAGTGTCGCGAGCGCGTGACTCCGTCAAGCCTTTGCCAGCGCAGCTTGGGCAGCCGCGAGCCGCGCGATCGGCACGCGGTAGGGCGAGGCCGAGACGTAATCGAGCCCGACTTTCTCGCAGAACGCGATCGACGCCGGGTCGCCGCCATGCTCGCCGCAAATGCCGAGCTTGATGTCGGGGCGCGTCTTGCGCCCACGCTCGGCGGCGATCTCGATCAGTTCGCCGACGCCCTCGACGTCGAGGCTGACGAACGGGTCCTTCGCGTAGATGCCCTGTTCGACATAAGTCTGCAGGAACCGCGCGGCGTCGTCGCGGCTCACCCCGAGCGCGGTCTGCGTCAGATCGTTGGTGCCGAACGAGAAGAACTCGCCGACCTCGGCGATCTCGCCGGCGCGCAACGCGGCGCGGGGCAGTTCGATCATCGTACCGACGAGGTAGTCGACGCGCTTGCCCGTCTCCGCGAACACCGCCTCGGCCGCCTTGTCCACGACCGCCTTCATCAAGTCGAGTTCCCGCTTGGTCGCGACGAGCGGGATCATCACCTCGGGGATCGGCGCGTCGGCGAGGCTGACCGCCGCCTCGAAGATCGCGCGCGCCTGCATCTCGTAGATCTCGGGATAGGTCACGCCGAGCCGGCATCCGCGATGGCCGAGCATCGGGTTGAATTCGTGCAGTTCGGCGGCGCGGCGCTTGAGGTAATCGACCTCGACCCCGGCGGCAGCCGCAACCTCGGCGAACTCGGCCTCTTCGTGCGGCAGGAACTCATGGAGCGGCGGGTCGAGCAGGCGGATCGTCACCGGCAGCCCCGCCATTACCTCGAAAATCTCGACGAAGTCGCTGCGCTGTTCGGGCAGCAATTTGTCGAGCGCCGCGCGGCGGCCCTTCTCGTCCTCGGCCAGGATCATCTGGCGCACCGCGGTGATCCGCGCGGCGTCGAAGAACATGTGCTCGGTCCGGCACAGTCCGATGCCTTCCGCGCCGAATTCGCGCGCTGTCTTGGCGTCGAGCGGCGTCTCGGCATTGGCGCGCACCTTCAACCGGCGGACGCCGTCGGCCCATTCCATCAGCGTACCGAAATCGCCGGCCAGTTCGGGCTGCACGGTCGGCACTTCGCCGATCATCACTTCGCCCGACGCGCCGTCGATCGTGATGACGTCGCCCTCGTTCACCTCGCGGCCCGCACAGCGCATCACCTTCGCCTTGGCGTCGATCGACAGCGATCCCGCGCCCGACACGCAGGGACGGCCCATGCCGCGCGCCACCACCGCGGCGTGGCTGGTCATCCCGCCGCGCGCGGTCAGGATGCCGCGCGCCGCGTGCATCCCGTGAATGTCCTCCGGCGAAGTCTCGGTCCGGACCAGGATCACCGCATCGCCGGCCGCCGCGCGCTTTTCGGCGGTGTCGGCATCGAACACGACCTTGCCGCTCGCGGCACCTGGGCTGGCGGGCAGCCCGCGCGTCAGCACGTCGCGCGCCGCCTTGGGATCGAGCGTCGGGTGGAGCAATTGGTCGAGCGCCTGCGGTTCGACCCGCGCGATCGCTTCCTCGCGGGTGATCAGACCCTCTTCCGCCATATCGACCGCGATCTTCAGCGCGGCCTTCGCCGTCCGCTTGCCCGACCGCGTCTGCAGCATCCACAATTTGCCGCGTTCGACGGTGAACTCGATGTCCTGCATGTCGCGATAATGCTTCTCCAGCGTGTCGAACACGCCGGCCAGCTCGCGATAAACCTCCGGCAAAGCCTCTTCCATCGACAGCGGCTTGGCGTTCGCCGCCTCGCGCGCGGCCAGTGTCAGATATTGCGGGGTGCGGATGCCTGCGACGACGTCTTCACCCTGCGCGTTGATCAGGAACTCGCCATAATAGGCATTGTCGCCCTTCGATGGGTCGCGCGTGAACGCCACGCCGGTCGCGGACGTGTCGCCCATGTTGCCGAACACCATCGCCTGGACGTTGACCGCCGTGCCCCATTCGCTGGGGATGTCGTTGAGGCGGCGATAAACCTTCGCGCGTTCCGACTGCCACGACCCGAACACCGCGCCGACCGCGCCCCATAGTTGGTCGTGGACGTCCTGGGGGAAGGGCTTGTCCCACTGTTCGACGACCAGCGCCTTGTACTTCTCGACCAAAGCCTTCCAGTCGGTGGCGGTCATATCGGTGTCGAGGAAATAGCCCTTGTCTTCCTTGGCGATTTCCAGCGCTTCCTCGAACGCGCCGTGATCGAGTTCGAGCACGACGTCCGAATACATCTGGATGAAGCGGCGATAGCTGTCCCAGGCGAAGCGCTCATCGCCGCTGGTCGTGGCGAGGCCGACCACCGTCTGATCGTTGAGACCCAGGTTGAGGACGGTGTCCATCATCCCCGGCATCGACGCCCGCGCGCCCGAACGGACCGACACGAGCAGCGGATCGGCGGCATCGCCGAAGCGTTTCCCCGTCACCGCCTCGATATGCGCGATGCCGTTCGCGACCTCGGCCTTCAGGCTGTCGGGGAACGCGCCGCCTTCGTCATAATAGACGGCGCACATCGGCGTGCCGATCGTGAAGCCCGGCGGCACCGGCAGGCCGATCGAGGCCATCTCAGCCAGGTTCGCGCCCTTGCCGCCGAGAAGGTTCTTGTCCCCCTTCCCCCCATCCGAAACCCCGCCGCCGAAGCGATACACGTACTGAGTCATGTCGGTCCTCTAAGTATCTGATTTCGCTGGGGAGGCGATGCTAAGGTGACACCAAGTTTACACTAGCGCGCTAGCCTTCGATCTTGGAAAAGTCGGCCACATTATGGACCGCGTCGCGTACGCGGGCGAGCAACGCCAGCCGCGCGGCCCGCTTGTCCGCGTCGGGATCGTTCACCGTGACACTGTCAAAGAACGCATCGATCGGCGCACGGAGCGTCGCAAGCGCAGCCATCGCCGCCTCGAAATCCTCCCCCGCGACCGCATCGGCGGCGGCAGGCTCGGCGGCGTCGAGCGCGGCGATCAGGTCAGCCTCTGCCTTTTCGGGCGTGTAGGAAAGTTGAATCTTCCCGTGCTCCGGCGAAGGCCGGAGCGTTGCGTCGTGGGGCGCTTCGCTCGCCAACGCTCCGGCCTTCGCCGGAGCACTAGGGAGTTCCTTTTTCAGGATATTCGCCGCACGCTTGTAGCCCGCGAGCAAGTTAGCCCCGTCCTCGGTCCCGACGAAAGATTGCAGCGCGCGGACGCGGGCGAGCAGGCGGACCAGGTCGTCCTCCCCCCGAGCGCGAACACCGCGTCGATCAGGTCGTGGCGGACACCGGCTTCGCGTTGCTGGACCTTGAGGCGGTCGGCTAGGAAGCTAGGGATGTCGAACACGGCCAGCGTACCGACGTCGAAGTCTTTGACCCACGCTTGCTGCGCTTCATAGTCAGCATCGGGCATATTGGGATTGAAGCGTTCCCGGACAAACCCGCCGCCAGCGCGCACTACCAGCAATTCGATGCCGATACGGAGTTCGTTTGTTAGAATTAGCTGAATGATTGCCAGAGCAGCGCGGCGAAGACCGAAGGGATCACGCGATCCGGTCGGCCGCTCCTTCACGCCGAAAAACCCGACCAACGTATCCAGCTTATCCGCCAACGATACCGCCACCGTCACCGGCGCAGTCGGGACGTCATCCCCCTGCCCGACCGGCTTGTAGTGATCGCGGATCGCGTCGGCGACCGCGGGGTCCTCGCCCTGCGCGGCGGCGTAATAGCCGCCCATCAGGCCCTGCAGTTCGGGGAACTCGCCGACCATGCCGGTGACGAGGTCGGCCTTCGCCAGCCGCGCGGCGCGTTCGGCGTGATCGGCCAGTACCGCCTTCTCGACCGTTCCCCGGCGAAGGCCGGGGTCCAGCCCTCCAACGTCATCGCGCGCGGTAGCGCGTTCGGCGCTTCGCGCCGAGACTGGACCCCGGCCTTCGCCGGGGAACGAGGGCGTGACGATTCCCTCCTCGACCAGCCAGCGCGCCAGCTTCGCCACGCGCTCGACCTTGTCGGCGACCGTCCCCAGCTTCTCGTGGAACACGATCTTCTCGAGCTTCTTCGCCTGTTCCTCCAGCGGCACCTTAAGGTCGGTGTCGTAGAAGAAGCGCGCGTCGCTCAGCCGCGCGGCGAGCACCTTGCGGTTGCCCTCGACGATCTTCGCGCCGCCGTCCTGGGCGTCGATGTTCGCGGTGCAGACGAACGCGTTGGCGAGTTTGCTCGCGGCGTCGCGGCACACGAAATATTTCAGGTTCACGCGCGCGGTGAGCTGGATCACCTCGGGCGGCACCTCCAGGAACGCTTCGTCGAAGCGGCCGAGCAGCGGCACCGGCCATTCGGTCAGCCCGGCATTCTCCGCGACCAGCCCTTCGTCGGCGATCAGCTCCAGCCCCGCCTCCGCCGCCAGCGCGGTCGCGCGGTCGCGGATGATCGCGCGGCGCTCGTCCTGATCGACGATGACGTGGCAGGCGTGGAGCTTTTCGGCATAGTCCGCCGCCGAGCCGATCGTGATGACGCCGGGATGGTGGAAACGATGGCCGACCGTCACCGCGCCCGATTGCACGCCGGCGATCTCGCACGGCACCACGTCCTCGCCGAGTAGCCCGACGATGCCGTGCAGTGGGCGGACCCAGCGCAGGCTCTCGGTCGACACCGACGCCTCGCCCCAGCGCATCGACTTGGGCCAGGGGAAAGCGCGGACGATCGCCGGGATCGCCTCGGCCAGCACGTCGGCGGTCCGGCGGCCGGGCTTGTCGATCACCGCGAACAGCACGCCGTCACGCTCGACCAAGTCGCTTTCTGTGAGGCCAGTCTTGCGCAGGAACCCTTCGAGCGCCTGCGGCGGGGCGCCGACGCGCGGGCCCTTCACTTCTTCCGACACGGCGGCGGTTTCGGCGGGCAGATCGCGCGCGATCAGCGCGAGGCGGCGCGGGGTCGCGAAAGTCACGATCGCGTCGGTCTTGAGCCCGGCCTTCTCCAGTTCGCCTGCGAACAGCCGCGCAAGGTCGTCGCGCGCCTTGTCCTGCATCCGCGCGGGAATTTCCTCGGAGCGCAGTTCGAGGAGGAAATCGGTCACAAATCCTCCCCGTTTACGGGGAGGGGGACCGCGCCGAAGGCGTGGTGGAGGGGGTTCGCCGCGAACGACACGATCGTATGGGCAGCTTCGTCGGCATTGCGCAACACGTCCGACGCCGGGATGCGAAGGACTCGATAGCCCTCGGCTTCCAACCGCTCCCTCCGTATCACATCGCGCTCGGGCCGGTCACCCATGTCATGGGCCGCGCCGTCGACCTCGATCACCAGCTTGGCGGCGGCACAATAGAAGTCAGCCCGGTAGACGCCAATGGGATGCTGCTTGCGGAAAGCGATGCCCTCCGGCGAGCCTTTCAGCCGTTGCCATAACAACACCTCCGGCAAGCTCATTGCGCGACGGGCCTTGCGCGCTTCGTATACCTCAGGCCGGCGGAGCGAAGGCAAACCCCCTCCGTCAGCGCTCCGCGCTGCCACCTCCCCGTCCCGGGGAGGATTTGCGAGCGCCATCACGCCGACCACCCGTTCTTGTCCATCCACGCCTGACAGCTGCCCTTCGCGAGGTCGCGGACGCGGCCGATATAGGCCTGGCGCTCGGCCACCGAGATCACGCCGCGCGCGTTGAGCAGGTTGAAGATGTGGCTCGCCTCGATCGCCTGTTCATAGGCGGGGATCGGCAGCTGGTGGTTCAGGCAGTTCTCGCACTCGGCCGCGGCCTTGCGGAATAGGTCGAACAGGGTGTCGGTGTCCGCGACCTCGAAATTCCAGGTCGACATCTCGACCTCATTCTCATGGAACACGTCGCCATAGGTCAGCTGCGGACTGTTCCCGACCGCGTCGTTATACGCGAGGTCGTAAATGCTGTCCTTGTTCTGCAGGTACAGCGCCAGCCGCTCCAACCCATAGGTCAGCTCGCCCGCCACCGGCTTGCAATCGAACCCGCCCATCTGCTGGAAATAGGTGAACTGGGTCACCTCCATGCCGTCGCACCACACTTCCCAGCCGAGGCCCCACGCGCCCAGCGTTGGGCTCTCCCAATCGTCTTCGACGAAACGGATGTCGTGGTTGGCGGTGTCGATCCCGATCGCCGCGAGGCTGCCGAGATACAGTTCCTGCAGATCGGGCGGGCTTGGCTTCAGGATGACCTGATACTGGTAATAATGCTGCAGCCGGTTGGGGTTCTCCCCATAACGCCCATCGGTCGGGCGGCGGCACGGCTGGACGAACGCGGCGTTCCACGGATCGGGCCCGAGCGCGCGGAGCGTCGTCGCGGTGTGGAACGTCCCCGCCCCCATCCGCATGTCGTACGGCTGCAGGATCAGACAGCCCCGCTGGCTCCAGTAATCGTGGAGCGTCAGGATCATGCGCTGGAAGGAGAGCGGCTGGGTCATGGTGCGGTGCGGCACGCTCTGGCGCAGGGGTGGCGCACGGTCAATGCCGCTTCAGGTCTTGGTCATCGTTCGCGCAGTACCTATTGTGGCACAGGTGCGGACGTCCGCGCCACGTTCAAGGACCGATATGCTCCGTAAATTGCTTCTCGCGCTCGGGCTGATCGCCGCCGGCACCGCCGCGGCCCAGACCAGCGCGCCGACTCCGACCCTGCCGGTCCCCGCGCCCAAGCCGACCGCCGCGATGGTCGATGCCGACCCCGCGCTCTGGGTGGTGAAGGACGCGGACACGACGATCTATCTGTTCGGGACCGTCCACCTGCTCAAGCCGGGTCTCAGCTGGTTCGACGAGGGCGTGAAGAAGGCGTTCGATTCGTCGGACGAGCTGGTGCTGGAAATGGTCCAGCCGGCGCCCGAGGCGATGCAGAAGCTGGTGATGGCGAAGGGGTTCGCGATGACCGGCCCGACTCTGCCCGAGCGCCTGCCCGCCGCGGACCGGCCGATGTACACGAAGGCGCTCGCCGATCTCGGCCTGCCCTCCGCGCTGTTCGATCGCGCACAGCCCTGGCTGGTCGCGACCAATCTGTCGCTGATGCCGCTGCTCAAGCTCGGCTATGATCCCGCGAGCGGTCCCGAAAGCGTGCTGACCGCGGCCGCGACGACCGAGAAGAAAGTCATCACCGGCCTCGAAACGCCCGAGCAGCAGATCGGCTATCTCGCCGGCCTGTCCGAACCGACCCAGGTCGCGTTCCTCGAATCGACCCTCAAGGATCTGCCCAAGACCGCCTCAACGATGGACGACATGGTCGGCGCCTGGTCGCGCGGCGATCCGGCGAAGCTGGGCGAGCTGATGAACGACGGGGTCAAGGATACGCCTGAGCTCGCCAAGACCTTGCTTTACGACCGCAACGCGCGCTGGGCGCAGTGGATCAAGGCGCGAATGGCGAAGCCGGGGACGGTATTCATCGCGGTCGGCGCCGGGCATCTGGCCGGGCCGCAAAGCGTGATCGAGCAGTTGAAGGCGATGAAGCTGACGGCGACGCGAGTCCCCTATTGAAGCTGCTCCGCGCCCTGGCCCTGATGGCGTTGGCGGGCGCGCTGGCCGCGTGTCCGATGGCGCGCGAACCGGCCAAGCCACCGCTGTGGCGGGTGAGCGACGGGGATACGACGATCTGGCTGATGGGGGCGATCCACCTGTTGCCGCCGCGGATCGACTGGCGGACCGACGCGGTCGACCGCGCGATGGATGCCGACGAACTGGTGCTGGAAACCGATCCGACCGCGACCGGCGACTTCGACGCGATCGCCAAGGCGCCCGGGCTGTTGCCGCTCGCTAAGCGCGTCGGCGCCGACCGCCAAGACGCGCTGGCGCGGGCGATCGAGCGGACCGGTCAGCCGGGCGACGCGTTCGACGGCTATAAGGATTGGGCGGCGGCGGTGATGCTGGCGACCGGCGACGCGCTCGACAGCCGCGCGACCGCGAAGAACGGGATCGACGCGCAATTGTGGGGCAATTTCAAGGGCCGCCAGCGGATAGCGCTGGAGAAGCCGGGCGACCAGCTGCGCGCGCTCGACATGCTGCCGCCGCAACTTCAGGAGCGGATGCTCGACGAAACGCTCGACGGCGCGGATTACGACACGACCTACGATGCGTGGGCGACCGGCGACCTCGCCGCGATCGACAAGGCCGCGCCGTCGAAGGAACTGCGCCCGTTCCTGGTCACCGCCGCCAACCGCCGCTGGGCCGACTGGGTCGCGGCGCGGATGAGTCAGAAGGGCAAGGTGCTGGTCGCGGTCGGCGCGGGGCATCTGGCGGGGAAGGATGCGATTCCGGAATTGCTCAAGGCGAAGGGGCTGAAGGTCGAGCGCATCCAATAATCGTCACCCCAGCGAATGCTGGGGTCTCGTGCCGGATCGCGCCATCGCCTGAGATCCCAGCTTTCGCTGGGATGACGGTCGGGTTGCACTTTTCGTGAGTCTCCCCTAAAGGCGCGCGCTTCCGCGACGTGGTCATCCCTGGAGGCGTGACGCGGAAACCCACTGAACCAACGTATTTCGGAGATTATCATGAGCGACCAACTGACGCTCGCCGCCGAGACGCGCGACCGTGGAGGCAAGGGAGCCTCGCGTGATCTGCGTCGCAACGGCCGCGTGCCCGCCGTCATCTATGGCATGAAGCAGGACCCCGTCTCGATCCACGTGGAAGAGAAGGCGTTGATGCGCGCGCTGATGACCGGCCATTTCATGAACACGGTCGTCATGATCGACGTCGGCGGCAAGCCGACCCGCACGCTGCCCAAGGACGTCGCGTTCGACGTCGTCACCGATCGTCCGCTCCACGTCGACTTCCTGCGCATCAGCGAGCACGCGACCGTGCACGTCAACGTGCCGGTGCACTTCACCGACGAGGAAGAGTCGAAGGGCATCAAGATCGGCGGCGTGCTGAACATCGTTCGCCACGAACTCGAACTGATCGTCGATGCGGCCGACATCCCCAGCGAGATCGCGATTTCGCTCAAGGGTCTCGAAGTCGGTGATTCGATCCACATCTCGAACGTGAACCTGCCCAAGGGCGCGAAGTCGGCGATCGACGACCGCGACTTCACCATCGCCACGATCGTCGCGCCGTCGGCGCTGCGCTCGGAAGCGATCGAGCAGGCGGCCGAGGAAGCCGCGCTGGCCGAAGCCGCGCACGAAGAGCATGTCGCCGAGGTCGAGGCTGCCGAAGCCGAAGCCGCCGAAACGACGGAAGGTGGCGACGAAGCCCCCGCCGCCGAGGGCGACGCCGAGTAACACCGGCTTCAACGGCAAAACGGGTCGGGCGGCGGGAGCGATGGCTTCCGCCGCCCCTTTTGTTTGTGTCCCCCCTCGCCCGAACGCAAGAACGCCGCCGGCATCGCTGCCGACGGCGTTCCGCGCGCTCCGTCCTAGAGGGTCAGGCGAACGCGATCCGCGTCACCGCACGGCGGCGGCGCAGCGTTGCGCCGACCGCGCCGAACCCGACCAGCAACATCCCCCACGTTGCCGGCTCCGGCACCGGCGCCGTCGACCCAAAATTGTCTAGTCGGGCGCCGTCCTGGATACCCAGCCCGATGCCAGTCCCGATAAAGGTCTGCCCCGCGCCATAGGTATAGTTGAACGTGTAGCTCGATGCTCCCGACGTCAGCGTCAGCGTGCCGACGCCGTTCAAAACGCTCGCGCTCAGATGCCCGCTGGTCAGCGTTGCGCCGATATCGGCGAAGACGCCGTTGGTGTAGGTGAACAGCCCGGTACCCGAATTGTACGACACGTAGCCGATGCCGTATTTGTTGAAGCCGCCCCCAGCGCTGTGCTGCACCTTCACGAAGTAGCCGCCCGTGCCGTCCCAATTGAGCAGCGCGCCGTCATAGTAGCTGCCCGTCGTCGGCGACGAGGCCGTCAGGAAATCGAACTCCGCCTGGTTGGCCGCGTACGGACCGCTACCGTTGTAGAGATAGAGCGCCTGCGTGCCGCCGGTCGCCACGTTGCCGCTGATCGACGCGCCTGCCTTGAGCATCGACCAGTCGGCGCCCAGGCCGTTGGCGCCTGCCGCGGTGTTCGCGCGGTTGAAATTGTCGAGCACTTGCCCCTGCGCGGGCAGTGCAAACGTGCCGGCTGCCAGTGCGGCAACGGCGAGGATGGTGAAACGCATCTGAAAAGCTCCCCTAAACGGTTTGGACGACGACTCTCCCGGCCTTAACCGTACGGGGGACAGGGCGAGATGTCAGCACAAAATAGTACGTAACGTATCAATTCGGGACGGCTCGGCCGTTCCGCCTGGAACGAAAGTCGCGGCTTTCTTCGCGAGGCATTTGGCGTAAAGCCGGGCCATGCAACTCTGGGTCGGCCTGGGTAACCCCGGCGCGCAATATGCGATGCATCGCCATAACGTAGGCTTCATGGCCGCCGACGCGATCGCCGAGGTGCACGGCTTCGGCAGCGTGAAGAAGCAGTTCCAGGGCTGGACGCAGGAGGGCCGCATCGGCGGCGAAAAGATCGTCCTGCTCAAGCCCGCGACGTTCATTAACGACAGCGGCCGCTCGATCGGCGAGGCGATGCGCTTCTACAAGCTGACGCCCGAGGACGTGACGGTCTTCTACGACGAGCTCGACCTCGAGCCGTTCAAGGTGAAGGTGAAACGCGGCGGCGGGGCGGCGGGACATAACGGCATCCGCTCGACCATCCAGCATCTGGGCGATGCATTTCGCCGCGTGCGGATCGGGATCGGGCATCCGGGGCATAAGGATCGCGTGACGGGGCACGTGCTGGGCAATTATGCGAAGGCGGAGATCGAGCCGCTCAGCGACCTGCTCGGCGCGATCGCGGCGGAGGCCGACTGGCTGGCCAAAGGCGACGATGTCCGCTTCATGAACGACCTCGCGCTCAGGATGGGAGACGGCAAATGATCGCACTGGTTCTCGCCCTCGCCGCCGCGGCTTCGCCGATCCCGCCGGCACCGGAAAAGCGCTGCGGCTGGCTCAGCAACCCAACGCCGGCCAACTATTGGCTGCGCGACCGCGAAGGCGAATGGACGCTCGGCGAACAGGGCGGATATCAGGCTCCGGGGATGGATGAGTTGCCCGACATGACCGCCAAAGGCTGGGTCGCGACCAACGGCAGCTACGGTTATGGCTGCGCGTGCCTGAGCGTCACGACCGACAAGCGGACCAAGCAAGTGACGCGGATCTTCAGCGGCCAGTCGGTGCCGCTTAAACAATGCCGCGCCGACCGACGTTTGGCCAAGCCGTGACGTTGCGGTCGCTGTTCCCGACGCAGTTCTACGACGCGGCGCTCGGCGACGAAGCGCTGGTCGACGAACTCGACGATGCCTGCCGCGATCTCGCCGCGCAGGACAAAGCCGGGCAGCGCTGGTCGAAGGAGCACGGCTATCGCGGCTACACCTCCTACGCGTCGCTCAACGATCTGCCGCTTCGCGATCCGCGCTTCGCCGATCTGGTGCGGTTGCTCGACAAGCATGTCGCGGCGTTCGCGAAGGAGGCGGGGTTCGACCTCGGCAAGAAGCTCAAGCTCGACAGTATCTGGGTCAACGTCCTCAAGCCCGGCGGCACGCATTCGGGGCATATCCATCCGCACAGCGTGGTGTCGGGGACGGTCTACGTCGCGGTGCCGCCGGGATCGGGCGCGCTCAAGCTCGAGGATCCGCGCCTGCCGCTGATGATGGCGGCGCCGTCGCGGCCGGACACGTTCGTCTATGTCGAACCCGAGGCGGGCAGCGTGTTCCTGTGGGAGAGCTGGCTGCGCCACGAAGTGATGCCCAATGCAGCGAAACAGGACCGGATCAGCATCAGCTTCAATTATCGGTAAGCGCGCGCTAGCCTCGCAACATGGCCATCGACCGACGCATGATGCTGGGCGGCACCGCCGCGATGATGGCGTGGCCGGGAGGCGCGTTCGCCGTGGAAGAAAATCACATGTTCGGGATGATCGGGCGGATGAAAGCGGTCGTCGGAAAGCGCGAGGCGTTGCTCGACATCCTTCTCGCGAGCTCGGGCGCGATGCCGGGCTGCCTCAGCTACATCGTCGCGAAGGACTTGTCCGATCCCGACGCGATCTGGATCACCGAGGCGTGGGACAGCAAGGAAAGCCACGACGCGTCGCTAAAACTGCCGCAAGTCCGCGACGCCATCGCCAAGGCGCGCCCACTGATCGCCGGGTTCGATTCGAGCGCGGAGACTCAGCCGATATTCGGCACCGGCCTCGATCGCTGATCAGAAGGCGTAGCGGACGGCGAGCGTCGCGATCGGGTTGAGTCCGACGCGATTGGCTTCGCGATCGCGCAGTCGATAGATCTGGCCGCGGGGTCCCGGATTGATCGCCCGGCCCTTCAGCGCGCCACCTTCCAGCCCGATCACGAGCCGCGGCAGCACCTCGGCGTCGTAGCCGGTGGTCAGCGCCCAGGTCCGACGGCGAAAGCCGGTCGAAACGCCGCCGCCGCCGCGCCATTGCGGATTGACGATCATCCCGCGGCTCGCCTGTTCGACGTCGTTCCAGAAATTGGGCCGCGCGAAATACCGGCTGCCGATCGAGATATGCAGCCCGAAGCTCGCGACCGGATAGATGTCGGTCATACCCTTGAAGAAACGCGGACGGACCATGTCGGCGAGCGCGGTATAGCCGCCGCGACGGACGATCGCGGGACCCATGCGCGGCACCCGGCTGGTGATCAGCCCGAACCGTGCGGCGGCCACCGGGCGCTTGATCGACTGGCGCGCCGACGACGCGGTCGGCCACAGCGCACACATCAGCGCCGTCATCGCGATCGTCGCGAAAATCCCCCTCGGCATCCCCTCATTCCCCCCGAGACCGCGCCCATTCCCCCGACGCGAGTCCGCACCAAGGATGGTGGCATGCGGCCGCCCCGGACGCAACGGATTGTTTCGGGACTCCCGATGAACGGGCCGCCCAGCACATGTTCAGGAACGGTAGGCTAAGTCCGACCGTTCCCGGGGGAAGAACGGGAGAGTTGACCGTGCTTAGACCGATTTTCCGTCGCGCGATGGGCGCGACCGCCGTGATCGCCATCGCCGCAATGACGGCGGCATGCGGACAGCAGGCGAACGACAGCCAGATGACGGCGGCGACGACGCTGCCGGAACTTCCCGCCACCCTGCCGCTCGATGCGGCCGCGCCGACGAATTGGCCGACCGCGCCCGAAGTCGCGGCCCTGTCCGACGCCCGGCCGCTACGCAGCGTCCGCGTCGCAAACCCAGGCGATGATTACGGTTATGCCGATGCGGCATATGACTTCACCGACGTGCTGGGCGATGCCCCGCCCGATTATTATTTCGACTATGATGGCGTCGATCCCTGGGCATGGGAGGGCAATGACCAGTCGGTCGTGTTCGTCGAGCCGATCGACGACGGCTATCGCTATTACTATTACCGCCCGGGCGCCGACGCGCCTTATTTCGTGCGCGATCCCGATTATGGCTACGGCTATGACGGCGACGGACTGGCAGTGATCTACGACAGCTATGGCGCAGTGGTGCCGTACGACCGCTACGGCGCGAACCGCGACTATGCCGCGCGATATTACGCCCGCGGTCGCGACATGTACGCCGTCTCGCGCCGCGGCGACCGGCGCGGCGTGAACCCGACGATCTGGGCGGCGCGCCAGCCGGCGATCTTCGCCGCGCGCGACCGGTGGAACGGCGCGCGCGAGCGCCAGCCGCAATGGCGCGAATTCCACGACCGCGCCGCGTCGCGCCAGGCGACCTATTGGCGCGAGGAGGCGACGCGCCGTCAGGCCGACACGCGGCGCTTCGGCGAATGGCGCGCACAGTCGTTCCGCACCCCTGCCCCGCCGCGCGCGATCCCGGCGGCATGGAGCAACGCCCGCTGGGCGCGCGACGATGCCAAGTTCCGCCCCGCCCGTGCCGAGCGCGTGGCGGCTGCAGTTCCGCAACCGCAACCACGTCCCGACGTTGGTCCACAGCGCGCGCTCGGCGGCAAGGGCCCGGATCGCGTCGCGTTCAACGATCGCGGCAACCGCGCCGGCTCCGATCCGCGCATCGCGATCGATTCCACGCGGCCCGACCGCCGGATGCCGAACGCCGGCCCGATGCGCGTCGCCCGCGAAGCGCAAGGAAGGCCGCAACCGGGCAACCAGCCAGCGCCGGCGGTCGCCGCCAGTGCTGATCGCCAGCCCGAACGCGGCCGCAACCGAATGATGGCAGCACCCCGACCGGAGCGCGCCAACCCCGGTAACGCGTCGCGCTTCCAGCCGCAGGCAGATCGTCCGCGGCCCGAGCGTGGCGGCGGCAACCGGCCGCAATTCACCGCGCCTCAGCCGCAGCCGCGTCCGGCCATGGCGCCGCAACGCCAGCCGCGCGCGGAGTCGCCGCGTCCGCAATTTCAGCCGCAGCCGCGCGCACCTCAGGCCGCCCCTGCGCCGCAACAGCCGCGCGGCAATAGCGGCGGCGGTGGCGGTGGCGGTGGCGGCGGTCGAGGCAATGGCGGCGGTGGCGGCGGCAAGGGTAATGGCGGCGGTAAGCGCGGCGGCTAACCCCGCTGGCGCTTTGCCGCGTCCCGGCCTACATGGCCCGCTTTCCCAAATCCCAAAGCGAGCATCATGGGCTTCAAATGCGGCATCGTCGGGCTTCCCAATGTGGGCAAGTCGACGCTCTTCAACGCGCTGACCGAAACCGCGGCGGCGCAAGCGGCGAACTATCCGTTCTGCACGATCGAGCCCAACGTCGGTAACGTCGGCGTCCCCGACGCACGGCTCGACAAGCTGGCGGCGATCGCGAGTTCGCAGAAGATCATCGAGACGCAGCTGGCGTTCGTCGACATCGCCGGGCTGGTGCGCGGCGCGTCGAAGGGCGAAGGGCTGGGCAACCAGTTCCTCGGCAATATCCGCGAAGTCGATGCGATCGTCCATGTGCTGCGCTGTTTCGAGAATGGCGATGTCACGCATGTCGAGGGCAAGGTCGATCCGATTGCCGATGCCGAGACGGTCGAGACCGAATTGATGCTGTCGGACCTGGAAAGCCTCGAAAAGCGCGTCCCCAATCTCGCGAAGAAAGCAGCGCAGGGCGACAAGGAATCGAAGATCGCCGCCAGCGTGCTCGGCCAGGCGCTCGAGCTGCTGCGCGACGGCAAGCCCGCGCGGCTGACCGAGCCGAAGGATGCCGAGGAAGCGCGCGTGTTGAGCCAGGCGCAGCTGATCACGGCCAAGCCGGTCCTCTACGTCTGCAACGTCGACGAAGGCGATGCGGCAAGCGGCAACGCGCATTCGGCGCGGGTATTCGAAAAGGCCAAGGCGGAGGGCGCGGAAGCGGTGGTCGTTTCCGCTGCGATCGAAGCCGAAATCGCGACGATGCCCGCCGAGGACCGCGGCGAATTCCTGGCCGAACTGGGCCTTGCCGAGACCGGCCTCGCGCGCGTCATCACCGCGGGCTACAAACTGCTCCACCTCCTGACCTTCTTTACCGTCGGGCCCAAAGAGGCGCGCGCCTGGACCGTACACGCCGGCGCGACCGCGCCGCAGGCGGCGGGCGAAATTCATACCGATTTCGAGAAGGGCTTCATTCGCGCCGAAACGATTGCCTATGACGACTATGTCGCGCTGGGCGGCGAAGCGAAGGCGCGCGAATCGGGCAAGCTGCGCGCCGAGGGCAAGGCCTATGTCGTCCACGACGGCGACGTGATGCACTTCCTCCACAGCTGAGGAGCGCAAATAGTTTTGACGCCAAGGCGGATCTGTCACGCCGACGACTTCAATCGCCGCTATGTGTCCAATTGTGGGACGGACCGGACCGGCCTGACTCGCCAATAGTTAACGAAAGATGTACAGCCGTAACGACTCAGGGGGATACCGGGGGCGAGGGGGGAATCACTCACACCGGCTCGAAGAGTCTAAAATATAACAGGGGTCGCTATCCGTCAGTTCAGTTCTGAAAGGGAATAGCGATGAATTATCGTGTAGTTAGTGCAGCCCTGCTTGGCATGGGCATGATGATGGCGCCGAGCGTCGCGCAAGCGCAGGCTGCGCCGACGAACGTCGATATCGAACTCGCGTTGCTGATCGACGTGTCGGGCAGCGTTGATACGACCGAATTCAACTTGCAGCGCCAAGGCTATGTCAACGCGTTCAACGACTCCGCGATCCAAGCGGTGTTTGCCAGCGGCAAGTCGGCGGCGATCACGGTCGTCTATTGGTCTGGCCAGGCTGAGCAGTCGCAGGCTGTCGGTTGGACGCTGGTCAACTCCGCTGCTTCCGCGTCGGCCTTCGCGAACCTGATCGCGGCGACGTCGCGGCCCTTCAGCGGCAGCACGGCGATCGGCAGCGCGATCAACTACATCGCGCCGAAGTTCTTCACCAACGCTTTCAACGGCACGCGTCAGGTCATCGACGTGTCGGGCGACGGCGCCACGAACGAGGGCGCCGACACGTTGACCGCCCGCAACGCGGCGCTGGCGCTGGGTGTCGATCAGATCAACGGCCTGCCGATCCTGGGTGAATCGGGCCTGCTCGCATTCTACCAGAACAACGTGCAGGGCGGCGCTGGGTCGTTCACGCAACCCGCTGCCACGTTTGCGGACTTCGACGCGGCGATTAAGGCCAAGATCGGCCGCGAACTCGTCGGTGGCGTTCCTGAGCCGACGACCTGGGCCATGATGGTCATGGGCTTCGGCGCGGTCGGCTTCTCGCTGCGCCGTCGCAACAAGGTGGCGATGCGGGTCCGCTTCGCCTGACCGATCGGTATCGCCGGTCGCCGAGGCCGCGCGGTACCACGGCGTTTCCCGTCGGCCGGGTCACCCCGGCCGGCGGGTTCGCTTTTTCAGTAGCGACGATGATCGAGGAGCGCGCCGGCGCCCTCACGATTCGAACGCCGCGATGATCGGGCACGGCCCGCTCCCACCCTTGCCGCATTCACGCGCCAGCTTAGCGAGCGAGTCTCGTGCGACCGTGAGTTCCGCGATCCGCCTGTCGAGCGCCGCAATCTGGCAGCGCGCCAATTCCCGTGCTCGCGGCCGATCGTCGCGCGCATCCAAGTCCAGCAACTCGGCGATCTGATCGAGCGTGAAGCCGGCGCCCTGCGCCGCCCGGATAAACCGCAGCCGTCTCACATCGTCCGCACCATAGCGCCGCACCCCGCCGTACAGTCCCTCGCGCGCCGGCGCCGCGAGCAGCCCGCGACGCTGATAGTATCGCACCGTTTCGACCCCTACCCCGCCCGCGGCAGCGAACCGCCCGATCGTCATCGCAGTCATGTGTTGACTCCGTACCGTGGTACGGATGCTATAGCGCGCGAATGATCCGGAATTCCATCTCTCGGCACCATGTTCTGTGTGGTCTCGCTGCCGGCGCAATGGCCGCATTGCCCTTGCCCGCCGTCGGTCAAGCGATGCCCGGCATGCCGGGAATGAAAATGCCGGCGAAACCCGCCGCGAAGCCTGCACCCAAGCCCACGCCGCGACGCGCACCGGCGGCCCGTCCCGCTGCACCTCGATCGGCGCCGAAAACGGTGTCAGCTCCAACGGCGCAGCCGCAAGCCTTGCCCGAGAGGGAGACGCCGCCCGCCGCTGCGCCGGCGCCCGAAGCCGCCATGCCGGGCATGAACATGGCGCCGCCCCTCACGCCCTCATCCGCTCCCACCCCTCCCGCGCCGATGGCCGGGATGGACATGGCGGGCGGCAAGTCGATGGCGGGTATGCCGGGGATGCGCGCCTGGCCGCCACGCCGCTTCGCCGGGTGCCAGGATTTCCCCGACGCCGGCCCGGACGGCATCGTCGCCGGCGGTACGCGCTGTCAGCCCGGCAGCGGTTCGGGTACCTCGCGACTGCCCGCGATCGGCGGGGCGATGACCGGCGTCCACGTCATGAGCGGCGGCTGGATGCTGATGCTCCACGGCTATGCCTGGGGGGCCTATACCGACCAGAGCGGTCCGCGCGGCGACCGGTCGGGCTTCGTGTCGTCGATGGCGATGGCGGAGGCGCAGCGCGACCTCGGCAACAGCGGCGCGACGCTCAAGCTGATGACGATGCTCAGCCTCGATCCGCTGATGGGCAAGCGCGGCTATCCCAGCCTGCTCGCGACCGGCGAGACCGCGAACGGCGTCACCGCGCTGATCGACCGCCAGCATCCGCACGACCTGTTCATGGAATTGTCGGCGCGGATCGACGTGCCGATCGGTCCGAGCGTGGACGCGTTCGTCTATGGCGGCCCGGTCGCCGAACCCGCATTGGGTCCTTCTGCCTTCATGCATCGCGCGTCCGCTAAATACCTGCCGCTCGCGCCGATCACGCACCATTGGTTCGACAGTACGCACATCACGTTCGGTGTGGTGACGGTGGGACTCAATACGACCCGCTGGCAGATCGAGGGATCGGCGTTCCGCGGGCGTGAACCCGATCAGTATCGCTGGGACATCGAGACGCCCGCACTCGATTCGTGGAGCGTACGCGCGACGTGGAACCCGTCCGCCAATTGGTCGGCGCAGGTCAGTTACGGCCGGTTGAAGAGCCCCGAGGCGCTCGAACCCGGGATCGACGAAGCGCGCACCACCGCGAGCGTGCAATATGCCAGCGGCGGTTTCTCCGCACTCGCCGGCTTCTCGTCCAAGGACCGCCTGCCCGGCCGCACGCTGACGGCGTGGATCGGCGAGGCGAACTGGGACCTGGGCGATCATCACAGCCTGTTCGGCCGGATCGAGAATGTCGCGAACGACGAACTCTTTCCCGATCATGCCGACCCGCTTCACGACCGCCCGTTCCGCGTGACGCGCGGCGAGCTCGGCTATGCCTATCGGCTCAAGCTGTTCGGCCCGGTCGAAGCTGCGGTCGGCGGCAGCGGGTTGGTGATCGGGAAGCCCCGCGCGCTCGATGGCGCGTATGGCCGCTCGCCCGCGGGCTGGACCGGGTTCGTCAAATTGAGCCTTGGCGGATAGGGGCGATATCCGGCATGGCGACGGCTCATCGTCGGGAGTCGGGAATGCGTCGGATCGCTCTAGCCTTCAGTCTGGCCGCTGCCGTTGCGTTAAGCGCGTGCGCCGCGACACCCCCGCCGACCCTCGCCAGCGCCCCTGCCCTGGCGGCCGAGACTCGCGCGCCGGTCACGATCCTGGTGTCGATCGACGGTTTCCGCCCAGACTATCTCGATCGCGGCGTGACACCCAATCTCAACGCGCTGGCGGCGAGCGGGATCAGCGGGTCGATGCGGCCGAGCTATCCGTCGAAGACCTTCCCCAATCACTGGACGCTGGTGACCGGGCTGCGCCCGGACCGCACCGGGATCGTCGCCAACAAGATGCTCGACGCGGCGCGGCCGGGCGAGACCTTCACGATGGCGAGCGACGATCCGTTCTGGTGGAACGCGGCGGAGCCGATCTGGGTGACCGCCGAGAAAGCCGGCATCCGCACCGGCACCGGCTTCTGGCCGGGCTCGAACGTCGCCTGGGGCGGCGAGCGGGCGAAGGATTGGCCCAACGATCTGACCGGCGGCACGCGCCCGTCCGACTGGGCACAGTTCAACATCGTGGTGAGCGACCGCCAGCGCGTCGATATGGCGATCGACTGGCTGCGGCGCCCGGCGGCGACACGTCCCCAATTCGTCACGCTCTATTTCGACGAGGTCGATACCGCCGGCCACCAATACGGGCCGTTCGATGCGCACACGACCGCGGCGGTGGCGGCGGTCGATAGCGCGATCGGGCGCCTGCGCGAGCAACTCGCCGCGCTTGGTCAGCCGGTCAATTTCGTCATCGTCGCCGATCACGGCATGGCGCCGATCGCCAACGACCGCGTGATCGTGCTCGATACGTTCAGCAATGCGGACGACTATGATGTGGTCGAGGACGGCGTCTACGCCTCGGTCAATCCCAAGCCGGGCAAGGAAGCGTCGGTCGAAAAGGCGCTGCTCGGCGCGCACGGGCCGCACCTCACCTGCTACCGCAAGGCCGACGTGCCGGAACGCTTCCATTACGGCAAGAATCCGCGCGTGCCGGCGATCCTGTGCATGCCGGAGGATGGCTGGACGGTGCTTGCGCACCCCGCGAAATATGCGATCAAGGGCGGCGCGCACGGCTACGACAATTTCGCGCCCGACATGCTGGCGCTGTTCCTGGCGACGGGCCCGGCGATCAAGCCGCTCGGCAAGATCGCGACGTTCGACAATGTCGATATCGCGCCGCTGCTGCGCGATCTGCTCGGGCTGCCGGCGGGCCAGAACCTCGATGGCGACGACGCTCCGTTCCGCGCGGCGCTCGGCAAGTGAGCGACGACCTGCGCTATTACGAGGATCTGGAAGTCGGGGCGAAGGCGAGCTTTGGCCGGTACGAGGTCACGCGCGAGGAAGTGATCGAATTCGCCGAGAAATACGATCCGCAGCCGTTTCATTTATCCGATGAAGAAGCCGCCAAGACCTTCTTCGGGCGCCTGTCCGCCTCGGGCTGGCACACGGCCGCGATGACGATGCGGATGACCGTCGAACATTTCCGCACCAACCGCCAGGCGGGGCTGGGATCGCCCGGGATCGACGAGCTCAAATGGCTACGTCCGGTCTATCCCGGCGACACGTTGCGGTGCGAGAGCGAGCTGCTGGAAAAACGCCTCTCGGCCAGCCGCCCCGGCATGGGCATCACCCGGGGCCGCACGACCGTGTTCAACCAGCACGACGAGCCCGTGATGACCTTCGTCGCCAACGGATTGATCCGGACGCGGCCCGCGGCCTGAACAAACGGCGCGCTTACTGCCCCCCTCCCTTCAAGGGAGGGAGCGTCAGGTCGCGCATCCCCCGGATGCGCTGAAACAGCCGGGGGCTGTTTCACCTGATGCTGGGTGGGTGGAAGTATCGCGATACGGAAACGATCAGGCGAGCGGCTGGCTTCTTACCAAGCCTTTACCCACCCCTAGCCCCTCCCTTTCAGGGAGGGGAACCAGAAGCGATCAATGCTTCACGTCGCGCCAGACGTTGCGATACGCGCCATACGCCAGGACGCTGGAGATCAGCAGGAAGATCACCGCGAAGAAGCCATATTGATGCCGCTTCTCCAAGCTCGGATCGGCTGCCCACACCAGGAACGCGGACACGTCGCGCGCCATGCTGTCGACCGTCGGCTTGGTACCGTCGGCATATTGGACCTGCCCCTCGGACTTGAGCGGCGGCGGCATCGCGATGTTGAGGTTCGCGAAGTATGGGTTGAAGTACAGGCCCTTGGGCGTCGCGATGTCCGGGAACGCCTTGAGCAGCGATTCGCCCTTCTCGTTCTTGAACGACGCCTGGTCGCGATAGCCGGTGATCAGCGAGTAGACGTAATCCGCCCCGCCATGCCGCGAGCGCGTGATGTAGCTGAGGTCGGGCGGCACCGCGTTGTTGTTCGCCGCGCGCGCCGCGATGTCGTTGGCGAACGGCATCGGGAAGCGGTCGGCCGGTACGCCCTTGCGCGTCGCGGGCTCGCCGGTGTCCGGATTGATCGTCGGGACGGTATCGTAACCCGCCGCAATCGCCTTCACCTGGCCTTCGTTATAGCCGATCCCCTCGAGGTCGCGGAACGCGACGAAGCGGAGCGAATGGCAGGCTGCGCAGACTTCCTTGTAGACCTGGAAACCACGCTGCAGCTGCTGCTTGTCGAACTTGCCGGCAATGCCGTCCGACCGCAGGTTGGCCGGGCGCGGGTGAAGGTGGAATTCTTCCTCGGCGGTCGGCGCGGGCGGATCGGTGATCCACCCCTGCACCGTCCAGAGGAGCGCCCAGGCGAGCACCGCCGCGAAGGCTGCCCCGACCAGGAATGCGATACCGCGAACCATAACTCTTATATCCCCTATAGCTCGCTCAGTGCGCCGCCGCGGTGGCACCATGCTTGGCCAACACCGCCTCGGTGATCGAATTGGGCAGCGGCGTCGGCCGCTCGCTGCGCGCGATCATCGGCAGGATGACCAGGAAGTGCAGGAAGTAGTACGCCGCACAGATCTGGCTCAGCACGATGTAGGTGTTCGATGCCGGCGACCCGCCGCAATAGCCCAGGATCGCGACATCGGCGACCAGCACCCAGAACGCGATCCGCGCCTTGGGCCGGTAGGTGTTCGAGCGGATCGGCGAGCTATCGAGCCACGGCAGGAAGAACAGCAGCAGGATCGACCCGAACATCGCGAGCACGCCCCACAATTTGGCCGGCAGGATGAAGTCCGATGTGAATGCGCGGAGGATCGCGTAGAACGGCCAGAAATACCATTCGGGCACGATGTGCGCCGGCGTCGAGAGCGGGTTGGCCGGGATGTAGTTGTCCGGGTGCCCCAGATAATCGGGGAAGAAGAACACCACGACCGAGAACAAGGCGAGATACACGAGCAGTCCGAACCCGTCCTTCGCCGTGTAATACGGGTGGAACGGCACGGTGTCCTGTTCGCCCTTCACGTCGACGCCGGTCGGGTTGTTCGACCCCGGAATGTGCAGCGCCCAGATGTGCAGGATGATCGCGCCCGCGATGACGAACGGCAGCAGATAGTGAAGCGAGAAGAAGCGGTTGAGCGCCGCGTCGTCCGGCGCATAGCCGCCGAGCAGCCAGACGCGGATCGTCTCGCCCACGCCGGGTATGGCGGAGAAGAAACCGGTGATCACCTGCGCGCCCCAGAAGCTCATCTGGCCCCAGACGATCACGTATCCCATGAACGCGGTCGCCATCATCAGCAGAAAGATGACCACGCCGAGCAACCACACCATCTCGCGCGGCGGCTTGTACGAGCCGTAATAGAGCCCGCGGAAGATGTGGATGTACACCACGATGAAGAAGAACGACGCGCCGTTGGCATGCGCATAGCGCAGGAACCAACCGGCATTGACGTCGCGCATGATGGTCCCGTTGACCGAATCGAACGCGCCCGCCGCCGAGGAGTGGAAGTGCATCGCCAGCACGATGCCGGTGACGATCTGGATCGCCAGCGCCGCGCCCGCGAGCACGCCGAAGTTCCAGAAATAATTGAGGTTTCGCGGTACCGGATAGCCCGCGCCGACCGCGTTGTAGACGAGCCGCGGCATCGGCAGCTTCTCGTCCAGCCACCGCATCAGCGGCGCCTTGGGTTCGTAATTCTTGGCCCAGGGGAAACTCATTTTTCTCTACCCCCTCAGCCGACCAGCACGGTGGTCGGCGACGTGAACTTGTAGTCGGGAACGGCGAGGTTCTTGGGCGCCGGCCCCTGGCGGATACGCGCCGCGGTATCGTATTGCGAGCCGTGGCACGGGCAGAAATAACCGCCGAACTTGCCGCGATTGTCGCCTTCGTTGATGCCCAGCGGGATGCAGCCGAGATGGGTGCACACGCCCAGCGTGATCAGCCAGTTCTTCTTGCCGTCCTTGGTCCGCTGCTCCAGCGTTTCGGGATCGCGCAAGGATCCCACCGGCACCGCATCGGCCTCGGCGATTTCCTTCGGCGTCAGGTTGCGGACGAACAAAGGCTGCTTGCGGAACGAGGTGATGACGCCCTGGCCCGGCTGGATCTTGGTCAGATCGATCTCGGTGGTCGATTGCGCCAGCACGTCGGCCGACGGGCTCATCTGGTTGATCAGCGGCACCAGCACCGCGACCCCGCCGCCGACCGCGGGGAACGCCACCGCGGCGATGTTGAGGAAGTCGCGACGGCGTGGATCGCTCACGTGATCGGGCGACTCACCCGGATTCGAAACAGTGTCGGTCGCCATTCAGCAATGCCCTTGCGCGTCAAAATCTGGTGGCGGAACGCTTGAGAACGGCTTGGGGATGCCGCGCCCGCCTGAACACCCCGTCCCCACGGAGGTTGCGCGCCTGATAGACACGGGGACGTGCCTTTGCCAACGGGTTTTTGATGCGCATCGCCCTCTACCAGCCTGACATTGCCGGAAACGTCGGCACGATCCTGCGTCTGGCCGCGTGCATGGGGGTCGGCGTCGACCTGATCGAGCCGATGGGGTTCGCATTCGGCGACCGCGCAATGACACGCGCCGGGATGGACTATGCCGACCGCGCCGACGTCGTGCGGCATGCCGACTGGGACGCGTTCGTGGCGCAATTGAGCGGGCGGCTCGTGTTGCTGACGACCAAGGCGGCGGTTCCACTCCCCGCCGCGCGGTTCGCGTCGGACGACGTCTTGCTGTTCGGCAGCGAAGGCGCCGGCGTGCCAGATACCGTCCATGACCGCGCCGATCTGCGTATATTGATCCCCATGCGGCCCGAATTTCGGTCCTTGAACGTCGCGGTGTCAGCGGCAATGGCGCTCGGCGAAGCGCTGCGGCAGACCGAAGGATGGCCAGAATGATCGAGCTCGACACCGAACAGGCGACCGCGCGCCAGTGGTTCGAGCACCTCCGCGACCTGATTTGTGCCGAGTTCGAGGCGATCGAGCGCGAGGCGGGGTCCGACGCCGCGTTCGACTATATCGCCTGGGACCGCGTCGATCCGTCGGGCGAGCCGGGCGGCGGCGGGGTGCGCGGGGTGATGAAGGGCCGCGTGTTCGAAAAGGTGGGGGTCAACGTCTCGACCGTCGGCGGCACGTTCGAGGGCGAGTTCGGCAAGACCATCCACGGCGCGGGCGACGATCCGCGCTTCTTCGCGACCGGCATCAGCTTGGTCGCGCACATGGCCAACCCGCACGTGCCGGCGGTGCACATGAATTGCCGGTTCCTGGTCACGACCAAGCGCTGGTTCGGCGGCGGCGCCGACCTCAACCCGCCGCTGCCGATCGCGGAGGATACCGGCGACTTCCACGCGACGCTGCAGGCGGCGTGCAACGCACACGATGCGAGCTACTATCCGCGCTTCAAGAAATGGGCGGACGACTATTTTTACATCCCGCATCGCCAGGTGCATCGCGGCGTCGGCGGCATCTTCTTCGATCATGTCGAGGGCGATTTCGCGACGAACTTCGCGTTCGTGCAGGATGTCGGGCGTGCGTTTCTCGACGCGTTTCCGCGGATCGTGCGGCGGCGGATGCTCGACGCCTTCACCGAAGCCGACGTGCAGGCGATGCGCGAGTGGCGCGGGCGCTATGCCGAATTCAACCTGGTCTACGATCGCGGGACGTTGTTCGGGCTCAAGACCGGCGGCAATATCGACGCGATCCTGATGAGCCTGCCGCCCGTCGCTAGCTGGAGCTGAGACGCCGCCACGCCGCGACCTGCACCAGCGCCGTCGCGATCGTGCCCAGCGTCGCCACGCCCGCCGTGATCGCGACGACGATCGCCCGCGCGATCGGATTGGGCGCGTAGGTCGTCATCCATTGGTCGAGCGCGAGGAACGGCATCGCGGCCAGGAACTGCGCGAGCAGGATGCTGAGCAGCACGCCGGCTAACAGCAGCATGTACCCGCGGGTCAGCGTGAAGCTCCGCCCGATTGCCGCCACCGCGCCGATCGGCCGCGCGGCCAGGATCGCCGGGCCGACCAGCGACATGCGCGCGCCGACCAGCGCGATCATCGGCATGATCAGGAACGGCAGCCACAGCAGCAACGGGCTGACCAACGCCAGCGGCAGGGTCCAGATCGTCCAGGCCAGCACGAACCGCGACACCAGTCGCAGCGCCACGTTCAACGCGTTGCCGACCGTCGTCCGCTCTCCCGCCAGATAGACCGCGACGAGCGCGAACTGGCCGAACACCATCGCGGCCAGCACGACGACGTACCAGATGCCGTACGCGCCGACCCACGCGCTGAACGCCGCCATCCAGGCACGAAAGATCGGATCGTTGGGGTCGGTGCTGGTCAGCGCACTGGTGTCGGGCAGCGCCGGCACCAGCAACTGCACCGCCAGCTGCGGCAGGAACACGAACACCCCCGCTACCGCGGTCAGCATGTTCCAGTCCGCCCGCCATGCAGCCCAGGCGTCGGCGTAGATCGTCGTTGCGCGCAGTCTCACGCCGCAGGTACGCCTTGCTGGCGACCGGTCACGGCGCGGTAGAGCTGCGCGGAAAACGCCGCGACGATCAGCGTGAACGCGGCCGTCACCGCGCCGCCGAGGATCGCGACCACGATTCTGCCCACCGAAAACGGGTTCTGCATGTCGGCGAACAGGCCGATTACCGTGCCGATCCCCGACGTGATCGCGGCGAGCGCGACAAAATAGACGATGACGAACAGCAACCAGACGCCGATCATCTTCCACACGATGCCGCGCGACAACGCCCAGGCGCGCTTGATCGCAGCTGCCACTCCGCCTTCCGCAACCACGACCGGATAAAGCAACGCCAGCTTGACCGCGACGACCAGCACCACAATCCCCAGCACGAGCGAATAGAGCGATACGAATACCGACGCGGCGCCCGACAGATTGGCCTGCGCCATCCCGCCGCTGCCGAATGTCGACAGATCGACACCGTTCGCGACGAGCGTTGCGATTACCGGCACGGCCAGGACCGCCGTCGCCGCCAACAGGATGAGCATCGCCCCGACCGCGCGCCCCAGACTGCCGGTCGCCGTCGAAATCGCGCGCGATCGGCCGCCGTCCGGCGCGAACGCCAGCGCGATCACCACGAGCTGCCCCCAGATCGCGATCAGCCCGCAGATCAACGCGATCCCCTGCGCCAGTGCGGACGGCACCGCCGGCGCGGCCCCCTTGATCAACGTGTTGACGGTATGCGGTATCAGGAAGGCGAGAAGGATAACGGGCAACAACGCGCGCATATTCTCGCTCAGGAATTCGGTGGTCCGGTCCCAGACGTTGCCCATATTGACCATTACATTCTCCGACCGACTACCGATGGGTCCATAAAGTTGCGAAAATCGCAATTCTATCGCAAATATCGCAAATGACGTTGGCAGGCTTTCCGCGCATCGCTGTCGATCCGCAAATCTGCGGCGGCCGTCCGGTCGTCGCGGGTACACGGGTTCGCGTCACCGATGTACTCGAAATGCTCGCGGGTGGTGCGACGGCCGACGAGATCACGGCCGATTTCCCGTACGTGAGCCACGAAGACGTTCGGGCCGTCTTGACCTACGCGGCCGCCCAGGCCGACCACGCGGTGGTGCTCGCCGCCGAATGAAATTCCTGGTCGATGCGCAGTTGCCGCCCGCTCTGTGTTCCTGGCTGCGAGATCAAGGACATGTGGCCATGCATGTCGCCGACATCGGTATGCTCGCCGCCAGCGATAGCGAGATCGCGCTCAGGGCCGAGACCGACAATGCCATCCTGATCAGCAAGGATGAGGATTTCCTGACTCTACGGTTGCCGGATCGGTTCGGCTTTCTTTGGATGCGATGCGGAAACGCGACCAATCGCGCATTGCTCGCATGGCTCGATCCGCGCTGGGAACAGATCGAACGCTTGCTCGCGACCGAGCGGCTCGTGGAAGTTCGATGATCCCCGACGATATCGAATGGCGCGTTTCCGCCGGCCTCACGCCGTATGCCGAGAGCCTGGCCGAGATGGAGGCGCGGGTCGCGGCGGTGGCGGGGCGCGAGGCGCGCGAGCTGGTGTGGCTGCTCGAACATCCGCCGGTCTACACCGCGGGGACCAGCGCCGATCCCGCCGAGCTGATCGATCCGCGCTTTCCGGTGTTCGATACCGGGCGCGGCGGGCGCTATACCTATCACGGGCCGGGGCAGCGGGTCGGGTATCTGGTACTCGACCTCGACAAGCGCGGGCGCGACGTGCGCTGTTTCGTCCATGCGCTCGAACAATGGCTGATCGCGACGCTCGGCGATTTCGGGATAGCGGCGCGCGCCGAACCCGGGCGGGTGGGCATCTGGACCGGCCAGGGCGCGGCCGAAGCCAAGATCGGCGCGATCGGCGTGCGGGTGAAGCGCTGGATCACGCTGCACGGTTTTTCGGTGAATCTCGACCCCGATCTGTCGCATTTCGGGGGCATCGTGCCGTGCGGGTTACCCGATTATCCAGTGACCAGCGCGGCGGCGCTGGGGAGGCCGATTTCGCTCGCCGACTTCGACGCCGCCCTCGCCGCCCGACTGCCCGATTTTCTGGCCGCGCTGCCGTGCGGACGAAAACCCGCTTGAGCGAAATGATATTACCGATTAATGTCCACCTCGATTTGGGTATTAAGGCCGGAAAAAGCCGACCAAATCCTTTATCTAGGGAGCTTCCAAATGCGTTCTTTCATCATCAAGGGCAGCATGATCGCCGCCGCTGCGCTCGCGATCTCGGCCTGCGCCAAGACCGAAACCACCAACACCGTCACCGAGATGAACACCTCGACCGAGACGATGAACGACACGATGACCGCGCCTGACGCCGGCACCATGAACGGTGGCGACATGATGGCCAACGACACGATGACCACCACCAACACCACGACCACCACCAACACGACCGGCAACGCGATGTAATTGCCAGGTCGTCCATTCCTTCGGGGATGGATGGTCGTTTCTTTAGGGGCCGTTCGCCTGGGCGAGCGGCCCCTTTCGATTCCGGCGCCGACGCGAAAACGAAAGCGCTTGGGGGCGGCAGGAAATCACCCTAGGATATTGGCCGACGGGGAATAAAGGTTCGAAGGGACGAGGATGGCAGCCGTTAGTTTTGGGCGTATCGTGGCGGGCGCGATGCTCGCCGCCGGCGTGGTCGCGGGGTCGCCGGCATCAGCGCAGTTCTTCCTGAAATCCTACGATTTTCGCGGCGGTCCCGTGACCGGCCTCGAGCCAGAACTGAGCATGCCGATGCCGGGTGCGACCCCGGCGGAGATCCGCGCCGGGCTGACCTGGAACCTGCGCGCCGCGCTCAACGTCGCCGCTTTGCAATGCGATTTCGCGCCGACGTTGCTGACGGTCGACAACTACAATGCGATGATCAAGGATCATGCCGGCGAGCTCAAGAGCGCGTTCGACACGCTCAACGCCTATTTCGTCCGCACTGCCAAGACCAAGGCGGCGGGCCAGTCGGCGTTCGACCGGTTCGGCACTCGCACCTATTCGGCCTTCGCGACGGTCGCGGCGCAATACGGCTTCTGCCAGACCGCCGGCAAAGTCGGAACCGCCGCGGTCTTCGCGCCGCGCGGGCAGTTGGGCGATGTCGCGGTCAACTACATGCGCGAGATGCGCAACAGCCTGATCCCCTATGGCGAGCAGCAATTCCCGCGCGCTTTCTATTCGCGTACCTACCTGTTCCTGCCCGATTTCCAGCCGAGCTGCTGGAAGAAGGGCAAGTACAGCGTCAGCTATTGCGGCAAGAAAAAGTAGCGGACTAGCGCAGGCCCAGCCGCTTGTGCACCTGTAGCGTCAGGCGCCAGCGCGGGCGATCCATCACGACGGCGATCGCGGCCGCCTCGCTGGCGGCATTGCCCGCCGCATCGCCGGTGTCGAGCGGCTGGATCAGCAGATTGGCGAAATCCCAGCCTTCCAACGTGTCGAGGTCGCTGCCCGGCTGCGGCCAGACCAGCTTGAGTTCGTCGCCCCGGCGCTGGACGACCTCGCTTCCCGCCTTCGGACTGATGCATACCCAGTCGATGCCGGGATGCGCGGGGAGCGTGCCGTTGCTTTCCATCGCGATGACGAACCCCTCGGCATGGAGCGCGTCGACCAGCGCATCGTCGATCTGCAGCATCGGCTCGCCGCCGGTCAGGACGCAGAACCGCTCGGCATGGTCCGGCCCCCAGAAGTCCGCCGCCGCGGCCGCGAGCGCCGGCGCGTCGGCGAAGCGCCCCCCGCCCTCGCCGTCCGTGCCGACGAAATCGGTGTCGCAGAACTGGCAGATCGCGCTCGCACGATCCTGTTCGCGCCCCGACCACAGATTGCACCCGGCAAAGCGCACGAACACCGCGCGCCGCCCGGCGTTCACGCCCTCGCCCTGGAGCGTGAGGAACATCTCCTTGACGGCGTAGCTCATGCGATCGTGGCGTAGTGCGTCGGGTCGGGGACGCCCGCTTCCTCGAAGCCCTTGGCGCGCAACCGGCAGCTATCGCACAGCCCGCAATGCAGCCCGCCCGGTGCGGGATCGTAGCACGACCAGCTCAGCCCGAGGTCGAGGCCCAGGCGCGTTCCCTCGCGGACGATGTCCGCCTTGGTCATGTGCTGGAGCGGGGCGTGGACGCGGAACCGGTCGCCCTCGACCCCCGCCTTGGTCGCCAGCGCCGCCATATCCTCGAACGCGGCGATGAATTCGGGGCGGCAATCGGGATAGCCCGAATAATCGAGCGCGTTGACGCCGATCACCAGATCGCGCGCGTTCGCCGCCTCCGCCCAGCCCAGCGACAGGCTGAGGAAGATCGTGTTGCGCGCCGGCACGTAGGTGACGGGGATATCGTCGCCGACGCCGGTCTTCGGTACGTCGATCTCGGCGGTCAGCGCTGATCCGCCGAACGCGCGCAGATCGAGCGGCAGCACGACATGGCGTTCGGCGCCCATCACGCTCGCGATGCGTCGCGCGGCGGCGAGTTCGATCTGGTGGCGCTGGTTATAGTCGATCGACAAAGCGAGCAGCCGATAGCCGTCCGCGCGCATCATCGCCGCGGCAACCATCGAATCGAGGCCGCCGGATACCAGGGCGACCGCCAGGGGCGATGTGGAGTTCATGGTCGTGACGCGAGCTAAGCGCTTCGTCCCCGCGCCGCAACCCGCCCAAAACAACGGGCCACCTTTTTGCAAAGGCGGCCCAGTTTGGACGCTTCCATGCGTCAACTAGGGAGAAAGCGTGCTCGAAAAAGGCACGCCTCCTTATGCGCGCCGATCCCTAAACGCCGGCTTAACGGGGCGACGGCCCACCGCAGGCACCGGCGAACTGACCTTCGTAGCTGGTGTCGAACGGCCGGCCGTCGGGCGTGATGCCTTGCGTATCGAGGCGGATCTGGCCTGGCTGAGTCATCGTCACCGTCGTCTTGCCATAGCCTTTCGGCCCGCAATTATACTGCACCGTGACGCGGTCGGCGGCATCGACGATCGTGAAGTGCGCGCACGCGACGCCGGGATGGTTGAACTGGATCAGCTGCCCCGGATCGCCGACGCAGACCGCCCGACCCATCGCGCTGCCGATTTCCTTGAACTGCCAGCGGCCGCGCTCGATCCCGGCGAGCGCGCCGAGCGGCCCCGCGGCCGCCGCAGCGCCAGCCATGGCCGCGATCAATGCCGCGGCGGCGAATCGTGTCCCCCCCTGTCATGCGCCCTCCTTCGCAGAAGATTGTGGCATGCTCGCGGCGTTACTCAAACCGCCGCGATCGCCGGGACCGGGAACGATTTGGCACAAAAGGCACAACCGACCTGGATCATCCCGTCGGCGTCCGCCATGTCGGCGCGGTCTTCCGGCGTGAACTTGGCGAGCACGCTGGCGATGTAGTCGGCATCGCAGCGGCATCCCTTGGCGAGGTGCGTACGCGCGAGCACGCGGACCTCGTCCTCCTCGTTGAACAGCCGCCAGATCAGCGTTTCCAGCGGCAGATCGGGGTCGGCCAGTTCGTCCGCGCCCATCGTCCGGCCGAGGATCGACACATGCTCCCATTCGGGATGGTCGAGCCGCGTGTGCAGCCGCTCGCGCCCATCCTCGCCCTCGGGCAGATGCTGGAGGAACAGCCCACCCGCGACATGGCGTCCGTCCGCGCCGCGCTTGACGCCGAAGTTGATCAATGTCGGAATCTGTTCCGACTGGACGAAATAGCTCTCCGCCGCCTGCGCCATCGTCTCGCCGTCGAGCGGGACGATGCCCTGATAGCGCTCCTTGGTCTGCGCAAGGTCGAAGGTGATCGCGAGATATCCTTCGCCGAACAGCGCGAACAGGCTCGGCTCGGCGGGCGCCTCGGCCAGCTTGTCGGCGTCGTACTGGACGTACCCGCGCAACTCGCCGCCGCGATAGTCGCAGACGAGCAACGTCACGACGCCCGATTGCGTCTGCGCCTGGAGCGTCAATTGCCCCGTCGGATCCTTGAGCGTCGATCCGATCAGCGCGGTCAGCGTCAATGCCTCGGCGAGCAACGCCTCGATCGCCGGCGGATAGGCGTGCGCTTCGAGGATTTCGTCGAGCACCGGCCCCAGCCGCACCAGCCGCCCGCGCGCATGGCGGGCGGGAAGCGTGAAGCCCAGCGCTTCGTCGATGTCGGTAATCTGGTCGGTCACTCAATAACTCCGTCACCCCAGCGAAAGCTGGGGTCTTGTGCGGCAAGCGCTGAATGGGTTGCCTGAGATCCCAGCGTTTGCTGGGATGACGAATGTGGGTAGCGGTTCCGCCCCGATCAACCGATCTGCCCGAAGCACCAGCGCAGGATAGCCTTTTGCGCGTGCAACCGGTTTTCCGCCTCGGGCCAGATCAGCGACTGCGGTCCGTCGATCACCTCGGCCGTTACCTCTTCGCCGCGATGCGCGGGGAGGCAGTGGAGGAACTTCGCGTCGGGTTTGGCCGCCGCCATCAGCGCGGCATCGACCTGGAACGACATCATCGCCGCCAGCTTGGTGTCGGCATGGTCCTGGCCCATCGAGATCCAGGTGTCGGTGACGACGATATCGGCGCCTTCGACCGCTTCCTTCGCGGTGCCGACCACCTTCGCGCGCCCCTGGCCCAGCGCGACGTCCTCGTCCGGCGGCATGAAGCCCTGCGGGCACGCTGCGACGACGTCGAACTGCATCAGCCCGGCGGCTTCCATGAACGACGCCAAGACATTGTTGCCGTCGCCGAGCCACGCGACCTTGAGCCCCGGCAGCGACCGCCCGCTCTCGATGATCGCCTGCAGGTCGGCGACGATCTGGCACGGGTGCGAGTAATCGGTCAGGCCGTTGATCACCGGCACCGACGCATACTCCGCCATCTCGACGACCTTGGCGTGGTCGTCGGTGCGGATCATGATCGCGTCGACGAACCCCGACAGCACGCGCGCGGTGTCGGCGACACTTTCGCCGCGGCCGAGCTGCATCTGGCCGGCGTCCATCACGATGCTGGTGCCGCCGAGCTGGCGGATCGCCATGTCGAAGCTCACCCGCGTGCGGGTCGAGTTCTTCTCGAAAATCATGGCCAGCACGCGGCCCGCGAGCGGCGCGTCGGCGTCAGGCTTGCCCTTGGGCCACCCCGCCCGCGCCGCCTTGCGGTCGAGCGCATCGGCCAGGATCGCCGCGATCCCGTCGGGGCCGGCGTCGGAGAGGTTGAGGAAGTGCCGCATGCTCATTCCTCCCCGTTTACGGGGAGGGGGACCAGCCGTAGGCTGGTGGAGGGGGCGGGCCGCAAGCGTTGCATGGGAGGATAGCCCCCTCCGTCGCGCTGCGCGCGCCACCTCCCCGTGAACGGGGAGGATTTAATCATCGCTCGGTCCCGCGAAACTCCTGGCGCCTTCGCTCAGTCGCTCGATGCACTCGGCGATGTGCTCTTCCTCGATGATCAGCGGCGGCAGGACGCGGAATACGTTCTCGCCCGCGGCCACCGTCAGGAGCCCGTGATTGTCGCGCAGATGCGCCACGAAGTCGCGGCTCACCGCCGGCTCCTTCATCTTGATCCCGAGCATCAGCCCCTTGCCGCGGATTTCCTCGAACAGGTGATCGTGGTTCGGGATCAACTGCTCGAACGCCGCACGTAACCGGTCGCCCATCTTGGTCACATGCTCCAGGAAGCCCGGCTCCTGCATCACGTCGAGCACCGCCTCGCCCGCCGCCATCGCGAGCGGGTTGCCGCCATAGGTCGATCCGTGCGTGCCGATCACCATGCCCTTGGCCGCTTCCTCGGTCGCGAGGCACGCCCCGAGCGGGAAGCCGCCGCCGATGCCCTTGGCCACAGTCATGATGTCGGGGGTGATGCCGTAATGCTCGTAGGCCCACATCTTGCCGGTGCGACCGTACCCGCACTGGATTTCGTCGAGGATCAGCAGCAGGCCGCGTTCATCGCATGCCTTGCGCAGGCCCTTGATGAACTCGGGCGTGCCCGCGGTCATCCCGCCCTCGCCCTGCACCGTCTCGACCATGAAGCCCGCGGTCTCGTCGTCGATCAGCGCCAGCGCACCGTCGAGATCGTTGAACTTGGCGTAATCGAAGCCCGGCAAGAGCGGCTCGAACCCGTCGCGCATCTTGGGCTGGTCGGTGGCCGAGATCGCGCCGAGCGAGCGCCCGTGGAACGCGTTCTTGAAGGTGATGAGCTTATAGCGCTCCGGATTGCCGTTGACGTCGTGATAGCGTCGCGCGGTCTTGATCGCGCACTCGATCGCCTCGACGCCAGAATTGGTGAAGAACACCGTGTCGGCGAAGCTCATGTCGACAATGCGCTGCGCCAGGCTCTCGCCCTGCGGACTGCCGTACAGGTTGGACACGTGCATCAAGGTCGCGGCCTGGTCGGCGATCGCCTTGACCAGCTTGGGATGGCCATGCCCCAGCGCGTTGACCGCGATCCCCGCCGCGAAATCGAGATAGCGCTCGCCGCGCTCGCCGATCAGGTAGCAGCCCTCGCCTCGCACCGGCCGCACGCCACACCGCGGGTAAACGGGCATGAGCGGGGTGATGGTCACGGGGCTGGCTCCTTCAAACGAGAAAGGGCGACCCGACAGGCCGCCCGGAGCGCGCATTTACTGGACCGTGCCGGAGAGCGTCAACACCGGGATCGAATCGGCTGCGTATCGGTTTTTACCGCATGGCAAAGCTCAACCAGGAATGGACCGTCCTGCCGCACGGCGAGCTGGAACAACTCGACGACGGCCTGCTGACGGTGACCGGCGACATCCCGATGCCGCTGGGCAATTTTCCCCGGCGGATGACCGTGATCCGCCTGAAGGGGGGCGGCACCGCGATCTGGAGCGCGATCCCGCTCGACGAACCGCAGATGCAACGGATCGAAGCGCTGGGTCAGCCGACCTTCCTGATCGTCCCCAACCAGCAGCACCGCCTCGACGCGCCGGCGTGGAAGGCGCGCTATCCGGATATCAAGGCGCTCGCGCCGCCGAGCGCGAAGGAGATGGTGAGCGAGGCCGCGCCGGTCGATGGCACCGGCGACGCGCTCGACGATTCCGAGATCGATCTGGTGCTCGTCGCGGGTGCGAAGGAAGACGAATTCGCCGCCATCGTCCGCCGATCGGGCGGCACGACGCTGATCGTCAACGACGTGATCGGCAACGTCCAGCATCCGCACGGCGTCGGCGCGTGGATCATGACTCGGCTGATGGGATTCGGTGCGTCCGGTCCGGAAGTACCGCGGCTGATCCGGCACATGATGATCGAGGACAAGGCGGCGCTCGCGGCACAGTTGCGCGGCTGGGCGGACATCCCCAACCTCAAGCGGATCGTGCCGTCGCATGGCGACGTCATCGCCGACGATCCGGCCGGCGCCTTGCGCGAGGTCGCCGACAGCCTGACCTGAAAGAAACGGCGGGCATCGCTGCCCGCCGTCCGATCATCGCTTACCGATAACGGTAGTCGTCGCCGCGGTCGCGGTCGCCCCAGCGGCCGTCACGATCGCCGCGTGCGTCGCGCAATTCGCGCAGGACGTCCATCGTCTTGCGCTGCAATTCGCGCTGCGCCCGCCAGTCGTTGCCGTAGCGGTTGCGCTGCTGCAACCGGAACAGGTCGCGGACATCGTCGCGCAAGTCGCGAGCTTCGCCGCGCGACACTTCGCCACGCTGGATCGCGCGCTCGACCATCTCGCGCACCTGCCATGGGCTCGGCACCGCATAGCCGTTATTGTAGCCGTTGCCCGGCTGGCCATAGCCGCCGCCCGGATAACCGTAGGACTGCGCCATCGACGGCGCGGCCGACAATGCCGCCCCAAGCGCGGCGATCGAAACGAGAACCTTACGCATTACAACCTCCTTGCACCGAACGTCGGTGACGGGATCGTTGTAGCGACGGCGATATGGGGCGGGGCTGAACGCGGTTTGCAGCCGCCGTTCAGTTAGGACCCGTCCGGCCCTAGCTCTTGATCTTCCAGCCCTTGTCGAGCAGCCAGTAGCAGACCAGCGCCAGCGCGACGTCGAGCCCGAACACGGCGACGCTGCCCACCAGGATCGGCGAGTCCGCTCCGCCGAGGAATCCGTAGCGGAAGCCCGAGATGATGTAGAAGAATGGGTTGAAGTGACTGATCACGCGGAATGCCGGCGCCAGGTTGGTGACCGAATAGAAGGTACCGGACAGCAGCCCGAGCGGGATGATCACGAAATTGCTGACCGCCGCGGCGTGATCGAACTTCTCTGCCCAGATCGACGTCAGGACGCCGAGCAGCGACAGGAACATCGCGCCCAGGAACCCGAACCACGCGACCGCCCATAGATGCTGCGGCCACACGCCGAGTCCGTACAGCGCCATCGCCACCCAGACGATGAATCCGACGATGAATGCGCGGGTCATCGCCCCGCCGATCAGCGCCGACAGCAACTCCAGCGTCGACAGCGGCGGCATCAGATAATCGACGATCGTCCCCTGGATCTTGCCGACCAGCAGCGAGAAACTCGAATTGGCGAAGGCGGGCCCCATCATTCCCTGGCTGATGATCAGGCCCGGCGCGATGAAATCGCCGAACGGGACGCTCATATCGCCGATCAGGACCGGGCGCTTGGCCCCCGTCGCGACCGTGAAAACGACCAGAAACAGCAAAGTCGTGATCGCCGGCGCCCAGATCGTCTGCAGGTGCACCTTGAAGAAACGGCGCACCTCCTTCACATAGAGGGTTCTCAAGCCACCCCAGTTCACGCTCCGGATGACCGGAACGCCCGGGGCGGGCATCGCAGTGATTTTTTCCGGGTGTGAAGTGGGAGCGTCCATCGGCCTAGGCAGTTAGGCTTTGATGGGAGGCACCGCAACCGCCCGAACGACGATTTGAAGAGGACGTTTATGAGCTGGACCGACGAGCGGATCGATTCGCTCCGCAAGATGTGGGAAGCGGGTCAGACCGCGAGCCAGATCGCCGAGGAACTGGGCGGCGTCAGCCGCAACGCCGTGATCGGCAAGGCGCATCGCCTGGGCCTGCAGTCGCGCCCGTCGCCGGTGAAGCCCAACGAGCCCGGCGCCGCGCCCGCGCCCGCGCCGGCCAAAAAGGCTCCGGCCCCAGTCGAGACGGCACCGCGCCCTGCCCCGACCCCGGCCCCCATGGCGGTGTCGGCGGCGCCGATCCCGGTCAGCACCGACATTTCGGCGCCGGCCCGGCCCGCCAACGAACCGATCCTGCGGTCGGTCGGCCCCGGCGGCTTCGTGCGTCAGTCGCCCGGCGAACAGCAGCCGCCGATCACGCCCGCGCCGCCGCGTCGGCTGGTCCCGGCCAAGCCGTCGCCCGAAATGGCGGACAAGACGAGTCTGCTCGAGCTCAACGACAAGATCTGCAAATGGCCGCTCGGCCATCCCGGTGAACCCGACTTCCATTTCTGCGGCGACAAGGTGAATCCCGGATTCCCCTATTGCGTCGAACATTGCGGCCACGCCTACCAAGCCCAATTGCCGCGTCGGGACCGTCGTCCCCCGCCGCCGTTGCCGTTCGGCGGTCCGCGCGTTCGCTAGCAATCCGGGCGGACCCGTCCTTTGGGCGGGTCGTACGCGTGCCCTTACGACAATGGTCGGTTTGCGGCGCGTTAACCCCGCCCCTTTACCTCAGATTCTGCCGACTCCGCTCATAACGCCCGCGAAATGGTCGCATCGACCGTGAACGGCGGGGTTACTGACAGTGAAAAAAGCGATCACCTGTATGGTGGCGATGGTCGTCGCGGGCGCGGCCTTGGCCGGTGCCAACAAGGCCGTCGGCCTCGGTAACAAGAAGAACATTCCGATCATCAGTATCCCGATACCGATCTTCTCGCCGACACCGACACCGACGCCCACACCGACCCCCGCGCCGGCGCCAGCCCTCGCGGGGATCGCGGCCCCGTCTCTGCAGGGGGTGGCAAAGGTAGTTTCGGGGCTCAGCTTGCAGAATTTTCTGCAGCCGTCCTGGGGTACGGGCGACATACCCGGATCGATGGCACCGGACGATGTAGGGGCGTTCCGCTTCAACTGCGCACCGTCGCACAACGCCTATAACGATCCGATCGTATATCCGGGCCAGCCCGGCAAATCGCACCTCCATACCTTCTTCGGCAATACGTTGGCGGACGCCAATTCGACCTATTCCAGCTTGCGCACGACCGGCGACAGCACCTGCAACAACATTCTCAATCGTTCGGCTTATTGGGTCCCGGCGATGATGAGCGGTGCGGGCAAGGTCGTTATGCCCGACGGCCTGGCCGTCTACTACAAGCGCTATCCGGTGACCGACGTGCGCTGCACCACGTTCGCAACGGCGTGTCTCCCGCTGCCGCGCGGGCTGCGCTATATCTTCGGCTACAACATGATGGACCCGGCAAGCACGCCGACCGACACCACCAAGCGCTGGTGGAATTGCGACGGCGCCGGCGCCACGACGGGCCATTTCGCGACAATGGGCGATGCCTTGAGGGGTTGCCCGACCGGCGACCGCATCGGCGTGGTCCTGGTCGCGCCCGATTGCTGGAACGGCACGCAACTCGACAGCCCGGACCATCGCAGCCACATGGCGTACCGCGTACAGGACGGGCAGGGTCATGCGGTCTGTCCGAAGACGCATCCCTATATCATCCCCGAGTTCCAGCTCGGCGTGTGGTATTCGACCGACGCGACCAGCGCGAACTGGTACCTGTCGTCCGATCGCATGCCGGGGATGCCCGACAGTGTTGCCGGCTCGACCGCCCATGCCGACTGGTTCGGCGCCTGGGACGACGGAATCGTCGATCTGTGGACTACGAATTGCATCAACAAGATGCTGAGCTGTTCGGGCGGCGATCTGGGCAACGGCCAGCAACTTAAACTTCTGGCGGGCTATACCCCGACGGTGCGGACGACCTTGGCCGATATTCCCGCGAAACCGTGACACGACTGGCCGTCACGGATCGAGCGTCCGTGACGGCTCTTGTGGATAAGCATCGACCACGCTTGCGTGAGGGAATCGCGGGCTCGTATAGCGGGCCATGTCCGACGATCTGTTTGCCTCCAACGCCAAGCCCAGCACCGATTATACCGCCTCTTCGATCGAGGTGCTGGAGGGGCTCGAGCCCGTCCGCCGCCGTCCCGGCATGTATGTCGGCGGCACCGACGAGCGAGCGTTGCACCATCTCGCCGCCGAAGTGCTCGACAATGCGATGGACGAAGCCGTTGCCGGGCATGCGACGCGGATCGAGGTCACACTGGACGAGGGCAACCGGCTGACGATCGTCGACAACGGCCGCGGCTTCCCGATCGACCCGCATCCGAAGTTCCCCGACAAGTCCGCGCTCGAAGTCATCCTGTCGATGCTCCATTCGGGCGGCAAATTCTCGGGCAAGGCGTATGCGACCTCGGGCGGCCTGCACGGTGTCGGCATCTCGGTCGTCAATGCGCTGTCGATCGATACGGTGGTCGAGGTCGCGCGCGACAAACAGCTCTATCGCCAGCGGTTCAGCCAGGGGCAGACGCTCGGCCCGATCGAGCATCTCGGACCCACGCCCAATCGTCGCGGGTCGTCGGTAGCGTTCACGCCCGATCCTGAGATTTTCGGACCCGAGCTGCACTTCAAGCCGGCGCGGCTCTACAAGCTCGTGCGATCGAAGGCGTATCTGTTCGCCGGCGTCGAGATCCGCTGGAAATGCGCGCCCGAGGTCATCACCGACGAGACTCCGGCCGAAGCCGTCTTCCAATTCCCCGGCGGGCTTGCCGACCACCTGAAGGAACAGATCGGCGACCGCGAGACCGCGACCGCGCAATTCTTCACCGGTCGCCAGGATTTCCCCGGCGAGAACCAGGGCCGCGTCGAATGGGCGGTGGCGTGGCCGCTGTGGAGCGACGGCTCGTACAGTTGGTATTGCAACACGATCCCGACCCCCGACGGCGGCACGCACGAAGCGGGGCTGCGGGCGGCGCTGGTCCGCGGCATTCGCGGGTTCGGCGAACTGGTCGGGCAGAAGAAGGCCAAGGACATCACCGCCGACGACGTGATGGTCGGGTGCGAGCTGATGCTCTCCGTCTTCATCCGCGACCCGCAATTCCAGAGCCAGACCAAGGACCGCCTGACCTCGCCCGAAGCGACGACCTTGGTCGAGCGCGCGATCCGCGACCATTTCGACCATTTCCTGTCGGACAACATGGATCGCGGCAAGGCGCTGCTGGCGTACGTCGTCGAGCGGATGGACGAGCGGCTTGCGCGCAAGCAGGAGCGCGAGGTCAAGCGCAAGTCGGCGACGTCGGCGCGCAAGCTGCGCCTCCCCGGCAAGCTCACCGACTGTTCGGCGGATGACCCCAAGGGCACCGAGATCTTCATCGTCGAGGGCGACTCGGCCGGCGGCTCCGCGAAGCAGGCACGCGACCGCAAGACGCAGGCGATCCTGCCGATCCGCGGCAAGATCCTGAACGTCGCCTCGGCCACCGCGGCCAAGATTTTCGCCAACCAGGAAATCGCCGACCTGACGCTCGCGCTCGGCTGCGGCACGCGCAAGGATTGCGAGCCCGACAATCTGCGCTACGAACGCGTCGTCATCATGACCGACGCCGATGTCGACGGCGCACACATCGCGACGTTGCTGATGACGTTCTTCTTCCAGGAAATGCCAGACCTGGTGCGCCGCGGGCATCTCTACCTCGCGCAGCCGCCGCTCTACCGCCTGACGGTCGGCGCGAAGAGCGAATATGCCCGCGACGACGCGCACCGCGCCGAGATCGAGGCGACGATCTTCAAGGGCAAGAAGGTCGAAGTGTCGCGGTTCAAGGGGCTGGGCGAGATGAATCCGGGCCAGCTCAAGGAAACCACGATGGACCCGAAGACGCGGAGCCTGATCCGCATCACGCTGCCGCAGGAATATGAGGAGCGCGCGGGCGTGAAGGATCTGGTCGATCGGCTGATGGGGACCAATCCCGCGCACCGCTTCGCGTTCATCCAGGAAAATGCGGCGCGGTTGGACGAGGAAGCGATCGACGCCTGACGGCGTAAAGGGGGGACGGTGATACGGAGACTGATCGGATTACTGTTGCTCGCCGCGACGCCGGCGGTCGCGCAGACCACGCCGCCGACGCCACCCGCGATCGTCACCGCCTCCGCCGATCCGGCGACACTGTCGCGCGTCGACGGGCTGCTCGGGCTGATCGGCGGCACCCTCACCTTCGACAACTACTTTTCGCCATCGTTCGCCGCGGCGATCCCCAAGGCGAAGTGGGACGCGCTGGTCGCGCAACTCTCGGCGCAACTCGGCAAGCCGGTGGCGGTCGCGTCGTTCGTCGCGGCGAACCCCTGGTCGGGAACAGCACGGATCAAGTTCGAGCGCGGGATCGCGAACATCCAGCTGGCGGTCGAACCCACCGCACCGCATCGCGTCAATGCGCTGTTGTTCGCCAGCTTCGAACTCGCCGACGACAGCGTCGAGAAGCTCGCCACGGCGTTCCGCACGCTGCCGGGCAACAGCGCGTTCGCCGTCTACGCACTGGGCGACGGCGCGCCGCGGTTGGCCGCCGGGTATAATCCCGACAAACCGGCGCCGCTCGGCTCCGCGTTCAAGCTGTGGGTGCTGGGCGAGTTGGCGCGCGAAGTCGGCGCGGGCGAGCGCAAATGGGCCGACGTCGTGCCGGTCGGCGCGGTGTCGCTCCCTTCCGGCATGCTGCAGAGCTGGCCGGCGGGAAGCCCGGTGACGCTCCAGACGCTGGCGACGCTGATGATCTCGATCAGCGACAATACCGCGACCGACACGCTAGTGACGCTGGAGGCGCGCAAGCTCGACACGTTCGTCGCGCGGACCGGCGCGCCCGATCTCGCGCCCATGCTGACGACGCGTCAGATGTTCGCGATCAAATCGAGCGCCAATGCCGATATCGCCGCGGCCTGGGCCAAGACGCCGCCCGCCGAGCGGCGCAAGCTTCTCGACGCCAGCACCGCCCGGCTGGCCGCTACCCCGCTCGACATCACGCTGTTCGCATCGGGCAAGCCGATCGCGATCGACACGCTCGAATGGTTCGCCAGCCCCGCGCAGACCGCGGCCATGCTGGATTGGCTCCGCATCAAGGGGGCGACACGGCGCTGTCGCTGCTGACCGTCAATCCCGGCACCGACGCCGTCACGCGCGCGCGGTTCGACTATGTCGGGTTCAAGGGCGGATCGGAGCCCGGCGTCCTGACGCTGAACTACCTCGTGCGGCGCAAGGATGGGCGCTGGTTCGCGGTGGTCGGCGATTGGTCCCGCACGGACGCCGGGGTCGATACCGGCCTGTTCGCACAACTGATGAACCGCGCGCTGATCCTGACGGCGGGAATGCCCTAATCGCCGCGCATTCGGCGGGCGTGATAGGCCGTGCGGAACGCGATCGCGGTGATCATCAGCGTGACCCCTAGCGCAATCACGACGAGCGGCACCAGCATCGGAATCGCCGGCCACAGTTTCGCACGCAGCAACGCCAGTACCGCCCCTACGATCTTCACACCGACGCTGCCCAGCCGCAGCCCGCGCACGACCTGACGCAGTTCCTGGCGATAGGCGGCGAGTTCAGCCGGATCGCTCAGGTTCGGGGGCGGGCGGTTTTCCATTCGTCCTCCAACAATCCCCAGATCAGGCTGTCGCGCACGCCGATATGCGTCTCCCACTCGGCGCGTAGCGTCGCCTCCAGCGTGAAGCCGAGCCGCTTGAGCACCGCGATCGACGGCGCATTGTCGGGGTCGGTATCGGCGAACACGCGCCGCTGCCCTTCGGAAAACAACAGGTCGATCAGTGCCGCGACCGCTTCGGTCACGTAGCCCTGGCCCCAATGTTCGCGCGACAGGATGTACCCGATTTCGGTCACCTTGCCCTGGCGCTTCTCGTAACTGGCGACGGTACCGATCACCGCGGTGCCGAGCGGCGTGTCGTCGCCCTTCAGCGTGATTGCCCAGGCGCGCCACGCGGTGTCGGCCAGCGCCTTGGCGACGCGATCGCGCGATTCCTCGATCGACCCACTGGCCGGCCGCGAGCCGTAGGTATTGGCCTCGACGTCCGAATACATCGGGTGGAGCGCATCGGCGTCATCCTGGCGAAGCGCCCGGAGCACCAGCCGGTCGGTGGTCATGATCGGGAGCGTCACGCTCCCAATGCTTCCACCAGCGCCTTGACCTTTTTCTGCCGCCATTGCGGGAGCGGCGCGACCAGCCAATAGCCGAGCCGATACGGTTTGGCCTCGCCGACCGCGGCGACGCGGCCACTCGCGAGATCGCGACGCGCGAGCAATTCGGGGACGGTCGCGCGACCCAACCCTTCCGCCGCGGCGTCGATCGCGAGGCCGGCATCGGCGACGCGGACCAGCGACACGCTGTCGTCGTTGAGGCAGCCCGGCCACGAAATCCGCGTGTCGGCACCGCCGCTAGGCCGCTCGATCGTAACCATGCCGTCGGATTCGAGCGCCTCGCCCTCATGCTCGCCCGGCCCCTCGCCCCAGCGGACGGCGAGGTCGAGATTGGCCTGGGTGAAGTCGAGATCCTCGTCGGCGGCGATCAGCACGAAGCGCAACTCGCCGTCGTCCCGCGAAATTTCGGCAAGCCGCGGCATCAACCAGCAATGCAGCACGTCGCGCGGCGCGGCGATGGTCAGCGACTTTGACGACTGGCCGGCCTGCATCGCGCGGACGGCTTCCTCGAACTGCAGGAATCCCTGGCGCAGCGCTTCAAGACCCGCCTCGCCTTCCGGCGTCAGTTCGAGGCCCTTGGTGGTGCGGCGAAACAGCACGACGCCGAGCGTATCCTCGAGTGCACGGACCTGCTGACCCACGGCGGCGGGAGTCACCGCCAACTCGTCCGCCGCGCGCGTGAACGACAAATGCCGCGCCGCGGCGTCGAGCACGCGGAGACCGTTGAGAGGGAGGTGGGTGCGCTTCATCGTTCGTCGCCCCGGCGAAGGCCGGGGCCGCTGGCGGCACGCGACCCAGTCGACAACGCGGCGGCCCCGGCCTCCGCCGGGGCGACGGTCGCGCTCACGCTCCCACCGCCGGCGCGAGCAACTGAAACCGCGGAATATCGACGTCGAACGCCGATCCGTCCTCGGCGATCATGTGATAGCTGCCCTGCATCGCCCCGCTCGGCGTCGCGAGCGGGCAGCCCGAGACGTAATCGAACGACCCGCCCGGCGCGATCACCGGCTGTTCGCCGACCACGCCCTCGCCCTCGACAGAGTGGCGCGCACCGCGGCCGTCGGTGATGACCCAGTGCCGCGTCAGCAGCTGGACGGTCGACGGCCCCGCATTCTCGATGCGTACGTGATAGGCCCAGAACCAGCGCCCGCGCGCCGGCTCCGACTGTTCGGGGAGGAAGCTGACGGAGACACGCACCACCACGCCGCGCGTTTCGGCGACGTTGGGGAACAGCGCCTTCATCGCGTCGCTCACAGGCCGACCGCCTTCAGCGCCCGGTCGAGATCGTCGATCAGATCGAGCGGGTCCTCCAGCCCGACGTTGAGCCGCAGCATGTTCTCGGTCACGCCCATATCGGTGCGGACTTCCTCGCTGACCCCGGCGTGCGTGGTCGAGCTAGGATGCGTCATCAGCGAGCGCGAATCGCCGATATTGTTCGAGATATCGATCAGTTCGAGCGCGTCGAGCAGCCCATGCGCCTGCGTACGCCCGCCGTCGACCTCGAACGCGAAGATCGGGCCGGTCGCATTCATCTGCGCCATCGCGAGGTTGTGCTGCGGATGGCTCGGCAGGCCGGGATGCAACACGCGCTGCACGCGGCCCTCCAGGAACTTGCCGACCTGAAGCGCACTGTCGCTCTGCCGCCGCGCGCGCAGGTCGAGCGTCTCCAGCCCCTTCATCACCACCCAGGCATTGAACGGCGACAGCGTCGGGCCGGTGTTGCGGATGAAGGCGAGCAGGGTGTTTTCGACGAACTCCTCCGTCCCGCATACCGCGCCAGCCAGCACGCGGCCTTGCCCGTCCATCAGCTTGGTCGCCGAATAGGCGACGACGTCCGCGCCGAACTCGAGCGGGCGCTGCAGCACCGGGGTCGCAAAGGCATTGTCGACCACCGACACGATGCCGCGTTCCTTCGCGATCCCGCACACCGCCGCCAGATCGACGATATCCATCGTCGGGTTGGCGGGGGTTTCGAAGAAATAGACCTTGGTCTCGGGCCTGGTCGCGTCGATGAACGCTTGCGGGTCGCGCGCGTCGATCACCGTCGTGGTGATCCCGAACTTCGGCAGCAGCGTATCGACCAGCCAGCGGCACGACCCGAACGCCGCGCGCCCCGCTACGACATGATCGCCGGTCTGAAGCTGGCACAGCAACGCCGCGGTCATCGCGGCCATCCCCGACGCCATCGTCCGGCACGCCGCCGCGCCTTCCAGCAACGCGATGCGCTGTTCGAGCATCTGCACGGTCGGGTTCTGCAGCCGCGAATAGGTCATGCCCTGCTGATCGCCGCGGAACCGCGCGGCGGCGTCCTCGGCGCAGTCATAGGCATAGCCCGAGGTCAGGAAGATCGCTTCGCTGGTTTCCCCGAATTCCGACCGCGCGGTGCCACCGCGCACCGCTTGCGTCGCGGGGCGCCAGTTCTGCGTGATCGCGCGATCCTGTCCGGTACGGCGTTTCATCGCCACCGGCTTTGCGGGGTGGGGGAGATAAATCAATCCTCCCCGGGACGGGGAGGTGGCAGCGCTTAGCGCTGACGGAGGGGGTGCTCCTCACTCGGATCGCTTGAGGCCCGCCCCCTCCACCATCGCTGCGCGATGGTCCCCCTCCCCGTGCCGGGGAGGATTTCACACAAACGCTAGCGAGCGTTTCAATTGCTGATACGCGGCGATCACTTCCTGCAGCGCCTTTTCCATGCTGCGGTCGCCGCCGTTGCGGTCGGGATGGAATTTCCGCACCAGTTCCGAATAGCGCGTCCGCAGCCCCTTGCGATCGGCATTGTGGTCGAGCCCCAGCACCCGCAAGGCGTGGCGATCGGCCTGCGACAGCGGCTTGCCGTCGGTCCGCTCCTGCACCACCCGCTCGCGGAACCGCGCGCCGATCGCGTCGAGCGGATCGCTGAAATCCGCCCAGCGCGGCGGCACGTCGGCGCCCGAATGCGCGAAGGCGCGCGTCTCGCGCTCCCACCCGGCATAGGGGCGTTGCGCGTCGTGGATTTCGTCGGGGCTCATCCCGTTGAAGAAGTTGTACTTGGAATTGAACGCGCGGACATGGTCGAGGCACAGATAGCGATACTCGCCCGGCCCGTCGCGGCCCGATACGAATCCGTCGGTCATCGGCGCGCGGAATTCGCCCGGCGCTTCGCAACCGGCTTCGGCGCACAGCCGCCCCGCTGCCTCGACGCGACCGTGGAAGCGGGCATTTGGGCGATCTTTCGGGTCGGGACGCGACAAGAAGGCTGGCTCCGGCAAAAGCATCTTATATAGGCGGCCCCGTCATGACTTCCACGCCTCCGCTCGCCGAAGAAATCCACGCCCGACTGGAGGCGACGCTCGCCCCACAAGTGCTGCATGTGATCAACACCAGCCACCAGCACGCCGGGCATGCCGGCGACGACGGCACCGGCGAAACGCACTGGGTCGTCGTCGTGGCGAGCGACCGCTTCGTCGGACAGAGCCGCATCGAACGCCAGCGGATGGTGAACAACGCGCTCGCCGATTTGTTGTCCTCCCGCATCCACGCGCTCGAAATCCGCGCGCGGGCACCGGGAGAAGCGCATGGACCCGTATAAGCTCTGGTATTGGCCCGGCATCCAGGGCCGCGGCGAGTTCGTCCGGTTGACCTTGGAAGCAGCCGGCGTGCCGTACGTCGATTGCGCGCGCGACCAAGGTGTCGACGCGCTGATCAAGGACATGAAACAGCGCGGACCGTTCGAGCCGTTCGCGCCGCCCTATCTCGATGTCGACACGATGGTGCTCGCGCAGGTCGGGCATATCCTGACCTACCTTGCCGACGCGCACGATCTCGCGCCGAAGGATGTGCCGACCCTGTTCTGGACGATCCAGCTGCAACTGACCGTCACCGACCTGGTCAAGGAAGTCCACGACACGCATCATCCAGTGTCGGCCGACGACTATTACGAGGACCAGAAGCCGGAAGCGGCGCGCTATGCGGCGGGATTCCGTAAGAACCGCATGCCCAAATATCTCGGCTATTTCGACCGCGCGGCCGGGGCGATCGACGGCGATTTCGTGGGCGGCGATCAATGGTCGCCGATCGACACCAGCCTGTTCCAGATCGTCGAGGGGCTGCGCTACGCCTTCCCCAAACGGATGGCGACGATCGAGCGCGATTATCCGACCCTGATCGCACTGCACGACAAGGTCGCCGACCTCCCGGGTATCGCGGCGTACCTGAAAAGCGACCGCCGTATTCCGTTCAACGAAGACGGTATCTTTCGTCACTATCCGGAGCTGGACGAAGCTTAGCATTAGCCGTCACCCCGGCCTTGTGCCGGGGTCCGCCCAACCCCAACCGATATCGCCCGAGGCTCGGCGGATGCCGGGACAAGCCCGGCATGACGGTGGTGGCGGAAACCCAAGATTTCCATTTGCAATGGATGCGCGAGAAGCCGGACCGCGCTATCTCCCTCCCATGTCCCGCACTCCTCGCCCCGCCGCACGCATCCTGCTGGTCGATGGCGACGGCCGCATCCTGATGTTTCGCTTCACGCCGGAGGATGGCCGCCCGCCCTTCTGGTGCACGGTCGGCGGCGCGGTCGATCCGGGCGAGAGCTACGAAGCGGCCGCCCGCCGCGAACTCTATGAGGAAACCGGCATCATCGCCGATCCCGGACCCGAAATCTTCCGCCGTAAGGTCGATTTCCTGACCATCGAAGGCGTCGAGGTCACCGCCGACGAACGCTATTTCCTGGTCCGGACCGACGCCCGCGAGATCGACACCGGGGCGCACACCGAACTCGAACAGCGCGTGATGCAGCAGTGGCGCTGGGTCGCCCCGGCCGACCTCGCGGCGCTCGGCGAGCAATATTTCCCCGAAGACCTGCCCCAGATGCTTGCGGAGGTATTATGACCAACGACGACCTGATCCTGCGCACGATCACCCCGACCACGCACGACCTTGGCGGGTTCAAGGTCCACCGCACCCTGCCGTCCAAGCCGCACCAGATGGTCGGCCCGTTCATCTTCTTCGACCAGATGGGCCCGGCGCATCTCGATGTCGGCACCGGCATCGACGTGCGCCCGCATCCGCACATCAACCTGTCGACCGTCACCTATCTGTTCGCCGGCGCGATCGACCATCGCGATTCGCTCGGCACCTTCGCGCGGATCGAGCCCGGCGCGGTCAATCTGATGACCGCCGGCCACGGCATCGCGCACTCCGAACGCTCCCCCGGCGACGAGCGCGCGCACGGGCCCGAACTGTCGGGCATCCAGACCTGGCTCGGCATGCCCGAGGACAAGGAGGAGATCGACCCGGCGTTCGAACATGTCGAAAAGGCCGCGCTGCCGGTGATCGACGGCCATGGCGCCACCGCGCGCATCATCATGGGTGACCTATGGGGCAAGCGGGCCCCGACCACGACCTATGCCGAAACGATCTATGCCGACATCCTGCTCGAGCCGGGTGCGAGCATCCCGATCGACAAGGGCGCCGACGAACGCGCGGTGTATCTCGCGCTGGGCGACGCGAGTATCGACGGCATGCCGATGGCGCTCAACACGCTCTACGTCCTGCAACCTGGCGTCGCGATGACGCTGCGCTCGGCGACCGGCGGTCGCGTGATGCTGTGCGGCGGCGAGGCGTTCGCGACCGAGCGCTACGTGTGGTGGAACTTCGTCAGTTCGCGCAAGGACCGGATCGATCAGGCCAAGGCCGATTGGAAAGCGGGCCGCTTCGCCAAGGTACCGGGCGACGAAAAGGAATGGATCCCGATCCCGGAGATCCCCAAGACCGCGACGTACCCCTGACGCGGCATCGCGATATAGTACGTTTCGTTGCAATCGCCGAACGTTGATGCATGGTGTCGTCGGATGGTGCCGAGTCGGGAGATCGGTATTGGCGAATGCAACGATTAGGGCAGCCTGCATCGCGATCGTCGTCGCGCTAAGCTCGTCGACGACATCGGCGGCGGTGGACGAGGCAGCGCGTGTCCCCAGGCTCGTGGCGCCGGGCGTCATATCCACGCCGGATTTCGAGTACGACACATCGTTCACGCCCGATGGCAAGACGATGTATTTCACCAAGGGCGACCCGGGCTATAATCGGCTGACCATCGTCGAAAGCCGTTTGGTGAACGGACGCTGGACCCAGCCGCGGGTCGCGTCGTTTTCGGGAATCTGGAAGGACGCCGACGCGCACGTTTCGGCGGACGGCACCAAGCTGTACTTCATTTCCAATCGCCCTGCGGACAACAGCGGCACGCCGCGAAAAGACTATGACATCTGGTTCGTCGAGCGGAGCGGCAATGGTTGGGGGGCGCCCCAACATCTTCCCGCCCCGATCAACACCGACGGCAACGAAGCCTATGCGAACGTGCTGGCCGACGGGACACTCTATTTCGAAGCGTCGCGCGCAGAGCATCCCGGCATCCATATCTATCGCGCCCGGCCGTCGGCGAACGGCTACGACGCGCCGGAACTGTTGAGCTTTGCGGGCAAGGGCAACGATATCAACCCAGTGGTCGCGCGCGACGGCGGCTTCCTGATCTTCGCCAGCCGCGACCGTGGCGGCATGGGCCAGGGTGACCTGTTCGTCTCGTTCGCGCGCCCGGACGGTCGCTGGTCCGATCCCGTCAATTTGGGCGGAACGATCAACACGGCCTTCGGCGAGTCCGCACCCTGGCTATCGCCGGATGGTCGGCGCCTCTTTTTCTCGAGCAATCGCCTTGCGGGACCCGTGATCAGGGAAAGACCGGCAGATTATGCGCAACTCGGGCGCGAGTTGCGATCGAACGAAAACGGTCTGCTCAGTATTTACGAAGTGACGTTGGGAGATATTCGCAAGCTCGACCGACCCTAGCCGTTGGCTAGGCGATCCGCCGCCCGGTCACCTTCACCGTCGCACACGCCGGCGACCCGTCCTTGCCGGTGCCATCGACCGTCAGTTCGACCACCCCTTTCCCCGCCATCGCGCGGTCGAGCAGGGCCTGCGGCGTGTCGTGGATGTCGATCTTCATCCGCCGCGACCATTCCGATGCGTGATCCCCCGCCGACTGGCCGATGCGGATATAGACGAAGCGGCGCGTCGGGCCTTCGCGGCGTATCTGGTCGCCGAAGAACTTCGGGCCGGGCGCGATCCGCACCGGGAAGTCGAAGGTCAATGGCTCCCCCGCCTTCGACCGCTTCGGGTCGAGCACGCCGGTGTCGCCGGTCTGGAGGCTGTGGAGTACGCCCGGCACCGGATTGTCGATCACGATCCGCATGCGGATTTCGGTCTGGTCGGCGCGGGCCATGAGTCGGCTATCGGCCACGCAATCACCGCTTGCAATGTAGGATTGCGTCCGACACCGTCTCCGCGCGCGCAATCGATCCTCGGGCGGATATGGCGGGGAAGCGGTGGCGAGAAAAAATGCGCGCTAGTGTCACCCTGGTGTCAACTTAGGCCGGCTCGGGAGGGGAATATGAGCGATTTCGACCTGCAGCGAGTGGACCTCGCGACGGGCGTCAGCCTTGATGTCGCGGTCGCGGGCGATCCGACCAACCCGGCGATCATCCTGCTCCACGGCTTTCCCGAATCGCATCGCACCTGGCGGCATCAGATCGGCGATCTCGCCAAGGACCATTTCGTCCTCGCCCCCGACCAGCGCGGGTTCGCGAAATCGTCCAAGCCGCTGGGGGTCGAAAACTATACTCCCGACAAGCCCGTCGCCGACCTGATCGCGCTCGCCGATCGGTTCGACATCGACCGTTTCACTTTGGTCGGCCACGATTGGGGCGGGGCGATCGCGTGGATGGCGGCGCTCAACCATCCCGATCGCGTCGCACGCCTGATCATCGTCAACGCGCCGCACCCCTTCGTCTTCCAGAAGACCTTGTTCGACGACATGGCGCAGCGCGAGGCGAGCCAGTACATCACGGCGTTCCGCAACCCGGATTTCGAGAAATATATCGACGGTATCGGCCTGTCGCAGTTCTTCGACGGCAGCTTCATGCGCCACACCGACTTCGCCAAGGTGATGGATGAAAAGCCGACCTATCTCGAGCAATGGGGCCAGCCCGGCGCGATGACCGCGATGCTCAACTGGTATCGCGCGAGCGCGGTCAACGTACCCGCGATGGACGCGACGCCGGAGCGGCCGGCATTCCTCGACGGCCCGTTCCCGGCGCTGAAGATGCCGACGCTCGTGATCTGGGGGCTGGACGACAAGGCGTTGCTGCCGAGCCAGCTGGAAGGACTCGATCCGCTCGTGCCTGATCTGACGATCGATCGCCTCGAAGGCGTCGGCCACTTCGCGCCGTGGGAAGCGCCGGACACGGTGACCAAGGCGATGCGGGACTGGCTGGAGGCGCAGGGCGCCTAGCTTACATCGACCTTCGCCGCTTCGGGCAGGTCGATCCGCACGCGATCCGCATCCGCCGCCTCGCCATATTTGATCCACGCCCCGTGCGCGTGCGCCGTCGCCAGGATCTGCCACTCGCCATCGCCGGGCCTACTCCGCACGCGGATCACATGCTCGGCGAAGGCACGGTTGGGTTCGACCATGACCCAGGCGAGCGGACGTTCTGCGGTAGCCTGTGCACCCGCCGCCTTCATCGCGGCACGGACGCGGTCGGCGCTCGCTTCGGGCAGATATTGCCACACCACCGAATGCATCAGCACCCGCGTCACGCCCGCCGCCTGCGGTTCGGCCAGCCGCGCCTCGACCCAGTCGGCGGCGTCGGCCTGGACCAGATCGACCGGCTTTTCGCGCTGCATCGCGATCGCCCGCTCCATCCGCCCGAACCGCACCGGCATTTCGGGCCAGACATACGCGAGCAGCCGCGTCGCGACGACCGGATCGGTCGCGTCGAGCGGCTGGATATCGCAGCCGCGCACGGACACGATATCGACGGGTGCCGGCTCGGGCGCCGGCCCCTTCCACTCCGGCGTGAGCGTCACGGTCGAATCCGTCGGGCCGACCCGGGTGCCGCCCAGGTCGAAGGCGTAGCGGTCGATCAGCAGGTTCAGCCCCGCACTCGACCCGATCTCGAGCAATTCGATCTTCGGCCCGAACCGCCGCGCGACCTCCAGCAGCCCGGTCATCAACGACCCCGACCGCCCCGGCTCGTTGGTCTGCGGCGGGCCGTCGAGCCACGGCAGCAGATCGTCGTCATGCGCCACCAGCGCGCGGTTGAGATCGGTGGCCACCGTCGCGGGATCGGTCGTCTCGCCGGCGAAGATCGCGGCGAGCCCGGCATCCCTGCCCGCCCGTACCAGCGCATGCAGCCCGCCGATGAACCGCAACGGTAAAGCATCGCGTGTCGGCTCGCCCGGCCAGTCGAGCACCCGCGCCCCGATCCTGCTCTCGCGCGTCAGCCCTTCCGCGATCGCCGCGCACAGCCGTGCGTAGATCGGCGCGCCGTTCTTCGTGCAATAGAATTCCTGGATCCGGAACGCGCCGCGGTTATTCTCTTCGCCTGCCATGTGCCACCTCCGTCGGCGACGCATTGCTCCTTCGCACCTGCACAAGTAAAGCCCTGCGCCATGGCCCAGCCCATCGTCATCGCCGTGCCCAAGGGCCGCATCCTCGCGGAGGCCGCGCCGTTACTGGCGCGCGCCGGGATCGAGCCCGAAGCCGCCTTCGCCGACGAGGACAGCCGCGCGCTGCGGTTCGCGACCAGCGACGCCGGCATCGATCTGATCCGCGTCCGCGCGTTCGACGTCGCCACCTTCGTCGCGCATGGCGCCGCACAACTCGGCATCGTCGGGTCGGACGTGCTGGCCGAGTTCGACTATCCCGAGCTCTACGCGCCGGTCGATCTCGGCATCGGGCATTGCCGGCTGTCGGTCGCGGAGCCCGCCGAACTTGCCGCGACCGACGACCCACGCGGGTGGAGCCACGTCCGCGTCGCGACCAAATACCCCTACCTGACGCAGCGCCATTTCGAGGCGCGCGGCGTGCAGGCCGAATGCGTCAAGCTGAACGGCGCGATGGAGCTGGCGCCGACGCTCGGTCTCGCGCCGCGGATCGTCGATCTCGTCTCGTCGGGCCGCACGCTCAAGGAAAACGGGCTGGTCGAGGTCGAGCGGATCATGGACGTGACCAGCCGCCTGATCGTCAACCGCGCCGCGTTCAAGACGCGACCCGAACTCGTGCCGCTGGTCGATGCGTTCCGGCGTGCGGTGACGGGATGATCAAGCTTTCGACCTCCGAACCCGGCTTCGACCGCCAGTTCCAGGCGCTGGTCGATGCGCGGCGCGAGGCGGATACCGATGTCGCGCGTGACGTCCGCACGATCGTCGCCAGCGTCCGCGACGAAGGCGATGCCGCGGTTCACGCCTTCACGCGCAAGTTCGACCGGCACGATCTCAACGACACCGGCTGGCGGATCGAGAAGGCCGAGTGGCTCGCCGCGCACGACGCGCTGGCACCCGACCTGCGCGCCGCGCTCGAACTCGCGGCCGAACGGATCACGGCCTATCACGTCAAGCAGAAGCCGGAGGACAGCGACACGACCGACGCCGCCGGCGCGCGGCTCGGGGCGCGGTGGCGCGGGGTCGATGCAGCGGGGATTTACGTCCCCGGCGGCCGCGCGGCCTATCCCAGTTCGGTGCTGATGAACGCCATTCCCGCCAAGGTGGCGGGCGTCGAGCGGCTGGTGATGGTCACGCCCACCCCGGATGGCGAGGTCAACCCGCTGGTCCTCGCCGCCGCGCACCTTGCCGGGGTCGACGAAATCTGGCGGATCGGCGGCGCGCAGGCGGTCGCCGCGCTTGCCTACGGCACCGGGCGGATCGCGCCGGTCGACGTCGTGTGCGGCCCCGGCAACGCCTGGGTCGCGGAGGCCAAGCGGCAGCTTTACGGCGTGGTCGGGATCGACATGGTCGCGGGGCCGAGCGAGATCGTCGTCGTCGCCGACGGCCGGAACGATCCGCAGTGGATCGCCGCCGATCTGCTCAGCCAGGCCGAGCACGATCCCTCCAGCCAGTCGATCCTGTTCACCGACGACGCCGCGCTCGCCCGGGCGGTAGCCGACGCCGTAGATCTCCAGATCGGCGAGCTCGCCACCGCCAAAGTCGCGCGCGCCAGCTGGGACGCGAACGGCGCGATCGTCGTCACCGCCGACCTGGCCGAAGCGATGCCGCTGGTGAACCGCCTCGCCCCCGAACATCTCGAACTCGCCTGCGACGACGCGGACACGCTGTTCGACATGGTCAAGCATGCCGGGTCGGTGTTCCTTGGTCGCCATACGCCGGAAGCGGTCGGCGATTACGTCGCCGGACCCAACCACGTCCTCCCGACCGGCCGCCGCGCGCGCTTTTCGTCCGGCCTGTCGGTGCTCGATTTCATGAAGCGCACCAGCTTCCTGTCGCTCGACGAAAAGGCGCTCCACGCGATCGGCCCTGCCGCGGTGACGCTGGCCGATGCGGAAGGATTGCCCGCCCACGCCCGGTCGGTGGCCTTGCGCCTCGGCCAAGGCTGACCCATAGCGCTCCGCCCATGTCCCGCCGAACCTCCGCCCGATCCAAAGCCCGCGCCGCCGCGCGGCTCGCCGCCACGCAAGCGCTCTATCAGCACGAGATGGAGGGCACCGCGCTCGCGTCGCTGCTCCACGAATTCCACCAGCATCGGCTCGGCGCGACGATCGAGGAAGTCGAATATGCGCCTGCGGACGAGGCGTATTTCGACGATGTCGTGACGGGCGTGCTGGCGCGCACAGATGAGATCGATGCGGCGATCGCGGCGAAGTTGAGCAAGGACTGGAGCTTCGACCGGTTGGACAAGCCGATGAAGGCGTTGCTCCGCGCGGCGACCTATGAATTGCTCGCGCGGGCCGACACCGCGACCGGCACCGTGATCAGCGAATATGTCGATGTCGCCAAGGCGTTCTACGAGCGCCGCGAGGCCGGGTTCGTCAACGGCCTGCTCGACGCGGTGGCGAAGGACGCGCGAGGCTAAAGGCTCGCGCTGTTAGGTCAGGCTCTCGGCATGGTGACCATGCATACCGCGATGGCGAGCCAGCTGCCGAGCGCAATTGCGGTCAAGATCCTCAGGTTGCGCACACGCCGGTCCAGTTCCGGGTCGTTCAAGCCGCGGAACCGGCTGTCGAAAGCGTAACGCCAGATGTGGTTGTGCGGGAAGAACGATGCCCGCTCCTGCTTCAGGAACACATTCGGATGGTGATCGATCAGTCGATCGCGCACACGCTTCACGAACCAGAATTGCGAGGCGCAGCAGATGAAGAATATCGCGAACGGGATGAGGAAATAGGTCGGCATGCGCGACAATTACAGCAGTCCGAGGCAACCTCAAAGCAAGACGCAGCATCGCCGATCGAGTAGGACAGCTGCGTGAACGAACACGACTTCCTGTCTGCGCTGCGCCGGTTACCGCTCCATCCCGGCGCGCACGGCCTCACCGACGACACCGCCAGCCTCGCCGAGCTGTCGATTACCACCGATACCATCGTCGAGGGTGTCCATTTCCTGCCCGACGATCCGCCCGGCGATGTCGCGTGGAAGCTGGTCGCGGTGAATCTGTCCGATCTCGCCGCCAAAGGCGCAACGCCGGCAGGCGTCCTACTGAACTATCCCTTGGCCCGCTCCCCGGCGCAGGCCGGGGTCCAGCCACAAACAACATCGCGCGCGGAAGCGCGTTCGGCGCTTCGCGCCGAGACTGGACCCCGGCCTGCGCCGGGGAACGAGGATGATTGGGACATAGGCTTTCTTGCCGGTTTGGGAGAAGCGCTTACCGCGTTCAATTGTCCCATCATCGGCGGCGACACGGTATCATTGCCCGCCGGCGTTCCCCGCGTACTCACGATGACCGCCTTCGGTCGCGACGGCGTCGCGGTGCCAAGGTCGGCCGCGCAGGCGGGTGATGCGCTTTGGGTAACCGGCACGATCGGCGATGCCGGCGCGGGGCTCCGCATCGCGCGCGGGGAGAATGGCCCCGCCAACCTGCTCGCCGCTTATCGTCGCCCACAACCGCGTCTAGCCGAAGGCCGCGCGCTCGCGCCGCATGTCCATGCGATGATGGACGTCTCCGACGGCCTCCTCCTCGATGCCTCCCGCATGGCCGAAGCGAGCGCGCTCGGGGTGGCGATCGATCTCGCGCTGGTGCCGCTGTCGAGTGCGTATCGCGCGTTCGCCGGCGACGACCGTGCCGCGCGGATCGCCGCGGCGACGGCGGGCGACGACTATCAATTGCTGTTCGCTGCCCCGCCCGCATTCACGCCCTCGGTTCCTGCCACCCGGATCGGCGCCTTCACCATCGGGACCGGCCTCTCCCTGACCGACGGCGCAACCCCCGTCCCGCTCCCGGCCAGTCTCGGGTTTCGCCACTGATCTGATACGCTTGCGCGCGCGGCGTGCGTCTTTATAGGCTGGCGCCAATTAGGGACGCGCGAATGCAGAACGACGCGCGAGCATAAGGGGAAGAAGAGGATGACGATCGTGTATGCGGCCATCGTCTGCGGCCTGATCGCCGTGGCCTATGGCATCATCACCAGCATGCAGGTGCTGCGCGCGCCTGCCGGCAACGAAAAGATGCAGGACATCGCCTCGGCCATTCAGGAAGGCGCCAAGGCCTATCTCGGCCGGCAATACACCACCATCGCGATCGTCGGCGTCATCGTCGCGGCCATCGTGTTCTTCACGCTCGGCGGACTGTCGACCGTGTCGTTCCTGATCGGTGCGATCCTGTCGGGCATCGCCGGCTATATCGGCATGAACATCTCGGTCCGCGCCAACGTCCGCACCGCTGAGGCTGCGCGTACGTCGCTGCAGGGCGGCCTGACGCTGGCGTTCCGCTCGGGCGCGATCACCGGCATGCTCGTGGCGGGCCTCGGCCTGCTCGCGATCAGCGGGATCTTCTGGTACCTGACCGGCCCGTCCAACCTGCAGCCGGGCGACCACAAGGTGGTCGAGGCGCTGACCGCGCTCGCGTTCGGCGCATCGCTCATCTCGATCTTCGCGCGTCTCGGCGGCGGCATCTTCACCAAGGCCGCCGACGTCGGCGCCGACCTGGTCGGCAAAGTCGAGGCCGGCATTCCGGAGGACGACCCCCGCAACCCCGCCACCATCGCCGACAACGTGGGCGACAATGTCGGCGATTGCGCCGGCATGGCGGCCGATCTGTTCGAAACCTATGTCGTGACGATCGGCCTGACGATGGTCTCGATCGCGCTGCTGCTCCCGAACGTTTACAATCTGTTCCAGCTGATGACGCTGCCGCTGATCGTCGGCGGCGTGTGCATCATCACCTCGATCATCGGCACCTATCTCGTCCGCCTCGGCAGCAAGCAGTCGATCATGGGCGCGATGTACAAGGGGTTCTGGACGACGGTGATCCTGTCGATCCCGGCGATCTTCTTCGCCACCCAGCACGTGCTGGGCGACATGGCCGCGCCGATCCAGGCGGGTGCCATTTCGTTCACCGGCGCCAAGCTGTTCTGGTGCATGATGATCGGTCTGGCCGTCACTGGCCTGCTGGTATGGATCACCGAATATTACACCGGCACCAACTATCGCCCGGTCAAGTCGATCGCCAAGGCATCGACCACCGGCCACGGCACCAACGTCATCCAGGGTCTGGCGATCAGCCTCGAATCGACCGCGCTGCCGACCCTCGTGATCGTCGTCGCGGTCGTCGCGACCTTCCAGCTCGCGGGCATCATCGGCGTGGCGTTCGCCGCGACCTCGCTGCTCGCGTTGGCCGGGATGGTCGTCGCGCTCGACGCGTACGGTCCGGTCACGGATAACGCCGGCGGCATTGCCGAAATGGCGGGCCTGCCCGACGACGTCCGTCACCGCACCGACGCGCTCGACGCGGTCGGCAACACGACCAAGGCAGTGACCAAGGGCTATGCGATCGGCTCGGCGGCACTCGCGGCACTGGTGCTGTTCGGCGCCTACACGACCGACCTCGGCCGCTATCAGACCGAACTCGGCATCGGCACGATCGATTTCACCCTCAGCAATCCGTACATCATCGTCGGTCTGCTGCTCGGCGCGTTGCTGCCGTATCTGTTCGGGGCGTTCGGCATGACCGCGGTCGGCCGTGCGGCCGGATCGGTGGTCGAGGACGTCCGCGCGCAGTTCGCCGCCGACAAGGGCATCATGGAAGGGACCAGCCGTCCCAACTATGCCCGCACGGTCGATATCGTGACCCGCGCGGCGATCAAGGAAATGATCATCCCGTCGCTGCTCCCGGTGTTGAGCCCCGTCGCGGTGTTCTTCATCATTCAGGCGGTGGCGGGTCGTGAACAGGGCTTTGCGGCTTTGGGCGCGATGCTGCTCGGCGTGATCGTCTCCGGCCTGTTCGTCGCCATCTCGATGACCTCGGGCGGCGGCGCGTGGGACAATGCCAAGAAGTATATCGAAGACGGCAATTACGGCGGCAAGGGCAGCGAAGCCCATAAGGCCGCGGTCACCGGCGACACCGTGGGCGACCCGTACAAGGATACGGCCGGCCCGGCGGTGAACCCGATGATCAAGATCACGAACATCGTGGCGCTGCTCCTCCTCGCCGCGCTGGCCGCGCACGGGGCGGGTTGACGCTTCGCGCGGCCGGCGGGCCGGCGAAGGCCGGTCCGTCCGACGCGACTTGATCCCAAGCCACAACTGAACGAAGGGAGGGCGCTACCGGCAACGGTGGCGCCCTTTCCTTATCGGGAGACCGTCATGGCCGCTTACGACCGCGACGCGCTGCGCGCGCTGCTCGCCACCCGCACCTTCAAGCGCGGCGACTTCCTGCTCGTGTCGGGCAAGCGCAGCCGGATCTACTTCAACATGAAGGCGACGATGATGACGCCCGAGGGCGCCGCGCAATGCGCACGCGGGCTGTTGTCGGTGCTCGACAAGCTGGACGCGGATTACGTCGCGGGCCTGGAGATGGGTGCGGTGCCGCTGCTCGGCGGGATCGCGGCGGCGAGCTGGGACGCCGGACGACCGATCGGCGCGGTGTTCGTGCGCAAGGCAGCCAAGGCGCACGGCACGTCGCTGATGGTCGAAGGGCTCGACGATGCCGGCGGCGAGACGCTCAAGGGCAAAAACGTGGTGCTAATCGACGACGTCGCGACCAGCGGCGGGTCGATCCTGAAGGCCGCGGACCAGATCGCGGCGGCGGGCGGGGTGATGAAGGACGCGATCGTCATCCTCGACCGCGAACAGGGCGCGACCGAAATGCTCGGCGAGCGCGGCATCACGCTGCACGCGCTGTTCACGGCGACCGACCTTGGCGTGACCGAGGAGGATCGGAAGCCGATCGACTGATATCGATCGTCACCCCGGCCTTGTGCCGGGGTCTGCCGCGCCCCAAGCGATACTGGTTGCGGCTATGCGGACCCCGGCACAAGGCCGGGGTGACGACTACCTTAAATCAGCCCCGCCAGTTGATCGCCGGTCGCGCCTGTTCCTCCAGCCACGCCATCGCCGCGAACCATGGCCCGCCGCCGTAGCTCACCCGCGCCACGCCGGCATCGGCGAGCGGCCGGGTCGGCTGGCCGGGGCCGGGAATGACGTTGATCAGCGCGCCCGTCCGCCTGACGATCTCGCCGATCGCCGCGGTGTCGCGCAAGCCGGGCACGAAGATGCCGCTTGCCCCCGCCGCCATATACGCCTGCGCACGATCGATCGCTTCGCCGAGCAGCCCGCCATGCTTGTCCGCCGGGTTGCGCAGATACAGGTCCACGCGCGCGTTGATGTAGAAAGCCTCGCCCGCTCCCTTGCGCGCGGCCGCGACCCGTGCGGCCGCTTCGTCGATCGGATAGACGCCCTCGCCGCCGATCACCGAATCCTCGAAATTGCAGCCGACCGCGCCGGTCGCGGCGAGCCCCGCCACGTTCGGCGTGATTCCCGCCGCATCGCGCGCATAGCCGCTCTCGAAATCGATCGAGACGGGTACGTCGACCACCCCCATGATCCGCTTGGCATTGTCGAACACCAAGTCCAGCGGGACCTTTTCGCCGTCGCCGAACCCGAGCGATTCCGCCGCGCCATAGCTGCCCGTCGCGATCGCCTTCGCGCCAGCCTTGGCGATCGCGACCGCGCTGCCCGGGTCCCAGCAATTGTAGATGATCAGCGGGTCGCCGGGCACGTGAAGCGCGTGGAAAGTCTCATAGGCGGACATGGCGATTCTCCCGACAGGAATGAGCGCTTGTTGCCAATTTGTTCCGCAGTCGTCAACCAAGCGAAACGATTTCGGGGAGGGGCGCGCCCTCCCCTGTCGTCGATCAATGAACGAACCGCGCCACCACGTCGCGATAGCTGCGGCTGACCTTCACTTGTCCGCCCGAATCGAGCACCAGAAAGCACTCGCCGTTGGTGTGCGGCTTCACTTGCCGCACCAGGTCCAGGTTGACGATCGTCGAGCGATGCACGCGCTGGAACCGGCGCGGATCGAGCCGCTTTTCCAGGTCCTTCATCGTCTGGCGCAGGATCAGCGTGTTGTCGCCGGTCTTGATGCACATGTAATCGCCAGCCGCCTCGACCACTTCGATCGTGTCGACGTCGACGCGGAAGATCTTGCCGCGATCCTTGATGTTGATGAGCTTTTCGAAACGGCTAGACGAATGCCCGTCGCCGCCATCGGCGATCTCGTCGGCAGTCTCGGGCGCGACCTCGGCCAAGGCTTCCTTGTACTTCTCGACCTCCTCGGCGCCGCGCTTTTCGGTCAGCCGCTGGCGAACACGGTCGAGCGTGTCGGCCAACCGCGATTCCTCGACCGGCTTGACCAGATAATCGACCGCATCGGCCTCGAACGCGCGCAAGGCGTGGTCGGAATACGCGGTGCAGAACACGAACAGCGGCGGTTCGACCTCCATCAGCCCCTGCACGACCGAAAAGCCGTCGAATCCTGGCATCTGGATATCGAGGAACACCAGGTCCGGCTTGTTGGTCTTGATGCTACGGATCGCTTCGCGGCCGTTGGCGCACCGGTCGATGATTTCGACATCGTCGTGCGGCTGCAGGCGGAGTTCGAGTCCCTGGATCGCCAGCGTCTCGTCATCCACCAGGATAGTTCGGATAGTCATGCGGCCTCTCTATTCGGATCGTCCAATTGGTACGGAATCTCGATCTCCACGGCAAAGCCGCCCCCTGGAGTCGATCGACTGTCAAAACGGTGGTCAGGCCCGTACGCCTGAACCAACCGGTCTCTTATATTGGCGAGCCCCACGCCGGTTGAAAGGCTTGGACCTAACTTGTTCTCGATCAAGCCAGGACCGGTGTCCGACACGGCAATTCGCACGCGTTCGCCGACGAGCCGTGCCGAAACCGCGATTTCCGCCCCCTCTTCGCTCGGCGTGACGGCATATTTGATCGCGTTTTCGACCAGCGGCTGGAGCAGCAAGGACGGCAATCGTGCGCGTTCGGCGCGCGGATCGATCTCGAACACGGGCCGAAGGCGGCTTTCGAACCGCATCTTCTCGATTTCGAGATAGAGCTTCAGCGTCTGCACTTCCTGCGCGACGGTGACGTGTGCGGTCGGCTCGTAGATCAGGGTGAAGCGCAGAAAATCGGCGAGCCGCGACAGCATCGCGTTGGCGCGTTCGGTTTCCTTGAGCAGCACCAGGGTCGAGATCGAATTGAGCGTGTTGAACAGGAAATGCGGGTTGAGCTGGTACCGCAACATCGCGAGTTGCGCCGACGACGCCTGCGTCCCGAGCCGTTCGAGCTGGTCGTTCTGATCCTCGACGATCAGGTAGAAATTGATCCCGAAATACAGCGCGGTCCATCCGCCGAGCACGGTGAAGGTCAGGAACAGCTGGCTGACGATGCTTTTCAGCGTGACGCCGGGCGACACCACCGCCGTGCTGGCGCCGGTTGGCGGTTGGAAGCTCAGGGCCCAGGCGTTGATCGTCGCCGCGATCAGCGTCGCCGCTCCCAGCGTCACGACGGTCAGCAGGATTTCCTGCAGCCGCGGCATCTGGCGATAGTAAGCGTACAGCGTCGAGAGCAGGACCGTGACGCAATAGCCGACGATCGCCTGAAGCAGGATCTGGACGAAATTCTGCAGCGGCAAGGTATTGGCGAGCGAGAAGACCGAGACCGAGCGCAGCAGCATGTATCCGCCCCACCCCACACCCTGCAGCCGCCAGAACGCCTTGCTGCGATCCTCGAAGAACGGACGCGACAGAAAGGCCGGCCGCCAGAACGGCGTCTTGGTCGCCACGACGGGCGGATCGGCGGGGGCGGGCAAGCTGGCCATGGAGCGGCGCCCTTATACCCGATGGGGCGTGCACGAAAAGGCGCAGGGCGGGCTGGAACATTAACCAATTTGCGATAGGGCCGACGGCGATGATGCGTCGTCGATCCTTTGCCCCGCGGCACCGCCAGTTCGTCTGGCTGATGCTGCTGGTCTGCGTGCTGTTCGCGCGCGGCATGGGGCCAGAGGGCTGGATGCCTGGCAAGACCGCGACGGGCGCGTTCGCCATCGTCGCCTGCGACGGCATGCAAGCCGACGATCCGATGCCGATGGCGATGGGCATGAAGATGTCCCACGATACATCGCATCAGATGCCTGCGAAGAGTCAGTCGGCGGGTCATCCCTGTACGTTTGCCGACATCGGTCTTGCCGACGCGCCGCCGCCCCAGCTCGCGATCGCGCCGCCGCTCGTCCCCTATGCGAAGCCGACCGCGCTCGTCGCGGTGGCGATCGTTCCCGGCCGCGGTCTCGCCGCGCCGCCGCCGCCCGCTACCGGACCCCCGCTCTCGCGTGAACCGTCGCCGCACCAGCGGCTCTTCGTGTTTCAGCAAGGGTATTACCGTGACCATTTCGCACCGCGCTCTACTGCGCGCCTCGCTTGCCATGCTCGCAAGCACCACCGCTTTGCCCGTCTGGGCGGCCGATGGCCCCGCGCCGCCGGACGATGCCGGGCCGGACATCCTGATCAGCGCACAGCGTCAGAAACAGACGATCGAAAACGCGCCCAACGCCGCCGCCTCGGTCGATGCCGACACGATCGCGCGAACGACCAACGCGATGAACGTCGAGGATACGATCAAGTACCTCCCCAGTCTGATCGTCCGCAAACGCCATATCGGCGACACGCAAGCGCCACTCGCGACGCGCACCGCCGGGCTCGGCGCCAGCGCGCGCAGCCTGATCTATGCCGATGGCGCTTTGCTGTCGGCGCTGATCGGCAACAACAACACGTCCGCCAGCCCACGCTGGAGCGCGGTCAGCCCGCAGGAGATCGCGCGGATCGACGTGCTCTACGGGCCGTTTTCCGCCGCCTATCCGGGCAATTCGATCGGCGCGGTCGTCAACATCACGACGCGTCTGCCTGACGAATTCGAAGCCACGGCGACGGCGGGTACCAGCGTCCAGACCTACGACCTGTACGGCCGCAGCGATACGTTCGCCGCCTATCAGGCCGGCGTGACGGTGGGCGACCGGTTCGGGCGGCTGGCGCTGTTCGCGAGCTACGATCACGTCACCAGTCGCGGCCAGCCGCTGGGTTACGCCACCGCGACCAGTGCGCCCGCCGGGACCGGCGGCAGCCTCCCCGACCTCAACCGATTGGGCCAGCCGATCCGCGTGCTCGGCGCGACGGGGATCGAGAGCCAGGGGCAGGACCGGCTGAAACTGAAAGCCGCGTTCGACCTCAGCGAGACGATCCGGCTGACCTATGTCGGCGGGCTGTTTCTCAACCGCACCGATTCCACGTCGGAAAGTTATCTGACGACGATCGCCACGGGGGCGCCCAACTATCCGGTGGCGCTAAGCGGCGGTGTCTATCGCACCGACCAGCGGCATTGGTCGCACGCTCTGTCCGCGACCGGCTCCAGCCGGCAGTTCGACTGGCAAGTGATCGGCACGCGCTACACCGTCGCTCGCGACGAGCAGCGCATCGCGACGACCGCATTGCCGGCGGCGGCGAGCGGTGGTGCGGGAACGATCACTAGGCTCAACGGCACCGGCTGGACGACGCTCGACGCCAAGGCGGTCTGGCGGTCGGACGACGCCGGGACCAACGCGCTGAGCGTCGGCGCGCACTGGGACCAGTTCCGCATCACCAGCAACCGCTTCGCGACGACCGACTGGATTGCGGGGGCGCCCGGCGCGCTCAATCTGCAGTCGCTGGGCAAGACACGCACGGCGGCAGTCTGGGCGCAGGATGCCTTCAAGATCGTCCCGAGCGTCACGCTATCGCTTGGTGGGCGCTACGAATGGTGGCGCGCATCGGATGGGGTCAATTTCTCGCTGACGCCGGCGATCTCCGCGATCCAGCCCGAGCGGTCGGCATCGACCTTCTCGCCCAAGGCATCGCTCGCATGGGAGCCGGCCAAGGGTTGGAAGGTGCAGGCGTCGTTCGGCCAGGCATGGCGCTTCCCGACCGTCGGCGAACTCTACCAGATCGTCACGACGCCGGTCGCCGCCATCCCCAATCCCAATCTGCGCCCCGAACGCGCGCGATCGTTCGAGGTCGCACTCGAACGCAAGGACGCCAGGGGCAGCGTGCGGCTGTCGCTGTTCAGCGAGTCTGTGAAAGACGCCCTGATCTCGCAAAGCGGCCTGCTCAACGGCGGACCGGCGGTCGCGACCTTCGTCCAGAACGTCGACCGTACGCGAGCGCAGGGCGTGGAGTTCGCCTTCGCCCGCACCGACCTGCTCCCGCGTTTCGACCTGTCGGGCAGCGCAACCTATGCCGACGCCACGACGCGCGCCGACGCCGCCCTTCCCGCGGCGATCGGCAAGCGCATCCCGACCGTGCCCGAATGGAAGGCGACTGCAGTGGCGACGTGGCGCCCGGTCGACGGCATCGCACTGACCGCGGCGGGGCGCTACGCCAGCCGGATGTACGGGTCGCTCGATAACAGCGACATTGTCGGGAACACCTATCAGGGGTTCTACAAGTATCTGGTCGTCGATCTGCGTGCGCAATTCGCCGTCGCGAAGAACTACACGCTCGGGATCGGCGTCGATAACGTCAACAACGACAAATACTTCCTGTTCCACCCCTTCCCGCAGCGGGACCTTCCACGCCGATCTGACGATCAGGCTGTAGGAACGAAAAAGGCCGCCGTCCCGATTGGGGCGGCGGCCGATTTTTTGGCCCGAGGGGCGAACGCTCTAGAAGCTGAAGCGCGCGCCGACGCGGATCAGATAAAGCGAGTTCGACGTGCTGACCGCGCTCTCGTTCGGCGTGCGATAGCCGCTGTAGCGGTACTGCGCGCACGCGGTGCTGATCGTCGAGGTCTGCGCCGCGGTCGGTGCGGTGCCGGTCACGACCGGGGCGGTGAGGCAGGTCACCTGAACCACCGCCGCCGTCTGCGGGAAGCCGAACTGGCGCAGGCCGCCCCAGTTCTTGTTCAGCAGGTTCGGCAGGTTCTCGATGTCCGCGAACAGCGAGATACGCGAGCCGCCGACGAAGGTCGGGATTTCCTGCTCGAGGTGCAAGTCGATGCGGGTGAAGGCCCGGTTACGCGCGATGTTCTTCGGCGCGATCATGCCACGATAGTTCTTCAGGTTCGACGCGTTGATCAGCGTGTCGAGCGCATCGGCGGTCGCCTGAGTGTCATAGCTGACCTTCGTATCGCCGGCACCGGTCGGCACGTACAGCAGGTAACGGTCGGTGTTGCCGATCGTACCGAACACCGGCGAACGCGTGCCGTTGTTGTTCTGCATCGTGAAGCTGTACGGACGGCCCGCGCGGGTTTCGCCGAACAGCTGGATCACCGTGCGGTAATCACCGAAGAACGCATGGTCGAACCCGACGCTGTACTTGAACGACCATTTGATCTGGTCGGCCGAGATACCATACGCCTGGATGTTCGGGTCGGCCATCGCCGCGTTGCTGTAGAGCGAGCTGGCGGTCGACGACGTCGCCGGGCTCTGATCCTTGACGTCGGTCCAGGTGTAGCTGCCGGCCAGCGACAGGCCCCAGTCGAAGTCCTTCGTGATGCGGATGTCGGCCAGGTGGCTGCGCCCGCGGGTGGTGTTGTACAGCAGGAAGTCGGAGTTGGTGTCACCGTTGACCAAGCCCGCGCCAACGCCGGTAACGCCCGCCGTCGGACGATAGTTATACCGCGTACGCCCGTCCGGCAGCACGCCGCAGGCGGCGCACGCCGTATTCACTACCGAACGCAGATCGGTGAAGGCCACCGCCTGGCGCGTCTTGCTGAACAGATAGTCGGCGCCGATACCGATGCCGAAGATCTTGTAGTCGACCGACAGATTGGCCTTCCACACCGACGGAAGTTTGAAGTTCTTCGCCAGCGCATTGACCGGAGCGGTCTGAAGCGACGCCGTCGCGGTCGACAGATAGGTGTTGATCGCGCCCGGGATCGTGTTGCCGGTCACGCCGTTGAGCGCGGTCGTGCACAACGGAGCGTTCGTGCCGACGTACGGCGAGGTCGCCAAGCAGGTCGAGGTCGTCTGCGATCCCGGAACCGTGCCGACACCCGGCGTTGCGCGCTGCACCGTCGAGATGCGGTTGGCGAGCACGCCGGTGTTCGAGAACGAGTTCGACATGTAGATGTCGGGCGAACCGCCGCCGAAGATGCCGACACCGCCGCGAACCTTCAGGCCCGTGGTCGGCTTCCAATTGAAGCCGATGCGTGGCTGGAAGTTGCCCAGACCCTTGTAGGTCTTGGTGTTGTCGAAGCCGTTACGTCCCAGGAAGAAGGTGTTGAGCGCCGGGGTCGAGCGCATGCCGTACAGGTCGTAGCGCACGCCATAAGTGACGGTCAGCGTGTCGTTGACCTTCCAGTCGTCCTGCAGGCCGAAGGTGTACTGCGTATACTTGAAGTTCGCGGCTACGTCCGGCGTGTTCAGCGACACGGCGTTCGCATAGTCGAACGTCGAGGCGCTGCGGTTCTGGAAGTCGGCGATCGAGTCGAAATAATAAGCGCCGGTCACATATTGCTGGAACAGGTTGAAGGTCCGGTTCTCGGACATCTCGAACAGCAGTTTGAACTCGTGACCACCGGTCGTGTAGCGGCCGAGGAACGATCCTGCCCACGTATCGAAGAACAGCTGGTTGGCCTGGCGGCTGATGTCGGGACCGAACGCCACGATTGGATTGACGGCCGTGCCGGAACCGCAGTTCGTGACCGTGTTCGCCGACGTGACGATGCTGGTCGGGTCGGTACAGACGCGGAACTGCGCGAAGCCCAGGCCGTTCATCGGCGTCTGGTTGACGCGGTTCGACTTGTAGAGACCGCGAATTTCGGTCGAGAGGCTGTCCGTCCAGTCCGAGTTCAACTGGACGATGCCGGCGCGGACCAGCACGCTGCGCGTGTAGGCGTCCGACGACAGGCCGAGCGACGGGGCCGAGGTGCTCTGCGAGGTGTTGTTGAGAACGTCGGCCGATTCGAACGCGTTGATGTACGAGAACGACAGGCGCTGGCCGGTGGTGATGTTCAGATCGATCTTGCCGACGATCTTCTCATCCTTCTGGTTGTTGACCGCGAGGACCGAACCGGCGTCGTAATTATAGACGCTTTTGGCGATATTCACGACATTGGCGACCGTCGCGTCGGTCAGGCCGGGAACCTGCGAGGCTGCCGACGGCGAGAACGGACGCGGATCGGTGTTGCGCTCGGCGGCGACCATGAAGAACAAGCGGTCCTTGATGAGCGCGCCCGACAGCTCGGCGCCGTAAGTCTTCGAATTATAGTTCGGCACGGTGATCGTGGTCGAACCGATCCGCTTGCCCTGAAGATTGTCGGTGCTGCTCGAGTAGAAGGTCGTACCCTGCCACTTGTTCGAGCCCGAGCGCATCACGGTGTCGATCGCGCCGCCGACGAAGTTGCCCTGACGGATGTCGTAGGGAGCGATCGAAACCGACACCTGCGCGATCGCGTCGAACGGGATCGGGCCGCGGCCGGTCGGGTTGGCGTCGGAGTTCAGACCGAAATTGTCGCCGATCTGCACGCCGTTGATGGTGAAGCGGTTGAAGCGCGGGTTGACGCCGCCGAAGCTGACCGCGCGCGTGTTCGACAAATCGAGGTTGGCGAAAGGATCGCGGCGCTCGATGTCGCGGATGTCGCGGTTCACCGATGCGACCTTGCTGATGTCGGTCTGCTTGAGGACGGTCTGCGGACCGTCCGAGGTCACGCCCGCGCCCTTGATCGAACTGGCGGTGACGACGATGTCGCCGGCGGTGGCGGCCGTCGACGGCGTCAGATCGACCGGCAGGTCATAGGGCTGACCGACGACGGTATAGACGTCGGTAACCGTCGTGTTGCCCGACGCGCTGGTGATTTCGACCGAGTAAGGGCCGCCGGCACGCAGGCCGGACGCGTTGAAGTTGCCCGAGCTGTCGGTGCCGGTTTCGACCTTCGTACCCGAATTGACGTCGGTGATCAGGATCCGCGCGTCGGCGACGGGGGCGCCGTTGGCGGAAACGCTGCCGCGAATCGAGGAGGTCGTTTCCTGCGCGTAGGCCGCCGCAGGCATGATGAGCGCGGCAACCGCCGCACCGATAAGCAGATGATTTCGCATGATTTCCCCTTAGTGGCGTTGGCCGCCCAAGCCCGGTCTTTTCACCGTTGCCCGGTCCATTGGACGTTTAATATGTCGGTTAGATGACAGTGCAAATAGGGGCTGTGGACAGCCCGTGATTCGTCATGCTGCGTTGCAAAAAAGCATCACCGGCCGCTAGCCCGCCGCGGCGACGATCGCTGCCCAGCCGGCCTCGTCGATGACCTCGATCTCCAGCTCCGCCGCCTTCTTCAACTTCGACCCTGCGCCGGGTCCGGCGACGACGAGATCGGTCTTGGCCGACACCGATCCCGCGACGCGCGCGCCGAGCGTTTCGGCCTGCGCCTTGGCTTCGTCGCGGCTCATCGTTTCGAGGCTGCCGGTGAAGACGATGGTCTTGCCGCTGACGCGCGATTCGCGCGTTTCGACGACGAACGGCGGCGGCGACACTTGGGCGAGGAGATCGTCCCACACTTGCTGGTTGTGCGGTTCGTGGAAGAAGTCGCCGAGCGCCTCGACCACGACCGGGCCGACCCCGTCGATCAGCGCGAAGCGTTCGGCCGCCTCGGCATCGCCCGCCTGCGCCGCTTCCGCCGCATGTCGCAATGCCGGCAATTCGACGAACATCTTCATCAGATCGCGCGCGGTGATCGCGCCGACGTGCCGGATGCCGAGCCCGAACAGCAATCGCGCGGCGTCGGGCGCACGGCGCGCCTCGATCGCGGCAATCAATGCATCTACCGACTTGGCCTGCCAGCCCTCGCGCCCGACTAGGTCTTCGCGATGCGCGGCCAGCCGGAAGATATCGGCCGGCTCGCGGATCCAGCCGAGGTCGAGGAATTCGACCAGGGTCTTCTCGCCCAGTCCGTCGATATCGAGCGCGCCGCGCGACACGAAATGCTTGAGCCGTTCGAGCCGCTGCGCCGGGCAGATCAGCCCGCCGGTGCAGCGCACATCGACCTCGCCCTCCTCGGCCACGGCCTCGCTGTCGCATTGCGGACAGCGCGCCGGAAACGTCCAGGCCGGACGGTCTTCGTCGCGCGTCAAATTCTCGACGATCTGCGGAATGACGTCACCGGCGCGCTGCAGCACGACGCGGTCGCCCGGCCGCACACCCAGCCGTGCAATCTCGTCAGCGTTGTGCAAGGTCGCGTTGCGCACCACGACGCCGCCGACCGTCACCGGTTCGAGCTTGGCGACCGGGGTCAGCTTGCCCGTGCGGCCGACCTGGATCTCAATATCGTTGAGCGTCGTCTGCGCGCGCTCGGCGGGGAATTTGTGCGCGAGGCCCCAGCGCGGGGCGCGCCCGACGAACCCCAGCCTTGCTTGCCAGTCGAGCCGATCGACCTTGTACACGACGCCGTCGATGTCGAACGGCAGGTCGGCGCGCTCGGCCTCGATCGCCTGGTAGGTCGCGAGCGCCTGGTCGAGGTCGCCGCCCGGCTGAAACTGCCGCGTCACCGGAAAGCCCCAGTCGCGGATCGTGGCGATCACCGCCGACTGCGTGTCGCCCGGCAGGTCGCTCGCGTCGCCCCATCCCCAAGCGAAGAACGCCAGCGGCCGCGACGCGGTGACGCTCGCATCCTTCTGGCGCAGCGATCCCGCGGCGGCGTTGCGCGGGTTGGCGAACTGGCGGGCTTCCTTTTCGGATGCCTCGGCCTCCGCGAGCAGCCGCGCGTTCAACGCGGCGAACGCGGCCTTTTCCATGTAGATTTCGCCGCGCACCTCGAACACCGCCGGAGCGCTTGCGGGCAGCTTGTCGGGTATGTCCGAGATCGTGCGGACATTGGCGGTGACGTCCTCGCCGACCTGCCCGTCGCCCCGCGTGAGCGCCTGAACCAGCTTGCCGTTCTCGTACCGCAGCGAGCAGGACAGCCCGTCGATCTTGGGCTCGGCGGTCAGCATCACCGGCTCGCCATCGGGCAAATTCAGGAACCGCCGCACGCGCCCGACGAAATCGCGGACCTCGTCATCGTCGAATGCATTGTCGAGGCTGAACATCGGGCGCGCATGCGCGACCTTGGCCAAATGCCCGGCGGGCGCCGCCCCGACCTTCACACTCGGCGAATCGGCGCGGACGAGGTGCGGGAATGCCGCCTCGACCGCGGTGTTGCGCCGCATCAACGCGTCATAATCGGCGTCCGAAATCTCCGGCGCATCATCGGTGTGGTAGAGCCGGTTATGGTGCGCGATCTCGGTCGCGAGGCGTTCCAGCTCGGCGGCTGCAGCGGAATCGTCGGCGGGGAGCGGCGCGGCCATGCGTCCAGCTATCGGCGTGTCGCGCGGCGATCAAGCGCTGCCCCAATTCGGCTGCGATTCAGAGGTAGATCGTCGTCGGCAACGGGAAGGACGACACGATGCTGGGTGCGATGCTGATCTTGATGCAGTCGATCCCCGTCGCGCCGCCGCCGCTGCCCACCGCGGGGCCGGTCCTGCCCAAGGCATTGAGCGTCGTGTCGAGCTGCGATCCATCGGACACCGACATCGTCGTCTGCGGCAAGATCGATCCTGATCAATATCGCGTGCGCCCGCTCGGTCCGCCGCCGAACGGCAAGCCGCTGTCGCCGATGACCGCGAAGCTCGGCAACGGCACGATCGACGGCCGCGCCAAGGAACGCTGCGTCGGCGGCTTTTGCGCGCCGGCGTTGATGGGAACGATCAAGCTACCCTTCTAGGCCAGCCACCACCCGGGATAGGCAGCGACGATCGCCGCCGACAGGGCGATCGTGATCAATGTCCCGCCGACGTCGAGCGCGGACATGTTCTGCAGCGAGCGGACGAGGTTGCGGACGCCGATTGCCGCCGCGCCCAGCGCCCAGCCGGCATACCAGCCCCAATTGCCGTCTTGCCGGATCAACTCGCTCAGCCCGAGCGCGAGGGCGGCGACGCTGCCGATCGCCGCCGCCAGAACTAGTCCCAGCCCGATCGGCAGCATGGCGAAGCTGATGCTCGCGTCGCGGCGCTGCGCGGGCGTCATCACGCCGCCTCCAGCAACCGCTCGGCCTGCGCGCGGGCTTCGTCGGTGATCGTCGCGCCCGACAGCATCCGCGCGATTTCCTCGCGGCGTTCGCCCTCATTGAGCGCATGGACGCCGGTGCGCGTGACGGTGCCGTCGGTGGACTTGGCGATGAAGAAATGATCGAGCCCGCGCGCCGCGACTTGCGGGCTGTGCGTGACCACCAGCACTTGCGTGTGCTCGGCTAACCGCGCCAGCCGCTCGCCGATCGCGCTGGCGACCGCGCCGCCGACGCCGCGATCGATCTCGTCGAACACCATCGTCGCCGCGCCGCCCTCCTCGGCCAGCGCGACCTTCAATGCCAGGATGAAGCGCGAGAGTTCGCCGCCCGATGCGATCTTGGTCAGGGGCGCGAACGGCGCGCCAGGGTTGGTCGATATCTCGAATTCGACTCGATCCTTGCCGCCCGCCCCCCATTGCTCCTCGCCAAGCGGCGCGACGACGGTGCGGAAGCGCGCGGCGTCGAGCTTGAGCGGGGCGAGTTCGCCCGCGACTGCGCGGTCCAGGCGTTCGGCGGCGGCGTGGCGCTCGACGGACAGCGCATCGGCGGCGGTTTCGTACGCGGCGCGCGTTTCTTCAACCTTGGCGGCAAGCGCGGCCAGCCCCTCTTCGCCGGCCTCGATTGTCGCCAGCCGCCCCGCCATTTCTTCGGTCAACGCGGCCAGATCGTCGGGCTGGACGCGATGCTTGCGCGCCATCGCGCGGAGGTCGAACAGCCGCGCTTCGTCTTCCTCCAGCGCGCGCGGATCGAACAGCAGGGCTTGCCGCGCGGCGACGATATGGTCCTCGGCCAGCGCTCCCTCGTTGATCGCACGATCGATCGCCGCCAGCGCCTCGCCCAGCGCCGGATGCGCGTCGGCGATCCGTTCGAGCGCGCGCGCCGCCTGGCGCAACTGCGCCAACCCGCCGTCCGATCCGCCCAGCCACGTATCGAGCGATGCCATGTCGTCGGCGATCTTCTCCGCGCGCTGCATCGTGCGGCGGCGATCGGCGAGCATCTCCTCTTCGCCGGGCTCGGGCGAGAGCTGGCGCAATTCGCCGACGGCATGCTCCAGATAATCGCGGTCGCGCGCCGCCGCGTCGATCTGATCGCGCGCGCCGGTCAGCGCCTGTTCGGCGTCGCGCCACGCCCGGTGCGCGTCGGCGACACCGGCCGCACGACACCGCCCGAACGCGTCGAGCAACGCGCGATGCCCGCTCGGCGCGAGCAGACCGCGATCGTCGTGCTGGCCGTGGACCTCGACCAGATATTGCGCGAGATCGCGGAGCAGGCCCGCCGACGCCGGCTGGTCGTTGACGAACCCGCGGCTGCCGCCATCGGCCTTGACAATCCGGCGGATGATGAGCGGTTCGCCCGGCTCGACGTCGAAGCCATTGTCGGTGAGCAGCGCGGCGATCGGTCCATCGGCGTGCGGCGTATCGAAGCTCGCGGTCACCACCGCTTGCGCTGCGCCATTCCGCACCAGCCCGCTATCGGCGCGCGCACCTAGCGCGAGCCCCAATGCGTCCAACAGGATAGACTTGCCCGCACCGGTCTCGCCGGTCAGCACGCCGAGCCCGCCGCCGAATTCGAGTTCGAGCGCTTCGATCAGCACGACGTCACGAATGGCCAGCGCGGTCAGCATCGTGGCTGTCTTACCGGCAAACCCGCGCCCGGGTCATCACCTAGTTCTTGGGCGGTCCGCTGCCCGCGCCACCGGTGTTGCTGGTGCCAGTCGACCCCGCGCCCTGATCCTTCGCCGACACACCCGGCGTGCCCGGCGCAACCGGCTGCGCGTCCTTCATCCCCAGCGGGATCGGCAGTTCGCCCACCGCCAGCGGCTTGGCAGCCGTCCAGGGGTGATCCTGCATCAGCTTGTACGCGCGCTTGTACCAGTCGGTACCGGGATAGTTGGCGCCGAGCACCGCCGCAGCCTTCTGCGCTTCCTCCGGCACGCCGAGCGCCAGATACGTTTCGGTCAGTCGCATCAGCGCCTCCGGCACGTGCGTCGTCGATTGGTACTGATCGATCACGGTGCGGAAACGGAGCGTCGCCGCGAGCCACTGGCCGCGCGTTTCGTAGAACCGCCCGATCTCCATTTCCTTGCCGGCCAGGTGATCGCGCACCAGATCGATCTTCAGCCGCGCGTCGGCGGCATATTTGGAATTGGGGAAGCGACGGACCAGTTCGCCCAGCGCGTCCTGCGCCTGCTGGGTGATCTTCTGGTCGCGCGTCACGTCGGCGATCTGTTCGTAATAGCCGAGCGCGACGAGGTAATAGGCGTAGGGCGCGTCGCGGTTGCCCGGGTGGACCGAAATGAAGCGCTGCGCCGACTGGATCGATTCGGTGTAGCTCTGGTCCATGTAGTAACTGAACGCGCTCATCAGCTGCGCGCGGCGCGCCCAGACCGAATAGGGGTGCTGGCGCTCGACTTCGTCGAACAGCACCGCCGCTTCCTTGTACCGGCCCTGGTCGAGGCGGCGCTTGGCGAGCGAGTAGAGCGTGCCGACGTCGCGCGCGACATAGGGGACGTCGCCCTTCTTGAGAGCGCCACGCCCGGCGCACCCGGCGACCGGAAGAGCGAGGACGGCGATCAGCGCGAGAGCAAGCGAACGAGACGGAGTAATACGCATGGAGATGTGCCTTAGCCGAGCGGCGGGGATGCGAACAATGATTTTCCGCCAATGACCAAAGGCTATGGCTTTTTCGCGGCAAGGATCACAACGGAATGCCACGCGTTGGCGTGCTGTACCGAATTCCGGGAGGGCCGAACCGAATGACCGCCACCTTGCTCGCCACCAAGCGCGTCGAAAAGCCGTGGGGGCGGCACGATCTGTGGCCTGGCTTCGCCAATCCCGCACCCGATGCACCGCCGGTCGGCGAGATCTGGTTCCAGACCCCGGATGCGGGCACGCCGGAGTTGCTGATCAAATATCTGTTCCCCGGCGAACGTCTGTCGGTGCAGGACCATCCGACCGACGCCGATGCGCAGAAGGCGGGATACAAGCGCGGCAAGGACGAATGCTGGGTCATCCTGGCCGCCGATCCGGGCGCGACGATCGCGATGGGGACGAAGCAGCCGACCACGCGAGAGGCGTTGCGCAAGGGCGCCGAGGACGGGTCGATCGTCGATATGCTCGACTGGAAACCGGTCAAGGCGGGCGACTTTTTGTATTGCCCGGCCGGCACGATCCACGCGATCGGCGGCGGGATCACGCTGGTCGAGACGCAACAGAACGTCGATCTGACCTATCGGCTCTACGACTACGGTTCGGACCGCGAACTGCATCTCGACGACGGGTTGGCAGTGGCCGATCCCAACCCGATCACGCCGAAGCCGATCGTCGGCGAGGTGAGCGAGGGCCGCACCATCCTGTGCGAGGGGCCGAAGTTCGTGCTCGAGCGGTGGAGCGGTGGCGAGCGCGACGTGACGTTGCCCGACGGCGTCACCGGCTGGCTGACCCCGCTCAAGGGCGAAGGCGTGGTCGATGGCGTCGCGTGGCGCGCGGGGGAATGCGTGACGGTTACCGGTGCGGCGCATATCCACGCCAGTGTCGGCAGCGACCTGTTGTTCGCATACCCGGGCGACCAGCGGATCTGATCAATTCGTCACCCCAGCGAAGGCTGGGGTCTCAAGCGGATCAATACTGCCGGAGACCCCAGCCTTCGCTGGGGTGACGGGAATGAGGGCGGGATTAACCCCCTCATGCTAAGGAAACCGGATGCTCCGCGTCCTGATGTTATCGACCCTGTTTCCCGACGCGTCGCGGCGCAATTTCGGGGTGTTCGTCGAGCGCCAGACGTTGGGCCTTGCCGCGCATCCCGATGTCGAACTCCGCGTCGTCGCGCCGGTCGGCCTGCCCCCGTTCCCGCTCAGCCTGCGCGGACGGCACGCACCGCTCGCCAAACTGCCGCTGGGCGAGCAGTGGAAGGGCGTCGACGTCTATCGCCCGCGCTTCCTCGCGATGCCGGGCACCGCAGGGCGCCTGTTCGCCGCGTCGCTGAGCCGCACGCTCGCGCCCCTACTCGCCAATCTGCGCAACGATTTTCCGTTCGACGTCATCGACGCGTCGTTCTTCTTCCCCGACGGGCCGGCGGCGATCGCGATGGGCCGGCGGTTCGGGGTGCCGGTATCGATCAAGGCGCGGGGCAGCGACATCCATTATTGGGGCCGCGCCGCCGCGACCGCCGGCCAGGTCCGCACCGCGGGCAAGGCGGCGGACGGCCTACTCGCCGTGTCGGAAGCGATGAAGCACGACATGGTCGCGATGGGCATGCCCGCCGATCGCATCCACGTGCATCGCACCGGGGTCGATCTCGGCCAGTTCGCCCCGCGCGACCGGGGTGCGGCCAAGGCCGGGCTGAAGGTGCCGGGCGCGCTCATCGTATCGACCGGCGCGCTGATCGAGCGCAAGGGGCACGATATCGTGATCGAGGCGATGGCCGCGCTGCCCAATGCGACGCTGATCGTCGCCGGCGAGGGCGCGTATCGCCCTGCGCTGGAAGCGAAGATCGCGGCGCTGGGTCTCGGCGATCGCGTCCGATTGCTTGGCGCGGTGCCGCATGGCGACATGGCGGCGTTGCTCGGCGCGGCCGACGTGATGGCGCTGGCCTCGTCGAGCGAAGGGCTCGCCAATGCCTGGGTCGAGGCATTGGCGTGCGGCACGCCGATCGTCGTTCCCGATGTCGGCGGCGCAAGCGAAGTCGTGACCGAGCGCGCCTATGGCCGGATGGTCGGCCGCTCGCCCGCCGGGTTCGCCTCGGGAATCACCGCGGTGCTCGGCGACCACGCGCCGGCGGCCAAGGTTCGCGAAGGCGCGGAACGCTTCACCTGGGAAGCGAACACCGCCGGGCTGTACGCCCATTTGAAGGAGTTGGTCGACGCGGGCGAATAGCGACCGTGCTCCTGCGAAAGCGGGAGCCTAGAGCCAAATAACCTGTCGCGTGCGAACAACCCTGGGCTCCTGCTTTCGCAGGAGCACGGGCCGCAATCCTACTTCTTCGGCGGCGCCATCGGGATGCCGCGCCACGACGCGGCCTGATACTCGCTGATCGAGACCAGGTTGCCCATCTCGACCGGCATGTCGATCAGGTGCAGCCCCCAATCCTTCAGTATCGTGCCGTTGACCACCACGTCGCCGACGATCGTGTCGGTGCGGGTATCCTTGGGATCGGCGTTGACCGTCACCGCCAGGTAGGTGAACCCGTTGTTGGACACGCATTCGGCGGAGATCAGCCCAGGCACCGACACGAACGGCGTCGTCACTGCGGCGCCGTCGGTCGTCCAGTTGCCCATCGGCGTGCTGCCGAGCCCGGCGCCCTTCGCACCGAAGATCGCGTCGGTCACCGCCTTGCCGCCGCCGAGCGCGGCCGGGTTGGTGCAGGCCGCGACCATGCCGGGCTGATCGGCGATGCGCGCGAACCGGCTATTCTCGGGCGGGGGCGAATCGGCGCGGAAGGTCGTGTAGGTCACGACGCAGCCATATTGTTGCATCGACTTGCACAGCCGGGTCGACTTGAAGTCGCCGCCGACATCACCGCCTGACGGCACCGCGACGTTGGTGCCGATCAGGTAGGCGGCGATCATCTTGCGCTTCATGTCGGGGTCTTTTTCGATGACCCCGGCGACGAGCTGCTTTAGGATGCCCGCGCCCTGGCTATGCCCGATCAGCACGACGCCGCGGCCGGCATTGTCGCGCTTGAGATAATTGTACCATGCCGCCTCGACGTCGAGATAGGCGAGCTTGCGGTCGGCGGCGCTCGCCTTGCCCGCCATCAGGTCGCGCAACGCCGTCAGCGTCACCTGGCGATAGAGCGGCGCGAACACGCGGCACTTCGACGTGAAGCGCGCGGCCTGCGACGCCGCGACCATCTTTTCCTCGGGGCCGATATTGAGGTCGCTGTTCGGCGTCGGGTCGAGCGACACGGTCGGGTAGACGTAGAAACAGTCGTAGAGCGTACTCGCCGCCGGCGCGGGCCTGAACTTCACGACCTTGCCCTTGCCGGTCGCGGGGATGACGGTGACGTTCTGGTCGACCGCGCACGCATCCTGGCGACCCGGACGGCACAGCCAGGCGGCATCGGTGTTGTAGTCGGGGGCCGGGATCGGTGCGAATGCCGGTGCGGCGGGCGCGGGGGCGACCGGAGCGGGCGCGGGCGCGGCGGGCGCCGCCGGCGGCATGGTCTGCGCGGCGACCGGTACCGCCGCGAGCAAGGCACCAAACATCATCAGCGATTTCATCGACGCTCTCCCCCAGAATCGGATTCGCGCGAATGATTATCCGCCCGTGCGCCGGGATCAAGACTCGATCGGATAGAAAGCGCCGACGATCCAGCGCCCCTCGCCGCGCAGCACCGCCCAGGCGCGCGCGGCGGCACGGCTGTCCATCGCCTCGACGCCGATTCCGCGCGCCTCGAGGCTGCGGACCAACGCTACCGGCGGACGGATCAGCGCGCGCCCGGTACCGAGCAGCAGGAATTCGGGCTGTGGGTCGATCGCGAGAACGGACACCAGCGCTGCCTCGGTCAATTCACCGATGGCGGGCGGCGACCATTCGTCGGCGCGCTCGGGCGTGATCGCCAGCGCGCGATAGACATTGTCGTCGACGCGGAAACCGCCGCTCGACAATCCGCTGACGACCGGCCCGTCGGCGCGGGTCCGGTCGATCCGCATCAGCCGACGCGCTCGGCGCCGTCGATCGCTTCCTTGCCCGGCTTGCCCGTGGTGGCGATCGGTTCGGCGCGCAGGCCCAAGGTGATCAGCAGCGACGACGACACGTAGATCGACGAATACGTCCCGACAAACACGCCCAGGATCATCGCCGCCGTGAACCCGCGCAGCACGTGCCCGCCGAAGATCAGCAGCGACGCCAGCGCGAGCAGGATCGTCAGCGAGGTCATCACGGTGCGCGGCAGCGTCTCGTTGACCGACAGGTTGATGATCTCGCGCATGTCCATCTTGCGATAGCGGCGCATGTTCTCGCGGATGCGGTCGTCGATCACGATCTTGTCGTTGATCGAATAGCCGATGATGGTCAGCACGGCGGCGACGATGTTGAGGTCGAACTCGAACTGCGTCAGCGCGAAGAAGCCCATCGTCATCAGCACGTCGTGCAGGATCGCGACCCCGGTCGAGATGCCGAACTGCCATTCGAAGCGGAAGATCGCGAACAGACAGATGCCGATCACGGCCAGCGCGACCGCAAGCAGGCCGTTGCGGACCAGCTCGCCCGACACCTTGCCCGACACGGTCGATTGCCGTTGGAAGCTCGATCCCGGGAAATCCTTGGTCAGCTCGTTGGTGACCTTGGTCACCGCGATGTTGGTCGCGTCCTCGCCGCCCTTCTGCACCGGCAGGCGGATCGACAGGCGATTGGCCTCGCCCAGCTGCTGCAGCTGCGCGTCGCCGAGCCCGAGCCGATCGACCGAGCTGCGCACGGTGTCGAGGCTGGGCGGGGTCTGGAACTTTGTATTCGATCATCAGGCCGCCGACGAAATCGACGCCCATATTGAGCCCCTTCAGCGGCACCAACGCGATCGCCGCCAAGGTCAGCAGCGTCGTCAGGCCGAACGCCCAATAACGCAACCTGACGAAGTCGATATTGGTGTTGTCGGGAATGATCTTGAGCAGGCGCATGTCCGTCGGCCTTTAAATATTGATGGTCTGCGGACGATTCTTCCGCAGCCAGAGGACGACGAGCATCCGGGTAAAGGTGACCGCGGTGAACACCGACGTCGCGATGCCGATCAGCAGCACGACCGCGAAACCCTTCACCGGGCCGGAGCCGAGCAGGAACATGATGACGCCCGAAATGGCGTGGGTCATGTTGGCCTCGAAGATCGTGCGACTGGCTTCCTTGTAGCCGAGCTCGACCGACTGGATCACGCTGCGCCCGCGCCGCCGCTCTTCGCGGATACGCTCGTTGATCAGCACGTTGGCATCGACCGCGGTGCCGATCGTCAGCACGAAGCCGGCGATGCCCGGCAAGGTCAGCGTGCCATTGATCAGCGCGAGCACGCCCATGATCACCATCACGTTGATGACGACCGCCCAGTTCGCATAGACGCCGAAGCGGCCATAGGTCACCAGCATGAACAACACGACCAAAACGACCGCGATGATCGATGCCTTGATGCCGGCATGGATCGAATCCTTGCCGAGGTCTGGACCGACGCTCGATTCCTCGACCACCTTCAACGCCACGGGCAGCGCGCCCGACTTGAGCTGGATCGCCAGGTCGTTGGCGCCCTTCGCATCATAGCCGCCGGTGATCCGGCCGCTGCCCCCGAGGATCGGCGTCTGGATGTTCGGCGCGGAGATGACCGCGTCGTCCAGGATGATCGCGAACGGCTTGCCGACATTCGCCTGTGTCGTCTTGGCGAAGTTGCGCCCGCCCTCGGTATCGAACTGAAAACCGACCGCCCAGGCGCCGGGATTGTCGCTGTCGGTTTCGGCACGCGCGTCGGTCAGGTTCTTGCCGGTGATGATCGCTTCGTTGCGCACCGCGATGACGGGGCCGGTATAGGGCGCGTCGCCGATCTTGAGCGTCGGGCCGGTATAGGGCGTGCTGCTGATGAACGGCGCGCGATATCCGGCCGCGGCGGGATAGGGTAGGATCTGGTCGCCGATGGGCGCGATACCCTTGGCCAATTGCGTGCCGTCCGCGCTGGTATCGACCAGCTTGAACTGCAGCGTCGCGGTCTTGCCGAGCAGCGCCTTCAGCGCGGTCGGATCCTGCAGGCCGGGCACCTGGACGACGATGCGCGTCGTGCCCTGCTTGATGATCGTCGGCTCGCGCGTGCCGAGCGCGTCGATGCGCTTGCGGACGACTTCGGTCGCGCCGTCCATCGCGCTGTCGATCGCATAGTCGATGCCGGCCTTGGTCTGGCTCAGCACGAACGTCGATCCGTTGATGACCGCGATGTCCCAGTCGCGCTGGCCGGTCGTGCCGACGCCGGTGGTCTTCTGCGACAACAGCTGACGCGCATCCTCCAGCTGGCTGATGTCGCGCAGCATGAAGGTGATCTTGCCGCCGTCGGTCGAGATGTCGCCGATACCGATCTTGCCGCGGCGCATGTCGGTCGCGACCTCGGTCTTCTTCTGCGCCAACCGCGACTGGATCAGCTGGTCCGAATTCGCTTCCAGCAGCAGATAGCTGCCGCCCGCAAGGTCGAGGCCCAGATTGATGCGGGGATGGATCGGCCAGTTCTTGACCGTTTCCTCGGGCAGGAAGCTGGGAATGGCGAGCGCGCACAGAGCGGCCAGGAAGCCGATGATCGACAGCACCTTCCAACGCGGGAAATCCAGCATCAGTCGTTCGCCGGCTTGGCGGTGGTCGGGCTGATCACTTCGCTGATCGCACCCTTGACGACCTGTACTTTGACGTTGGGGGCCACTTCGACCTCGACATAGACGTCGCCGGCCTTGACCACCTTACCCAGGATGCCGCCCGTCGTGATCACCTGATCGTTCTTCTTCAGCGAATCGATCGCCGTCCGAAGTTCCTTCGCGCGCCGCTGTTGCGGTCGGATCATCAGGAAATAGAACACCACGCCGATCAACAGGATCTGGCCGAAGAACAGCATCGACCCACCAAAGGGGTCAGCCGAAGAGCCGGCGGCGCCAGCGGTTTGGGCGTAAGCGGAAGGAATGAACATGGTCGTCCTGAATTGGGCGTAAGCCGGAATGTGCCCGAAACGGGCTGCCCGGCGTCAAGCGCCGCGCGCTATCACCATGACGCCGCCCACGCAACATATCCGCGCGCTTGCATCGGTCCCGTCTAAGGCCTAGAGGCGCCCCTCCCCGTGAGCGTCGCTGACGGGACCGGTCGGGGCGTAGCGCAGCCTGGTAGCGCATCACACTGGGGGTGTGGGGGTCGCAGGTTCGAATCCTGTCGCCCCGACCAACAAAATCAATCAGTTAGATGGATTTTCGGGCGCGCCCGAGCTGTTCAAAATGGTCTTTGTAAGCACCGAGTAAGCACCAATATATTCGGCGCGCTATGTGTCGCGCAGGCATTCTCAAGAAGCGCAGGATTTTGGCAGGGTGCACGCGACTGTCGGTTCGCGAATCGCCGCGCAATCCCAGAGGGCAAAACACGAGCTGCTGAAAGAAAGTCGCTGAGGATTGCGCTGGCGACACGGTTGTGGGCGTCCAAAAAGCGTTTCCAACAACGATCCCTCCCGCGTCGAGTGTGGCGACGCATCTTCGCGACGGCGCGTTTCCAAACGCGCCGATAGCAGGGCTATCGAGGCGCGGACTCGAGAGCCGGATCGAACGCTAGGGCTCCCATAGAGCGAAGTAGCCAGCTGCCGGTAATATTTAGGTTGAGACCGCCCTTGCGACTTGCCGGCATTACTCGTCGTTCAGCGTCCAGTTTGCTGAGCCGCGATATTTGCCAGCAACCCCAATTTTGAAACGCCCATTTCTCAGGGCTAATCGGCAAGTTGTCGCGTCTAGATCTGCATTGCCCGTTGATGCCGTGATGCGGCATGCTGTTGCGCGTCCACCCTCATCGACATCGACTTCCCAACTTGCCCGACCTTGCGCCCCCGCCCGCTTGGCTGCAGCGGGATAGGAGTCAAAGGGAAACCAGTTGGTTGGGGACACCAAGGGCACCGGCGCGTCGTCCGATTTCGCGCCGCCGATACCCGCGGTGGCACTTCCGCCGGCATCCTTCTTAGCAAACGGGTCATCCGCAATATTATCAAACCGACGCTTCTCAGCTGCGGCCGCCGCAATGTCACGCTTGAGTAGTGCCAGGCACCGTTTGGCCACGACCAACGCCGCCGCACTACCCTTGAGGGACAGATTATCGACGAGTACGTCCCCTTTGCGCACGATTAGATACGACGAGGCGGCAAAGTTTTGGAGAAAGTCGCTTTCGAATGATGTGACAAAGGCTTTTTTGCCACCGACGTCCCCGATGCCTACAGACTTTCCTCCGCTAAAGACCGTCCCATTCACGCCGAACGTGAGGTCTTCCTGCTGATCGTCGGCAATGCTCCAGCCGCTATTCGACATACCCAACACTATATCGTTGTCGGTCTTGAGCAGGAGTGAGAGCTCCGTCGCACCCTTGCCCTCAAATTCCATGTGAATGCTACAATAGTCGTCGCCCTCGATGACATCCCAACCGGCCGTTTTGGGCCAATCGCGAGCGAAGGCGGGATGTGCAAATAGTAACATGACCGCTAACGCGGCCGCGTACAGTAGTCTCATCAAAACTCCCCAGTCGATACAGCGCCGCTCCCGCGCAGGCGCCATCGATTTTATCATGAGCCAATCGCTCAAGGCCTTGCTAGCGTCTTCGATTAGACAATCGCAATGTCGCGCCCGCGCGAGCACGCTGTCAGTGGTCCCATTTCAGACCGGCGACATCAAATTCAAACTGCGGACTTCCCGCCTGGTACAATGTCTTCTCAATGACGACCTTTTTGGCTTTCTTGAGCTTCTCCAAAAAGGCTTTCGCGCCCACCACGAAAACGACTTCGCTGCTGCTGTCGGCCGGGCCATTGAAACTGATGCGCTGCGCTTTCCCATCATCGAACCGGACGGTCCCGCTGCACCCCTCATACGACGGGCACATCATTTGCCCTGAGCTAATGGTAAGCAAAACGTCCGTCCCATAGGCAGGCGACTTGCGCACCATCAAACTCATCGTCGTTAAGCCGTCATATGGCGCGGACTGCGAAATCGAATTGGTGCTTGTGGTAGTCGCGTAAAAGGTCGTCCCACCCCGCACTTTATCGACGTCGCTGGAATAATCCCAGTTGGCATTCGGAGTGCTGGGCTTCGGCGCCGGGCCGTCCCCTGTCGCGGTGAGGTTTGCAGTGTCTGACGAAATGGTTGAGTCGAATCCGGACGACTTGGACCCACCGTTCGAAAAAATCGATACTAGGACGATCAATGCCACGACCGCCGCGATCGCGATGACCGGTTCCTTTTTCCACCAAGGCTTAATAGGCGCCAGGTCATCCGGTGCCGCTGAACCAACGACGTCACTGGCCAGGGTTTTCCGGCTATCGACGGTGCGGGGGACCTGCACGGCGCCACACCACCGACAAAACCGGGAATCGTCCTCAATCCCCTTGCCGCATTGCGAACAAAACATCCCCGCCCCCTTAAAACGCTACGGCGTCAAACCCGCTTCAGCGCGTAAATACCATTGCTCATGCAACTTGTTGTGATCTTCCATCTGCTGCGAGACGACGCCCAACAAGCCGCCGGTCCACGTTTCGAATGCGGGTTTGCCGGTCATGTCGCTCACATTTTCAGGCAGCGTGCGGACGATGAATATTGGATTTTGATACGACCAACTGTCGCCAATTACGCCAAAGTGAGCGCCATCAATCATAAACCGTCCCACACCGTGATAAGCTAACACCACGTGATCGAACGGGCGCCCTTTGAGCGCTTCAGCCGCTTTGAATAGCTGACGGTCCATGTCCGCCATGCTGCCGTCGGGGGCTAAGCGCCACACGTCGAAGACGATGTCATTGGGGCTAATCAGCCAGCGGCGGTATGCTACCGTCAGATGCTTTTCGCCGGATAGCGCAGTCATCACCGGTACAGTGACTGTCGCGTTCCAGGCAGCGACAGCAACAACTGCCGCTACTAACCAAAACGCCCATCCACGCCGACCGCGTGGCCGTGGTTTTGCCTTAGGCACTTCCACGCGATTTTGCCCCTCCACGTGATCCCCTCATTTTGCCCACCGTTCAGTAGTTTAGTAGCGACAACGGGGCGGCAAAGGAACGGTCCATGACGGGCCCAACTTTTATGACACGTTTACGCCGATGTCCTATGATTAAGACATGGGCTTCAAAAAGCCATTTCGCGCTCAACCAGTGCGGTTGGGAAAGCATTACCGCCGCGAGGCGCGACGCAAGACGATCGTCACGTTGACGCGCGCGGCTGTGTTTGGCATGGCGCTTGCCGCCGCCAGTATTGTGTTTGAGCGCCCTGCCCGCTTGGCATGGCGCGGGCTAACCGAAAGCCCAACAGCGACAGCGGCGCGGGAAAACAGTGTATATTATGCGGGGTGCGATGAAGCGCGCCGCGCGGGCGCTGCGCCCATTTACAAGGGTGAGCCAGGCTACCGCCCGGAAATGGACGGCGACAATGACGGCATTGCCTGTGAACCCTACCGCCGTTAGCGGCCACGCGTAACGCCACTCAGACTGAGTGGAAAAGCCGCAAATTAACACGGGTCGAGGCATGATTGCTGCGAGATATCTCAAAGATGTCTACGTCAATTAAATGCATCCAAATTGGTGTCGTCTCTTCCGCCTACCTCTTTCTCTGTTGCGATGCGTGGTATCGAGCTGGCCCTGGCGCGGGCGCCAAAGAACTCCGCCTCGCGCCGAGTGCGCATAGCGTTTCAAAAAAGGGAGTGGAGGATGGCAGAGGGAGTCGACAGAACAGAACACTTTCAATGGCTCGTTGTAAATCGGCATCGCAACCAACTGTGTGCGTTACAGCTGAGATTGCTCCTCAGGGATCACGAGAAGACGTGGAAGACAGGGCGGTATTCCTATGCCGCTCAGGAATTAATCTCCGTGTCTTTTTCGCTCTGGCGAGCTGTATTTCTAGCTGATAAGACTGGAAAAAGATCGGCCGTGTTTAATGACGGATTCGCATTTCTCGAAAAGGTCATAGAGGATAATTCAATAGTTTATGCGAATGACAAGCAGATGCGCGAATGGTCGTTTAATTATTATACAAAAGCGGCACGATTTTCGTTAGAGTACCTACACAGAGTCTTCCCAAAAGCATCACCAACTTACGTGCATGGCACAAGGAAGCCAAAGGAACGGTGGGAATATTGCCAAGACCTATTGGAGACGGCGGTAGCTCAATTTCGATCTCACTTGGAAGCGTCAAAACCCCGAAAAGCGATTAGCACCGCGAAGCCCGCCAAATCACGGCCTAAGGCGCAGACGAAAGCAAATCGAAGGGCCGTTCGAAAGATGCAGCTCGACGCCAGGGACGACGAGGGAATTCCCAAATCGTCCCCTTGAGCCTTTCAGCTCTCTTGCAACAAATGTCCAAATCGATTTGTTCGCGTCGGTCACACGACCCTTCGGACAGTGGGTCGTCGGATCACGCGTCTTGCCATTCCGCCGGCTAAGCGACCCCTCTGAAGTCGGGATTTTCTCAAACAACTTGGTCTGCAGCGTCGTCAGCGGGAGTTCGGGCCACACTTTAGAATCAATCTTACGCAACTGCAGAGCTCAGCTTGGCCTCCCCGTGAATGATCGCTGCGTGGGGCAGCAACTTGCCGACATCGTAGAATGCGGCCGAAGCAGAGGGCTGGGGATCAGAATGTGAAAAGGGCAGCCCGGACCGGCAAAGAGCGGTCCGGGCTTCCACTGCGAAGGCAGGATCAACTCAGGCTATCATTGCCAAGCTGGATTTTGACTCGAGCGATCCGTTTTGATGAAACAACCAAAAGTTATCGGGTGCGCCTTTGTCCTCAGAAGTGCTGAAGCCACCCGCAGCAGTTGGATCGAACGTCGAGATTGCCTCAGCCAAGAGGTTTGCGCTCCGGTTGACCGATGGATTCCCAGCGACAGATACGGCTATGTCAGTTCCCGAAAACGGCCTGTTTGACACGCCAGCCGCGATCCGAGATTTTCGAGCCACCATTTCGTCATAGCCACTTAACTTTGAGATCGCCCATCTTGCAGTGCCCATGTAATCGAAATCGTCGAGCGCTACGTCGGAATTAGCGACCGGCGTTCGGCTCACCACCGCGTTGTGATCAACACGGTAGTGAGGTGCCGGGAATGATCCTGTTTTGCTGTTCGCGGCCAATCCAAGAGGGCCGCCACCGCCGCCACCAGAATTGTCCATAGCCATCCCGATCAACGTCGACCGGTCCCACACCGTATTGTCATCAAATTCGACCTCATCAACGTTCTGATCTGTCCCGTTGATATTTTCGAGAGTTATCGATCCGCCCTGGGCGAAGCTCAGCAGGACGCTCTGCTCGAAGAAGTCTGTGAAGGAGACGGTGACGTCCGAGGTCGCTATCCCTGAGCCCAGAACAACGGAATTGTATCCATCGTTGCTGTCGCCGCCGGCAATATAGTCGTCACCATCGCCGACATTCCACCGATAGACGTCGTTACCGGTGGATTCTTGGATGTAATCGTTCCCAGCGCCAGCAGCTATATCGTCGTTCACATTCGTGCCGGAGATCTGGTCATCGCCAGAAGTTCCGCTGATTACGTTGACTGGGATCAGGTCCAGAATGTCATCCCGGTCGAGAACGGTATTCGAGCCAATCTCGATCGATTCCACGCCATACCCGCTGAGCTGGTTTGCGAGTGTGACAGTGTGAAGCGTCGCGGTGTTCGTAATTATTACGCGATCGCCATCCGCAGCAAAGGAGTAGGTCGCATCACCAAGAGCAAGCGTGTCATGGTCGACAAAATTGCCATAGTCACCATAATCGCCGACTTCGGTGTCAGCGAACGCGCCATACGCGTCGCCAACGATGTAGGTGTCGGAGCCTTCCCCTCCATACATGGAATCCTGACCAGCGCCGCCGATCAGTGTGTCATTGCCATCGCCGCCATCTAGCCCGTTGTTACCGGTTCCGCCGTCCAGAAGGTCGTCGCCGGCTCCGCCGTTGAGATGGTCGTTGCCGCCCAGTCCATAGATTTGGTCGTCACCGTCCTGCCCATAAAGCGTCTCACCGCGCGCGGTCCCCGTGATAGTGTCGTTGCCCGACGTCCCGAGTGGCGGCAGGTCCCCGACATCAATCGTGGTGCTGTCACCGAGGAAGGTAACTTTCTCCACATTCCAAAGGATATCGTAACTTCCGCTCGCGGGGTCGTACACACTGATGCTGCCGTCGAGTTCTCGACTTACGGAACTGTTCGCCGACGACGCGGCGAGGACAACCTCGTCCTCGCCATCTCCACCATCGACCACATCGTTGCCAATCCCAGGACTGATTTGATCATCACCAGCTAGAGCATAGAAGTTTGTGCCGAGCGCATTGCCTAGCAGCACATCGTCTCCAGCCGTCCCATAGTAACCGAACAGATCTTGTGACGTGTAAGTCGCATCATCAGATTCAAAGCGAATATTTTCAATCGAGGTAAGCGTCAGCGTGCCGACGTCGTAAGCGTTTCCCTCCACGAGCGTGGCAGCACCAGAAGCTGTGATTGTATAATCGCCGCGTGCGCCCAGAAGCTGCAGCGTGTCAGATCCGTCGCCGCCATCTATCACGTCGTTGCCTGGAGAGCTCACGAATACGTCATTTCCGTCGCCGCCAGACAAATCATCATCACCACGACCACCCGACATGACGTCGTCCCCCGACGTTCCGGTGCTCTCAGAGCTCGACAGTGCCGCGGCATCGAAATAAGCTGCTTCCCCGCCACGGTACGAACTTAGGTCGCCGTATTGAACTGGAAAGCTCGGTATCCAGATCTCGTTGCCGGCGCCGTCCAAGATGGTAACACCGAAGTGATTACTCGAAGAACTCTGATTCCCGAACGTCGCACTCCCATTGACGTCCTCGATGAAGATGGATGCGCCCGTCGATTTGACGACGATTGCAAGATCCCCATTGCCATTGAAGCCGAGTCCGAAGAAGGGCTCAGGCTGTGGCGTGACATCCCATATGATGTCGATATCAGACGCGTATAGCCCATCGAGTTTCACCACAATCCCGTCGGCACCGTGGTCGTTCAAGACGCCGTTATCGTATGCCGTAAAGACGTCTCCACCCGATGCTGTGAGAACAGTGTCGTGACCGTCATTCGCCCCGAAATTCAATGTTGGGGCGGCGCCGTAATGATACATACCATTGTAGTGATCACCGCCCTCGCGCAGGTTGATCACATCATCGCCAGCCCCACCCGTGATGGTCGCCAGACCGAACGTTGTGCCTGGGATTGCGGTCGGTCGAATATAGTCATAGCCGTCGCCGCCATCGAAGATATCGTTGGCGCCACTGCCGATAAGCATATCGTTACCACCGCCGCCGTTCAGGGTGTCGCTATATGCGCCATAGGCGTAAGCACCACCTACGAGGACATCGTTCCCGTCTCCGCCCGTGATGGTGTCATTGCCCGCACCACCGAGGAGTAGTGAGTCGTCGCTGGCTCCTGTGATTGATATCGTGTCGTTTCCATAGCCGCCATCTATGTGTTTGGCGCCGACCGCGTCGTCATCAAAGACATCGTCGAATGCAGAGCCAATAATTTGCGTATTGAAGCCTGCGAGGAGAATATCGCCTTCCGTTGTTTTATCATGGATGTAGCCCGTACCATCGTTTGCGATACTGACGTGAATGCCATTGTCCGCTTTCGCCAAATTGATCGTATCTAGCGGATTCGGACCCTGGCCACCGGCCGCGTCAATGGTAAGCATAGTCGCGGTCGGGATTGAGCCTATTATTTTTACATGATCGGTCGCCGGCGTACCTTTGATCACCTCGATGGAATGCAGTGTATCGTTTGCACCATCATGCGCGACCTTCAGCGAAAGCTTCTCTCCACTATTGTCGAACGTAATATCTATGGCACTATGACCGGTATAATCCGCCGTGTCCGTATCTTCATATTCTGGCTTTGATTCCTCATCACCACCCCATAGCTCACTTGAGCCCAGTCCAGGCTTGATCGTGTCATTTCCGTCACCGCCATAGAATACGTCGTCATAATGAGCGCCAATGAGCTGATCATTGCCGTCACCGCCGATCAAGATTGATCCGTGCAAGGATGTGATATCCGCAACTACGACGTTCGTCCCCAAGCCGTCGTATATAATTGTTTTGTTGTCACGGAAGTTCTCGTAAACTCCCTCCGACTTCCATTGGTTAAAATATCCAAAGCTTTGAGACAGTATTATCGCGCCGGCATAAATACTGTTAGATGTAATATTGTAGTTATTTAAGACGTTGGCTGCATAATTGGCAGCGTAATAGCCATTGTGGACAATGGTCGGATCCGAGTAGGTCCATGTGATCTGCCTACCTATCGATGAAGGGTCGATTTCGGGTTTGGCGAACACAGCATCGTAAATGGCCGTTGGGCCGGTTGAATCAAAGTCGAAATTATCGACATCAGGAATATATCTCATATTCTCGATATGAAGATCACCATTTGTATCGACTACAAACTGCGTATCCGGCGATAGATGAAAGTCAGCATGACCAAACATGAACGCGCGAAGAAAGAAATCTGAACTCCCAACGTCGGTGTTGGCGTTTGAGAGTGTGTACAGGAACTCACTCGCGCCATACGTCGATTGCAACTGAGCGACGGTATGTGTTCCAACTGAGAGAGTCTTAGCACCTGTAAAGAAGTCCTGTACGAAGGGAAAGTAGGCCGCATTTATGTATCGGCCATATGAAGCTAAGTAGGTGTCGGAGTTTATTTCTCCGATGGAAATCGATGCCGTGGGGGCGAGGTCACGAAGCCGATCGGTTAGCAAATCTGGCGTTTCGTTGACACCGTAAAGGAATCTACGAAGCAGCATTTCGGGAGTGACGGGTTCAGTAGGCACGGTCATTCTCCTTCATTTTTTGGTATTGTTTCGCAGTAATCCTATATCCACTAGACTCGAATACAGTTGGACAGTTTTCAAAATGGGCGAATAATAAGAAAAGATTTTCTCTATTTTTATATTTTTTATAGATCATTTGGACCCCAAATTCTTTTTGAGGAAAAGAGATGTCTTTAACGTTCGCGAATTTTTTGTAAGGTATTACGATGCAGCAATTAGGATTTTGCTGAAGAAGCTGCGATCCGGAATAATATGATATTTGATCGCCGTCTAAATTTGTACGACTTTCTAACGCAACTCGGTCGGCAACCTGGAGGATTAGCTTGGAGGGTTCTAGGCTCTGAACCTCGCAACTAAGCCCAAGCTTCGTACAGGACGTTGCTAGTAATGTGAGGAGCAGCCATTGTCGCATTGCTAATCCTTTTCGCTAATTCTCGATATTGTCGGGAACACCGTACGCACACTCATCTCTCTCTCCCAGCCTCTTGAGATGCCTCGTCGATGGGGCTAATGAGGTATGAGAGCAGACTCCGTTGACCAGTGCGGATATCGGCCGTGATCTGCATGCCTACGCCCGCTTTGAGTTTTCCTGACCGGAGACCAGGCTGAACTGCGTCGATCGAAATCTGAGCCGGATACACCAGCCCAAGTTTGTCATCCTCGACAGCGTCGGAGGCGATGCTCTCGACCTTACCCCTCAGTGCGCCGTAACGGGTGAACGGGAAAGCCTCCAACTTGAGCGCGACGCCTTGCCCGACGCGTACGAACCCAATGTCGCGATTTGGTATTTTGACGTCGGCGATCACCGTGCCGCCTACCGGCACGACAATCATGATCGGCTTGGCCGCTTCGACCACGCCGCCAACCGTATGCACAGCGAGTTGGGCGATGACGCCATCCACTGGACTGACCAACGTTTGCAAACTCGACTTCTGGGTCGCTTTTGCAACCTCTTCTCGTCGTAGCCGCGCGTCCGATTCTGCTTTCGCAAGATCTCCGAGAATGCGCGTGCGCGCCTCCGATGTCGCCTGGACGATTGCGCTTTGCGCGGCCGCCATGTCAGATTCAGATCGTCGAGCAGTAATGATCGCTGCGTCCCGGTCGCGCGCGATCCCAAGCCGCTGGCGCCGCATCTCGATTACTTTAAGCTTCGAGACATAGCCTTTTGCTGACAACTGCTCGTTCGCCGATATCTGTTCATCTAGCAGCGGTAGTGTCTCAGCGAGCTTCGCCGCCTGTACCCGCGCTTCATCTCGCGCAGACGCTGCGGCATCGCGTTTGGCGACATTTCCACTCGTCGTTGCCTGGATGTCGGCAAGTTCCGCGCGCGCAAGCGCAGCCTGCGTGGATGCGATATCGCCCGGTGTGCCTGGCGGTGCAACAAACGTCAGTGTGCCGCCATCCAGAACTGCCAGCACTGCCCGCGCCCGTGCTACGTCGAGCAATGAAGTTTCCAGAGCCTTTGCAGCCTGTGTCGCTTCTGCCGTCGATACTGTAGGGTCGAGCTGGACGAGCGCTTGTCCGGCTTTCACGCGCTCCCCATCGCGCACGAGGATAGCCCGCACTACGCCCGGCTCCGCCGGCTGGATCAGCTTCACACGATCGACCGGGATTAACTTCCCCGGCGCTGAAGCGACCACGTCGATCCTGCCGAACACCAACCAGAGGACCGTGACCCCCAAACCAATCATCAGCACCCATGCAGTGATACGACCGGTGGGCGATACCGGCGTATCGATGATCTCAAGTGCTGCCGGAAGGAAATCGTGCTGGTCGGTGCCGAGGAGCGACGATTTCCGACAGCGATCATCAGCAAGGCTATCGCGGACGATCTGCCAATTGCGCGTAATCGCGTTCATGCCGCTGCTCCATCAATGACACCCATTTGCCGGCGATGCAGCCCGGCATAGCGGCCGCCCGCGCGTAACAGCTCGTCATGGGTGCCAATCTCAACAATGCGCCCCCGTTCGAGCGTGACAATGCGGTCGCATTGCCGGATCGCTGACAAGCGGTGAGCAATGATCAGCACTGTGCGACCACGTGCCATGGCCTTTAAGTTCTTTTGGATGATCTCTTCGCTCTCAGCGTCCAGCGCACTCGTTGCTTCGTCTAGAATCAGGATGCGCGGCTGGGTGACCAACGCGCGAGCAATCGCAATGCGCTGGCGCTGACCGCCCGATAAATTGACACCGCGCTCCTCGATCAGCGTGTCATAGCCCTGCGGCAAAGCAAGAATGAAGTCATGGGCGCCAGACAACAGTGCCGCTGCCATCACCCGCTCGAGCGGCATCGCTGGGTTGGCGAGCGCAATGTTCTCGCGGATCGTTCGGTTGAACAGCAGATTCTCTTGAAGCACTACGCCGATCTGACGTCGCAGCCACGCGGGGTCGATCTGCGCAATATCCACGCCATCGATCAGAACACGACCAGCGACTGGCGTGTATAGCCGCTGCAGCAGCTTGGTCAGTGTCGATTTGCCGGAACCTGATGACCCAGCGATGCCGAGCGTGCCCCCAGCCGGAATGTCGAGGCTGATGTCATCAAGCGTCATTGGGCCTTCCAGACCGTAGCGAAACTTTACGCCCTCGAAGCGAATCGCACCTTTCAACTGCGGCAGCGCGACGCGTGACCCGATGCCCGGCTCAACCGGCGCGTTGAGCACATCACCAAGCCGCTCAATCGACAACCGAACCTGCTGAAAATCTTGCCATAGCTGCGCCATCCGTATGACCGGACCTGACACGCGCTGCGCGAACATGTTGAAGGCGACGAGGCCCCCCACTGTCATGGCACCAGCAATCACCTGCCCAGCGCCAAAATAAAGGATCGCCGCTAGGCTTAACTTAGAGATTAGCTGTACCGCCTGGCTACCGGAATTGCCGAGGTTGATAACGCGCTGGTTAGCAGCACTGTAGCCGGCGAGTTGTTTCTCCCAGCGCTCCTGCCATTGCGGTTCGACGGCCGCTGCTTTGACGGTCTGCATGCCGGACACGCTCTCGACCAGCAGCGCGTTGTTAGCGGCGCCACGCTCATACTTCTCATTGAGACGGCGGCGCAGTGGTTTGGTGACCAACAACGAGACGGCAGCATAAGCCGGAATCGTCAGCGCCACGATGCCAAAAAGGAGCGGCGAATAGATCCACATCGCAATAAGAAAAACGATCGTGAACGCGGGGTCGACCAACACCGATAGAGAAGCGTTGGTCAGGAACTCACGGATCGATTCGAGCTGACGGACACGCGTTACAGTGTCGCCAACTCGACGTGCCTCGAAATAAGCGAGGGGCAAACCTAGCAGATGACGAAACAACTTTGCGCCGAGCTCCACATCCAGTTTCTGACTGGTCTCGGAATAAAGACGCGTACGCAGCCAGCCGAAAACCACTTCCCAAAGCGAAACGGCTACAAAGCCGACCGACAGAACCTGAAGCGTGGCAAGCGTATTGTGAACAAGAACCTTGTCGATCACGTTCTGGAAAAAGAGCGGCGCGGCTAATCCGAGCAAATTAATGCAAAGCGTAATCAGCAAAACTTCGCCGATGAGCCGGCGATAACGCACGACCTGTGGAATGAACCAACTGATATCAAACCGCCCAGCTGCACCGCCGACTCCTTCTCTTGTCGTGATAAGGATCAGCGTGCCCGACCAAATTGCTTGAAGCTGACTGCGATCTAGCCGTTCAGGGGCCCTTCCTTCCCGCTGGATCAGCGCCACGCCATCGACAACGCGTCCTAGGACGAACCATCCTTCTGACCCAACAGCAAGGGCAGGAAGCGGGATGCGCGACAATCGTTCGAAATTGGCGTCTAGGCGTTTGGCCCGCACACCGTCTTGGCGTTTGGCGAGTCTCAGTAGATCGTCAGCAGAAGTAACATCAAAATGGCCAAGGCCATGGCGCAACTGCGCCGGATCAACGGCAATACGGTGCATCGCCAGGATCGTTGCAAGCGCAACTATCCCGTCGTCGCCGGCATTCGCTGGCGCCTTTGTGTCGCGACTCATTGATCATCCCCGTAAGTGTCTCAAGCGTATGGATTTCTTGAGACAGATCAACGTCATTTGAGCCCAAAAGCACTCAACTCGTCGCAAATTCTTCGGGAAAAACGCACCAATTTGAATGCTTTCTGGTGAACGCGTTCGTTACTTGGCCGGTTCAGAGGAGACGATTTGGCCACTATCCGATGTGGACGAGGCAAGTAGGAGATCAACGAATCGTGTGCACACGGGGAAAAGTGGTTTGCCCTCGCTGTCAGTATTTGAAAGGGGACGTGTTGGGAAAATACGTGGCCAAGACTAGCTCAATATTAATAGTGCTCCTCCTGGCCGGAGCGCCGATTTGCTCGCTTCTCCTGACACAGCTTACAGATTTCGTCCCTCGCCCGTCTCAATGGGTAAGCGCACCAGTTTGGGCAACAGGGAGGACACCATGATTATGAGGATGACGCGATAGATCGCGTAGAGCTCCGGGCGCGCTCAACCTATACCAGCGCACCACTCAAGCTAGCCCCGCCGCCGACCCCAATTCGACCAGTGCTCGACGCGCGGCCGACCTGACCTTGACGCGATCATCTCTGAACTCAACGACCTCGCGACGTCACTCACGTGTGCGGCCTAGGCGCTAGTCGTGGGCGACGGGCCGCCGGGGTCACGTGCACTGACGTCGCGCGGGATGCGGATCATTTGTCCAGCAAACAGCTCATTGGGGTCATCAAGCACGTCCAAATTGGCGCTGTAGATGAGCGGGTATTTCAGGGGGTCACCATAATATTCTGCAGCATATTTGCTAAGTGAGTCACCGCTTTTGACCATAATAGTGTCAATCACGTCATCAGGTGGCGAAAATGACCAGGGCGGCAGCGTCGCCAGCTCATTCCCCACCGCAGCCAAGCTATTTGGTCGATAGGGCTTGTTGTCAGGCAATTGCGCTGCTGGCGCTTGCCACCGCCGCACGGCGCTGCTGGATAATTGCCACAAATGTTGCGGCCCCGCGCGGTCGCGGTGAATGAGCTGCGTTGCGCTCCATGCGGGACCCCTGACATTGTTGAGCGGCGCCAGCCAGTCAGGGTGAAAGCCATCAATGCGCGTGCCACGCGCCGTGTCCAGCTGCAGTCCCGCCTTTTTGGCGCCACCTAGAACCCATGACAACGCCTCATCCGATAAGCCCCTAATGTCGCCGCCCCCGCCCACTGAGCCATGGACGCCCGGAAACCACCGCTCCTGGTACGGCGCCGCCTCATCATCAGGCGCGTGGCCCCTCGCCTGGTTCAAGCTGCTCAAGTCACCAAGCGACAGCGACGGGAAAAGCGCGCGGCGCTCATCAAGCGCAACGGCGTGCCGCGCGTTTTCGACAAAAGCGTCAAGCGTGGCGTCATGAAAGCGGTGTTCGCGGTTGAGCGTGTTGCTGAACGGCGCAATGGCCGGCACACCCAGCGCTTCAACAGTGTCCCATACGCCCAAGTAGCGGATGGCCATAGTGGGCGCTGAGCCAGCCGCATAATTGGCAATGTTGGCGCAGCGCCAGTCGTCATCAGCTTGCCCGATGCACACGCCGCTTGAATAGTCCGCACGGAACTGGCGCAGCGCCGCGTCAGCGCCTGCTTTTTTGTCGAGGCGGTGGCGGTAGAGGTTCAGCGCTTCATCGATCAAGCCAGCATGCAGGCGGCTCAGGGGTCCAACGTGGCGCAAAAAGCCGACGAACGAGCGTGCGCTGAACGCGCCACGGGAAAAACCGAAAATGTAAAGCTCGTCGCCAGGGTCATAATTAAAGATGAGGAAGCGGTAAGCGGCGCGCACATGCTCAACCAAGCCAGCGCCAAACATGCCGCCCGTCCAATACTCCATGCGGCCCGTGCCAACGCCCTCATCGTAATGGATGATTTGTGTGGTACCCGTGCGGGTGACGCGCTCAATGCTGGCCGCGGTTAGGACAACGTTGGTAGGCGTTGTTTCATTCAACTTGTTCCAGGTGCCGTCGAAGCAAAAGATCAAGCGTTTCATTCATGAGCTTTCCATATGCTGGTCAGCGCATTCTATTGGTCAATCAACCATCACGCGAGTCCCGGCCAGCAATTGTCTCCGATATGGAGTATGTTTGATGATGGTGGTTAAGTGGCTCTGTGGCCGGTGATGGACGCAACGCCGCTCTTGTGTTTGGTCATGTTCTTATTGGTTGAATGCGCACACGGGGCAAAGCTGCTATTTTCATTCCCACAAACTGCTCGCACCAATGCGCGCAGTTGCTATGATTACAGCGACTAAGGGGGACACATGGCTCAACACGCATATGCAATGGTGATTCACGACGCGTCGCTCATCGACGTCGCGGAACTCAGCGCGGATGTCCCGCCGCAGGATTTGACGGTGGTGCAGCCCGTCAAGGGCGACGACAGCCACAATGAGTTGGCGACGATCGTCATCCTCGCCCTCGCCCCCATCCCGATCGCAGCGTTTACGGCTTGGGCGCTGAAAAAAACGGCAAGCGAACTCGTCGAATACCGCGTCACGATCCGGCGCCCGGACGGCACTGAAATGGACGTGTACCTCAAGATCAACCGTCGCTCGTCTGAAGCGCCGGACGCGCAAGTCATCAAGCAAATTGCTGAGGCGCTCAGGGTGCCGGAAAGCGCCATTGTCAATGCAGCCGGCGTGTAAGTGACGCCCCTTTACGAGGGGCTGGGCGACAAGCTCAGCAACACTGACCCGATCAGCAACTCTGTGTTGATCTCAGGCCTGGAGTTCCCGCGCGATGGCTCAAGGCTGCTCTTGCCTGGCCGCTATCCAATGGCGTGCTTCAACTCATACATTCATGAGTCATTGCATTATCAATGTTTTCGCACGCCCGTCGGGTTTGCGATTTCCTATTTGTATCACAGAGCGTTCCTGCGCGCGGTCGACCACCTCGCTCTTGGCGAAAACGCCGCCCATGATGATCACGACGTCCTAGAGGACATCGCAAGGGTCGAGACGGTATTGCACATCATGCGGCCGCTGGCTGAGGGCATTGCGTTATTTGGTGAGTTTGACGCTTTTCCGGGGCAAGCGAAAAGCTTGTCTCCGACCTTTCGCAAAGTGGCGGCGGCGTTTGCTGCAACGGTGCCGGATTGGGAAACCAAAATGGTCCCCGACATCCTGGAATATGTATTGGCGGCTGGCCGCGCGCAGCCGTCATCGCAACGACGCAAGGAAAACTTGCTGATGCAGGGATTTTCGACGGAATCGGGCGGCTATTTGCCGGGCTATTTTCTGGTCAAGAACTTACAACTCGCTTTGTATCGACAGGTCCAGTCGCCCCTGTTGCTGGACTCGGAGTTTTTCCTCCATTTTCTCATACACTGGTTTTACGTCGACTTTAACTTGGTTGCGACTTTGCTCGACGAGGACAAAGAAATGAACTCTTTCACGACCCAAGCGGTCGTTGAGAAGGATTCAATCAACGCGATATTCCTGGCGTTTCAACAGCGTTTTGCCCAGCTTTTCACGCTGACGGCCGCGCAGGTCGAGCAAGTCGACTACGTCATTTCAGGCGTCACCGTCCAATGGCACGTGTCGCAAATAGGCATGGCCTCTGATGCGGCGCACATTGTGCTCGACCGCATGGTGGCACGCATCAATGAGCTCATCGACTATAGCGCCGACGGGCTTACCGCTCAGCAAAGCGCCATGAGCAAGCTGTGTCACGATAACTTTGTCCGTCGTGACTATATGTGCGTCGGCAGCTTTGCGGAGGAAATCCAGATCCTGGCTAATCAGCGCGTAATGCTGTCGCGCTTGAACCCTGACCAAGAACTCCCCGTCATGAATTTTGGGGAGTCGGAAAAGCCTGGCCCCTTTGTTGGCCGGGCCACCATCGATGTCCTTCAATCCGACATTTCGCAAAAGGTTTTCATTGCGGTTTATGCGGACAATGAGCGGGTGACGCTCAAGAGTTTTGCAGACGGTACGGACGAAGAATGCGAACGACTCATCGACGTCGATGTGTCGACGGAACGAGCACGGGGCGCCAAGGAGTTGATGCGCACAGTGATCGACCACGCGTTGCCTATGGATGGTAGCGCCCACGTGCTGCGCGAACATTACCGCATGCAAGCCGAGGAGGGCGCGGAAAAGCTATACCGCAAATGGTGTGGGGCGTTGATGGCGATCGACGGTCCAGAGGCCGACCTCCCGTCGTCGCCCGGAGCGTTGTACCATTTGTGCGACAGGGACGCCAATTTCCTGCGGTCGATCGCGGCCCTGGGGTGCGTTGGTGGCGTGCTGCTTGATGACGCCATAATCGCGAAGACTTGCGCCACGCACGGGCTAACGCTCGAAAACTTTTTGGGGCGCGCGCAAGCGATCGAGGAACGGCATTCGTTCCGGTTTTTCACTATGGTGGGCGACATGCGGATGTGTACTGTCTGATCCACGTTGGCCGGGTTGAGCACGGTTCGAAAACATCCGTCGCCTCTCGATCACGGTGCTCTATCCTCGGTGTCGCCCAACGCCTTCCGGCTAAGCATCTGTATCGTCATCAGCGATCTTCTCCCGCATCTCTTTGACGATGCCGCTTTTGCCTTGGCTATATCGCGGCGAACCTGCCTTAATCCCGAACAATCGTAATTGGGTCTCGGCATAGAAACGCTCAATTAGCACGCGATTGGATTGGCCAATATTGGGACTGGAATAGACAAAGAGTAATTTCTCGCAGATCAATTCCGACACGAACCTAGAATTGAGTGTTTTAGCGAACGCCTCAACGCGTTTGATCATCTCGCCAGCCGCTTCGCTCCTATCCAAAAATGATACATCGATTAGGAGAAATGCGGTGAGCAAACGGACAAGCAACGGCTCACTGTCATCACCAACGATACTCTCAAATATGGCCCTCAACTTTTCAGTGCCCAGGGAGCTATGAATGCTGCCGCTAAGAAACAAGGGCAACATCACTTTCACAAAGTGTTCGACAAACTGTCGCTGCTCATCGGTCAGCTTACCCAGGTAACGGCTCTCCCTACCCGGCTCCTCACTGTCGATGGCTTTGTCGAAGCTCGAAACAACATGCCCAATAAAAACGCCCCAATGGCTGATTGACGACAACACAGCGCGTTTTTTCAATTCGAGATCGGTCAAGAGCTCGCTGTTTCGCACGACTTTAGAAAGTAGAGTAATGCTTGAATAAGTTGTGGCCATGTCACGTATCTTATTGCGGTTGGGCGGCCTAGTACCGTTTTCCAGATCACCAGAAATCGCTTTCGGGCCATTTTCCTCGTCCGCTGTGTCAAGCACGCCTTCGATTATTTCATCATCTATCCCAAGGTCACTCAGCGATTCTGGGCGCTTCATCAGAGTTCGCTCGGCGCCAAAGCGAAATGTGACATTGTCAAAGTCCTGAAGATCGTAAGGGTCAAGGCCGGCGGCCACATGGGCGTCAGTGTATCGGATTAGCTTTTCGAGGAGCGCTTTGTCTTTACGGCGCAGCCCCGTTAGGATGTCGATTTCACGATCAAAGTCCAAGTAATTAGCTTCAGCGTAGACAAACTCACGATACTCGTCGTCTTCGTTGATATATTTGGCGAGGAAATATTCGCGCAGGCAACGGTACCTGTAACCCACGGTACCATCGACCTCGATGAGAATCCCAGTATTGATGAGGTCTCGGACAAAGTTTGCCGCATTTGTCGTCCACCCTCGAGCGGCCACATACTCGCCCGCGACCTGGTCAAGTTCATCCAGTGACATGGTGTAGCGATCGGATTCACGAAGCTTGTAGGATAGCTCAGCGAGAAAGCTTTCACGGATCGTGTAGTCTAATGACGCACGGTTGACTTCCTTCGCATCCGCCTTGTTCAAAATAGCATCGACAAATCTTTCCAGCAGCGCCGCCTCGTTGATGTTTGCGTTCAAGTTTTGACGTTCAAGTGTCCAGGCGATCATTGAAACGACGTATGCCGTCGTGGGTAGCCCTGACGTCTGGATTTTACGCAAGACGGCGTGGAACGTCTCCGTACTGTAGAGCCCTGAAGGCGCCAGCCAACGCTTGGTGAGCTCTCGCACCTCCTTACGCTTCAGAGGGTGCAGCGAAAGGGAGCGAGGTTCTCCTTCCAAGTTCTCTAGCGTGTTGCGCTGAAACGGCCCTCCCCGTTCATCAGCAAACAAAACAATGGTGATCTTCGGGTAGCTTTTCGCAAAATCACGGATCATTTGCGAACGCCGCCGGTCCGCCGGCTCGTAGTTATCAAACAGGAAGATCAAGGACCCGTCCGTCAAAAACGTTTGCAAGCGGTCCTGCAAATTCGCGACCGCCAACACTTTTTCGCTTCGCGCTGAATAACATTCGCGCCAGCCGTGGTTTTCTCCAAATCAATGATGATCGGTGCCTTGATTGGCGCTTTTTCGCTTTGAGCGACGGTCAGCGCAATGCTGTACGCCAATGTTGTCTTGCCAGCTTCGCGGTTGCCAAAGACAACTTGGACGCCAGGGCGCTCGATGATCGAATCGACGGACAGATATTCAGCTGAAGCAAATGGTGATTCCCCATCATGCGTTTTCGCTGAAATGGGCACGGGGACGTACAGTTCTTCAAAGCTATTGGGTGCACTTGTCGTCGTGTGCGACGACAACATATGTTCATTCGCCTGCTCTTCCAGGAATGGGCGAAAAACTTTGTTGACGTCAATTAGATCCCTGACGATCGCTGCTTGCTGTGCGTTACCCCAATGAAACACACTCTCGCCGTTCGATAATTCTTCCGCCGCCCCAAATTTATAAGCTGGGCTATCCAACCATTTGCGGTGCTTGAACGTTGTCGTCCGGGCGTCGGTGTCGACCCTGATAAAGCAATAACCATTGTAATATTGCCGCCACGTATACAACGCACCAGCCTCACTGGATACGTTTTCGCCAATGGATGACCTAGTCATCAGCGGCATTGCTTGGTGCATATGACCGTAGCAAATGACGTTGAAATTTTTAAACAGCAGTGCCCGCGCGTCAAATCTGCAAAAGTCGGCCAAATAGTCCAGTGGGTGGTGGTGGACGGCAATTTTGATGGCGCAGTCAGTAAGCGTTTTTGCCGCAGCGTGTATTGCGCGCTCCGGTAGCAACAGCTTGCCGCGATCGATGTCGCCTTCCTCGCCGGTGGAAAGCCATGCTGTGTTAAAACACGCTATCCCGACGCTTACCTTGGACGCCGTAGTAAATTTGTACACGTCGCTGAACGGCGTCGATTCCACACGGTGACTGGCGGCAAACTTTTGTTTGTAAGCTGAATAAGCTTCAAGCCGCCCCCAATATGCGTCGCTCGGCGTCGCTAGTTGCTGGTCAGCAAACTTGTTCAACTCATCCCGGCTGCCCAGTTGCGTTAGCAGCCCCGCCTGGATCGGTTGGTTAGCCCGCACCCACTCGCGATCGATGTCGTGGTTGCCAGGGCAAATAAACAACTCATCAAACGTCAGACCGGCCGCGGCAAGCACGGGGCTCAGCACGTCCTTCTCGAACGCTGCGACGGGCATATCAGCACCGCCCGCCTGAAAAAGGTCTCCGGAAAATATGGCAATGTCAGCGCGCCAGTTAGCCTTCGCCTGTTCCTTTAGATCAACGATTAGGCCGTCGATGATCAGGCTAGCGTCGGGCCATTTTTTCAAGCTGAAATGAAAATCAGACAGGTGCAGGACAGTGAGAGCGGCCACGCAATTTTTTCCTTTTTTGGTTTGTGTTTTTATGAGCGCGGGCGTGCGCTGAAGAGTTTGCAACACGCGGTAGTGGCAACGACTCTGCGGCCGCTACGTCGCGAAAAGCTCAGTGTAAAAGTGGTCAAATACCATGTGTTTGCGACGCGCGATTGCGCCCGTTTGCGGGCGCTCACTGCCCCAATTGGACGTTGTAGGAACCGGCGGTATCCGCGCCGACCGTGACGTCACCGTCCCAGCCGGTTGCGTAAACGGCTTTGGTCATGGTGTAGCTGGAAAACAGTTTCACTTTGTCAGCGACAGTCACGCTTTTGGGCGTAAGGCGGCGGGCTGAAACGGCGTCGACCAACAGCATGACGGCTTGCTTACGCGGGTGCCCGTACGCCCAGGCGGTCCATTGCGCTTGCGTGGTGGAGGGGCCCATCGAGATGACAGCAATTTTGGGCGTGACGGCAGCCAGTAGCGACGAGGTAGTGCCATTATAGGAGCCGTGGTGGCCAACTGCCCAAACGTCAGCGTCGAGCATAAAGGTGCCAGCATAGCGCGCCACCAACGTGTCGAGCGCGGTATCCTCCATGTCGCCCGTAAACAGGAACGATGAGGCGCCAAAGTCGATGCGGATGACCAGGCTGTGGTTGTTGCCATTGTCAAAGTCACCATCTGGCCAGCCGGGGTTGTCGCCCCAGCCGCCCGCCAACACACGGACCTTGGGATCGACTCCAGAACACGCAATAGGGTCAATGGTGGCGTCAGTGATGCCGCTAGTACCAGCTGCGGCAACGGCTTCACCGCTCACCGCTTCGGTGTTGATGGCGGGCGTCGCCGTTGGTGCGTAACTGAGCATCCATTTGGCGTTGGCACTGCCTGAGCCATAAGTGAGGCCGTTATGGACGTAGCCATTGATACGGTACGTTGACGCGACGCGCTTTAAGTTTGAATTGTGGTCAACATGCGTGTGCGTGACAAACACGGCGTTGATAGTGTTATTGAGGTCAGGGCGCCGTGCGAAAAACGCGGCCAAGTACGCCATCAAGTGATCCGACGACACTTGGTCACCACGGCGGCCGCCTGCGTCGATCAATATATCACCGCAGGGAAATTCAAGGAGTGCAGCGGCGCCCTGATCAACATTGATGTAATGCACGGCCATGACGGCGCTGGACGTCACGCCAACTGGGGGCGTTGCAGCAGTTTCAGGGAAGCGCTGGACAAACGTGTAATAGACCCAGCCCGCGCGGCCATCAGGCAACAGCACATGGTAATAGCCATGCACTTTGGCGCCATCGTCCAGGAGTTTGAGTTTGGTGTCGATATCAGGGTAGGTGAGTGCCGCTGACTGACGTGACGCTTGGTCGCGGACGGTCACGTGTCGTTTGATAACGACGTCGTCAGCCCACGCGGGCACTGCGCTGACCCACGTCAGCAAAAATCCGATCGCCCAGCGGCAAACGCCCGTGCTCATCATGGCTCACCCCCGCCGTTACGCAGCAGCATATACGCAAACCACAACGTTGCAGTGCCAATCACATCCAAATTGGTATCACTCGGTTTGCTGTAGCGCCCAATGAACGGCCCCGTGCTGTCGGCGATCGCCGGACGTGGTTTTAAATATTGAGCGATCGGGCGTAGATGATTCAATTCGTGACCCCGGCGATCTCAATAAAGGGTGTCGGGCCTGCCGTGATGCAACTTGAATGACATGAGTAACTTTAGCAGTGACAGTCGAGCTATGAAGATAGATGCCATCGATAACGGACGTTTACTTTTGAATCGTTCGCGGACTAACAGCTTCCGGGCCTCGAGGCGCGATAGCTGCCACTCCTAATCGCTATTTTCGGACGACCGCTTTCGACTCAACTGCGGATATTGCCTGCACTGATGCCGCGAACCCATTGACGAAAAGACTTATCTGCCGTGTGACTTTAAAAGCTTATGCGAGCAGGATTATTGCAGCGCGTAAGCTTACGATTGCATTGCGATCAGCCGACCAGAGCTCCGATCGCATTAATAGAGCCCTAAACTCGACCCTCGTGGAAAAAGCTGAGCGGCAGGGTGGTGCGAAACACAATTTTATCTTGAGTGATTCTAGAAGATGCAAATCCATAGGTACCGGCACTTGGAGCATCGCATGAAGAGCACGGAGCACAGCACAACGTTTTTGGCTATAACGCTCGCTATCGGTTGCGCTTCACCGACTTCAGCGCAGTTGTACGATGACAAAGATAAGCTCCCGCCGCCGCGCACCGTTATAGTGCCGGGCCGAGGCAGTATTGTGGTGCAACCCGTCCCCACCAACGATCCTCGCGCGCTTCCTCGCACCATCGTCGTGCCCGGCTATGGAGTGGTTGATGTTGTGCTGTCAGGCCGAAGGACCCACGAACCCCCAGACAGCGTTGTATTGACGACGAGGCCGCTAGGATCGGAGGCTCGCTCAGCGCATTGGACCGATCCTCAATCGACTTAAAGTGCAGCCAACGATAGCAGCTGTAGTTCATCTCTCGCCCATCGCGAGCGCTGCCGTAGTGCGCTTTCGCGCGTCTTCAAACTGAGTGCGCGACACACCATCTCGTAAAGGGTAGCAACAAGTCTTTGATTTACTTTGCAAACACATATATACATACACCTTCGTCACAACACCACACACTTCATTTCAAGGTTGAAGGAAGTAACAACGCCCGGAGCCGACACACCACGGAGAATTACCGGGTGCGCCGCTTGGCAATGCGTCGGTAGGTGATGTCGTAAGCGTCGACCCAGTTAACGCTGTCGAAGCTCAGCTCGCCATGCTGGCGGACGGTACCGTCGGGATTGGGCGTGATCGTTATCCGCTCCTGCGCGGTCTTGCCGGGCATGCGAACCGAAGGGTGAGACCAGATCATGACCATGCTGCCACCGACCATTCCACCGACGAAGGTTCGCCAGCTGCCCGACGAATCCGTCCACGCCTGGTGCCATTTACCATCCCTGACGTCATACGTCGTCAGGCTACCGCCGGTAAGGCCAGGTTCAATCCAATTTTCGCGAATCGTGCAGCCTTTGTAGAGCTTCTCGATGTTATTGGTGCCGGCGGGCGATCCATCGCTGTTGTTGAACGTTTCCCAATTGCCGACCCAAAAATCGAACTGGTGACTTTCCGGCGTGTCGCAGCCTTTTGTCTGAGGAGGCACCGCGGGCGTTGGCTTCTGCTGCGCGTTTGCGCCTGCAGCGGCCAACACGAGGGCAATGGAAATGATGCGCTTCATTTGGCCTCTCCTTCAGCGGCGTGGCGGTAGATAAAATCGAAACTTGGTTTCCAGGTCTTCCCATCATCGGTCGAAACTTCACCCGTCTGACGCACAGATCCGTCAGGGTACGGCGTATAGGTCATCCGAACGCGGTTCGGTTGACCGGGAACGGCTGGCGTCGGCCAATCGCCCTCCAACACCATCGCCTTGCCGTTCCAGCCCCCGACGAACTCGGCCCGGCTGCCCTGCGCGTCGATCCAGCTTTGGAACCACTTCTTTTCTTGCGGGATGTAGATGTTCAGGCTGCCGCCGCCTGAGGTTTTCGGACGCCAATTTTCGCGAATGCCGCAACCCCGATAGACGGACTCGATCAGGCTCTCCGCGACTTTCTTATTGGTCTTGGGATCGAACACATCCCATTTGCCGACCCAGAAATCGAACTGGCGATTTTCGCTTGCGGCGCAGGCGGGAGGCGATGGCGCGGGTTGATCGACCGCGGAACTTTGCATGCCGCCACTCAGGGCCAAAGCCATCAGTTGAGAGAACATCGACGCTCCAATCGCAACATCATTGTGAAGAACGTGCGCTCCGGCCTTTCGCCGGGGCGCTTGTTAGCCCGCACCGCATCGGTTGAGCGGTTTGCCGGCGACTAAAAATCGACCTTCGCGCCGACCCGGAAGAAGCGACCGATGAACAGGCTATCGCTCCAGGCGGGCTGGAATTGATAGATCCCGTACGCGCCGTTCGGATCATAGGTCGGCTTGGTGTTGAGCAGATTCTTGACATCGACATACAAAGTCAGGCGGTCCTGGATCTTCAGCTCGCCATGGCCGTCGAGGTAGAATACCGACTTGGTGTGGCACTGCACCGGATCGCCGTTGGGATAGGTAACCAACTGGACACCGGCACTGGCCTGGCAGTCGCCATACACACCGCCGGAATCTGTCGCGATCGAAGAGTAGCCGCTGGTGTAATAAGCGGTCACGCTGATGCTGCCGCCACCGTTGAAGTCCAGTGTGTTCTGCCAGTTTCCACGCCATTTCGGCGCGCCTGAGCAGCCCGTGATCCCGCACTGGCCGAGCGAATTATCGTACCGCTGGACCGCACCGCTTCCGAGGGTCTGCTGCAGACGCGTCAACAGCGAAGCATTCGCACTCGAAATCCACTTCATTCCGTTCGTGATTTGGAAACGGCCGGAAATCGAGAAATCGAACCCACGCGCCAGGAACTGGTTGGCATTCTGATAAGACGCGGCGATTTCCCCGAGCAGAGGTAGCGCCGTCGGGTTCAACGGATCGGGCGCCCCTTTGGTAACGACAAACCCGGGCGCGGTTACGACGCCATTGTTGGTGTAATATTGGCTGATGATCGCCGCCGACGCTGCCGCGGGGATGATCACGTTCTTGATCTTGGTCTGCCAGAAGTCAGTCGTGATTGTGATCGCCGGGACCGGGGTCAGCACCACACCGGCGGTGAACGACTGCGACCTTTCGGCCTTTAGTGTCGGGTTTCCGGACGACGTCAAACCATAGGAATACGGTTGCAGATAGGACGGATTGCTCGCGTGCGCCGCGCAGAAAGCGACGAACGTTGTACAGTTGATCGTCGCGCCGGCGAAGCCGGTGGTTGGCAATGAGAACGATTCGCTAAAGCTCGGCGCTCGGAAGCCCTTTGAGTATGTGCCACGCAGCTTGATCTGCTCGATCGGCCGGAATTCGGCTTCGAACTTCGGCGAAAACGCCTTCTGGCTAGTGGAATAGCTGTCGTACGAGCCTTCAGCCTTGACCTTCAGCATGTCGAAGATCGGGAGGGTGACTTCGTAGCCCGCCGACCAAACGCGTCGGTTACCGACCACGCTAACCGCATTGAGGCTGTAATAGCGCGAGTTCGGCGCCGTGTTGTTAGGCCCGTTGGCGCTGGGCTGATTGATCGATTCGTATCGAAACGCGCCCGACACGGCGACATTGACGGCACCCCCCGGCAGCTTGAACAGATCCTTGTCGATCGACGCCTGAAGCTGCGTCAGCTTCGAGATCGATCGGTTGTAACTCGGCTTGATCACCGCATCGTGCTGCGCCTGGGTATTCTGCGACTGATCGAGGAAATTGTAGGTTCCCTTCGCGATCGCGTCCATCAGCCCCTGCAGATAGACATAGCCGGTTCTCTTGGTCTTGAGGATTACCGAGGACGCCGTACCCGTCAACGCAACGTTCCAGCCATCGCCGATCACCCCGTTGATACCACCGGAAAAGCGGTACGTTTTAGTATCCGTGGTCACTGCGCGCGTTTCAGGAACGAGTGCGAACAGGCCCGCCAGATTGCCGGCAGCCGCGAAAGGATTGTTCGGATTCAACGTGCCATTGGCTGCATTGCAGCCCGAGGCCGTCAAGTTGCCGCCGACGACGGAACTGACCCCCGCTGAGCAGACATAGACTGGCAGATAGATTGCCGTGACGGTGGTTCTAACGCCGCCCGGAGCGGTCCGACCCGTGAAGCCAAGCGGGCCAGCGTTATTATCACTGGTCGATGCGTTGTAGTAATTGGCCATGACATAGGCCTCGCCGAACGACCCCAGCTTGATAGTCGCCCGCGCATTCAGCCCCTTGCGAGTGATATTCGAATTGTATGCCGTATATTCGCTGGTGAGGTCTTCCTGGCATACCGCGCCCGGTCCAAACGGCTGCCCATTGGCAGTCATTGGACCAGAAGTGGCACGTTGCGCCGCGGTCAGCGTTTGCGAATTCAGCGTCTGGCAACCCAAGGCGGGGTTCAGGATCTGATAGCTGCCGACCTGATTCAGCGTCGGACTATAGGGTGCGACGAACGGAACGCGTGTCGGCTGGAAACCGGCATAGCTGCCGTCATATTGAATGCCGTTGAAGATACCGTTGGCCAGACATCCCTGCGCCGCAGTGCCGCAGATCCTGCTCTGATCTGATGTATGGAACGGATAGCCGCGATCGCGCAGGAACAGCGGATCGCTCTTCTGATATTCGCCGTTGACGTAGATATTGAAGCCCTGCTCGTCGAGCTTGCCGTAGCCGGCAGTCGCGCTGAGCTTGCGCTCGCCATTGTCGCCGCGCTGCGAGATGGCAGCCGAACCGTTTAAGTGTAGGCCAGTAATCTCACGCTTGACGATAACATTGACCACGCCGGCGATTGCATCCGAACCGTAGGTTGCCGACGCGCCGTCCTGCAGCACGTCGATGCGGTCGACGATCGACGACGGGATCGTGTTGATATCGACGAAGGTACGATAGCCATCATCGCCCAGCGGATAGAACGCGGTGCGCTGACCGTTGAACAGCGTTAACGTGTAGGCGTTGTTCAGGCCGCGCAGCGACGGCGAGCTCGCGCCGCTGGCGAAGCCAAATGACGACCAGCTCGGCGCGGCCGTACCGGCGTTGTTGGCGCTCAGCAGCTGCAGTGCGTCCGCAACGGTGCTGATACCGCGATTTTGAAGATCGGCCGCGGTGACTGACACGACCGGCGACGCTGTCGCAGCCGCAGCGTTGCGCGAGATCGAGCCGGTGACCACGATGTCGCCACTCGAAGCAGGAGCCTGGGTCTGCGGCTGGGTTTGATCGTCAGTTGCGGGAGCGGCTGCGGTCGAAGGGGCGGCTGCGGCTGCGTCCTGCGCTAGCGCAGGGGTCGCTAGTAGCGCGGACATGGCGACGCCCGCCCCGACCAGCGCCAGCGTGCTCAGCGAACTACCCCCGCGAAGACCCCTGTTAATTAACCCTACAGCCATTTCAGTTTCTCCCTGAGAATTTGGATCAAATCGTTGGAGACAGAGCGCACCGCACCGTGCCCGTTGTGACGACGAGCTCGCGAGCCAACCGTCGATCGACACAGTAATCCGCCAACCGCGGGCAATATCATGGTCACACTACAATAGGATCGGCGCGATACGACGCACCGACTATGAAACGCGATGTTGTTTTATGATCAGATATTATTCGCTAAATAATACCTCGCACGGCTCGGAACCCCTATCTTCGCCACTTACAATTCTCCATTTGCAGTGACAGCTCTTGTCAATCACTTTGTGCGATCGCAATGCAGCAGGACTACTCTCCAAGTGGTGCCAATGAAACCAAAACGGGAGGATATTCGAGCGATCCGGCACACGCCGTCACACGAAGGACACATCGCGCCTTTACGGCCCGGGAGGATATGGATCGCATGCCGGCAGGTATCGTTCGTTCTTGCTACCCATCCCAACGTTCAATGACGATGGCGCCGATCGCGCTGCCCCATGGACAAGGGCGACATAAGCTTCATGTATATCAATGCGTTATCGGCAAGCCTTAGCCAGAAGCGATTTCAGCTAGGCCGAGAAAATCACAATCCTTGTAGTCCACCGATTTGGATTTGCATGGCGAAACTCACTTACCTGCGGCGCCTTTTGGCAATTGGCGGCGAAAACCGAATTACAACTTACGATGCGCTCGTTCGTAAAACGTCTTTGCAGATCGGTGACGATTTCACCGGTTCGATATGCGCGCACGAAGCGGTGGGTAAAGAGAATGGGTGATCCCGCTGCGACGATCAGACCATGATTCGACAGGGACAACGCTCGATCGCTACACAGTCGAGAACCCCGACACATCAAGCGACATGCAGTTCGGACCATGTAGCTCGCGTGGAGTCTAAACGCCTATCGACGCGTCAGGAGTGGCCCGGGCGAATGATTTCCCTCGCGACACGCCGGTAACTCTTGCCGACCGGCACCGCGAGATCTTTCCCCAATGCCAGCCAATAACTTCCGGTCGTCTTTCTGGTCAGCCCCGTAATGAGCCGCCGATTGACGAGGTACGAGCGATGTACACGCAAGAACCGGGCGGAGTCGAGCCGGGCGGCGATGGCCGTTATGGAATCGCGATGGAGAAAACTGTCCCCGCCACAGTAAAGACGGACATATTCGCCTTCGGCCTTCACCCAATCCAGCTGGTCGAGATCGACCCGCACATTGCCAGCGCGATGCCGCACCCATATGACGTTGCCGCCAATTTCGTCACGATGGGCAGTCCGTATTGCTTCTAGCTCCGACGTAAGCGAGACAAGTCGCTCCCCCGCGCTGCGGTCCGCCAGTGATCGCCGCGCTCGCTCGATTGCGGTCTCGAGCCGCCCGATGCGAACCGGCTTGGTCAGATAATCGATCACGCCGGCGTCGAATGCATAGGCCGCAAAATTAGGATAGGCCGTGACGAAGACGATCAGCGGAATGTTGCCGTCGATTGTGGCGAGGTGATCGACGACATCGAAGCCGTCGAGTTCGGGCATTTCGATGTCAAGGAGCACGAGGTCGGGTCGATGCTCGGCGATCGCTTCTATCGCCTCACGGCCATTCGACGCCTCCCCGACGACCAGCGTTTGCCCAATCCGATCGAGCAGAAGCCGCAGCCGCCGCAACGCCATGGGCTCGTCATCGCAGATAAGCACTTTCAGCACGCGCGGCACTCGAACGGAAAATTGATGGTCGCAACATAGTCACCATCGACCGGGCCATATTCCAGCGACGCAGCGGAACCGTAACGCGCCGCCAATCGAGCGGCAATGTTAGCCAGACCGACACCCGGCCCCTGTCGCCCCTTGCGCGACGTCAGCGTGTTGCGGATTTCGATGCTGACGCGATCGGCAGACCTCGTCACAGAAGTGCACAGTTGAATTGGCTGAGAACTCATCGCAACGGAATGTCGAACCGCGTTTTCCACAAGCGGCTGAGTAATGAGTACGGGGACGAGTGCGTCGCCCACGTCCGGCGCGATGTGGGTCTCGACAATCAGCCGATCGCTGAAACGTGCCCGCTCGATGTCCAGATACAATTTCTGAAGCGCCAATTCCTCGGCGATCGATACGGCTTCCTGGGGTGCCAGTTCGAGCGTGCGGCGAAAAAAATCGGACAAATTTTCCACCATCGCTTCCGCATCGGCATTTCGATTCTCGCCGATCAGCGTAATGATCGAATTCATCGCGTTGAAGATGAAGTGCGGATTGAGCTGATAACGAAGCGCAGCCATCTGGGCCTGGAGTTCAGATCGCTCCAGCGACGCGATGCGTCGTTCGCTCTCCTCGACTCGTAGGGCATATTTGATAGCGATCAGAAGCGCGATCAGGCCGAAATACGACCAGAACCATTGCATCATTGGCGGTGCATACGCCGCGATCGTCACGTCGCCATGCCCGTTCGCCGGCAACAGCGAAAGAAACGTCGCCAGATTTGCGGCCGCATGCAGCAGCGTTGCGGCAAACGCGCAGCCGAGTCCGATAAATCCCTGCGCCCCCAACGATCGTTGGGGCAACCGGAAGACAATTGCCGCGAGCCCCAACGAAATGAGTATCGCCGCGCCGGTGACAATGAGGCGCGGCAGGAACATGGCCGGCTGAAATTCGCCCAGGACCGCGACGCGCTCAACCGTAAGGAGGACGAATTGACCCACCCACAAACAGACTGTCGCCACGATCGCGACCGTCCATTCTCGTTGCAGTCGCGACCGCCTTGTCTTGAAAAACCCAATCCCAGCCATCCGCTGTAGAATAGCGCGCGGCCATGGGATCACAAATGAGGGGGGTGACGTTCATCGGTTTTTGCGATCTGTTCATGCCGCCATACGTCTACGAATAGGACCACTATCTCTGGCGAACAACGGCGAAGCCTAGCTCTCGCCGTAACCCAGTTACGAAATTGTCCCGCAGTAACGAGGCTAGCGACCCGACGTGTCGCGACCTGCGTAAAAGGCCAAGGCATTTTCACCGTGCGACGCCGTTCGTCCGGGCTGGTAAGCCGCTGATCGGATAACCCAACCCCGCTCGCGGCAGCCAGAGTGCCGTTGACAGCTTTGCGCACTCTAGGCCCGCCGCGTCGATCTAAAACATGTCCGTGCAGAATCAGAATCGCAACGTGTTCGAAAAGGCCGTGGCATCGTTGTCCGGTGTGCCACACGCCTGCGCATGCCCGCATTGCGGTCAGCCCGCGGGCGACGATGACGAGCCTGTCCTAAAGCGCGGCGCGATCGTTGTGGCATTCGATCCGCCGACGGTCTGGTGGCGAGGATGCCACGTGCCTCTGTCGCCCACGGAAGCCGCGACTTACGCCTTCATCGCGCGCCGCGGCCGCGCGCTCGTAACCGAGATCGACGAGTTCCTTGATTCGATTGGCGCAAAGCGAGCGACCAGACCCTTGGTGCTCGGCTATATTCGCCGGAAAATGGTGGCGATGGGCGCGTGTGAACCATTTCAGCGTCTCGGCATTTATGCGGTGCGACTACAGGTGGACCCGGACGAGAGGGGCGTTACCTCGCCCGTGATTGGTCTGAAGCAGCCGCGCTATGCCCGCTTCAGCCCGCCGCCAAACGCTCGCTGATCATTCCTGCGCGCACGTCCTACCAGCTCTGGCTACTCGTTGGAATTCAATGTCGCACCTGAGTCACTATGAAAGCCATGTTCTGGCCATCATTGGCAAACGTCAGCCTGTCACCGGCTACTCTGTCCGAAAAGCGCTGATGGAAAGAATCGCGACCAATTCTTCTGATAGCCCGGGAAGCACCTACCCTGCCATCGCGCGGCTCAAGCGTGCCGGACTAATCCGGGCAACAATCGACACATCTGATCGCCGAAGGACTACACACCTATGGTGCACGGATGAGGGAAAAGCCGCGATAAAAGAATGGATTACCAGCATAGAGCCGCGAGATCTGGTACCCGAAGATCCATTTCGCACGCGAGTGGCATTCGCCGACGCAATTGAACCCAAAGCATTTCGCGACTGGCTGTATGCGATGAGAGACGCGCTAGAAGGGGCCCGATTTACTATTATCGATGGCTCTCCGGAACGATCCAATGATATCGCAAGTCTCGAGCACGCTAATGCTCATTTGTTGACCGTCGCTCGAATTGCCTGGGTCGATCGAGCGATTGCATTCACTACTCGATCCGAACCGTAGGGAAGCAAGCTTCTGTTTTAATGCGTATGCCGGACCGCTCCGGTGTAGATAATCGTACGCTTTTGGAGCAACTAGCGCGATTGCCGGAACAGCAGAATTTACGGCACGAAGCTGCCGTTGGTCCCTAGAACTAAAAGGATACCGTCTCGGTTGCGCAAAGTGACCGCCGAAGTGTTGGGCATACGGATCGGCCTGGCGCGATAAAATGCTGTCAACGGCCAGCCGCGCGTTGTCAACGGCATGGGCCGGAACGACCCGGTAGGGGGGGCGCTCATGGGCCTCGCTAAGTGGCAATCCCTCGCAAGCTAGTGGTCACCTGTCATTCCGACGAAGGGAGCGAGCGATGCTCAGGTTCTGACGAATGAAGTCGCTACAGAAGTTCGCTTCCGTCCAGGCCAACGTCCACAATCGCTTCGCCTTGGAACGCCATCTCGTTGATCGACAGACCTACAAGGAACGCCGCTCGGCCGCGCTAGCTGAGTGGTGGTCCCTCGCGAGCTAGGCCCCTGCCCTCGAGACCAAGCTCCATCGTGGAAAGACGAGTTCGCTTCAGACTGACAGCACGGGTCATGTCACTGCGTCGATTTTGTTCGCGCCGTTATCCGATCATGTCGTAGGATTGGTCATAATGCAGGCCTTCGGCGGTCTTATTTGCGGGAACGCCCGTGAGAGTCATGTGGACGAGATAGGGCGCGGTATCGGCAATCCAGAAGGTAGCCTCTCCGCCACCCGGTACCGGCGATTGTACGACCCAGGCGTCGATCATGCCGCGATAGCCGGCCTTTACCTTTTCACGCTTGAGAACGCGAAACGTCACGACGTCCGGATCCCCTTCGTCGGCAACAATTCCGGGCAACGCGAACACAGCACCGACGCGCAACGGTAACGCAGCTGGGATTAGGCTGCGCATGCAGCAATTGAAGTCGTAAGCGGGTTTGGCGAATTCCACGTTGCGCACGGATTCCCTCCCATCCGCCCCAGTTGAATGTACCTCCGCAGTCTTTTCCGTGAAGGTCCACTTTTCCAGAGTGCGATCGGGATTGTTAATGATGCCGCTGATCGGTGCGAAGGTGACGGGATCGAAAACGTTGACGCTCGTCAGCACCCGCCCGTTATAATAAGCGAGGCTTTGCGTGCGAACCATGACCTGTCGGCCGTCGATGGTCCGTATACGCAGCTGGTCGGTCCAGATGCCCGGAGACAAACTTTCACCATTCTCTAGTCGGGTCACGAAGGTGAAAGCATTGTCATAGGGTTTAAGTCGCGCGGCATTCACCGTGCCATCACCCAACCCGACCGCGCGCGTGACACAATTTTTCGTAGACTGGGCGGAGCCCGAACTCGCTAACAAAGTGACGGCAAGAGCCACGACGGCATGTGCTCGCATGAAATTTCCTTTTGAAGACTGGTGCAGTCGTCTCGTAGAGGCGTCAGTCGCGAGCCCGATATCGGGCTATCGCCGTCCTTCGCGATGGCGCAGGACCGGGGGCCGTGGACTCCAGCGCGATTCGCGTCGACGCTGAGCGGGTCAACAAGGTTGCAGCACAGACACCGGTCGCAAGACTCTTGGGGTGCATCAAGCTCTCCGAGTTTAGTCTGAGAAAGCTCCCACGCTAGCGCGGCGGTAATGATCGCAGACTCGCGTTGAGAGACCAGTCCAATAGTGTCTAATAGTATGGTTGCGCTTCATAGGGGTCGAGCGCGCGTCGGGGACGCCCACAGCATTTCGAGCGCCGCTGACCATTTATCGGACATGCCAATCGACGACTCGCCGCCGCGGTCGCATATAGCGAGCACCGAGGGCTTGGTCGTTCGCTTGGCGCCAATCAAACCGAGGAACTGATCGATCTCGGTTACGAGCGCGCGACCTTGCGCCCCAATGCGGAGGTACCCAATGGAAGGAGCTTTGCCGGCGAAGTGTGACGCTAGCGTTGACGCGCTGCGAGGCTTTATTTGGCTGGCCGATCCAGTCTCCACTCGGCCAACCAAGGATGATTCAACATCACTTTAACGAATTGGTGTGCCGTGAGGGATAGATCAACAAGATGATTTGCGAAGCGCGTCGCTACTGCCGGATACATTATATCGGCGGCCCCGAACGCACCGAACAAATAAGGGCCATCAGCGCCGAACCGGTCAGGCGTGAGAACAGCCACCAGTCTTTCTGACGACAAGAACGGGCGATGCTCCGGTTCCGACGGATGAAGAGCTTACAGAAGTTCGCTTCCGTCCAGGCCAACGTCCACAATCGCTTCGCCTTGGAACGCCATCTCGTTGATCGACAGACCTACAAGGAACGCCGCTCGGCCGCGCTAGCTGAGTGGCAAATGGTCGCGAGCTAGGCTGCCGGCTTGAAAGAACGGACACTAGCGAACGGAGACGAGTTCGCTTTAGTCTGACGGCAGCCTTTCGAGGCTTCGCGCCGCCCGGCGGAATGTCCGCAAGTGGGCACTAAGCGGCCACCGCCTGAGCGTGAAAGCGCCGAAACATGATTGGAGCGGCGCACCGATACGTTCCATCTGATCAGCTAACCGGTACCAAGTTATCGTCGCTATTGCGGTCGACATACATATTGTAGGGATCGATTCCTGCGAAAGCCGGCTTGCGCCTGGAATTCACGCGGATCACCTGCACGCCCGATTTTATTGGGAAGCGCTGCATGGCAATAACATCTCTCGCTGCGAACGCGCCCATCCCCGGCCGCTGGTCGAACAACCCTATCGCGATGTCGTCCGCGATTGGCGCGACTTTCTCAACCCCCTTGCCGTTGGCGTAGAATTTGGCCGCCTCGACGCTGATGGTGGTCTCGAATGTCCCGTCGGGCAATTTGCGGACGTCCGCGGTCTTCGCCTTGAGATCATAGATCGTGATGCGGTCGAGCAGATCAAGCACCAGTTCGCGCTCGCCCGGAGTTCGCGCCAGCGACAGAAAGCCGTTCACGAGGTCGAGCGACCGCGGGTAAGGCTGGCTCTTGAAGCGATACTTGTCGAGCAATTGCCGCAGCATCGCATTGACCCTGTTTTCGCCCAGCCGGTCCTGCAGCAGGTACATCACCACCGCGCCCTTGCGGTAATGGATATAGGGCTGGTTCTCGACGCGATCGAGCGGCAGTTCCTCGATCCGCTCGCCGCCGCGTGCGCGCAGGTAGGAATCGAGCTCATACTTCAGGAAGCGGCGGATTTTGTCTTCGCCGTACAACTGCTTCATCACCATCAGCGCCGAATATTGCGCCATTGTCTCGATCAGCATCGTGCCACCCTGCATGTCGGCGCTGATCACCTGATGCGCCCAGTACTGGTGGCCCAGTTCGTGAGCGGTGACATAGGTGACATAGTCGATCTTGTCGGGATCGCGCGTGTCGGCGATGAACCCGATCCCTTCCGAATAGGGAATCGTTCCGGCGAACGCCTGCGCGAAGGTGGCGTAGCCGGGAAACTCGACGATTCGCGCATAGTCGAACTGATAGGGGCCGAAATTAGTCCGGTAGTAGCTCAGCGAGGTTTTCATCGCCCCCAGCATGCGATCGACATTATAGGCGTGCTTGGGGTCGTAGAAGACCGACAACCTCACCCCGTAGGCCATCAGCGACTTCTGGGCATAAGCCGCCGACTGGATCGAAAAGAAAGCGAGGATCGGCGCTCCCGAGATAAAATGTGCAGTGCGGCGTCCGTTGGCGGTGGTATCCGAGACCTTACGCCCCGGCGCAATCGGAGTCTGCCCGGCGTCGGTCGAAACCGTGATGTTCGACCGCACCCAGTCGGCATCACCGACATAGTTGCGGCGTTGCGCCGAGGTGTCCTCAAGCTTCGCCATCCGGAGCTCGGACGGCAGCCCGTAGCGCCGCCGCGTAACCGGATCGCCAAGCAGCGCGTCGCGGTTCATCCCTATCTGCGGGGTCAGCTCGTCATTGTTGAGGAATGTGCCGTTGGCGATCAGGCGAGTGTCGTCGCCGGTTGCGCGCAGGCCACGTTGCCAGCGTTCGGTCCTGAACGTCATCGTGCCGGTGGCACCCGGCGCGAGCGGCGTGGCAAAGCGGTAGATACGGTATTTGAGCGATTCGTCGTTCATGGCGAGTTTGGCGCCGGATATGTCGAGTGCGACGATCTTCGTGTCGTAATCCTGCAGACGCACGTGCAGGTCGGCGACCGGCGCGCCAGTGTCGTTGACAAACCGGTATGTGCCGCTCGTCTCAGCCCGGCGTTCGGCGGGATAGAGCGCGACATTGAGCGTGATATCGGTCGTCGAAGGCTGAAGCACGTTCTCGAATCTCAAATATTTCTTCTCGTAATCCGCGCGCATCCGGTCGCGACCGCCCTGCGTGCGATAAGTATTGAGGATATCGATGTTCCAGTAGAGAAACGTACCTGTTGTGAAAAACACTAGCAGCGCGGCGGCCATCAGCCCGCCGGCATGGCTAACCAGTCGGCGCGGCAGCCGGGCAAGGCGCGGTTTCAGCCTGGCTTCAGTGCCACGCCGCCACAACAGATGCGCAAGTATCGTCAGCACGAGCGCCATCGCGCCCCAATAAAGCCGTAACCACCAGCCCACCGCACCGCCGATCTGGTTGCCGTTCATGTCCGACAGCGACGCCCCGCCGGCCGCGCCATAATTGTAGAGCGGATGGTCGAAGCCGATGTTCGACAGCGTCAGTTGCGCGACGATGTAGATCACCATGATCGCCCAGCCGAGATATTTATTGGGGCTGAGCGCCTGAACGAACACCGCGAGCACCGCAAGGATCACCGCGTCTACTGTCTGCGGCAGCAGATACCACGTTACATACTGTCCGAGTTCGACGTTGCTCACGCCGCGGATCAGCTGGACCGCCATACCCGTCAGCATCGCGGCAACAAAGGTGCTGAACAGCACGCCGGTCACCGCGAGCGTCTTGGGTACCATATAGGCCCAATTGGGCAGCGCGGTCGCATCGATAATCTCGTGGAACTTGCGCTCGCGGTCGCGCCAGACAAGCTCACCCGAATAATAGATCGCAATGATCCAGACGAACAAAGTGAACGCGCCTTCGAGTGTACCGATCGCCGCGAAGGTGAGCGGCAGCGGCGGCGTGCCGTAAAGATCGTTCGCGAGCAGCAGACCGCCTATCGAATTGGCGATCCCCAGCGCGAGCAGGATGAAGAAGGCCGGGCTGCGAAACACCATCCGCATCTCGAACGCGCAGCGCGCGCGGAGCTGAGCGAAGCCTGCCTGGGCCGGGCGCATCGGTGGCAACCGGTCGACCACCAGCGGAGACGTCGCCGCCAGCTTGCGTTCCTTTCGCGCCTGCTTCGTCGCGCGTCGTTTGGAGAGGCCGCGCTCGGTGAAAGAGAATCGCGAATACGCAAGCGCCAGCGCGACCAGCGAGACCCCGAACCATATCAGCCGGTTCCACAGGATCACGCCGCCGAACGCGGGTACCAGCGAATTCGACTCCGACGCGGTCCAGTAGCGCGCGACACTACCGTAAGCGGCGAAGCCGAATGGTTCGATATAGCCGATCACGTCGCGCAGCTCGGGCCGCGTCCGGACCACCGCGTTGAAGATTATATAGCCGACTAGGAAGACAACCACCCCGACATAGCTGTACATCATCGACCGCATCATCGTCGCGACCGCGAAGAAGATCGACGCCGTAAGGAGGAGGTTGGGCAGCGCCAGCGCGAAATAGCTGAACAGATAGGCGGACCAGTGATTTGGCCCGAGGGTCTCCGCATCGACCCACGGCATCAGCGACCCGAACCAGATCGCCAGCGGCACCATGACGAACGAAATCGCCGCGACCAGGAAGGTGCCGAGGAAGCGCGCCATCAGGTAGTCGAACTTGCTGACCCGGGTCGATTTGACCATCGGCCCGAACCCGCTTTCGTCGTCGCGCACGATCACGTTTGCGACGAAAGCCGTGGTGACGAACATGTAGAACATCGAGAAGACCAGGCTGGTCCGCGCGATCGCCAGCGGTGCGTTCTTGTGGATGTTGCCGCCGCTTCCGATCTGGATCTGCTCGATCGTGACCGACCCGAATGTCAGCAGGAAGAACAGGATGGCGACGACCCAGAATACCGGGTTGCGGAGCTGGTAGCGCAGCTCGAAGCGGGCGATTTTGCCGAACATCGTCGCGCTCAGGCGGCGACGGACGCGCGGCGCGTTTGCGCCAGCGTCGAGAAATAGACGTCCTCGAGCCCACCTTCGACCGCCTTGAACCCGTCGTCCGGATCGCTCGGCGACAGGACGTGGATGATCGTGCGCCCCGCGAACAGCCGCGTCGAGATCACCTCGAACCGCTCACGATACTCGTCGAGTTGCTCGCGCGGGATCGTCTTCGCCCACACACTGCCGCGCGATCGCTCGATGAGCTGGTGCGGCGCACCCTCGATCTGGATCTTGCCGGCGGCTAGCACGGCCATGCGCGGACAAAGGTCCGCGACGTCGTCGACGATATGCGTCGAGAGGATCACCACCACGTTCTCGCCGATTTCGGCGAGCAGGTTGAGGAAACGGTTGCGCTCCTCCGGATCGAGCCCCGCGGTCGGTTCATCGACGATGATCAGTTCGGGGTTGCCGATCAACGCCTGAGCGATACCGAAACGCTGGCGCATCCCGCCAGAAAAGCCGGCGATCGCCTTTTTCCGCACAGCCCATAAATTGGTCTGGTTGAGCAAAGTCTCAACCGTGTCCTTGCGTTCGGGCGCGGAGGCAACGCCCTTCAGGACCGCCATGTAGTCGAGCATTTCGTAGGCCGACACACGCGGATATACGCCGAAATCCTGCGGCAAATAACCGAGCCGTTCACGCAAGCGTTCGGGCGCGGCGATAACGTCTATGTCGCCGAAACAGATGCTGCCAAAGGTCGGCGTCTGGAGCGTCGCGACCGATCGCATCAGCGTCGACTTGCCCGCTCCGTTGGGCCCGAGCAGCCCGTACATGCCTTTTGGGATGTTTAAAGTCACATCGTCGAGCGCACACGTACCATTCGGATAGATGTGAGTTACCGCATCAAGTTTCAGCACACGAAAGCCTCCGTTTATAACGGCGAGTCTAGCGGGTGTGTTAGAAACCTAAAGCGCTATTTGAGACCTAGGGGTCCGTTTCCCCGGTTCACGCCTAATGTCCGCTTTCGGGAGCTGCATGGGGCTCTCGATCACAGCCCCCTTGGTGTCGCTAATCTGGATGTTTAAAGCAAAAGCGTCATCAATCCCGCCAATCGGCAATAGCCCGCTAGCACAAAAATCATGGGAAAGAGCAATGGGTAACTGACGATCTTGGCGGCAGCTGCGGCGCTGGCGGTCCCAACCGCGATTGTCGCTAAGCAGGCCGTCTCTCCCGCGATAACCAAGGCGCTTGCCGATCCCGCGCGCGCCGAACAAGCCACGGGCTGAATAACCGCGTCCAGTAATATTTTTCGCCGGGCACGAAATCGATGACGGCATCGCCCGGGCCGACCTCCGAAAGTCCGAGCATTTCGGCTGCCGATGCGAAAGGGGGCGGTTTTCCCTCTGTTACCCCAAATGGCCGAGAAACTCGTGGCGGCTACGGGGTGCGGACCGTTTCGCGGATCGTCCGGCCGACTGGCCATATCTATGGCTTCCGACCTAAACTCTGCGCCAGGAGAGCGGCGATCGATGTCCGCAATTACCACGCGCTCCCCCGCGACCCTCGCTTCAACAAAATCAGTATTCGTCCGGCTGTCGACCGAGCTGAAGGTGGCCGAGCTGGGCGATCTGGTCGTTACCTCGCAGAACTGTCACGATTATGCCGACAAGTTGATGGCGGCCGCAGCTTCCTGTCGACACATCCACATCAGACTGGCTAAGCGAGATGAACGTTGCAGTGGCGACATTATGACATGCATGGCGGAATGACGGGGCTGCTGCTCTCCGCCCTTCCGCTTAAGCTGGGGTACGCAACAACCATACCGGGTTTTGCCGATGGCACGATCGACGCGACGCCGATCCGCGTCACGAGAAGCGAAATGATCAAGGCAGGTGATTTGGGATCGGTGAAAACTTGGGTTGGTGAAGCCGGCGCTGCTCCTGCGCCGTCGACTTGTTGGATTAGCAAGAGCGCACCATATGTCATCCGGGCGGTCGTCAGGACGCCAAATGCCTTGGCGGCTTGGAGATGGGTTGGCATCGGCAAATCGCGCCTTCAGGCAAGCAAATGTACTTGAGCTAGTTGGGGGTTAGGGGCGATGGTGCGAGTCTGACGTTTCATAATCTGGCAACCTCACCCCGCTGTTCTGGCCCGCCGACAACAGATTTTCGCGGGCGAGCTATGGCAACGGGATCGTCTTACCGGGGTTCATAAGGTTATTCGGATCAAGCGCCAACTTGATCTGCCGCATAACCTCGATCGATTCACCGTGCTCCTCATAGAGCATTTCCAGCTTGCCCAGACCGATACCGTGCTCTCCAGTGCAAGTACCGCCATGACGAATGGATCGCCTTGCAATGTTCAACGCCAGCGCTTCTGCGCGGCCCCTTCCGTCGGCGGACTTGGGGTCAAACAGTATAAGCATATGAAAGTTGCCGTCTCCCACGTGGCCAACCAGAGCATGGGGGAGTCCGCTTGCTGAAGCCTCCGCTTTTGCCTCCCTGATGCAATGCGCCAATTTCGAGATCGGCACGCACGCATCGGTCGCAATACCGTCAAAACCCGGCGCGATCGCACGAGCCGCCCAATATGCGTCGTGGCGTGCCTTCCAAAGCTTGTTCCGGTCTTCCTCTGTATGCGCCAACTGCAGCGCACCGCCGCCATTTGCTTTCAAGATCCCACGCACGTGCGTGGTCGTGTCTGCTACGATCGCCGGCGAGCCATGGAATTCGAGGAACAATGTCGGAATTGGCTGTAAGGGTGCGAGTCTGGAATAAGCGATGCACGCACGCATCTGCCGGTCATCCAGAAGTTCGACGCGTGCTACGTCAATCCCCATTTGAAGAATGACGATGACTGCGTTCACGGCATCCTCGAGCGAAATGAACTGGCAGAGACCAGCGCTTATCTGTTCGGGAATTCCGAACAACTTAAGCTGCAGCTCGGTAATAACGCCGAGCGTTCCTTCGCTCCCGATATAGAGCCGGGTTAAATCATAGCCTGCGGAGGATTTGCGGGTGCGACCTCCAGTTCTTATGATTTCGCCCGAGGGTGTGACTACCGTAAGCCCAAGCACGATGTCGCGCATCGTGCCGTATCTAACAGCATTGGTTCCGCTTGCACGTGTCGCCGCCATTCCTCCGAGTGTAGCGTTGGCGCCTGGGTCGAGCGGGAAGAAAACACCCATGTCACGAAGATGGGCGTTGAGCGCCTCGCGCGTGAGACCCGCCTCCACCCTGCAATCGAGGTCATCGACGCTCACTTCCAAAACCCTGTCCATTGCCGACAGGTCGAGACAGACGCCGCCTCGAAGCGCCTGTACCTGGCCCTCGAGCGATGTGCCCGCACCAAAAGGGATCACGGGCACACCAGCTTTCGCGCAGAACTTTATAGTTGTCGCGATGTCATCGCTGTCTTCACCGAATACCACCGCGTCGGGCGCCATGGTTTCATGCAGGCCCTCGCCACGACCGTGCGCATCGCGTGTGGCGGCATCGGTTGCCACGCGGCCTCTGACGTGGCCGCGCAGTTCGTCCATGAAGGCGGTCAGGTCCGGTCGGGTGCCTTTATCCCGCGCGATCACCGTGCCGCCTCGGCCGAGAGAGTCGCCTCATGATATGCGCGCGGGTCGAGCTTTCGCAGCACACGGTCGATTCCCGGCTTGTTGAACCCTTTATACCCTTCATTGCGCTGGATGTTCTCGAAGTGCGTCAGTATCGCACCGCTTGTCCGAATCCGCTCGGCTTCTTCCGTCCCGAGGTTGCCAATGGCTTCCAGGGCATCAACCCGGGCCGGATCGACGGCAACCCAATCGCCAAGTGTTAATTCCTGATAGAGCAGCGACGTGTCGGAAAATGGGCTCATCATGCCGAAGCCGAGATCGTGCAACTGCAATCTCAGTTTCTGCTGATCGTATAGCCCCGCAATATGGTTGAGGCCCGCTTCGAGAATCGATTCCCCGTGCAGCGCAGATACAGTGCCGGCCCGGTACGTTTTCGACAATTCTGGAAGGGACGCCTGCGCGAAATCGACCTGTAATTCGTCTGGTGCTAGATCGACATCCGCGAAAATTGTACTGCCGGTTGTCGGCTGTTCAAGAACTTGGCTACCCCAGCCCGAGAGTTCCCCCGCGTAGAGCATTTCGCGCCGTTCGTAGCCGAGCTTTTCAAAAATGCGGATCGTGTGTCGAAAGTGTCGACGCGATCCGTCATAAGTGTGGTGATCGATATTGGCCCAACCAATTCCGACCTTGTCCTGCCGGGCCTTCTGCATCCGTCCTGCCGCACAACGCAGCATCCAGTATTCGACTTCTGACTTCAGCCACAGGCTACATGCCCAATGCTTACCGATCGCGGCGACCGCAGAATCAACGAGTGCTTCGGTGTACTCAAGGCCATCCTCTATCCGGTCAAATTGACGCCGGCGGCTGCGGAAGGTCTGCAGATGGAGTCGAGCGCTGCGAATATCGGCATCATCAACGTCAGGGATGCCAAATCCTTCATGGCCGTTGCGCTCATAGGCCGCGAAGCAGGTATGAGCGCCGTCGAACGCCCGAATTAGGCGAGCGGGTCCGTGCGCTTTGCCCTCGATTGGCGAGGTAAGCCCATAGATCTTCGCAAACTGCTCGACCGACTCCACTCGGACGTGGATTGTCTGACCTGCCGTGCCCCGGATCAAAGGCGGAAAATTGCCGTCGGGATTGACAAAGACGCCGGCATTGAGCTCGATCCATCCGGCTTCGACGAAGCGATTAATTGTGTTGTACTCGTCGGTATCAATGTGATCGATAATATCGCGCAAACGTACTGCGCAACTGTCTAACAGGGTCTCTGCAAAGGTCTGGGCGGCGGTGCATTCAGCGAGAATATCGGCCAGCCATTGGGTCAAGACGGCTTCCGCCACCGGCTGCCCTGACCAGACTCGATCCCTTTGAGTTTCCCAATTGCCCGCCATTCCCAACCTCCGCTGTCAGGCGAGGTATGGGCGTTGGAGCACAGGCTTTCTTGATGTTTCAGATCGCTTGATATGCGAATATCTGCATAGCATTCACGAGGACTTCCCATGCGCTTGATCGGCCAGACTAACCTGGACCTCCTGGAGCAGATGTTCGACCAACTTCCGCACAACCCTTTTTTCGTCAAGGATCACGCGTTACGTTATGTCGCGGCGAACGGCGCGATGGCGAGGTTGTGCGGCGCCGCGCGTCCCAGCGATCTTTACGGTAAAACGGCCCTAGATCTTTTCCCGGGTGCGCTTGGCCGACGCTACGAAACGCTCGATCAACAGGTTCTTGCCAGCGGACAAGCAATCACTAACAAACTGGAGTTGAGCACCGGTCGGGCGGAGACCGTCTGGCTGCTCTATTCCAGGCTTCCGGTCAAGGCGGCCGACGGCAAGACAATCGGTGTCACCGGCGTGTCTCGCGAGCTGAAGGCACCCGGCGGTAGAGATCTCCTTTATAACCGTTTGGCAAAGGTCGCCGAGCGACTGCGCAGTCAATCGGATCATCCCCTACGTCTGGACCAATTGGCAACACTGGCCGCCACATCGAAGTCGCAGCTGGCGCGGGATTTCACGCGCGTCTTCGCTATGACTCCTGGCGGGTTCCTGCAGCAGCTCAGGCTCGACCGGGCGCTTCGGTTGCTCGAGACTGACAAATCGATCGCCCAGGTCGCGCATGAATGTGGCTATGTGGACCAAAGCGCTTTCGCGCGGCGATTTCGAAAATCGATCGGGGTCAGTCCGCAACATTATCGCACCCGTATTCGGGTGACCCACAGCGTTCCTCGGTAAACTTGATTGCCAGCGACAGATCGTTGGGCGTGCCGCCAATATCCGAGCCAATGGTTCCCTTAAATCTCCATCATGTCGCGTCCAACGATAATCTCTCCCCGAAAATGCCGACGCACCCCTTCGAGCCACATTTCGTCCGAAATTGATGGAATGCCTCCTGGCACCAGATGACTGAGCACCACGGTTTTCACACCTGCAGCGGCAGCAACTCGGCCTAATTCCTCGGTGGTAGTGTGGCTCCGGCGCAAATGATCCAGTAATGCAGGCGCGTTGCCGCTAGCGATCTGCGTGAGTGCCGAAGTCAGCATAACTTCATGAACCAGCACATCCGCTCCCTTCGCGAGCTCAATCAGATTTTCGCTGGGCCTCGTGTCCCCGGAAAATACAATTGATCGGTCCGGCGTATCGAATCTGAAAGCGATGCTAGGGACCGTGTAATGATCCCCGAAAGCGCAATGAACTTGCACATTGGGCGTTTCGAGTATCATCCCCGGCCGGCTAAGGGTTCGTCCGCTGATGAGTGGAGCGAGTGGCGGGCGCCCTTCTTCCCGTATCCTGACTTCGATATCATATGCGTTAGCAGCAATCTGGGCGTCGAGCACGCGTTTCAGTGGCGGCGGACCGTGCACCGTCAAAGGCGTCTGGAGGTCCGATCCCCACGCAAGTACCAGCAATGCGCCCAACCCGGCGACGTGATCCGAATGATGGTGACTGATGAAGATGTTCTGCAATTTGGCAAGATCTACGCCGGCTTGCACCAGCCGCCCCGCTACCCCGTCAGGGCAGTCAATGACATAGGCATCCTCGCCCACGACCAGCAAGCTGGAGGCAGGTGCGCGAAAGCGCGAAGGCGTCGGCCCCCCTTTAGTACCCAAGAGCACCAGACGGCTTTTTCGCGGTGATTTTCCAAGCACATGATTGATATCCTGACCCTGCGACAAGGCGGGCGCGAGAAACGCGGCCATCCCTAAGCCCAACAACTTTCTGCGCTGCAGGCTCTCACAACATCCCGCAACCACGGTGCCGCATGGTGATGGGATGTTTTTCATAAGAGGTTTGCCACGATGGTACCGGGTTCTGATGCGCTTGTGCGAGCGGTTACAATCGAGTCCACCCGCTCAGCGTCGATACGGCGATGAGCTAATCTTCTTGCTACAAGGTTTGAGGGAGATTGTGATCGCCGTGCCTCCATCAGGACAAGTCGCGCGGTTTCGAACGTGCTGGCCAAAAGGGGTTCGGGATCTCGACCCATCAGGTTCCGGGGCTGCGCCGGCGATCACCGCGCCCGACGAAGCGAGAAAGTCGGGCACATACAATATCCCGGCCTCCATCAAGGCATGGCCGGTCTCATCATCTTCCGCCAACTGATTGTTGGCACCCCCGCAAATGCCCCACGCCTTGATTCTTTCCAGCGTCGCTCGGCTGATCGTTCCTCCTTTTCCGCACGGTGCGATGATGTCGACGTCCGCGCCTAAAATCTCATCCGGAGGCTGCACGCGTCCGCCGGTTTGCGCCGCCACGCGAGATGCCCGCTGCGGCACTATATCGGAAATAACCAATCGGCTCCCCGCCGCGGCAAGAGCCCTCGCTACTCCCGATCCGATTGCGCCGCAGCCCTGGATCGCAACACGAATTCCAGCCAGACCGGATCCACCGCGCTCCTCGATGCAGGCCCGGATACCGTTAACAACGGTTCGAGCTGTTGCGTCCGCAAGAACCGAGACATTGCGGTTTACAAATCGCGTTACTTCGGCCGCGCTGTCCAGATCGTCCAGAGTCGTACCGAGATCACCCGCGGCCCAATAGACCCCGCGCAGTTCATCAATAAATTGCCCGAGTCTTCGAAACCCCGCCTTTCGGTTCAATTCCGGGTAGTCGAGTACGACGGTCTTTGCTCCCCCGGCATCCAGGCCGGCGATTGCGCACTTCAATGTCATTGCGGCGGCAAGCTTTTGCGCGTCGTCAACAGCGTGGCGAAATGACGGATATTTTTGGGTCCTGATTCCGCCAACTGCCGGGCCAAGTTTCAAACTGTCGATTGCCAGTACGGCGCGCAGACCGCTGGATCGGTCGCGCCACAGGATGGTACGGTCGGATCCCACATCGAAATGCTCGAAAAACGGGTCCACAAGTTTTCACAGCCTCTGGTTCGCGACAGTTCACTTTTGCCGTTCATAGAGACCAGTATCCAGTCGACACACTCTCGGAGCGGCCCGTTGGAAGCAATGAGGCGCCTGTTCAACGCTCAGCGCGGCCGAAGAACCTCGCTGCAGTGATCTGTTCGCGCTCCGGGATGATGCTAAACCGCAGCGTCGGGGCGAGAGAAACAATTGGTGCTGCTGGGCGATCCCCTTCCAAATGTGCCAATTTCAGCGTTTGGCCTGACCATAGATGGCGGAGATCTTAGCATCTCGGCCACGCTTTTAATCCAAGGAGCATTTTCTAGCGATCACCTCGGGTCATTGCCGACGAAAGCCCTCTGTTCAAATCGATGGCTCGACCTGCGGTGTCGAGAGGTTGCACCCTTGATCGATCGTGGATCGATCACGGAGGAAATTATATCGGCGCCTTATGCCCAATAAGCGGGCAGTTTTTTTCAAAGTAAGGGCATCACGCGTTAGGGATGACGGCTAGCGAATGCCAATGCCTTGCTCCTGGCAAGCCATGCCTGGCGGTGGTCGACGCTTGGCAGCCAGGCACTTTATCAGCTTGCCGAGGCCTCGTGGCAGGAAGCCGCGAACGCCGGTGTCGCGGCGAGGGCCGGCCGCAAAAGGCGTCGTGTTACGAGCTCGTCAACCAACAGCCTTCCGTCGCTGTCAAACGGCTCAGGACTGAGACGTCCGTCGCGGGAGTTCCGATCAATACTCAAACGAGTAATGGAGTTTGCTTGTGCAACATGGATTGACGGTACGCCGCTAGGCGACGCATGACACCTGACTTAGTGCAAAAGTCACATTTTGTCATGGGCTTGCTGGCTGCTTTGTTGACGCGCGCACGGGCACGCGTCAGTAATATGGCGAGGGGGTAGCAGGATGCGTCAGTGCGTTGCAGAGGCTGTGCTGTTGACATTGGCAGCGTGCAATAGCGCCACTGACACAAGCCCAACGCCGCGAGAGGCGCCGACAGCGGCAGTGCCAGTCGACAGCGACGAGGGCCCTGACCCACCAGGCAAGTTGTGGAACACCAAGCAATATGCTGCGCGGCACACATGCCCGTCGAAAAAATGTGGCGTGCTTGGACAATTGGTGTTCAGGGAAGTTGCTGACCCATTGGAGCGTCGAGGTGGCTGGGTACGCACAACTAAGTATTATGACGCGTCATGCGTGAACGGACGCTCAGAGTACGTCAAAAGTGGTAATGCGGCTTGCGCGCCAGCCAACGGCTTTAGGGGCAGCATGGTGGCTGAGTGGGTACGGGCTGACCAATTGTCGAAAAAGCGCCCACCGGACCCGGCGAAAAATGCGACGGCTGATGAGCAGTTGGTCAAGCGGTCCGACGACTTCAATGTGTACCACGCGCAATTTGCGACGCTGGCGCATAAACTCATCACGGATGGTCGCTGCACGGCCAGTGACTTTACTGACAATGGTGGCTTCACAAAGTCAGCCAACCGCCAGGATGCGCCCGTATATTTTGTTTATTGTGGCGGCATGACGCAGGCCGCGAAAATATACGTGAATGCGCAAACGGTGACGGTCGAATGAGGGACGGCGTAGTGGCGCTCATGGTTTTGCTGGCGACGGGCGCCGTTGCCGCATGCACTGAGCCCGACACCAGCGTCGCCAATCTCATCGATGCCAGCGACAACAACACGCTGGAAACCCCTGAGCCCGTTGCGACGCCCACGGCATATTATTCAGAGCATGAGGGCGACCGGTATCTGTATGTGACGGCGGTGTCCGAGGAGCAGAAAAAGCAGGGCCGCGCTGTCGGCGACGTGCTGCAATACCGCTTCCTGGGGGAAAAAGACGGCGTGTTGACGTTGGAGCGCGTTGCGGAAAACGGGACAGTCATTGGGCAGTTACAGTGCCGCCGCGACTGCCACATTATGACATTTACATTTGATGGCGGCAGCGTTCAGCGCATTCCATTTGATGGCGACTCAGTGTCAGGGTCAGCCATGACCGACGCTATCAATGGCTTGTTGGTGCCCGTCAAAGCGCCGCCGCCGCCCGTGACCATGAAGCGCGTGCCAGCGCAGTTTGTTGGCAATTGGCAGTCACGCGTGACGGAATGTGGTCAGGGCACAGACGACAGCGTGGTCAGTGTCACGGCGACCAAGCTCACATTCTATGAATCCATTTTGGACGTGGCGTCTGTGCAAATGCTCAGCGCCACGCGCGTTATGGTCACTGGCGTGCTGACGGATGAGGGCGATAGGACGCAGGCGATGAGCTATACGCTTAGTGTGAGCGGGGGCCGCTTGACGGTCGATGATGATGGCGTCGAGCGGGCGCGCTGCCCGTCGTGAAGGTGGCAGGCGGGCGGCAAAACGTGTTGGTTGACGCGTCCAATCACGGTCACGCGACGCCATGGAGGGGCACATGTGGATCCTAATATTGGCTATTTACCAGGCGCCGCCTGATGCCGTCGATTATGACGGCCCCTGGCAATTTTGGATGACCAAAGTTGCTGAGCAGCATTATGCGTCAGAGGCGGCGTGCCGGAATGACGCCGTTCAAATTATTGGCCGCATTCATCAGGGCATGCTGGCGCCCGTACGCTTTCGCTGCGTCGAACTGGAGGCAAGCTTGCCCAAGGGCGCGCCGCGGTGATTGGGCTGGCATTGACGCTGGCGGCAAGCAGCATGGGCACGTTCTATACAGGCAATAAGCTCTATAAGCTTTGTACAGCGCCGCCCGGCGACTCTGATGTCGGGTTGTGCTTGGGCTTAGTGGGCGGCGCCAGCGACATGCTCGCGGCCATTCAGGGCATTGCCGGCGGCTCAAGCGTTTGTACGTCAAGCAATGTGACGCTGGGCCAGGAAAAAGACGTCGTTGTAAAATATTTGAGCGACCACCCCGAGGTGCGCGACAGGTCAGCCGCGAGCATTGTGTTGGTGGCTTTGTCGCAAGCTTTTCCCTGCCCAAAAGCATAGCTGAACAGCGCTTGGCGCCCAGCTGGTTAGCGGGCGCCACATGCAACCAGGGCCGTTACCGCCCGTTTCACTTATTGCGTTTATTGCGATTATCGCATATTTAATAGCGTCAATAGGAGCCGCCCCCGATGACATTACCTGCTTTCGCCGAGGAGCTCGGCGCACGCCTGCCGTCCGCAAGCGAGCAGGCGGCGGCCAATCAATTGCGCCAAATTATTGCTGCTCATGCAACGGGCGGCACGACGTTGCGCGTGTTGGACGACGACAAGAAGGCGTCCGAGATTACGCTGACGCCGGCATTGTCGAGTTTGCTGATGGAAGTGTTGCGCCATGTTGGGCGTGGTGATGCCGTGACCCTGGTGCCCGTCAGCCAAATGCTGACCACACAGCAAGCAGCAGACATCCTCAACGTCTCTCGCCCATACCTCATTTCGCTCATCGATAAGGGTGCCATTGCGCACCATTTAGTGGGCCGCCACCGCCGCATCAGGGCGCAGGACCTGTTTGCGTATAAAAAAGCGCGTGACGGCAAGCGCCAGGGCGCCCTCGACGCATTAGCCGAGGCGGACGCCAAATTGCTGTAACGCCCGTGTTTGCTAACCGCTACACGGCTTTTGCTGACGCGTGCGCGCTAGTGGGCGTGCTCAAACGTAACTTGCTGCTCACGCTGGCTGAGGCTGAGTTTTTCCGGCTGCGCTGGTCACAGCCCGTATTGGATGAAACTGAAAAGGCAATTGCTGCGATCCTGTTGGAGCGCGGCATTGCCAACGCGGCGGCTGAGGCTGCCAGTCAACGTGCGCGTATGGAAGCCGCGTTTGAGGAAGCGATGGTGACTGACTTTGAAAGGCTGATGGGCATTTGCGGGTTACCGGACCCTAAGGACGCGCACGTCCTAGCGGCGGCGCTCAAAACACAAGCCGCAACGCTCGTAACCGACAATTTGAAGGACTTTCCTCAGGACTTGCTCAACGACTTGAATATTGAAGCACGGTCCACTGATGCGTTCCTGGCCGACACGATTGCGCTTGATGCTGGCCGTGCCGTCGCCGCGATCCGAAGGATGCGCACGCGGTTCAAGCGCCCTGAAATGTCGCCGGAGCGGTTGCTGATTGCGATGGAAGCAGCTGGACTGACTGAGACAGTTGATATGCTCAGGCCGCACCAACTGTCGCTTTAAGCAAGCGGTCTTGAGCGCTGGCATACCCTAGCTGCGCGCAACGCGCTGACTGCCTCACCACGATGGGCTGCTGAACCAGCCGCCCCTGTGGCGCTTAGTTTTTCTCGATCACGACTGCATTGCCGTTGGCAGTCACGCCAAACACATAGGGCATATAGAGTGTGCCGCCATTGGCATTCACCGTCTCAGGGTCGAGCGTCAAATAGTCGAAATCAACCCCGATGACGGCGTTGCAGCCCAGCTCATAGGCGGCTTCCTTAAGCTCAGCGAGTGCGTTGCGCCTTATGACAGTCAGCGACGCCATTAGGCTTTCGCCCACGTTGGTCGCACGTGAAAACAAGCCCTGCGACCCACGGTCGACTTGAACGACGTCATCGCCTGAAATGTAGCCGGAATATTTGGTGATCGTGTAGCCGTCAAAACTGAAGCCTGACGTGATCAACATGCTGGCTAGCGCGCGCTGCTTTTCCTGCGCCGCCAATGCAGCCTCCTCATCAGCCCGCAACTTTGCCGCGTTTTCGCTAGTCATGCGTGCTTCATAATCGACAAGGTATTGTCGAAACTGATCAACAACGTCGTCGATATCGACGCCGTCCTCGATCGTCAGCCCGCCCATCAAGCCCGTTTTGTATGGGACTGCCCGGGCTTCCTTGAGCCAGTTATCGAACAATGCAGGCTCCAGCCCATAATTGCTCGCGACGTCCTTGCTTTTCATATTACCCCGCTACCGTAGGTACCCGCGCGCTTCAGCATTGGTTGGGTCAAGGTCGAGAATGAGATTGGCGAGGCGCCTTCGCGCGACGGGCTCATTGCGACAGCGCACAAGGAGCGCTTGGATGTCGTCGTGCAGTGTAATGGCCGTGTCCCTGACAGGCTTGTCACCCTGCTCAGGCACGAGCTTGACGCCACAATATGTGCATACTGCATAGCCAACGTCATCGATGAGGTCAGCGCTGCCGCATTGCGTACATTTACGTGGTTTCATGGCTTGCGCCCCGCCAATCGATTAACCGCTAATCAGCTTGCCGGGATGGGCTCAGCGGTAAACGCATTCACCACTTGCCCGGACGCCATGACGGCAGAGTGTCCGCTGATCCACATAGAACCAAGCAAAGCGCCCACCGTGTTGCCCTTGCCCTCCTGGCGGTGCTTGCCCTTAAGCGCATAGTCCTTGCCGCGCACGGTCACTGAGTTGAACGTCAACTCAAACTTTGCTGACTTGCCGCCAATGCCCTTGCCCGTGCGCCAGCTAACGGTCGCGGTAACGGGCGCCCCGCGCGGGATGATCACAACGCCCTTTTCCACGACGTCGTTTGCAACCTGCAACTTGCGCGTCTCCCCCTCTTTCATCTTCTTCGATGAAATTTCCTCGACAGGCGTCACCGCGACAACAGTGTCAGCTGGCAGCACAACAGCGACGGCGTTGATGACGGGCGCAGTTTGCGCAAACACAGGCAGCACGAGAGCAGCGCCCACAAGCGCGCTCACCACAACATACTTCATTGCATCCCCCTCAATCGACTCGCGCGTCTCCCCACAGCGCGCTTGCCAACAAAAAAGCGCATTTAATGGCGCGGCGTCAAGGCCTTGACAGTGAGGTGCTGCGGCCACCTCAGATCCTTACGGGTACGGACAGCCGCGATCTGATTGGTATCGCGAAAGCTCAAAGACGGCCGCAGCGACCAACTAATGACTACCACTTTCCTGTGAGGGTTATGCAGGCCTATCACACGTTGCGACGGGCGTAGCGCCGTTATCCAATGCGAGCTCATGAACACCACGCAGTGTTGTCCCAAGTCCGTCGGGAAGCGGCTGCATTTTCTGGTAGTCGGCCCGGGAATTCAGCTGGAGCAAAGGCCGTCACCGATATCAAACGCCGAAGTGAACCCACCCGCTTTCGTCAATTGTCCATGCTGGGTTGAAGGCAATCTCCCAGATGTGATCATCCGGATCAGCAACATACCCGCGTAGGCCGCCCGGCGGCGGCACGTCAGGCGCGCGGAGCAGTTTGCCGCCGGCATGGACAAGGCGCTCGACCGTTTGCTGGACGCTGTTTTCGTCAGCAACGTTATGAGCAAGGGTAAAAGCGCTAAGGCCAGAGAGGTCGCCGCGCTTTGCGTCATTGGCGAGCGAAGTCTTGAGCCATGTGCCCAGCATCAAGCCGTTCATCTGATAGAACACAATTTCTTCGTTCTCGAAGACCGGCGTCCAACCAAAGCCTTCAACGTAAAACGCACGCGACCGTGCGAGGTCCTCCATTCCCAGGGTGATAGCTGAGATAAGCTGAGGGTTGGGCATTGAGCGAAAATGCCACATCGGGAACTTTCGTTCCCACAACGCCCGCGATTTAATGGAGCCTGGTCACGCAACAATGCGCATTCAATTTGAATGATCGCGTCGATCTCTTTCTTGTGAGAGTCGCCGCTCGTCAGGCTACGTGGTCCGAATATGTCGACGGGACAATGAGGCAGTGTCCGAATGTTCGTCACGCGCTTGGCACCAGCGCAAGTCTGAGACGCATGTTTGGCTGACCCCTTGAGATTACCGAGAACGCAATCAGCTGGCCTCCGAGCACGGGCTTTAGCCGGCTCTGACTTTGAGCGCCGCCATGATGTGTGCTCCCTGTGTTTCCACGAGCGCCTCGTGACGCGCCGGCGCTGATTGGCTCGCACGCCCGTTCGGGGTGAAAGCCCGACACGCCATTCCCGTTGAAAATAACGCCAACCTACAAGGACATGACTACGGGAATATGCTGCCCAACCGTCTATCCCTCTGAGCATTGGGCGCTCGACGGAAGGGGGCATGATGGGCGAGGGAGAAGAAATCGACGCGGCTCTAGCGCGATTAATCGAACTGATTGATCAAGAATTTTTGAAATCAGGTACGGCCGATCAGACGGTCATTGAGCAATGCGCAGCCGACTTGAGCGAGTTTTTTCGTCAGGAAAAGAATGGCGGGCCGCTCGCCACGCCGGAACGTCACCAGCAGCTACAGCGCATCATGCTCCGTTTATTCCTGTCCTATGATTTGCCGGAGCCAGTAGAGGGACAGCCCGCACCCACCGAGCTCGAGTTGGCCGAATGGCGCCGCCGCATGAGCAAAATAGACGACGAGGCCACCCGGCGATATGCGCCTCGGGATCAATCCAAGAAGTCGTCATAGCGCGACGTTTGGTCAAGCAGCCCCGTTAGATGCCGCCATCCAGCTGATGATTTCCGCTTGCTGTTGATACTTTGCGCAAAGCTTCCTGAACCCTTTTTCCCCGTTCCTGCCACCGTTTGATAAAACCAGGGCTGAAATGACGCGACGTTGGCCCTGATGGTGGGCGCCCGGCCTTGTGCGGCCGTGAGCGAGCCATGTTATCCAGCGACGGCCAGGCTCTGCGAGTCGAAGTCGAAACGATAAAGGGCAGTAATGGCGGCCTGGCGCCATCGTCGCGGAATTCATAGGGCGCGTAATTGTCGCTCCGGCGTCGATCATTCACCCTACGCCAGTGGCGGGCGACGTTGAAAGGTTTAGCGAGCTTTCTGTCTCGACGCGCGACGTCCAGCGCGTTCCTAAGATCCCGCCGCCAAGCCGACACCATGCACGTGCCGGATGCCACGCCAAACACAAGGTCCGTCAATTTGATTTGCGACAGCCCTTCCATCAGCCGCAACGCGAGCTCTGGACGATAACCGTTCAGCCTCGACACCAGTACGTTCCGGCCGGGATGCTCGCGAGACGGCTTGAGCGTTTTGGCTTCATACGGCAATTTGAGCATATATGCCGCCAGCCGACGAATGTCGGCGAGCGCGTGGACGACAGGGTCAATTTTTACGGGCAGCACGGTCAGTGCTGATGTCCAAGCCCTTGACTCATTCAGCGCGTGCTGAGCCGTCGCGGGGTCAAAGTTCGGATCATCGGTCCACGCAAACATGTGCCCATGAAAATTGATGGCGCGTCCCAAACCCTGGCGCGGGTAATTTGTGATAGCCTGAAACTCCAAAGCCGCCACGCCATCCAACATGAGCTTGCGCACTGCCTTATCGATTAGGCGTTTTAGCTTTTTGCGGTTCACCACAGGACGTCGGTCGAGCGTGTTCCCGCAGTCCGGCGCAAATGTCAGCCAGTAGTAGCGGCGGCCAAGCGGCGCGGCTTTGAACGCTGCGCTGAGCACGTCGACCATTGCCTCAGTGGCCACGGACCTGGCTTCCATGTCGCACGCTGGCACATAGCCCTGAACGCCGGGCGTACCTAGCAGCGCCCGCGTTCTGCGCAGCAACTTGGGTGATAGCTTGAGCGACGCCGCTGCCTGCTCGATCAGCTTGCCAAAATCATCAATTTTATCGTTGGCGGTCGCCATGATGGCCTTCCGCTTATTGGTGCCAGTTGGAAACATTTGGAAAATCCCGTGAACTGAAAACCCCTCATTGGCGCGTCAAAACGCGCGCTGTGCCCACAGGATCGACAGTTTGAGCAAAATGAATGGTCATGATCTGTGTATTACAATGTCGAGTTGCAGCCATGCGGCAGCTCCCGCCACGAAATGTGTTGAGGTATCGCGCAATTGTCAAATTTAGGTCCGTTACGGCCATTATTTGACATTTTTTCTACGTTCTGCTACGATGACATGGCTGCGCAAATTGGCACAGCTTTTCCAAAAAATCGGAGTACCTCATGCGCCAACCCGCGAGGGTATTGGAGAGTGCCGACGTGCGTCGTGTGCTTAAGCACGTCCTGCATTCTAGATACCCAAAACGTAACCGCGTCATCGTCCTGCTAAGCTTCAAGGCTGGTCTACGCAGCTGTGAAATTGCTGGGCTGACATGGGAAATGACCCTGACCCCGAGCGGTCGCTTAGCTGATGAGCTGAGTGTCGCGCGGCAGATTGCAAAGAACGGGTCAGGTCGACGAATACCACTCAACCCCGACCTGAAACTCGCGCTCACTCAACTTCATGTCGAGCAGAAACGACCATTAAGCGGTCCGGTGGTGCGGTCAGAACGCGACGGCCATATGCGCCCGCGCTCCGTGGTGAATTGGTTTAAGGGCGTGTATGTCGAACTCGGATTGTTGGGCTGTTCCTCGCATTCCGGGCGCCGCACATTCATCACACGCTCGGCACGCATCCTACCAAAAATTGGCGCATCACTGCGCGACGTCCAAGAGCTAGCCGGCCACCGGTCGCTCACCACAACTGAACGGTATATCGTAGGCGACCGTGATGCCCAGCGCCGCCTGACCAAGCTGGTCTAACCCCACCAAATTGCGAGAAAGGAACAACGCCATGACGGCGATTGCAGAGTCATGCCCTGAAGGCATGAGCAAGGCCAAAACTCATGCGGCTCGTGTCGCAAAGCTCAACGATGATTTTCGCCAAGGGAGAACACGCGGGCGGTTCTTCGTTACTCCAGGGATTATTAAGCTCAGCAAAGGTGCGCCAGACGAGCTGCTTTCCCTAGTCAGAAACTACAACACTTTTACGCGCGACGAAAACCCTTATGGAGAGAATGATTTTGGCTCGCTTGATTGGCGTGGCTCGAAAGTGTTCTGGAAAATTGACTATTATAACTTGGATTTGACGGGCGGTTCACCCGACCCAACGGACGACAGCGTCACCGTCCGATGTCTAGTTTTGATGCTTGCGGCTGAATATTGACCATGAGCGAGCAAGCAGGCCGCAAGCTGGGCCGCCAAAAACGGCTCAGCGCTGACCATATTCGCAAACTCGAGGAAAACGCGCCGCGGACGGGAAGGCCCTATATAACCTTGGAGCAATTCCGAGAGATCGAAGCCGCCCTGTTGGCCAGGGGCTATGGCGACATGATCAATTGGAGCGAAAATGTTGAGCCGCCGCGCGACTGTGGCGTGTTTGCGCGGGAGGCCATTTATGTCATTTGTAATGGCGGCATGCGCGTTGCCATTGCCAATGCCATTTTTCGCAAATGTATGCGTGCGCTGCGACGGCGGCGGTCGGTGATGGAAGTATATGGCCACCCAGGCAAGGCAGCCGCCATCGACCACATATGGGCGCACAGAAAAGTTCTGTTCGAGGCCTACAAGGTCGCGAAAAACAAAATTGCGTTCCTGGAAACCTTGCCTTGGATCGGGCCCACCACCCGTTATCACCTAGCCAAGAACCTGTCGCTCAATGTCGTAAAGCCAGACGTCCACATCATGCGGCTGGCTAAAGGCGAGGGCTCGACCGCGCGGAGGATGTGTGAGCGGCTTGCTATCCTCACGGGCTACCGTGCCGCGACGATCGACGTGATTCTCTGGCGCGCCTGCGCTGATGGGTTCCTTAATTCCAAAGAGTTTGGGTCGCTGCCCTGGAACGAAGTGTTCAACCCCCTCCCCCCGCCACGGTAGTGACCGTGAAGGGCGGGCCAAGGGAATTGACACGCGACTGTGGGAGCAGACTGATGAAGACCGTTTATCAGCGCACGGAAAGTGATTGCGGCGTAGCGGCCCTCGCCATGCTCGCAGACGTCTCCTACGAGCAAGCATTGGAGTTCCTGCGCGGCAGTTTCCGCCACACCAGGATCATTTCATCGGGCAAGATATTGGCGGGTGTCACGCACTTTGGCCGCACGCCGCTCGGCGACAGATGCATCAGGATTGGTGAGCGCCAATTATGTGACCTGGATCACAACGCTTTATTGCGTGGCGTACTTATCGAGGGCCAGCGAAAGTTTGGTCACTGGGCAATATGGGACTGTTTCGATCAAACAATTAGGGACCCATATGCCTACATGCTCCCGTTCGAAACGCTGGGGCTTTTAGAAGTGTCATGGTGATGCCCGCCAGCTTTGAGCTGGCGGGCCTTCCCTACTCGGCTGGCACTAAAATATTTTCCGGCTCACTTTGACCGGCAGCCGTGCCGCCGCCAGTGTCGCCTTGCGGCTCTTCCCGCTGCGAGTCCGCCAGAACATAACGCTCGAGCAGCCCGTTGGCTTTGAGGTATGCCCAGATATCCTGTTGCGGTACGTGGCGGAGATCAAGCGTGACGGGTGAGCCATTTACTCCCACGACATTCTCCTGGGCGGTACCGTCTGAAGCGCATATATATTGAGTGCCGTCACCCGCAATCACGTTCAGCTCATTGAGCTGATAGGGCTGAACTTCAGTGCTGTTATCAGTACGCACAATGCGCAGCCTCCCCCGGCCAAATTGGACGCTGTGCGTGACGTAGTCAGCAGCTGGCCCGTCCTTGGGGGCTACAAACACATATGTGCCCTCGCACTGAGCGGGCGTCGCACCGGCAGCGATAACATCATCACTCGGCGGACCGTCGTCGGTATACGTTGCGGTATTCATTTCAGTTACCGTGTTCATCACCGTGGTCACGGTCATGAACTGTGACGCCCAAATGAACGCGACAATGACAATGATGCCCAACGCCCACTTTTGCCACTGTAGCAGGATGGCCTCTGGCTCATCACTTTCCTGCTCTTCAATTTCCGGTGGACGAGACCCAGCAACAAAAGTGCGGTGATCGTAATAATGGTAGTGATGCTCGGCTTTGTCGGTCGGCTCTGGCCCGCTTTTGGGGCCGCCTTTCTCGTTTGGGTCATAAGGAACAAGCTTGGTCATTGGTCGCGCCCCCGCCCGCGTCAGCCGTTGATGATGCTCCACGTGCGCCAGCACATGTTATTGCCCGTGAGGTCCTCGGACGTGCCCTTCAGGCGCACGTGCATAGCTGTCAGTGCGATACCGCCGTCCTTGGCTTCGACCGCATATGTGATGGTTTCAGCACCACGTACGCCGCCGCGGAACACCAGGCGGCCGTTGGTGTCGTCGCTCACGGTGAGCGTTGCGGTGAAGCCAAATTGCCGGCGAAGCGCCTGTTTGAACGCACCATAGTTGGTGCGCTGAACTGGCTGATAAGTGCCCGTGCCATCAAGGCACAGGAGTGGTGTCTCGGCAGGGAGTGTGACCCCCGCAGCCGCCGTCGCTAGTAAAACTGATAACATATGCCGCTCCTAGAAAAATGGGCGGCAGTACTTCGCCTAGCCGCCCCTATGTTCCTCTCGGGGCGGCGGCCGAAGCCGGATGTTGAGAACCCGTCGTTAGAGCAGGCGCATGCGCCTTTACCGTTGCCGGCTGGACATGCGCGCATGCCACCCGGCCGTCAGCAAGCTGTTGACCGAGTAACTAACGATGGGGTTCTCACGCCCCACGCTGTGGCTTTTTCACAGCGTGAAGCCAGTATAGTTGAAACGCCGCCGCAGGGCAACGATGTGGCTGTGAGCGCCAATTTAATCAGCACCAGATCGGTCAAAGCTTTTAACAGCGTTCAAACGATGGAGCCGAGCATACTTGGCTGCGGCCAGTGCCTTTTGCCAAAGCGTTCGACGATCAGCCTGACGACCTCCGAGATCGGGGCGTACCCGACCTCGGCCTACATTATCAGGATCGAAAAAACGGGATGTTCCACTCTGGCTTTTCCAACGCGACGTTGAGTTCGGTCACCATTTGCGCCAGCTCATCGTAATGTAGCTTGTAGGGCAATATTTCAGCCTCAGCTTTGCACTTTCGCTTAGCGCTTCGGATCGCATGATTACACAACTCCCGCCCAGCCCCTCGACCAAATACGACATCGGGCAGTTTCATCATTAATTCGATTTGCATTTGCCGCAGCGATACCGCCGGCTCGCAATCATCAATCTCTCCAGAGGATTCGAGCAGTGTCGCCGTGCCCCAAGTAATCCCATCCTGCGTTGGCTCAACTTGATGCCAGTCCATCACGCCTTGCACGCTTTTTAAATCGACGAACTTTTGCCAATCCGACGGAGGGTCCAACAGGCGATCGACCACGCCGTCGCCTGAAGCCAAGACGAAAACTCAATTTTCAATCGCGAAACTCCCGTCATCCATTAGTAATTCGGGATTAGGACGCGGCTGAAGCACCGCTACATAATCGGGTATTATCTTGCAGAGTGCAGCATGCGTATCTTCGCGGCATTTCACCACATCGAATTCACACTCGTTCGCCGATGTGGCCCATAATTCATTTTTGAGCTCTACCACGACCAAACTCTCATTCGGTCGAATAAAACCGCTCTTCAATCCCTGCTCATGAAAGGACTGCCGGATGCACTGACGTGCATATATACTGACCCCGTTGAGGAGAGCGGGCGTCCCTCCCCAGCCATACGCGGCAGCAATCTTTGCGATCACCTGCTCTCAAACAGGAGCGTCCTCGAGCAGATCTCTATAGCGGAGTGCCAGGGTAAACGCGGGGACTATCATGTTGGCTAGAGACTCCGAGTAATGCGGCGGGGTGATTAGTTGGTACTGGCCGTTCATATTTTCCTCCTCTACGCCGTCCCATTGCAATGGGACGTTTGCGTGATCGACCTCATGGTCCTATTGTAGTGGGACGTCAAGTGACTGATCGAGGGGTCAATGGTCGAAGGCCGTAACGTGAACTGGGCCGCAGGATTGCCGCCGTTGCCAACGACTGTTGTGGAGCGACGTAACGCGTCGAAAACGTTCAACGCATGGGCTCAAGCCATCCTGGACGAGTGGCAATCGCGAAAAGGGATGGCGGCGGAGAAAGGCGAGGAAAGCCCAAACGCCTGGTTCAAGCGTCAAGCATATGGCTTGTTAGCGCATTACATTGAAACGGGGCAGGACGGCGTGTTCCGATTAAACCCTAGAGCCGACGCGCGGCCCAGCCGGCTTGTCGAAGAGGCGCTCAAAAACCCATTCAAGCTCGGTTTACTCGCGATGTTCGCGGATGAGTCACCACTGTCGCGCAAAGACCGCCACGTATTTGGCAACCAAATGCTCTACGCATGGGCGCACGACGTCCCACCCGAGTTGATTAACGGATTTCTAGCTGTGAGCGGTCATCCAACGCAGATCGCCGAGAAACTCAAATGCGGTCACGTCGAACCTGGCTTCGAACAACGGCATAAGTCCGAAAGGCTGCCCTGATCGTCCGCCCCACTCGCAACTCGCTAACAAACTACGTGTCTTCACTGAGTTGTAAGTAGTTGCGGGAGAATAGTTTGACGCCCCAACAGGCAGCGTGTTGACAATATGGGCAGGTCTAACAGCAGCTGACGCTATGATGGCGAATCCGGTGGAGTGCGTTGGCGACGTCAACTACATATTTCAGGTACTGAGCGTGGCCGCGCGGGGCAACCAACCTGCACGGCCGCGCTCCAACAACGATGTTAGTTTTTCGTAGACGATCGAGGCTTTCGAGCAGCAGGCGCTTTGGGCGTTACAGTGTCAGCTGCCTTCCGTTTACGGCCAAGACCGATTTTCTTGGCCAACTCACGGCGACTAGATGAATAACTCTCGGCGACCATTGGGTAGTCCGGCTTTAGATTATAGCGCTCGCGATACTGCTCCGGCGTCAGACCGTGAGTGGCGAGATGTCGACGCAAGGTTTTGTAGGGCTTGCCGTCAATCAGCGAGATAAGATGGTCTTTGGACCCAAGCGATTTCCGAACCGATACTGCCGGTTCGTATTCGGTTGTGGGTTCTTCGAGCAGTGGTGCGGAAGGGCCGGATAGACCGATAACGGCGCTATGCATTTGAGCGAGAAACGCTGGGACTTCTTCCGCAGTCGCGCGTGTATTTGGATTGCCCAGCCAGGCGATCGTAAGCTCGGTTGCGAGCTCAACAGCATTCAGTTCATCAGCCATGTTCGTCTCCCTGCGAAGCTGTTGCCCGGTGGACTCACCGGGTTAGTCCGTCAAGGATTTGAATCAATCAAGGCATCAGCTGCTGCCTAGTATGCGGACAATGGCGACCGGCACCGGCCCGGTGTGGAGCAGCTGATTAGGAGTTATTTCATATCGTTTTTCGGCGGCGAGTAGCACTCGAATGACAGCGCTTTTGCTTGAAACCCGCCGAAGCTGGGCGGACACAAGAACGATAGGTGAAAAGGCGGAGCCGCTCGACTCCGCCTTTTTCGTTATCAATCTGGGCTGGTTAGAATTTGGCCCTTACGCCGGCACGGAATGCGCGGCCGATGATACCTTGCTCGGCTTGTACCGAGTTGTACAAATAGCCGCTGTAGGTCACCGTATCGAGCGGCGGCCTTGTATTGAGTACGTTGAGCACGTTCACATAAAATGTGAAGCGCTCGCCGACATTCACTTCACCGGTCAAATCGAGGTTAAAAAATGGCTTAACCCGACACGGCTGCAATCCACCGTCCAGTCCCGAATTTCCGCTGTTGGGATCAGGATCGGTGCAACGGCCACTATTCTGATCGTCGGCCGACAAATTATAGCCGTTTGTATAATAGGCCGTCGCAGTGAGCGAGCCGATCTTGCCAAATTCCAGCGTGTTCTGCCATGATCCCTTCCAGCGGAAGGTACCCGACCCGGATGTCAGATTGAAGTTTCCGAGGGTATCGACGTACCGCTCGACGTGGCCGTCGGCGTAAACGGTATTAAGCTTGATAACATATGCGGCTTCCGCATTCCCGGACAGCCGAACCTCGCCAAAGAGCGGGATGGAGTACTGCGCACCAAACTCGACCCCCTCCGTTTCAATCTTATTGGCGTTGATGAACGGTGCACCGACGGTGGCAACCACTGGCGGTGCGAGGGGATGATTTACGTCAGGCGCAGCTAGCTCAAACGTGTAACCAGCTTTCATTGTGCCGTTAGCATAATATTGCTTCAGTGCGTCACCAAAAGGCGCAGGCTGGATCGCGCCTGTTTTCCGGATGTTATAGTAATCGCCCGACAGTGTAAGCCAGCGAGTGGGCTTAAACTCTGCGCCAAGGGTAATGTTGCGGGATTTCTCCGGCTTCAAGGCTGGATTGGCGACTGCTTTCTCTCCAACAGTATACGCGCTTACGTAGACCGAACAGTTTGCTGGCGAAGAAGCTGTGCACGTCACGCCAGGGTTGCTGAATTGGGCTAAATAGGCGGCTGGTAGCTGCGTGAAATAAGGGACGTAGCCGGTCGTTGGCAAAGCGCTAGTTTCGCCAAAGGAGGGAATGCGGAAGCCGCCAGAGATCGAACCGCGCAGTAGAACGCCGCGGACCGGCTTGATCACGACACCTGCCTTTGGCGAAAAGTTGGACTGCCCGGACGAATAATGATCGTAGCGACCCGAACCTTCGAGCGACAGCTGGTCAAAGACCGGCGCCTTTATTTCGAAGAAGCCTGATTGAACCCAACGATGTCCAATCGTGCCAAATGCGTTCACATTGAAATACCGCTGTGTCGGTCCGTTGTAATCGGGGTTGGCACTGGGCGCGTAAACCGATTCATAGCGGACCGCTCCACCGATACCGAACTGAAGCGGACCGCCAGGCAGGTTAAAGAGCGCGTGCGTAAGCGTCGCGTTGAGCTGATACATCTCCGAGTTTGCGTTCGACAATAATGTCGGGGCGAGATAGTCGCGGACCGCCTGCGTGTTGGCAGACGGGTTGACGAAGTTGTACGAGCCGTCTCGGACGACGTCCAGGAGATGCTGGATGTAGACGTAGCCAGAGAATTGACGGCGCAGGTCATTCACCATGCCGACACCGTCCACGCGCCAGTCCCATTCGTCGCCGAATGTTCCATTAATGCCGCCAGCCAGGCGATAAGCGCGACTACGTGTGGCAGTGAACTGACTGAGGTCGGGTGTAGTGCCCAGTACCAATGCGACTTGTCCCGCAGCGGCGAATGGATTTTGAGGGTTAAGGGTGCCATTCGCCGCCGTACAAGCCCCGACCGTCAAACGCGGACAGATGTAAACTGGTAACGCGAGCGGAGCCGATCCAGGCGCGGTCGCAGCGCTTGCAACGGCTGCGGTACTGAACGCTGGATAGAGGATACCGGCCGGTGCTTGAGCGCGTACCAGAGAATTTGTAGGAAACGGACCCGCCAAACCGTACCCTGTATAGGAAACGGTACTTTGCTCGAAATTGAATTCAACATAGGCATGGGTCCGGTCACCGATCTCCATCGTTGCGCGCGCGGAGGCACCGAGCCGCGTTAGTTTAGGCTCGATTATGTTGCCATCAGCGACCTGATCTTGAACGCAAACCGTTGTCGGAGAATTCGGAAAGCCCGCTAGCTCGGCAGCGGTTGGGTTATACGGTTGAAAGCGACCGCAGCCATTCGTTGGATTTAGGAACTGGTAGCGACTACCTGGTATGGCAGCGAACGTCGTTGGATTGGCAGGACGCACCAAGAAGATTGGCACAGAGGCTGACACGCCACCGTAATTTAATGGCGAGTTTGCCCGAAGGTCGGCGCCACAGTTTCCGTCGAAGCAGATCCCGGTCTGGTTTGCCGTATTATAGGGATAGCCGAGGTCGCGATTGTGGAGCATGTCTTGATGCAGGTAGTGAACGTTGACGTAGACGTTGAACCGCTGCGTCGAAAGATCACCAATTCCCGCAGTAAGGCTGAGACGCTGATTGGCAGCGTCTCCCCGCTCGGTAATCCCAGCTTCTACCGTCGCCTGGACGCCAGTGACCTGACGCTTCGTGATGACGTTTACAACCCCCGCGATCGCGTCAGCACCGTAACTCGATGAGGCGCCATCGCGAAGGACTTCGATGCGGTCAACGATCGCATCGGGTATTGTGTTGAGATCGACAAAGTTGCGCGAGCCGTCATCGGCGAGTGGGTAATAGGCTGCGCGAAGCCCATCGAACAACACAAGTGTGGAGTTAGTTGACAAGCCGCGCAATGAAACTGAGGATGCGCCGCCAGCAAACGCGCCGTTGGCAGCAAACGAGTTGGTGAGAGCTGGCCCATTGTTAGACGCCAGCATCTGAAGCGCCGACTGCACAGTGCTAATGCCACGCTTGTTGAGATCGTCGGCGGTGACGGTGGTAACCGGCGATGCGATATTCGCACCATTCGCACCACGAAAAAGAGTACCGGTAATCACGATATCATTGCCGTCGGTCTGATCGTCAGCTGCTGGTGCCGTCGTAGCTGCCGGAGTGGTCGGCGTGGCAGCAGCATCCTGCGCCAACGCAGGAGGCGCAAAAAAGGCCGACATGGCGGCGCCTGCTCCGACCACCGCGAGAGTGTTTAGCGAGCTTCCTGCGCGAAAACCTCTGTTGAGATAAGAAACCCGCATGTTAAATTCTCCCTGAAGTAGTTTTAATTCGTTGGCGGCACGCCGTGTGGCGCGAACAAGGCGCACTTCGTCGAAAGGTGCGCTTGCGTAATTTCATCAAATAAAGCGATCATGAGAAACGCGGTTAGCGCTAGTATTTCTACCGACTAATGGATTAATATAAGCCCGCAAAGCTATTCACGATCAACTAAGGTAAAACTCAAATACAATAGTCCTTCGGATACTAATATTGATCGTCTTCACTGCAACATAACTGTCGCAGCATCAGGGATCATCGGTTACGTTACCGACAACCGCAATGGCAGTGATTTACGCCGTATGCGAAGCTAAATAAACAAATACGGGCCGATGCTTTACCGCTCCCCGCGGTGCGTCACACAAACGACACACAGCGATTTGCAATTCGCCTTGGATTTTTACGTCGGTCTAAAGGTGTTTTGGCCTCGACTAGCGCGATCGCCGTCGCCTCAAGGCTCCATCATCGTTAAGAACGGGTCGCCTCATCACTTTGACGTTATGTCGCTAAATCAATGCTCTAGCGAGCTAACCTACTGAACTGCAGGTGCAGAAAAGTCCCATGACGCGCGGGGCCAATCGTTACGCTACTGGTCATCGCATAGGCAATCCGCCCGCCCACTAATGTCTTCAGGCCAGCAATACCGCGAGGACTGGGAGCGTAACTTCGATCGCTCGAGATCGCAAAAGTTCTTTGCAGAGTTGAGCTGATGTTTGGGTTCGCGCGCGTGACCCCGCCGGGTCGCTCTGTCGTGCGACACAGCCACCAACTGCTGTTGCCTGCAGCTTTCACTCAGCGCCAGTCGCAGCAGGTTTGGCGTTACCTGCCGGGCCAGCGTGTCGTTAACGGGTCGCCAGTTGCCTTGAGGTCACGCAACGACATCGCCCCTAGGCGCGCAGCTAGTCTTCCATCACTGCCTCGGCCGCGGGACCGTCGGCTATGCCCCACGTTCCTGGCACGTGGCCCCCTTTCCACGAGGCACGCCCCCGCCAACCGATCTCGACGGGACCGGCGAGCCGCCATCACCGGCGACTCTGAAGATATGGCCTGTTCGCTCTGCTCGATGCTTGGAGCGAGCAGATGGTGCTACAGCGAATGATTTTTTACTGGGCCCTACTCACGGAATTTGACCGCCAGTCGATTAGTAATCCTGCCAATACCGCTCGCGTTGAGTCCCCGATCACAATGACACAGCCAAGTCGATGAGGCCGCGCAAGGTGGCGTTTATCGTTCTCGAAATTTTCGCGGCAGAGGTCGGGGCAGGGGCAGGTTTGCTAGTTATCCCCCCACCCATGAGAACGATCTAGTCGGGCGACGCTGCCAAACGCCCTGCTCCACTCGGTATGTTTTAAGCCCCGCTATTTCTCGTTGGCGATCCGTCGCGCAATCGCATTACGCTCAGTCGCCGCGCTGCTCAGTCCATCCGAAGCGTACAGCCCGCGGAGGAAAGCGGTATCCGATCCCGTCAGCGCACGAGGTGCCGTCCCGCTACCGTCGAGCAGCGACAAGATCGTATCAACCTGCCCCCCAGACGCCGGCGGACGGGCATGCCCGAGACCGCGCATTGCCGCATAATCCGCGATCTGGCGGAGCGACAAGCCCACCGTCGCCGATTGGTCGATCACGACGAACGATGCTTCGAGATCTCGCCGAGACGCATATTGCCTGATCGACGTCGAGCGCACGCGAAGCACCGGAGTCTGACTAAATGTGTCGCGCGTTTTGTCGAACAATGCGTGCTGCATATCTGCGTCGCTCAGTTCTTCGCCAGCCTCGTTGCGCAGCGACGTGACGCTCCATGCGCGCGCCGGTGCGGGTGTGGTCAACGCATCGATATCGCTGGGGCTCAGACCAGTCAGCCAATCTGGTCGCCTGGATCGCATGTCTATGACCAGGTCGCTGCCACTAGTCGCGACGATTACGATCAAATTAGGTGTACATGTCGCCTTTTTCGCGACCGGCGCACCGACAGAGACCGCATCAGCGATGATGCGCTCTTTAACAATCGTTGCGTAGGATTGCGGCAAACCAATCACGTCGGCGCACACTGGCTGATGAAAACGCGCAAGTTGGCCATCGGTCCTGGTCGAAACACTCCTGACAAAGGCTTCGGCGACTGCGCGATCCTGCTTACGTTTGGCGCGTACGACAATGTCATCTTGCGATTTAACATCTTGTGCGACCGCGACGCTCGGAACGGCGATTAACAACAACGAGAAAATCAAACGCATCACAATCCTCCTTAGCAAAATCGTGGTCGATCGATTTTTCGTTCCCAACCAAATGGGCGTTGCAGTGCATTGGTCAGACAATACTGCTGCACCCGCAGCAACCTGCCAAGTCCCCTGTGTTAGCTTTTCGGCCGATCATCACATTTTTGGTGGACTAGCTTCGGTGCTTCCCATGATCGGTCCAAAAACAGACCCCGATCGTGCCACATGCACGCGGACAACTCCTATGACGAGACAGTCACCCTGTTCGCAAGAGAGTGTGCGGGTCATGAATGCTATTGATGACATTTTGAGGCGAGGGGCGTTTGCGATCATTGCCGCGACCGTTCGCGGTACTTTGTTGTCGCCGCTCAACGCGACGGCTAACCGACTTGGCGCAGAGCAAGTCTTGAGCCTCTCTTTCCACCCGGGACGCGTGTTTAAAGCGACCGACCTTAGTCACGCAAAAAACCAAAAGCTGGCGTTCACGTTAGTAATTAGATCGGCCTTACAGAATCGACTGAGACCGACGGCACTGGTCGTGGAGGCAATGAGGAACGATGCCGTGCAGCACGCGACGCGATATACGGCAGATGGCCTAGCGGCGTTCGTCCTTTCTGCGACCGCAATTGATGCTATGAACCATCTCTTTCTCAAAGCGCAGTCGTCATGCGGCGTTCGATTGCATGATTGAGCCAATTGCCTCGGGTAGCGACGCTATGCGCGTCACCATCGACGCGCAGGGTTCGTCCAAATGCCGATGGCGCGGCTCTATCACCGCCTCAATCGAACAATACCACCAAATTAGGCGCTTGATATTCCCGATCAAGGGCAAGGAAAACGTACCCCAGGCGGCGTAATCAATGGCGGTCATCGTAATCGCATCGGGCAGTTCGCTATCAATACATTTGGTATGGACGACGCGTGATCAGTCATCGGACCTGACTAACTGGCTCTAATGCATCGGTTCATTGTGTACTACTGTATCATCTTTATATATTACTGTGTCTTGTTTTCGAGCCGCTGCCAAAAGCGACCCCAACCTGGTCGAGGATCGCGCAAAACCTGCAGTCCAGATGCTTGGCGCTGGACAGAGCTACCCGCTTGGCTCAACGGCATTCAAGCAGCTCGCAGTCAAACACCAACGCATCAACTGCATCCAATTTGGATGAAGCTAGAGAAGCTGATTGAAAACGACGATTTTGAGGAGGAAGGTGCCACCGATTCATGATTGGGGGCGAGCATGATCCGTGCTTTAGTTTCGTTAGTCGCTGTCGCGCTGGTGCTGTGCGGTTGCGCGGAAGGAAACTCCATTTATCATAATCGCGCTCTACTCAATGGCGCGTCTAGTACGCTTTCCGATGCAAGGATTGTTACCCTGGACGCGAAACAGCGTAACGTATTCGTCGTCCGACTCCCTGCGACGACTGCTACCAAAACCGCGAGCGCAGCAGGGTTTTCGGCGAATATGGCAATATGTGCCGAAGCGGCGCCAGACGTCTTCAGCGCTTTAAGCGCAAGTGCGTCGGGGGAGTTAAATGGATCGGGCCTTCTATCAGGAGCAACCGACAAAACGCTTCAATTGCGCGCCGCCCTCGCGATCAGCGAAGCAGCTGGGTCTATCGAACGGACGCAGACGATCAACCTGCTGCGTGAATCGCTGTACAGGACGTGCGAGCGTTACATGAGCGGCGCAATCGGCCGCGATGAGTTCATCGTTCAATCGGCGCGCGATCAACGCAACATGGTTGCCATCCTCGCGATCGAGCAGCTCACTCGCAGCGCCTCCCCACGAGCGACCTTACTAACCGCTGGCGGGGCATCATCGAGCGTCGTCGGCGGTGCTGATTTCTTTACCGAACTTCGAAAAGCGACTGATGAGGCTTCCGGTGCCGCGGAAGCCCAGAAAATTGCTGTCGCCAACTACGACGCGGCCAAGTGCGACCCAATCCTGGCGGCTACAGCCCCTACTGACGCTACAGCGCTGGCGACCTATAACACTTGCGACGCCGCCAAAAAGGCAGTCACTGCAGCCAACGACAAGGTCGCGAAAGCCAATAGTTATTTGGCTGCGATGAAGAGTTTGGGGCCCAATGCAAGTGCGCCCAATGCTGGCGCCACCGCCGGCTCGGGTGCAGCCGCCACGATCGGCGCCAACAATCCAGACCCTGCCGTTACCGACAAGATCGCAGCTGCAGTCACAGATATCGTCAGAATGTCGTATGATTTTGACGAGGGCGAGATGTTGTGCATCGCCAAATTCCGTGGTGATGTTCCGCAAATCGACCCAGTATTGCGCGATAATTGTCTCGCGCTCCTGACAGCCAAAATTCAGGCAAAAACCCAAACCTACAGAGCTGAGCTGCAAAAAGCTGGTGCGGCGCTGGTCGAGCCGGCAGCTGTGAAGCTTCGTTCGACCGTTAACGAGGGCATGATATGCTGGGCGAAATCACCCGCTGCCTTTGCCCAGGCAGCCGCCACGGTTGGAAATATCGAAAAACAGGATGCGCAGGCGTTTGCGGCTGCTGACGCGCAGACGGTCTACAATGCCCTGACATTTTTGCCTGCGGAAACTACGGCCGCCATCATTTTGAAGGCGTGTCCTCCAAACTAGGAACAATTGCATGCCCATTCACTCCCAGTCCGACCTAGTCGTTGAAATTTGCCGCGCCGCAAGCGAGCAGGCTTTGGAATTGCTGATTGGCGCGACGGCTCAATTTTGGAAAACGCAAGGGTTTGGTCGGGTAGCAGTAACGTACACGTCCCCTGCAGCCGGCATTTATGGCGCAACTGTACGCATGAATCCCGGCGGGGGTCCGGAGACCCTTGGGCATGACCTGACCAATCAATATACCGCGGTCGTGGTTCTCAGCGGCGAGTAGCGCATGTTGGTTTAACTCAGCCTACATGCCGCGCGTCAGTCAGCGTAAAAGCGTGATTATCACATGAGTCTAGCGCCTGCGCCGTTGCGCTTTTGGCATCGCGTTATTGGGACTGACAGGCAGCCTTACTCCTCGCTGTCATCAGCGCCATTGTCCATCACGCCGTCGCTGGCGCCCACCACTTCAGCCGGCGTCGCGGTCGGCTTTGGCACTGGCACTTTAGCTACACTCGCTTGCAAGTCGCTCAGTCGCTTATCCGCGCCGTCCGTCGTCTCGCCCGCGCTTGTGACAGCTTTCAAGTAGCGCCCCGCCGCCGTCTCCTCATCAAAATATGAAATCTCCTTCGACAAATCGGGCTGGTCTTCTTCCGGCATCGACTTGATGGTCATCATGTCGAAAGCGCCGCAGCTATCCACTTTTGCCCAACTGAATGTGCGTGCCAGCGCATCGTAGCAATTTTGGCTGTAAATCATCGCGCCTGACAGCCCCTCCGCGGTGAACGCAACGCGGTAATGGCCAATGCCGCGCCTGACAGCGGCTTTGCTCAGCGGCTGCACCGGCGGCAGGTCCTGCGCTGAAATCGAGTTGGCCAGCGTGTCGCTCACGCTGTTCATGGGCGCAGCGGCGTTGCTGCTGGCCGTGTGGCTACACTTGCCCAGCGACGCCAGCACTGCAATCACCGCCATGACCCCAAGTGCCCATGAGCAGCCATTGTCGGCCGCTGGCTTTATAGGCAGCCCACCCACCGCCGCGTCCTCGTGCGCCTATGCTGCTTCATCATCCGCCCCCGTCGTCAGTCTATCCTGGCCAGGCGTCTGCGCAATGATGACGCAACCGATTCACCCAAAATGGTGCTTGTTGGGCTGGATCAAGCGCCATAGCCTCCGCCACACCATGACCGGGGGGCAGCTTTGTCGCAGCATCACATTTACTTGGCAGTGTGCAGCAGCGCCATTGAGCGCGCAGCCGTTCCATGGGTCTCACAATTCTACCCTGATGTTGGCGTTTACCGTGACGGCGACGTCCTTGAACTTCAATCCACCACCAAGACGCCGGCTGAGCTAGCGCTCATTTGGTCATGTGCGTGCGCCAATGAGCGGCTGCTTAACAGCAACGCCGCCATGCGCGCGGGCGTCATGCAGGAGCTCTTGCAGTGACGTTTATGCCGCTACGCACGCGTCCGCTGCGCTCCGGCGGCGCGTTGGTTGTTGATGACGCTGGCGCGTTTACGGCGGCAAGTGACGCGTTGGTCGCGCGCCTTGGACGTGGTGCCCAAACGCCCGCAGACCTAATCGCGCTCAGCCGCGGCGGGCACGTGTTCGACATGGATGATGACTTTTCGCGTATGGCGTTCGCTTACCGCCGCGCGCAGCGCCTGACCCGCGCCCAGTCGCTCGACTACCTCATCCTTGTTCCCACGCTGCGCTGCAATTTGAGTTGCACATATTGCCAAGTGTCGCGCGTTGGCGCGACGCAATCCGGCTTCGACTGGTCTGATGACACGCTGGCTGGCGTGTTGCGGCTCATCGACAGCCTGCCCGGCGACTTTATCAAAATCGAATTTCAGGGCGGTGAGCCCACGCTGCGACCTGATCTCCTGCGCGCCGTCATCCAGCGTTGTGAGCGTTTTGCAACACGGCAATTTGTCATTTGCTCAAACCTTCAAAGCATTACCGCTGACTTGCTCGACATTTTTGACCGGCCCGACGTGTTGATCAGCACGTCACTTGATGGTGACGCTGCAACGCACGGCCGCAACCGGACCAAGGAAGCTGCCTCGACCGCGACGTTTGCCAAAAACCTTGAACGGCTGTTGGCACGCTATGCGCCCGGCAAGCTGTCCGCGCTACCTACCGTTGATCCGACGCAGCCGCCTGACATTGATGGGCTGATCGACGCATATGCGTCACGCGGCCTAGAAAGCATTTTCTTGCGGCCTATCAACTATCAGGGGTTTGCACGAAAACGACATAGTGATTCACGCGAACAAAGCGACGCGTGGCGCACTTATTATGAGCAGTTCGTACGCCGCATTATTGAGCGCAACTGGCATGACCAGTCGCGCGTCCTTGAGGAAACCTATTTCAGCATTTGCTTACGCCGCATCTTTCGTCCTGGCCGTGAGCGCCATGTCGACTTGCGCAACCCCAATCCGGTGGGCGTTGATTATGTGGTCATCGATCATGACGGCATTGTCTACCCGACGGATGAAGCGCGTATGCTGGCGCGCTCGGGCGTTATCGATCTCGCGATCGGCGACGTGCATCGAGGGTGGGACACTGACGCACGTACAGCGCTCAATTACCACGCCACCAATGAATTTGACCCAGCGTGCCAGCGTTGCGCGTACCAGCCATTTTGCGGCCGTGACCTGGTTGATGACATTGCTCGTTATGGTCGCGCTGACGTGCCGCGGCTTGATACCGCGTTTTGCCGCCGGCATTTGCACCTGTTCGACTTTATATTTGAGCTCATTTATTCCGACGACGACGCCGTACAGCACTCGCTAGCCCGCTGGCTGCGACTGCCTGGCACGCCCGCCGCTTTGGGGCCACGGCTCCAGTGATCCTACTCAATTTGCCCGCATTTGCTGAAAGCAATATACCGTTTGTAACACGGCTGCGTACGTCAGCCTCTGACAAACGCGACATTGCTGATTCTCTGATGATCGACGCTGACAGCATGGGCGCCAGTTTTGCTGGCGCGCATGGCTTGTTCGCCATCGATGGTGTTTCAGCAGAAGATCTGGACGGCGACGTGGTGTTGGTAACTCCACTTGCTGGTCGCGCTGAGCGACTGCTGCGCCGCGCATCGCGGCACAATACGCTGTTGGTCACTGAGCGCTGCGACCAGCTGTGCGTCATGTGCTCACAGCCGCCCAAAAAAACGCATGTCGACCGCTTCGCATTGCTTGAACAAGCGTGCTTGCTTGCTGAGCCGGACACGTTGATCGGTGTGTCCGGCGGTGAGCCCACACTCTATAAGCAAAAGTTGCTGAGCATGATCGAACACGTGCTCGACGCGCGGCCTGACGTGCAGTTTCACATATTGTCCAACGGGCAACATTTTGAGCGCGATGACGTCGACCGGCTACGCGACCCCCGTTACCGCCGTGTAAGCTGGGGCATCCCACTCTATGCAGCTGACGCCGCCACGCATGATGACGTTGTCGGAAAACACGGCGCGTTCGTCCGGCTACGCGACAGTTTTGCGTTGCTGATGGCGGCGGGCGCGCGTGTAGAACTACGGACTGTGTTGCTGTCGACCAACGTCGACAAGCTACATGACCTCGCCCATTTTGTCGTCGCCCGCCTACGGTTCATTGAAGCCTGGTCAATCATGCAACTCGAACATATCGGGTTCGCCAAGGGTCGTTGGCGCGACTTGTTCGTCCGGCATGATCTCAACTTTACGCCCGTCGCGACGGCACTCGACGCGGCCCTGCTGCATGGCGTGCGCGCGCAACTATTCAACTTTCCACTGTGCACCGTGCCCGCGGCCTACCGACCCTATGCAATCGCCTCGATTTCGGACTGGAAAAACAAAACCATGGCGCCGTGCCAACAATGCAGCGAGCGTGAGCATTGCGCTGGCTTCTTCGAATGGCATCCTGATGAGGACGCGATGGCCGTGGTGACGCCGTTATGACCAAAAAGCGGTACCTCATTTCAAGCTTGGCTGCGGCTGGCATTGCAGCGCCTGAAGCCGCCCAAGCCACATTGATCACTGTGACGACGTCGATGGGCCCCAACCCAAATGGAACGCTGTTCAAAATATTCACGCAAGATCACACGGTGATCCTGGCGGACCACCGCAGCCATTCAAGCCACAGCAGCCATTCAAGCCATAGCTCGGGCTACGGTGGCGGCGGGCACTACAGCCATACCAGCCATCGATCGAGCGCGGGCGGCGCTTATTATGACCCGTCGCCGTCACAGCCCTATTATGCCCCGCCGCCGCCCCCGCCACCACCGCCTCCCCCGCCGCGGTCCATCCCACTCCCATTGGTGTCGCCAAACTTACGTGCCACGCCGCCCAAAGCAGACGACGCTGTTCCGACGCTTTCGGGGCGCACCAACCGCTTCAAAGCAATTGTGCGGCGCGTCCAAATCGCCCTGCTCGCACAGGGTTATTATCAGGGACCGATCGATGGGGTGGTTGGCGCTGGGTTGCGCAGCGCATTGCGGCGTTTTCAAAAGGCGCGCGGGATCAGCGAAACGGGCACCATCACGCCGGAGGCCTTGGACGCGTTGATGGTGTCGAGCGAGTGAACCGGTAGCTAATAATTTGCCGCTTACCGCACCTAATAAGCCATACGGCTGATTGAGCGCACGGCCACTGCGTTAGCGACAATCGAGGATGCCGGGATGCTTTGTTTCGTGTTGGCTTCGCGGTGACCGCCATGAGTACGCCGTACTCTTCCCTTTGGGCAAGTACGTCCCGCATATGTTTTGGTGCCAGATTAGGAGTCGGCGCGCATTGGGCGCGTCTGCGTGAGGATTGAACACCGTGCAGTTGCCACAGCCGAGCCTTCAAACCGGCGTATATACAGCTGTCATCGGTCTATTCGCGGCGGCTGCCGTCATCTGGTGGCCGAACCAGCTTTGGGTCGCCGATCTTATCGCTGGAGCGGCAGCCACAGTCTTGGTTTGGGGTATAAAAATCGGCGGTAAGCATTGGTGGAAAACTTGTCGTAAAACAGCGACGCTAGTCGCGGTGCTCATAGTGCTCGTGACCGGTGTTGCAGTTTACCGTCATGCTCAGGGGGACGAACCCGCCGTTCAAGATTTTACAATTGCGTTTTTGCCCCAGCCGCTTGACGCTAATGGCTTTCACGCGGCGATCGTGGTGACGAGTACCGCTAGAAAAACCGTTGTTTTTGATGCTGTGCGGATTGCGTCGCCAGGGTCTGTCACCAGCGGCGGTCCTGCTATCGAAGTCACGCCCAAACGCCCTGTTTCTATCCCTTTTGATGCGGGCCTGTGGCGTGGGGGTATCGTGACGTTCGAGGCTCACTACAGCGTTGAAGGAAAGCCGGCGAAAAAAGCCATTTACGCGGAATTTTCTGTTCCATCAAACCCAGGCCCCAACGAGATACAATCCAATTTCGTTCGGGAGCAGGACAAGTCAGACTTCGAGACTCTGCAAACTGAAGCTGACAAAATCGGCGATAGCGCGCAGGGTTGCGTGCCCGTAGAGATCCCCGAAAAGCTCCCAGATGGGTCGCCCACCCTCCTGTCTAAAGTGTCCATGCGGAGGTTCTTTCTTTTTGACGCTAACGTGCGCCAAATTGGCATGAGATCGCTCATGCGCGGGAAGTGGTACCAGTTGTCGATGCCGTTGGGTAATACCCTTAATGGCATGCACGAGGTAAGGTACTGCTGGCATGAACCGAATGGATACATGGCCATTCAAGCTGACGGGCGCTTTGTCCGCTACCGGATCGCTGTAGGCTTCGATCAAGGTGAAACTCAGTGATTGACCCCTACCCCGGCAACCGCTGTTTGTCGCGAACGCTATACTGGTAGCGGCGACTATTCACACTAGCCGGCGGAACAGGTGATCGCTTCAAAATAGGCGGTCAACCTGTTTAGTGTATGCGATGTTAGCGAGACGTAATAGCGACGACGGTCGCGGGGATCCGGCGTCTTTTCCACCATCTCTGCTTCGATCATCGCGAACAAATACCGTAGTGCGGTTGTGGACGGGGCGCCCGCTGCGAGGCAAAGGCTAGAGACCGAGACGGCCTGGTTAATAGCTGTCGCCACGTACAGGTCGAGTAACATATTCCACGCGGGATCGCCCAAGTCCTCACCAAACATATCGTCGCGAACGCGGCGCTCTTTAATGAGACGACGCGCGACGACGGTCGGGCTTGGGCGTTCCACCTCGATCGCTGTCCCATCATGGACTCCAGCGTCTAATCCTTTGCCGCACGACGGCGTGCGCCGCGCAAAATCAGCCAAGCCATTTGAATGACTCGTCATTTGTTGACGAGCTCTGCTGGTGGGCGGGCGCAGCCCCCTAGTGGTCGGGTCCGCGAGGCTGTTGTTTGCGGCTCTCTATGGCAGACCACAAACCCCATAACAGGATGATCAGCGCCGGGTAGGCACCGCTGCCGGTCAGGATAGCATAGGTCAGCCGCGAGTTCTGCAGGCCTACCAACTTGGTGATATGGCCCAGGCAGGCGATGGCTTGCGTCGCCGTCAATGCAGCCAGCCAAAGCTGTGGTCTTTTGATGGTCAGAACCGCCAAGGCAAATGTCAGAAGCAAGTCGATAACTGCAACCGATGCCTCGAGCCCAGCAAACATGTTGCGCGAGACCGTAAGGCGATCGGCAACCATGGCGCCTGCGAACAGCATGGCTGCCAAGACGACCGGACGGTCGCCCCGCCACACGCATAGCGCGAATACGACCGCCAAGCACGGCCAGAACAAAACGACGTAAAGCGTTGTCCATGCGGGCATGCAGCGACCGGACCACGGTAATCGTGGCCCGGTCAACAATAACCTTACGCAACGGCGCGCAACGGTGACGCGCCCACGACGTCCGGCGGACACTCCGGTTCGGAAAACGCAAGTCCCAATTGCTGGGGCAAGTTGCGCAAGATGTCGTGCGCCTGGACTACCTTCGCGCGGGCCTGCAGCGACAAGCGCGACGCTTCCGACATGAGTTCAATGACATCAGCGCCTGCTGATGGTGGCAGCGCAGCGCGCTGATGACCATCGAGCATCGCGGCCACAAATGCGGCTGCTTGCACAGCCGTGTTGTTGGCGCTTTCCTCAAGCGGCATAAACTTATCCGCAAGCGTTGGTGCAAGGGTCCGGCGAGTAGCGACAACGTCGCGCATATTGGTTGGCATGACTGGTCTCCCCCGACCGGTCACACCGGCGGGCTAATGTGGTCTGTTGGGCTGGATAAGGTTGGCGATGTCGCGAGCACTTTCAGCAAGTGGCTTGAGCGCTAAAATCACAATCAGCAGCGCAACAACCAAGCTCGCAATCAACGCGATCGTCTTTAACGGGTGCGTCGTGGTACCGGTGGCAGTCTCCCCCTGATCCGCGTCGGGAGCTCGCTCGAGCCTGGCGGCCCTGCCAGGCTGATGCTCCACGACTGTCACCGACGGAGATCGGTCCAAATTGGTGGATTGGGCCACCGGGAGAATTTCACTAGTGAGAATCTCACTAGGCGTTTGCGCTTCGTATGTGAGAACAGCGTACCCTGCTTGGCGCCGCGTCGATGCACCGAGTTTCGTGATCCCGGCGACTATGTGGTTGTTGACCGTGCCTTCAGCGATACCCAGCTCGTGGGCGATTTCGGGCGTGGTCTTACCCTGGCCAACAAGCCTCAGGCATCGCAGTTGCTGCGCGCTTAAGCTGCTGACAAGCCTGGAATCACCCATTCTGGAGTATCTGCCTAATTCAGCGCCTACCGCCAAGTCGCGGTTTTCACCCCAATGCCTTATTTTCGGGCGTTTATTGCAAACCAGCGCCGGTCCACACGTGGCACGTAAATTTGTCGATCCTAAATTGCTTCATTGAGCATTTTTGCAGAAGCTCTCGCTTTAAGAAATTTCTTCGGAAATTTTTCCGCCATCTTAGCAAGGCGATCTTCCCACAAGCGAACCGCCTCACGTTTTTCGTCGCGCCAATCATGGCGCTGATAAACGCCCGCTATGCCGCTCCTAGCGCCACTCACGTGATTGAGCAGCGCTTCTGTGACTTCGAACCTTACGCCAAGGCGCTGCAGGTTTGTCGCCATCGTTCGCCGCAAGTCGTGAAGCCGCCACGGGCGGACCCGTCGATCTTCATCAACCTGCGCGACTAGCTCATCCAGACGTCGCTTCATTTTCGAAAAACCGGAAATGGAGGTCTTCCCGGTGGTCGTGAAGACGTAGCCTTTCCGGGGCCAGGAGGGGCCTGCCGCCAAAGCATCGAGCGTCCGGATAGCAAGCTTTCCCAGCGGCATTGAGTGCGCGGTGTGGTTCTTCGAGCGTGCAGCCGGCAGCACCCATTCCCGCTTGCCGCGATAGAGTTCGTCCCACGTCATGCCCGCAACTTCCTCGCGACGCTGGCCGGTGATGATGAGCAACGTCAGGAAAGCTTCAAACGGTGCATTCAAATGGTCGCTCATCGCCGAGACCAACATAAGCTCATAGTCGTCAAGCACGTGATCGCGGGACGCGACCGGCGGTGGCGGCTTGATCCCGTCGCATGGCGATCGCTCGATATCGCCACGCTGGACCGCCCATACAAATAGCTTACGCGTAACGGCAAAAACGTTACGTGGCAGCGCCGGGCTCTTAGGCGGCAGGCCATCGAACACCGCTGCGATATCGCGTCTTGCTATTGATGGTAGGCCTATTCCTTCCAAGACGGGGACGACCCATCGCCGCAGGTCAGCGGCACGCGATTGGAACGTTCGCGCACGCCAGTGCCTCTTTCCGTAATCCTGGAGAAAGCGCTCGGCATACTTGCCAAATTCAAGATCGATGTCGTCTTGTTGCCGCCGCCTCTCAGTCGCAACTGTGTCAATGCCCATCGCAGCGGCACGCAGTCGTCGGCGCGCTTCTTCGCGAGCGTTGGTCGCATTCCAAACCTCGCCGTCCTTGCCGATGGTATACCGCCGCTCACGAGAACCCCGACCACCCATCCGATACTGAACGACAAACGATTTCGTCCCACCGGCCGAAATCCGGACGCCGAAGCCAGCCAGATCGGTGTCCCACCAAAACTCGCTAGCCCCCTTCGACTTCAGCGTCTCGACCGAGCGCTGCGTCAGTTTGATCTTCCCCACAACCGACCCTCACACCCCAAAAAAGTAAGCACCATGTAAGCACCAAGGAGGAGAAATGCGACTTTTTGACCGCAGCCTCACCTTTTGTCATATATTATCCCGTTGATATTTTACGATATTAATATCCGTTCTGGACAGAAAATACGCAGTTCACGCACTGGGGGTGTGGGGGTCGCAGGTTCGAATCCTGTCGCCCCGACCATTTCAAGCCGATAGCAAGAACGAGTGGCACGGCGATCTTCGCGTCGTTCCTGGCCGGGTAAAGGCGGTGTTGCTTGAGATCAGTCGATCCGCGCTGTGATTCGCCGGCGAAAAGTGGTTTAACCCAAGTTATGAACGACTCTGCCTTCGCATCGCTGTCTCCGCGCGAGCGCGACTGCCTGCGCGGCGTGCGCGCGCTGCAGGGATCAGGCGAGATTGCGCGCGATCTGGGTATCGCGCCGGGCACGGTGGACGCGTATCTCGGCACCGCCCGCGTCAAGCTCGGTGCGCGCGACCGCAAGCATGCGGCACTGCTGTTCGCCGAATACGAAACCGGGCTGAGCCCGGAAAAAACCGACCCCCAGAATCTCCCATACGAAAATCTCGGGCTGGCCGCCGCGTCGCGCCACCCGGCATGGACGTCGGCGATCGAGGGCGGTCGTCTCTCCCCTTCCCTACAGGACGCCGTCCTCGATCAGCGGCGCTTCGGCGGCGTCACGGGGCGGACCGGCTGGTCCGGTATGCTCCGTGACGTTATCGAAGGGGCGAGACCGAGTGACTTGTCGACTGCATCCAGGGGGGGTTTTGATCCTGGCCGCCACCGTGATCATAGGCTTTGCCTTTTTCGCGGTCAGCGCCGGGGTCGGTGCTCTTTACGGTCTGGCAACGTTCCTCCGATCGCTTTCTCACTGACGCCGCATCACCCTTAACCGGACGCGTCTGCCCACCACGGCCGGCGCGGTGGAGGAACTATGCGCGTCGATCCTGCAAACCATCCCCAATTCGCCAACATCCTCGCGGTGTCGGCCGCCGTCCTGACCGCCGAACGCGACGTCGACACCTCGATCGTCGCGCTGTCGAAGCTGATGGCGACGACGATCGAACAATATAACGACGCCAAGCTGCCCGCGCACATGGCGCAGCCCGCGCTCGCCAAGCTGGCCGAAGCGCTGACCGTCAACGTCGATGGTCGCCGCCTGCTGGGCGAAGCGCATCGCGAATATGGCCGCACCGCCAAGATGCTGGGCGCGACCGCCGAGGATTGGGGACCGCTCTGGCCGTGCTCGAAGGTCGAAGAGACGAAGCCCGCGCGCGCACCGCTCCGGGTGGCCGCCTAATTGGCTTGACGAGGAATAGCCGAAATGGTCGGCATGGACGGCAATGATCGCCATCCTCTTCATCTCCCTGTGGCTCGGGGTGTGCGGCTATGCCTTGTGGCGTGGCGGACAGCCCGAGCGCTTTGTGGCGGTGATGTTCCTCGTCGCCGCCCCGCTCAGCTCGGTGCTGTATTCGGCCGACAGCTGGCACGGGATGCAGCCGGGGATATTCGCAGTCGATCTGGTGATGCTGGGCCTGTTGCTGGTGATTGCGCTGCGGGCCAATCGCTATTGGCCGATCGCGATCGCCGCGATGCAGGTGTTCCAGGTGATCGGGCAATTGCTGAAACTGGCCGACCGCGACATGCCGATTCTGGTCTATTGGATCAGCACCGTGGTCTGGGCCTATCCGATGTTGATCCTGTTGCTGCTTGGCACCGTCCGCCACCGGAATCGGGTCAAGCGGCTCGGTCCCGAAGTGTCCTGGAGCAGATCCTCACCGCCGCTGGATTGATCGACGCGGCCCGCCGGGCGGACACCCTGATCGAAGAATTCGGATCGCTGCCGCTGTTGCTCGCGGCGAGTCCGGCGCGCCAGTTGCGCGTGGCGGGCAACGCGGAAATCGTCGCGCTGTTGCAGGCGGTGAAGCAGGCGCTTCGCGACGTGACGCGCGCCGATCTCGACGGGCGGCGCGTGCTGCCCGACGCGCGTGCGCTGCGCGATTATCTGATGGTCCATCTGGCCGACGAGACCAACGAGCAGGTTCGCATCCTGTACCTCAACGCCAACGACCGCCTGATCCTCGACGAACTCCATTCGAGCGGCACGCCGAGCACGACGCCGTTCTGCGTCCGCACGATTGCCGCGCGCGCGCTTGAAGTGGGCGCGATGAGCCTGATCGTCGCGCACAACCATCCGTCGGGCCTGCGCGAGAGCAGCAACGCCGACATCGCGCTGACGATCGCGCTGGAGGCCGCGCTCGACGCGCTCGGCATGACGCTGATCGACCATCTGATCGTGACACGCGGCGGACTGTCGAGCGTGCGCGCGGCGACCAAGGGGTTGGCGGCATGACGGTCCGCACGCTCCTGATCGACGACGACCCTGATACGCGCGCGATCGTCGCGCTCGCGCTCGACCTCCACCCGGACTTCGCCGTCGCCGCGGTGTCGCGGCTCGACGCCGCCGATACGCTGCGCCGCGGAGTCGACGCGTTCGACCTGATCCTGCTCGACATGAAGACGTCCGACATGAGCGCCGGCGCGCTGGTCGGGACGGTGCGGCAATGGTCGTCCTCGGCGGCGATCCCGGTGCTGATCCTGTCACCGAAGCACAGCGATGCGGAGCGGTCCTATCGCTCGGCCGGCGCGCAGGGCGTGATTGCCAAGCCGTTCGATCCCGTCGCGCTACCCGACCGCGTGCTGGACATGCTCGAACCGTTCGGGGCGCCGGCGCGTCGCAGCGCCGGTTAGTTCATCACCTGCGCGGCGAAGCGCTCCATCTCTTCCGCCTGCGGGCTCATCTGGAGCAGCACCAGGTCGAGCCCGGCGCCTTCATAATCGGCGATGCGTTGCTTGAGCTGTTCAGGCGTGCCGACCAGGTTCGGGCGCAACCCGCGGTTCGATACCGAATATTCCTGGATCTTGAGCTCGCGTTCCAATTGCGTACCCGATAGCCATTGGTCGAAATTGTCGTAGCCGGCGGGCAAGTCGCTGACCGTGGTGATCCGCTCGAGCTCGCGCTGCGCCTCGGCCGCCGAATCGCGCACGATCGCATAGGCCGCCATGCCGTATTGCATCGGCGTGCCACCCACCGCATCGCGCCGCGCCGCCATGTCGGCGATCTTGGGCGCGATCGCCTCGACCGGATCGCCGTGCATGACGTACGCGTCGCACTGCGCGGCGATCATCGACTTCGCCTTCTCGCTCTCGCCACCGGCATAGACGGTCGGGCGCTTCGCCGGCTTGGGCGAGCAGATCGCGTCCTGCGTCTGGTAGAACTGGCCGTCGAAGCTGAACCGCTCCTCGGTCCACAGCCCGTCCACGACCGTCAGCCATTCCTCGGTCCGCGCATAGCGGTTGTCGTGCTGATCGAACTGCAACCCATATTGCTTGGCTTCGTCGGCCCACCAGGACGACACGACGTTGAGCGCCAGCCGCCCGCCCGAAATGCGGTCGATGTTGGCCGCCGCCTTCGCGAACAGCGCCGGGTGGTGGAAATTCGGCCGCACCGCGACCATCAGCTCGATCGACTCCGTCACCGCCGCCAGCGCCGCCGCGGTCGACCAGGCATCGAGCGCGGGTTGCTCGACGCCCTTGATGTCGTTGAGGTTGAGCTCGGCGATGAGCGACAGGTCGTAGCCGAGTTGCTCCGACCGCTGCGTCAGCCGCTTCACATAGTCCCAGCTCGCCGCCATGCCTTCGTCCGGCACGTTGCGGAGCCAGCCGCCGAACACCGGCATCCAATATCCGTAGCGCATGGCGACTACCCTTAGGCGAAGCTCTTGGCGGTGACCATGTCGAGAAAATCGACGAGCTTGTCGTGCGGGTCCCAGCCGAGCACGTCCATCGGCTTGGCGACGAAATTGGACAAGGCGTTGATGTCGTAGAAGCGCGGCGTTCCGTCGCGATCGTCGATCATCACTTCGATCCCGCCGACGTCGAGCCGCATTTCGTCGGCGATGCGTTCGGCCGCGTCGATCAGCATCTGGTCGGGTTCGGCCGCGACCATCGCGATCCCCGAATCGGCGACGCAGGCATCGGCCGGACACAGATCGAACGCCCCGCCCCCCACGATGTCGATCGCGTAGAGATATTCGCGGTCCAACGTCTCGATCCGCGTAATCTTGCCGTCGCGCACTGGCACGTAATCCTGCACCAGCAGCACGCCGTCCACGCTCTTCGGCAATTCGCCCTCGTTCACCGCCCAGCGCAGCTCCGCCATGTTATCGAACTTGACGATCCCGGCGCCCGACCCGCCGATATTCGCCTTCAGCACCAGCGGAAAGGTCAAGGTCGCCGCCGCCGCTTCGATATCCGCCACGCGGTGCACGACGCGTGTTTCGGGGATTGCGAGGCCGAGGCTCGCGATCAGCGCGAGTTGCCGCGCCTTCGACGCGTCGATGGCCATCACATCGGCGCCGTTGATCACGCGCGCGCCCGACCGCCGCCAATGGTCGAGCAATGCCATGGTGTGGAAGATCGGATGCTCCGCCTCGCGCAGGAAGCTCGACATCGCGATGCGGTTGAACACGACCGGCGCGGGAATCGCGCCATAACCGGGGCTCCAATTACCCTCGGGGCCGAACGCGGCGTAATTGATGCCGCGGCGGTCGAGCGCGGCGAACAGAGGCGCAAACCATTGGGGATGTTCGTAAAGTATTGCGAGGTCGATCATGATCCCGGCCTTACCGTCGCCCCTTGCCAGCGTCATCCCTGCGAAAACGCCGGTATTTGTACCATGCTGTCCCAATTCGACGCCATCGGGACTGCCCAAAACCGGCAGGCCGGCACTTCTTCGCGCCAGTCGGCATAGAGGGTGGTGCGATCGGCCCGCCTCCCCTACAGGCCGCGCATCATGCTCAACCTGACCGACATTACGGTCCGCCTCGGCGGGCGGACGATCCTCGACGGCGCGACCGCGAAGCTGCCGCCGAAGAGCCGCGTCGGGCTGATCGGCCGCAACGGCGCGGGCAAGACGACGTTGGTCAAGGTGATCGCCGGCACGCTGGAACCCGATACCGGCCAGGCCGACATGCCGCGCGGCAGCCGGCTCGGCTATATCGCGCAGGAAGCGCCGCACGGCGACGCGACCCCGTTCGAGACGGTGCTCGCCGCCGACACGGAGCGCGCCGCGCTGATGCACGAAAGCGAGACGAGCCACGATCCCGACCGGCTCGGCGAGATCCACGAGCGGCTGAATGCGATCGACGCGCATTCGGCGCCGTCGCGCGCCGCGCGCATCCTGGTCGGGCTCGGCTTCGACGAAGCCGCGCAGCATAGCCCGCTCGACACCTTTTCCGGCGGGTGGAAGATGCGCGTCGCGCTAGCGGCGTTGCTGTTCTCGCAGCCCGACCTGCTGCTGCTCGACGAACCGTCGAACCACCTCGACCTCGAAGCGGTGTTGTGGCTCGAGGATTTCCTCAAATCCTATCCCGCGACGATCGTGCTGGTCAGCCACGAGCGCGATTTCCTCAACAACGTGGTGGACCACATCCTCCACCTCGAGCGCGGCAAGCTCTGGCTCTATCCGGGCGGCTACGATTCGTTCGAACGCCAGCGTGCCGAACGCCAGGCGCAGATCGCGTCGGCGCGCGCCAAGCAGCAGGCCGAGCGCGAGAAATTGCAGGATTACGTCGCCCGCAACTCCGCCCGCGCATCGACCGCCAAGCAGGCGCAGTCCCGCGCCAAGGCGCTGGCGAAAATGCAGCCGATCGCCGAACTGGTCGACGATCCGTCACTCAGCTTCGACTTTCCCAGTTCCGCAGAATTGCGCCCACCGCTGATCACGCTCGACCTCGCGAGCGTCGGTTACGGCGACAAACCGATCCTCAGCCGGTTGAACCTGCGCCTCGATCCCGATGACCGCATCGCGCTGCTCGGGCGTAACGGCAACGGCAAGACCACGTTGGCGCGCCTGCTCGCGGCGCAGCTCACGCCGATGGACGGCGCGATGAACGCGTCGGGCAAGATGCGCGTCGGCTATTTCACGCAATACCAGGTCGAGGAACTCGACTCCGACGAGACTCCGCTCCAGCACATGGCGCTGCTGATGAAGGGCGCGACGCCGGGCGCCGTGCGCAGCCAGCTCGGCCGGTTCGGCTTTTCGGGCGACAAGGCAATCACCAAGGTCGGTAAGCTGTCGGGCGGCGAGCGCGCCCGGCTCGCGCTGGCGCTGATCACCCGCGATGCGCCGCACATGCTGATCCTCGACGAACCGACCAACCATTTGGACGTCGATGCCCGCGAAGCGCTGATCCAGGCGCTCAACGCCTATTCGGGCGCCGTCGTGATCGTCAGCCACGATCGCCACATGCTGGAAATGACCGCCGACCGGCTGGTGCTGGTCGACGCCGGCACCGCGAAGGAGTTCGACGGCAGCCTGGACGACTATATCGCCTTCGTGCTGGCGAAGGACGCGTCGGACACCGCGAAGGAAGTGTCGAAGCTCAACAAGAAGGACGCCCGTCGCGCGGCCGCCGAAGCACGCGAGGCCAGCCAGAGCCTTCGCAAGGCGGCGAAGGCGGCGGAAGACCAGCTCGCCAAGCTCAACGCCGAACGCAGCGCGATCGACCGCGCGATGTTCGACCCGCCCTCGGCGGACGCGGCGCTGTCGAAACTGACGATGACCGACCTGATGAAACGCCGCGCCGAGGTGGAAGCGAAGATCGAAACGGCCGAGGCGGCATGGATGGAAGCCAGCGAAGCGCTGGAAGCGATCGCCGCGTAACACCCGACAAAAACGGCTCGTCGCGAACTTTCGCGCGGGCTGCGTTGGTTAGTAAATTGTCAACGCCTCGCCCTTACGAACGGTCCCAACTATGAAGGGATCGAAGGCATGAGCGCGTTTGGGCGCCGCAGTGGAGCGGGCGGAGGAGCGGCCGGACGGCCGGCTTTTGGCGTCGCCAAGCCGATGCAGGGCGGTAGCCCGGCACGGGCCGAACCCGATCACGCCGAACAATTCCCACCGCTTCCCGGCGGTATGGATCCGCACAGCCCGCCGCCGTCCAGCGCCGATCTCGAAGCGCCGCAGGGCAACATGCCCGGCACCGCGATGGACGCGATGCAGCGCCTCGCCGACCGTCAGAACGCCAGCGCCGATTCGGGCAGCTCGCGCGGCGAGGGGTTCGAGGCATCGGTCCACAAGATCAAGGAACAGGTGCTGCCGCGCCTGCTCGAACGCGTCGATCCGGAAGCCGCCGCCACGCTCAACAAGGACGAGCTGGCCGAGGAATTCCGCCCGATCATCGGCGAAGTGCTCGCCGAACTGAAGCTGACGCTCAACCGCCGCGAACAGTTCGCGCTGGAAAAGGTGCTGGTCGACGAACTGCTCGGTCTCGGGCCGCTCGAGGAACTGCTCAGCGATCCGAACATCTCCGACATCATGGTCAACGGTCCCGACCAGACCTTCGTCGAACGCAAGGGCCAGCTCGAGCTGGCGCAAATCCAGTTCCGCGACGAGGAGCATCTGTTCCAGATCGCGCAGCGCATCTGCAACTCGGTCGGCCGCCGCGTCGACCAGACCACGCCGCTGGCCGACGCCCGTCTGAAGGACGGCTCCCGCGTCAACGTGATCGTCCCGCCGCTCAGCTTGCGCGGCACCGCGATCTCGATTCGTAAATTCTCCGACAAGCCGATCACGCTCGACATGATGGCCGGCTTCGGATCGATGAGCCCGAAGATGGCGACCGCGCTGAAGATCGCGGGCGCGTGCCGGTTCAACATCGTCATCTCGGGCGGTACCGGTTCGGGTAAGACGACGATGCTCAACGCCTTGTCGAAGATGATCGACCCGGGCGAGCGCGTGCTGACGATCGAGGATGCGGCCGAACTTCGTCTGCAGCAGCCGCACTGGCTGCCGCTCGAAACGCGCCCCGCCAATCTCGAAGGTCAGGGCGAAATCACCATTCGCGACCTCGTCAAGAACGCGCTGCGTATGCGCCCGGACCGCATCATCCTCGGCGAAATTCGTGGCTCGGAGTGCTTCGACCTCCTGGCCGCGATGAACACCGGCCACGACGGATCGATGTGTACGCTCCACTCCAACAGCCCGCGCGAATGCCTGGGCCGTATGGAAAACATGGTGCTGATGGGCGACATCAAGATCCCGAAGGAAGCCATTTCGCGCCAGATCGCCGACTCGGTCGACATGATCGTCCAGGTCAAGCGCCTGCGCGACGGTTCGCGCCGCGTGACCAACATCACCGAGGTTATCGGCATGGAAGGCCCCGTCATCGTGACGCAGGAGCTGTTCAAGTTCGAATATCTCGACGAGAGTTCGGACGGCAAGATCGTCGGCGAATATCGCGCGATGGGCCTGCGCCCCTACACGATCGAAAAGGCCCGCCAGTTCGGGTTCGATCAGGCGTATCTGGAAGCCTGCCTCTAAGCTTTTTGCAGCGATTTAGCGGACGCTAAATCGCGCCTGGCAAAAGCGCGGCCGGCCTCGCTTTGCGAGGGCCGACGGCGCGGCTTCGCCGTGCCGCATCGCGTTAACGATCAATCAAGGTTAATGCCGTTTTTACTTTTGCGGCGCCCGCGTAAGCCAGGCGCATGCACCGCTGGCTGCTCCCGCTTGCCATCCTTCTGCCCGCGCCCCTCGCTGCGGCGATGGCGCCCGGACTGCCCGCGCCGATGCCCGACCGCGCGGTGTTGGCGCCCGATACCGAGGCGCAGTGGGTGCCGTTCGAGCTGACCCCGGGCAATCAGATCCGGTTCCGCATGACGATCGACGGGCGCCTGGCGACGGCGTTGCTTGACACCGGTTTCAATCAGACCGTGATCTCGCGCCGCTGGGCGATCGCCGCGCGCTTGCCCGTGGTCGCCGGCGGTACCGCGACCGCGATCGGCGGGACCGTCGCGATGGGCGCAGTCGATGGCCGGACGTTGGTGATCGGCGGGCTGACCAAGACCGGCGGACGGCTCGGCGTGCTGGACTTGCCGGCCGGCGCGACCGGCAGCGACGCGACGATCGACGCCGTGATCGGCGGCGACGTGCTGCGCCAATACGCGCTCGACATCGACTTCGCGCAGCATCGTTTCCGCTTGCTGCCGAGCGGGCGGCTTCCCTTCGCGGGGCAAAGCGCGCCGCTGACGCTGTCGGCGCGCGCGGGGCTCTATATCAGCGAGTTGCGGATCGACGGCACGCGGTTGCGCCCGATCATCGTCGATACCGGCGACGGCGCGACGCTCGCCGTGTCGGCCGAGGCCTGGACCACGATCGGCGCGGTGCGGCCGACCACTTCGACCGTCTCGTACAGCGTCGCCGGCCCGGTCCAGTCCGACTTCACCGTGCTGCCCGAAGTCGCGGTCGGCGACGCGACGCTCCGCCAGGCCGAAACGATGATCGAGGCGAATGGCGGCTTTTCGGCGCGGATGGGCGCGTCGGGGCGGATCGGGATCGGGTTCCTGCAACGGTTCCGCGTCCTGCTCGACCCGCGCGCCGGGCGGATGGTGATGGCGGCAACCACCGATACCGACCGCGCGCCGTTGCGCTCGACCAGCGGCCTACTGCTCGGCACCGAACAGGATCGCCTCCGCGTACTCCATGTGATGCGCGGCAGCCCGGCGGCGGCCGGCGGGTGGAAGCCCGGCGAAGAGATTTGCGGCATCGACGGTACGACCGTCTCGGCCGGCTATCGCACCGATCCCATTGCGATGTGGCCGGCCGGGAACCCGGGGCGCGTGGTGCGGCTGCGGCTGTGCGGCGGCGCGACGCGCGCGCTGACGCTGGCGCAGTTTTACTAGCCGCCGTGCTCCGGCGAAGGCCGGAGCGTCGGAAATCGAAGCGCGATCTTGCCAACGCGACGGCCTTCGCCGGAGCACAGTGACGACTTACAGATTTACCGCCAGGCTGAACGCGACGATCGCCCCGATCAGCGCGAAGACCTGGACCGAGCGCCAGTCGAACCACGCCACGCGGTCGAGGTCGTCGCGCCGACGGTGCCGCCAATCGGCGATCCCGGCCAGCACCGCGACGACGACCGCCAGCGCGACCGCGCCCTCGGCGAGCTGCTTGCTCGTGAAATCCACGCCTTAGTGGCCGAGCTTCTCGATCTTTTCCTGAAGCCGCGCGAGTTCCGCCTTCAGCGTCGCGACATCCTCGTCTTTGCCCGCGACTGGTGCACCGGCCTCGGCGGCGGCACCCGGCTTGAACGCCTTCGTCGCAGCCTCGAACATCTGCATGTTGCGCTTGGCGATCTCTGCGAACGGCGAGTTGGCGAACGCGCCCTCGACCGCTGACTTGAACTGTTCGTGGTTGCGGCGAAAGCTTTCCATCGATGCTTCCAGATAGCCCGGCACCATCGCCTGCATCGAATCGCCGTACATCGCGATCAACTGGCGCAGGAAATTGACCGGCAGCATCGTCTGGCCGCGGGCTTCCTCTTCCATGATGATCTGGGTCAGGACATTGTGCGTGATGTCCTCGTCGGTCTTGGCGTCGACCACTTTGAAATCGCGCCCTTCGCGCGTCATCGTCGCGAGATGATCGAGCGTGATGTAGGACGAGCTTTCGGTATTGTAGAGCCGCCGATTGGCGTACTTCTTGATGATCACCGGGCCGTCGCCGGCGGCATTCTTCTTCATGGATCGATCGCCCCTGTCGATATCGTGGGCCGATAGCTACGCGGTTGCTTGATGCACTGCAACACGCGCTGCTGTGCTGCGCAAAATAAACGCAGCAAAACGGGACTCGCCGTAACGGCAACATCGCTTGTGCGCCTGCGCTGGCCGTCACGACGGCGGCACGCTACAGACGCGGGGAATTCAGATCAGGAGTCGTCCCATGACCGATATCGTCATCACCGCCGCCAAGCGCACCCCCGTCGGCAGCTTTCTAGGCGCGTTCGCCGGTACGCCCGCGCACGAACTCGGCCGCATCGCGATCGAGGCGGCGCTGGCGCAGGCGGGCGTATCGGGCGCCGACGTGTCGGAAGTGATCCTGGGCCAGGTGCTGACTGCCGGCCAGGGCCAGAACCCCGCGCGCCAGGCGTCGATGGCGGCGGGCGTCCCCAAGGGAAGTACCCGCCTGGGGCGTCAACCAGGTATGCGGTTCCGGTCTGCGCGCGGTCGCATTGGCGGCGCAGGCGGTCGCGACCGGCGACGCGACGATCGTCGTCGCGGGCGGGCAGGAGAGCATGTCGCTCAGTGCGCACGCGCAGCATCTGCGCGGCGGCACCAAGATGGGTGATGTCAGCCTGGTCGACACGATGATCAAGGACGGCCTGACCGACGTGTTCAACGGCTATCACATGGGCATCACCGCCGAGAATCTGGCCGAGCAATATCAGGTGACGCGCGGCGAGCAGGACGAATTCTCGGTCGCCAGCCAGAACAAGGCGGAGGCCGCGCGCGGTGCGGGGCGGTTCAAGGACGAGATCGCGGCCGTCACAGTCAAGGGCCGCAAGGGCGATACGATCGTCGAGGACGACGAGTATATCCGTTCGGGCGCGACGCTCGACAGCGTGTCGGGCGTGCGGCCCGCGTTCAAGAAGGACGGCACGGTGACCGCCGCCAACGCTTCGGGCCTTAACGACGGCGCGGCCGCTTTGGTCGTGATGAGCCGAGAGGAAGCGGAAAAGCGCGGCAGCCCGATCCTGGCCGTGATCAAGTCGTGGGCGTCGGCGGGCGTCGATCCGTCGGTGATGGGGATCGGGCCGGTCCCGGCATCGAAGCGCGCGCTGGAGAAAGCCGGGTGGACGATCGCCGACCTCGACCTGATCGAGGCCAACGAGGCGTTCGCGGCGCAAGCGCTGTCGGTCGGCAAGGAACTCGGCTGGGACGCCGACAAGGTCAACGTCAACGGCGGCGCGATCGCGATCGGCCACCCGATCGGCGCGAGCGGCGCGCGCGTGCTTACGACGTTGATCTACGAAATGCAGAAGCGCGACGCGAAGAAGGGCCTGGCCACGCTCTGCATCGGCGGCGGCATGGGCATCGCAATGTGTCTCGAGCGGGACTGAAAACTTCCCACGTTTTAGCGGCTTAGTGCTCCGGCGAAGGCCGGAGCGTTGGAGAGGATGTTTGAAACTGCCAACGCTCCGGCCTTCGCCGGAGCACTGTCTATGGTAGGCGCTCGAACCGGTCGCCCAGCCCCGTCAGCAACTCATATTGCGACATGCCCGACGCCGCCGACGCGCGCGGGAGGTCGTAGTCGATGTCGAGCCAGTCGCCCTCGGCGACCTGGCGGCCGGTGACATCCACCGCGGTCAGGTCCATCGATACGCGACCGAGCACCGGTAGCGCCTCGCGTTCGTGCAGCGCCTGGCCGCGCCCCGAAAACCCACGCCAATAACCATCGGCATACCCGATATTGAGGATCGCCACGTCGGTATCGGCGGGCGCCGTCCACGTCGCGTTGTAGCCCACCGTCTCGCCCGCCGAGACGTGGCGGCGTTGCAGCACCTGGGCTTGCGGGAAGGCCACTTGCCGGATCGTGTCCGCCAGTTCGGGGCGCGGCACCCCGCCGTACAGCGCAAGGCCGGGCCGCGTCAGGTCGAACGCATAATCCGCGCCGAGCGCGATGCCGGCCGAATTGGCGAGGCTCAGCCGCTGCGCCGTTACGCCTTCGGCCATGGCCACGAACCGTCCGCGCTGGTCGCTGTTCTTGGGGCTGTCGTCATCGGCCGAGGCGAGGTGGCTCATCAGCGTGTCGATGTTCAGCCCGTCGAGCGCGCCCGCCGTCAGATCGCCCGCACCCAGCCCGAGCCGGTTCATGCCGGTGTCGAGCATGACGTCGCACGTCCCGCCGCCCGCCGCCTTCCACCGCGCCGCCTGCGCCGCGGTGTTGAGCACCGGGGTCGCGATACCCGTCAGCGCGGTCGCCATATCCTCTCCGCGCACGCCGTGGAGCACCGACAGACCGGGCAGTTTGAGCGGCGCCAACGCAGCCGCCTCCGCCCAGGTCGCGACGAAGAAGTCCCGGCAGCCCGCCGCCGCCAGCGTCGTCGCGACCCACGCCGCGCCGAGCCCGTAACCGTCGGCCTTGATCGCCGCCCCGCACGCCGCGCGCCCGCTCAGCCGCGCCAGCGAGCGCCAATTGGCGACCAGCGCTTGTGGATCACGGCGAAGGCGTAAGGGGGCGGCGGTCATGCCGCGCTGCCTAGCGGCGCACGCGCGCCAAGGCTAGGCGAGCGGCGCCTCCGGCTTCCACTTCAGGCCCCAAAGCGACACGATCAGCGCGACGAGCACCACCCACCACGTATACCACAGCCCCGCATAGGGATCGCCGGTCTTGGCCACGATCAGCTGGCTGATCAGCGGTAGGAACCCGCCGAAATAGCCGGTGCCGATATGATAGGGGATCGACATCGAGCTGTAGCGGATGCGGGGCGGGAACATCTCCGCCAGCAACGCCGCGACCGGACCGTAGGTCGCCCCCGCCAGCGCCGACATCACCAGCATCGCGACCAGGATGCCGAGCACGCCCGGCACGGTTGGGCGCACCTTGTCGAGGTTGTACCCCGCATCCTTCAGCGCAGCATCGAGCCCCGCCGGGCTGGTATCCATCACCCGCTCGCCACCGATCACCACGACCACCGCGGGCGTCGATCCCTTGGTGTAGGCGATGCCCTTTTTCGAGAAGTAATCGAGCAACTGCCCGCATTCGTCGCCCTGCTTCTTCGACAGGATCATGTTGGTCAGGCTGTAGTCGCAGGTCGGGCCGCTGACGATCACCGGCGCGCGCTTGTTGGCGTGGACCAGCGCCGGGTTCGCCGACCCGCCGATCACCCAGAAGATCGGGAACAGCATCACCAATGTCAGCGCATAGCCGATCACGATCGGCGCCTTGCGGCCCACGCGGTCGGACAGCCGCCCGAACAGGATGAACCAGAACAGCCCGCAAAACCCGCCGAACCCGACGATCAGCTGCGCGGTGGTCTCCTCGACCCGCATCGTCGTGGTCAGGAACGACAGCGTCGAGAACAAAGCGGTGTACCAGATCACCGTCAGCCCCGCGGCGACCCCCATCAGCGCCACGAATAGCCGCTTGGGATTGCCGGGATAGGTCAGGCTCTCGATGAACGGGTTCTTCGCGGTCTCCCCCGCTTCCTTCATCGCGCTGAAGATCGGGCTTTCGCTGAGCTTCAGCCGCATCCACAGCGACACCGCGAGCAACACCAGCGAGAACACGAACGGAAAGCGCCACGCCCACGCGGTCCAGGTCGCCTCGCTGACAACCAGCTTGGTCAGCAGCACCACCGCCAGGCTGAGGATGAATCCGCCCGCGACGCACGCCTGGATGAAGCTGGTGTAGAACCCCGCTTTGCCCGGCGGCGAATGCTCGGCGACGTAGATCGCCGCCCCGCCATATTCGCCGCCCAGCGCGAGCCCCTGCAGCACCCGCAGGAAGATGATGATCCCCGGCGCCCACAATCCGATCTGCGCCGCGGGCGGGATCAGCCCGACCCCGGCGGTCGCGATGCCCATCAACGTGATCGTGACGAGAAACGTGTATTTGCGCCCCAGCCGATCGCCGAGGAATCCGAACAGCGCCGCGCCGAACGGCCGGAACCCGAACCCGACCGCGAACCCGGCCCACACCAGCACCATCCGCACGGTTTCGTTGTCCGACGGCACGAACGTCTTGCCGATGATCGTCGCCAGCGTGCCGTAGATGAAGAAGTCGTACCATTCGAACAATGTGCCGAGCGACGACGCGGCGATGACGAGGCGCACGTCGGCGGGCGACGGATCGGGCCGCAAGTCCTCCGCTACGATCGTCGCCATTGGTGCTGCCCCTCCCCTGTTACGACAGTCCTACCGCGTTGGGCCGGGGAGTGGAATATGCCTGTGATACCGCCGTGCGAAACGAGCCGCCGACCCTAAGATCGACGGCTCTCGCTAACATCGGAGGACGGATCAGGCGAAGCGGACGCGGGTCGCGACCTTCGGCCGACGACGCATCGCGAAACCGATCGCGCCGAAGCCCGCCAGCATCATCGCCCAGGTCGCGGGTTCGGGGACCGCGCCGGCGGCAACCGGAGAAATGGTCAGTGTGCCATTGCCGAAGAACGGATTGATGAGCGTGAACGTACCCGTCAGGAAGGTGGGGCTGCTCGGCGATCCGGTGAACAGCGTGGGCGCATTGAACTGCGTGAAGCCGAGATTGGGTGCCGCAATGCTCAGGCTGGCGAAGATGCCATTACCGAAGCTGATCGTGTCCGCCGTTCCCGCGACGCCGCCGAAAATGCCGGCGACGTTGCGGAACGAAAACTGGTCCGACCCGACGAACGTTTGCGAAGAGTTGGGGGTCGGGTTGGAATCGAGCTGGAATATCGCGGTCCCCGACGGCCCCGAGAAGTTGAATAGATACGGCGCGGCATAGGCGGGCGAGGCCACCGCGATCATCGCGGTCGCCATAACAAATGCGATCTTTTTCATAGTCACTCCCTGCCTCTGACAGCCACACATCGCGGGTAGACGGCGGGTCGAGATACGAACGCAGGACGCCAAAGGTTGCGCTGCCGTTAACGAATAAATTGCGCGTCTCTCTTTGGCACACGCAGAAGAAATATTTCCTGATCTGTGTTAGTTATGCTGGCGTTCAGGACCGATCCTTCGCCTCCGGAATATCCTCCAGCCGCCATCCCCCGAACAGCGCTCGCGTCGGGTCGGTCGGCGGCTTGCCCTTGGCCTTCGACCATCCCGTCACCTGGCTCAGATCGGGCAGTTCGCCCGGCGCCCAGCGGTGATAGGTCGGCTCGCCGCGCGCCAGGCGTTCGGCCTCAGCGATGCGATATTTCAACCGGGCTTCCTCCAGCCCTGCCTCGTACATCGCAGCCAATCGGAACGAATGCGCCTCGCGGCTCTCCCCGCGCCGGCGCTTGAGGTGCGGCGGCTCGTTGAGCGTGTGCACCTCCTTCTGGTGGAGATACATCAGCTGCAGCGCCTGGTTCGCGGTCATCGGCGGGATGGCGGGCGGATCGTTGCGGCGCCAATCGTCGTCGGCGAACGATTCCGCCAGCGTGCTTTCCAGCAACGCCATCTTCAGCCGTTCATACCCCATTTCCAGCGCCAGCCGCCATTCGCGCGCGAAGCCGGGGTCGCGATCCCGGATGCGATAGAAGGTCGAAGCCGAATGGCACCCCGCAGCGGCCGAGAGCGACACGTTTGCGGTCGCACAAAGCGCCGCGAGGAAACGTTGCCGGGCGGCATGATCGACCAGGCCAGTCTGGGCGCGGCGCAATTGCCGCTGGCCGCCTTTGGTGCGACAAATATTCGGCTCCGCGGATGATGGAACGGCAGTGCCAGCGCGAGCGCCCGACAGCGCCGCATGCGCCATCGCGAGCGCGGCGTCCCATCGCAGCGCGAAGGCCGAATACCGCCCCCGCCGCCAGTTGAACTTGCGCGGCGTGACCCCTAGCGCTCGCGCCGCGGTGGTGGCGTTGCCGGTGCGTTGAAGGTGCCGCAGGAACGCGGCGTTTTCCATCTGCTGGGCGCGAGTCAGGGGGATCGGCATGCGGTCCTCGGCGGGAAGGGAGGACATCTCAGGTCTGCCTGAAATTCCTACATTTCAAGCCGCAATTGATCCTCCCCGGGACGGGGAGGTGGCGCCGAAGGCGACGGAGGGGGCGGGCCACCAGCGACCTCCGAGGAGGCGAACCCCCTCCACCAGCCTACGGCTGGTCCCCCTCCCCGTCCCGGGGAGGATCTAAAGGATCGACACGACCTCGACCGCTTCATCTCGCCCCGGCATTTCGACCTCCTCGCCCGCCATCGCCCCGATCAGCGCGCGCGCCAGCGGTGCACTGAACGCGATTAGCCCGGCCGCCGGATCGGCCTCGTCATCGCCGACGATGCGCAGGTCGCGGGTCGCCCCGTCCATCCGGATACGCACGCGCGATCCGAACGCGATCTCGTCGGCGGTCGGCGGCGGGGCGACGATCGCGGTGACGCGGCGGGTGTGCCAATAGCGCAGGCTGCGCGCGATTTCCTCGCGGCGCGGTTCGTCGGCGGTGGCCTGCTCGGCTTCCAATTCGGCGATGCGTGCGGCGATCAGCGTCGGGCCGTTTTCGGTGACGAGGTTCGGGCCGGCCGGGATCGGCAGTTCGAAGCGCGGTTCCTTATGTTCCTCGTCGGACTCGCGGCGAAACGCGACGCTCATTCCTTCTTGCCCAATGCCCGGATGATCGCCGAGAAATCGAGTCCGCCATTCCCATCGTCGTTGAACGCCTGGTACATCTCCGCCGCCTTCGCCCCCATCGGCGTGTCGGCGCCGACCGACGACGCGGCTTCCATCGCGAGGCGCAGGTCCTTGAGCATCAACGCGGTCGCGAAGCCGCCCTGATAGTCGCGATCGGCGGGGGTTTCCGGGCCGACACCGGGCCATGGCGCGTAGCTGGTCAGCGACCAGCTCTGGCCCGAGGACACACTGGCGATATCGAAGAATTTCTGCGGATCGAGCCCGAGCTTGTCGGCGAGCAGGAATGCTTCGCACGTCGCGATCATCTCCGCGCCGAGCACCATGTTGTTGCAGATCTTGGCCGCCTGCCCCGCGCCCGACGCGCCGGCGTGGATCACCGCCTTGCCCATCGCCGACAGAAACGGTTCGGCGCGGTCGAACGCCTCTGCGCTGCCGCCGACCATGAAGGTCAAAGTGCCGGCGTTGGCCGCCGCGATCCCACCCGACACGGGAGCATCGACCATCGTCAGACCCTTGGCCAGCGCCGCCTCGCCGACGCGCTTGGCGGTGGCGACGTCGATCGTCGAACAGTCCATCAGGATCGCCGACGCGGGCGCGGCACCGAACACGCTGTCGGTATACACGCCCTCTACATGCTTGCCCGCGGGCAGCATCGTCACCACGGCTTCGGCGCCGTCGCACGCCTCCGCCGCGGATCCGACGGGCAGGCAGCCGGCCGCCTTCGCCTTGTCGAGCGCCTCCGCCGACAAGTCGAACGCGCGGACGTCATGGCCGTTCTTCGCCAGGTTTGCGGCCATCCCGCCGCCCATATTGCCCAGCCCGACGAATGCGACGCGTGCCATCAACTTACCTTTCAAACGGCTATTTTCTTACGAACGAAAGCGCCCAGAAACGCGAAGGTCAAAACTGGCAGACTAGCGATGACGGCAAGGCGGAGCTGCGCTTCGAAAAAATAGGGATCGCCGATTGCAACCGGCAGAAGCCATAATTGAGCAACAACCAACACGGTAACTAGCCCGCCAACAAACCCTGCGAGGATCCGCCGACGCCCGCTGCAGGCGAAAAACATGGCGACCAAACTACCCAATAACGTGCAGCAGCCAACGAGAATCCCAGTCCCCACCTTATTTGCCCTTCCACGTCCCCTGACGCTTCTCGACGAACGCGGTCATGCCTTCCTTCTGGTCTTCGGTGCCAAATAACCCGTGGAAAAGCCTTCTCTCGAACTGCACCCCTTGCCCCAGCATCGTCTCGAACGCGGCGTTGACCATTTCCTTGTTCGCCTTGACCGCGAGCGGCGCCATGCCGGCGATCTGGGTGGCGACCTTGATCGCTTCGTCGACCAATTCGGCGGCCGGGATGACGCGTGAGACCAGGCCGGCGCGCTCGGCTTCTGCCGCGTCCATGAAGCGGCCGGTCAGGCACATCTCCATCGCCTTCGCCTTGCCGACCGCGCGGGTCAGCCGCTGCGATCCGCCCATTCCCGGCGCAACGCCGAGCTTGATCTCGGGCTGGCCGAACTTCGCGGTGTCGGCGGCGAGGATGAAGTCGCACATCATCGCCAGCTCGCACCCGCCGCCCAGCGCGAACCCGGCGACCGCCGCGATCACGGGCTTGCGCGTGCGCGTAAACATCTCCCACCCGGCGAAGTAATTGTCGCCGTACATGTCGCCGAACGATTGCGGCTGCATCTCCTTGATGTCGGCCCCCGCCGCGAAGGCCTTCTCGCTCCCGGTCAGCACCGCGCAGCCCTGCGACGGGTCGGCATCGAACGCCTGGGCGGCCGCGACGAGTTCGCCGAGGACCTGATTGTTGAGCGCGTTGAGTGCCTGCGGGCGGTTGAGCGTGATCAGCGTCACGCCGCCCTCGCGCCGTTCGACCAGCAGGGTTTCGTAGGTCGCCATCACATCACTCCTTCGGGGGCAGCGGGGTCCACGCCTGGTCGGCGGGGAGCGGCTGGAAATAGGCATCGACCATCGCGTCGGTAACTTCCGATGGGGTCGCGGGGGTCCAGCGCGGATTGCCCGTCTTGTCAATCAGCAGCGCGCGGACGCCCTCGGCGAAATCGGGCGCCTGGTACATGCGGATCATGATCGCGAACTCCATCCGCATCTCGTCGACGAAATGCAGATGGCGCGGGCTTTCGACCAGCATCTTGAGCGAAACCTTGCATGACGTGGGTGAGCGTTGAGCAAGTGTTTCCAACTGTCTGGTCGCCCATTCGCCGCCATCGGTCTCGAGGTCGCGCAGGATCGTCTCGAAATCGTCCGATGCGAACAGGCGGTCGATATCGGGGAGTTGCGCGACGATCTTCGCGGGCGGCGGGGTGACCGCGGCACCGGCGAGGATCGACTCGGTCTTCTCGGGCGTCGCGCAAATCTGCGCCTTCACCTGGTCCAGCGCTTCCGACGGCAGGTAGAAATTCGCCAGGCCCATCGCGACGCAATCCGCCCCGTCGAGCCGCGCGCCGGTCAGCGCCAGATACTGCGCACTCCGCCCCCGCAACCGCGACAAATATCGCCCGCCGCCCACGTCAGGGAACAGACCAATCGTCGTCTCCGGCATCGCGAACAGTGTCCGCTCGGTCGCGACGCGATAGCGGCACGGGCACGAAATCCCGACGCCCCCGCCCATCGTCACCCCGTCCATGAACGCCACGCCCGGCTTCGGGTACGTGTACATGAGGTGATTGAGGCGATATTCGTGGAAGAAGAATTGCTGTCCCACGCTCGCGCCCTGCGGCACGTCATGTGCGATCGCCACCACGTCCCCGCCCGCACAGAAACCGCGGCCCTCGGCATGATCGATCAGCACGATCCGCACGTCGGGGTCGCTGCGCCAATCGAGCAGCGCGCGCGTCATCGCCTGGACCATGTCGAGGTTGAGCGAATGCAGCGCCTTGGGCCGGTTCAGCCGCAGCCGCCCGGCGCACTGGTCGACATAGGTACGGACGTCGTCGGTCGTCATCAGGTTCACGCAAAGCCCCTTAGTGCGTGATGGAAACGTAGGATCCCGGCGCCGGCTCGATCGCGTCGGCAGGCATGCGGCCTGGAACGCGCTTGCCCGATCCGTGTTCGGCCAGCCATGCGTTCCAACTTGGCCACCACGAGCCTTCGTTACGGGTCGCACCCGCCAGCCATTCTTGCGCCGTGCCGGGCTTGGCATCGCTGGTCCAGAAGCCGTGCTTGTTCGCGGCGGGCGGGTTGATGACGCCGGCATTGTGACCCGATCCGCCGAGCACGAACGTCACCGGCCCGCCGAACAATTTGCCGCCATCATACACCGCGCTCCAGGCCGAGACGTGGTCGTCCTTAAGCGCGATCAGGAAGATCGGCGTCTTGACCGATGCAAGGTCGATCTCGACCCCGCCGACGGCGAACCCGGTCTTTTCCTTGAGCGCGTTGTTCGCCAGCAGCCCGCGATTGTAGCTCTTGAGGAAAGCGTGCGGGATACGCGCGCCGTCCTCGAACCAATAGAGCAGGTCGCTGGGCGGCGCGGCCTTGTCGAGCAGGTAATGGTTGATCACCGACGACCAGATCAGGTCGTTCGATCGCACCGCGGCGAAGAGCTGCTGCAACTCGGTCGAATCGATAAACCCCTGGCGCTCGAGATGGCCTTCGAGCGCGTCGAGATGCGCTTCATGGACGAACGCCGCCCAGTCGCGCATGTCGGCGAAATCGACCATGCTGCCGATCAGGGTCGCGGTGTTGACCTCGCCCGCGCGGCCTTTCGCCTGCAACCATGCAAGCACGACCGATACCAGCGTCCCGCCAAGGCAGAAGCTGAACAGGTCGACCTTGTCCGCGCCCGATTTGGCGCGCGCCTGGCCGATTGCCTCGACGATGCCGTCGAGGACATATTGTTCGACGCCGCAGTCGCGGTGGCGCTCGTCGGGATTGATCCACGAGATGACGAACACCGTCCGTCCCTGATCGACCAGCCACTTCACCAGGCTCGATTTGGGCTGGAGGTCGATCATGTAGAATTTATTCACCAGCGGCGGCACGTAGAGCAGCGGGTCGGCCGCTACGTCCTTGGTCGTGGGATCGTATTGGATCAGCTGGAACAAATGGTTCTGGAACACGACGCTGCCCGGCGTCGCGGCGATCGTCTTGCCCTTTTCGAATGCGTCGGCGGTGCGGCGGCGAACGATCCTCTTTCCTTCCGCGACATCCTCGATCAGGTGCGCGAAGCCCTGGGCAAGATTGGCGCCGCCGGTCTCGACGGTACGCTTGACGACGTCCGGGTTGGTCATCGCGAAGTTGGTCGGGGCGATCGCGTTGAGATATTGATCGACCAGGAAATCGATCATCGCCGCATTCGGCGTATCACCCTTTTCCGCCACTTGCGCGACCGAGCGAATCTGCTTCGAGGCGAGCAGATAGGCGTCGCGGATCGTACGGTAATACGGATTGTCCTGCCATTCGGGCGACGCGAAGCGGCGGTCGCGCGGTTTTTCGGCATCGGTCTTGGACAGGAAGGCGCGCGACCAGAAGTCGCCCCATTCGTGCGCCGCCTGCAATTGCACCTCGAGCAATTGCTGTGGATTGCGGCCAAGCCCCACCGCGAAGTCGGACATCGTCTGCATCAGCGCGAGCGGATCGTACGGCCGCGTCGCTTCCGACTTCATCGGCGTGCGCGCGGCCTGCGTCATGGCATTGGTGATGTTGGCCAGCGCATCTTGCCAAAGCGCGGCAGGGGATTGATCGGTCACTGGCGCGTCAGGTCCCGGCCGACGATCATCCGCATCACTTGGTTGGTGCCTTCCAGGATCGAATGGACGCGCAAGTCGCGCCAGAAGCGCTCGATCGGATAGTCGCGCAGATAGCCGTAGCCGCCATGGAGTTGCAGCGCGCGATCGACGATCGACGAGCCGTTATCGGTCGCCAGCCGCTTCGCCATCGCCGAAAAGCGCGACTTGTCGGGCGCGTTCGCGGTCACCTTCGCTGCCGCCATGTAGAGCAGCGCGCGCGACGCCTCGAGGTCGGTCGCCATATCGGCGAGCATGAACTGCGTGTTCTGGAAATCGGACACCGGCGTGCCGAACTGCTGGCGTTCCTTGGTGTACTTGACCGCCTCGTCGAGGCAGCGCTGCGCCCCGCCCAGCGAGCACGCGCCGATGTTCAACCGCCCGCCGTCGAGCCCGGCCATCGCGAAGCGGAACCCGTCACCCTCCGCGCCGACGCGGTTCTCGACGGGCACGCGGCAATCCTCGAAGATCACCTGCGCGGTCGGCGACGCATTCCAGCCGAGCTTCTTTTCCGGCGCGCCGAACGACAGGCCCGGCGTGCCCTTTTCGATCACCAGACAGGAAATGCCCTTCGACTTTTCCTCCGACGTGCGGACCATGCAGACATAGATGTCGTTATAGCCCGCGCCGGAGATGAACTGCTTGGTGCCATTGAGCACGTAATGATCGCCGTCGAGCCGCGCGCTGGTCTTGAGCGCCGCGGCGTCGGAGCCCGATCCCGGCTCGGTCAGGCAATAACTCGCGATCTTGTCCATGCTGACCAGGTCGGGAAGGAAGCGGTCCTTGATCTCCTGTCCGCCGAAGCGGTCGATCATCCATGTCGCCATGTTGTGGATCGAAATGTACGCGCTGGTCGCGGGGCAGCCATAGGCCATCGCCTCCATGATCAGCGCTGCTTCCAGCCGCCCGAGCCCGATCCCGCCCGATTCCTCCGACACGTAGATCGCGCCAAAGCCGAGCTCGCCGACCGCCTTCCACACATCGACCGGATAGTGCGACTGCTCGTCCCACTCGCCCGCGAACGGCGTGATGCGGTCCGCGGTGAATTTGCGCGCGAGGTCCTGGATCTCGCGCTGGTCGTCGGTCAGGTCGAACTGGTTGGTCATTTCCGGTTGGTCTCTACGTCCGCCGGCGCATCGCCATCATCGGCGGGTACGTCGGTGATGTTGGCGTCCTCGGTCAGATTGCCTTCGTCCAGCGCCGTGATGTTCGCCGCATTGTCGTTCGCCGGCGCGGCAGGCGCGTCGTTCTTGTGGCATCCGGCGATCGCCAGCGCACCCGCGGCAAGGATGAGGAGTTTCTTCATGGTCATTCTCCCGATCTGTCGGCCCCGTCTTAAAGAAGCGGACGGGCCAAGGCCATAACGGCAAAGGAACGATTTATCCCATCGTCGGGATGACAAACGCGTTGCCGCCGTCGGGCGATCCATCGGGCCAGCGCTGGGTGATCGTCTTGACCTTGGTCCAGAACTTCACGCCTTCCATACCGTGCTGGTTGGTGTCGCCGAACGCGCTGCGCTTCCAGCCGCCGAACGTATGATACGCGACCGGCACCGGGATCGGCACGTTGATGCCGACCATGCCGACATTGACGCGCGCCGCGAACTCGCGCGCGGCGTGGCCGTTGCGGGTGAAGATCGCGACGCCGTTGCCGTATTGGTGGTCGCTGGGCAGCCGCACCGCCTCCTCGAAATCCTTGGCGCGGACGATCTGGAGGACGGGTCCGAAAATCTCCTCCTTGTACGACTGCATGTCGGTGGTGACGCGATCAAACAGCGATGGGCCGATGAAGAAACCTTCCTCGTGACCCTGGAGCTTGAAGCCGCGGCCGTCGACGACGAGCTCAGCGCCTTCGTCGATCCCGGTCTGGATCCAGTTCTCGACGCGCTGCTTGTGCGCGGCGTTCACGACCGGGCCGTAATGCGCTTCGGCATCGGTGCTCACACCGACCCGCAATGCATCGATCGCCGGGATCAGCTTCTTGCGCAAAGCGTCGGCGGTCTTGTCGCCGACCGGCACGACGACGGGGAGGGCCATACAGCGCTCGCCGGCCGAGCCGAACGCGGCGCCCGACAGATCGGCGACGACTTGATCGAGATCGGCGTCGGGCATCACGATGCCATGGTTCTTCGCGCCGCCCATCGCCTGAACGCGCTTTCCGGCGTCGACACCGCGTCGATAGACATAGTGCGCGATGTCGCTCGAGCCGACGAAGCTGACCGCGGCGATCGCCGGATGGTCGAGGATCGCGTCGACCATTTCCTTGTCGCCATGGACGACCTGCAGGATGCCTTCAGGCGCCCCCGCTTCGAGCATCAGCTCGGCAAGGCGTACCGGCACGCTCGGATCGCGCTCCGACGGCTTGAGGATGAACGCGTTACCCACCGCGATCGCTACACCGAACATCCACATCGGAATCATCGCGGGAAAGTTGAACGGCGTGATGCCCGCACCGATGCCGAGCGGCTGGCGCATTGAATAGACGTCGATTCCGGGGCCGGCACCTTGCGTATATTCACCCTTCAATACGTGCGGGATGCCGCACGCGAACTCGATCACATCGAGCCCACGTTGCACGTCGCCGCGCGCGTCGGCGACGACCTTGCCATGCTCGGAGGCGAGCAAGGTCGCGAGCTCGTCCATATTGGCTTCGACCAGGCGCTTGAACTCGAACATCACGCGCGCGCGCCGCTGCGGGTTGGTCGCCGCCCAAGCCGGCTGCGCAGCCTGCGCGGCGGCGATGGCGCGGTCGAGATCGGCCTGCGTGCCGAGCGTCACCGACGCCTGCACCTTGCCGGTATTGGGGTCGAACACATCGCCCGTCCGGCCGCCCGCGCCACCCTGATGGCCCACAATATGATGATCGATGATGCGCATGTGACTCTCCTGCCGGTGGAGGGGGCCGGCTTTGGCCATGCTCTGTAATTAAATTACGCGCGGTACAAGCGCTTTGCGGGGGTCAGAGCCGCTCGACGGGTATGCCGATCGCCTGGCCCGGCAGCGTCGCCAGCCGCACGCCGAAGAGCGCACCGAGACTATCGGGCGTCACCACATCGGCCGCCGCGCCCGCGGCGACGACCCGTCCCTCCGCCATCAGGATCGCGTCGTCGGCGACCCGCGCGGCCTGAGCGAGGTCGTGGAGCACGACGATCACACCGGTCCCCGCCGCTGCCTGCTCGCGCAGGCGATCGAGCAAATCGAGCTGGTGTGCGGGGTCGAGGCTGGCGAGCGGCTCGTCGGCGAGCAGCCAGCGCGGCTTGCCCGCCAGCACGCGCGCCAGCAGCACGCGCGCGCGCTCGCCGCCCGACAATTCGCCGATCCGGCGGTGCGCGAGAGGTTCGGTATCGGTCGCGGCGAAGGCAGCGGCGATGGCGGAGTCGTCTCTCGCATCACGGTACGGCAGCCGGCCCAGCGCGATCACATCGCGCGCGACCATGTTCCAGGCGACGTCGCCGGCTTGCGGCAGATAGCCGATCGTCCGCGCACGAACGTCGCGGGGCATCGCCGACAAGTCGCTGCCGTCGATCGCGACCGACCCGGCGCTCGGCGGCACCAATGCGGCGGCGATGCGCAACAGGCTGGTCTTGCCGGCGCCGTTCGGGCCGAGGATCACCGTGACGCGCCCGGGCTGCAGACCGACCGACACCGCGTCGAGCACGCGGCGGCGCCCGAGATCGAGCGTAACCGTGTCGAGGCTCAGCGCCATTGCCGGCCCCCTTCGCGGAACAACAGGCCGAGGAAGAACGGCGCGCCGATCAATGCCATGACGACGCCCAGCCGCACCTCGCCAGCACCCGGCGCCAGCCGACAAAGACTGTCGGCGGCGAGCGTCAGCGCCGCGCCGCCAAGCGCGCTCGGCAGCAGCAAGGCGGAGGGCCGCGCGCCGAACAGGGGGCGCAACAGATGCGGCACGACCAACCCGACAAACCCGACGACACCCGTGACCGCCACACCGGCGCCGACCGCGAGGCCGGTGCCCAGCACCACGGTCCAGCGTAGCCGCGCCAAGTTCGCGCCGAGCGACCGCGCGGCATCCTCGCCCAGCGCCAGCGCGTCGAGCGCGCGGCCCGTGGTCAGCAGCACGAGCGTGCCGCCGACCATGAACGGTGCCGCGAGCATCACGTCGGTGGTGCCGCGATCGGTCAGCGCGCCCATTAGCCAGTCGATCGCTTCCGCGACCGCATAAGGATTGGGGGCGATCGAGATCAGGAACGCGGTCAGCGCGCCCGCGAGGCTCGCCAGCACCGTCCCGGCCAGCACGAACACCACCGGGCTTTCCGCGCGCGCGGTCAGCAGACCGAGCAGCGCCATCGCCCCGCCCGCCCCGGCCATCGCCCAACCGAACTGACCCAGCCCGCCTGCGATCCCACCGAGTCCGAACACAATCGAGGCAACTGCGCCGAGCGCCGCGCACGACGACACGCCGATCACCGTCGGGTCGGCCAGCGGATTGCGCAGATACCCCTGCAGCACCGCACCCGACAGGCCGAGCGATGCACCGAGCAGCGCACCGAGCAACGCGCGTGGCACCCGCAACTCGATCACGATCGCCCAGCGCGGATCCTGGCCGGTCCAGGCTTCCCATGGCAGCCATTGCTTTCCCGCCGCCAGCGACAGTGCGACCATCGCCAGCGTCAGCGCCGCGAGCAGCAGCAGGCGGATCGTCCGGTTCATCGCGTCATCCCCGCGCGGATCACCGCGAGCCGCTGCATCGCGGGAATGATCGTCGGCCCGCCGCAATTGACAAACGTGCGTGGAAAGGCCGCCTCGGCGACGCGCAGACCCGCGCGCGCCAGGACGTGCCGCCGCAGAGTGGCGGTGCGGCCGTCGGGATCGGGCGTCATGATCACGGCGGGCGGGTTACGCACGATCGCCTCGATCGGCACCGCTCGCGACATCTCCGCGGGCGGCGAGGCGAACCCCGCGCGGCCGAGCATTTCGGTCAGCAGGGTCGGTCCGCCATTGGCGAAATTGTCGGCGATGAACAGCAAGGCTGTGGGCCTAGCCGCGTCCTTCGGCACCGCTGCGGCGACGGCCGCATCGATGCGCGCGATCAATCGTTCGCCCGCAGCCTGCGAGCCGAGCGCTGCGGCGACCGAGCGGATCTGGTCGCGGCTCGCGGCGATCGTCGTGGGCGAGATCGAGCAACAGCACCTTCAGGCCAAGCTTTTGATAGGCGCGCAGCGTGCTTGCCGGGGTGAAGCTGGAGGCGAGCACGAGATCGGGCTTCATCGCGACAACCTCCTCCGCCGTCCCCGCCGTTCCCCGAAACCGCCGCGCGAGGTCGAGCGGGATCGACGTGGCGGCGGCTTCTTGCGAATAATGGCTGATCGCCGCGACCCGCTCCGGCGGCACCAACGCGAGCAGCAACTGGTCGGCACACGGATTGGTCGAGACGATTCCGCCAGTGCGGACGGGCTGCGCACTGCAGCCCGCCAGCGCCAGCGCGATCGAGGCGATCGCTCGCCTCAATCGAACTTCACACGAATGCCGCCATAGGCCGCGCGGCCCGGCGTGCCGTAACCGCGCACGACGGTGTATTTTTCGTCGAACAGGTTGTCGACGCGACCATAGATCGCGAACCGATTGCCGATCGGCAGTTCGGCACGGACGCCCGCGACGACGTAGCCGTCGAGCCGGTTGAAGTTCCCCGCGTCGTCGAAACTGTCGCCGACCGCCAGCACCGTCGCGCCGACCGACAGCTTGAGCGGCGTCTCCCAGTCGATCGACGCGCTGACCGACTGACGCGGGCGACGCGCCAGCTGCTTGCCGAAATTGGCGCCTGGCGAGCGGTTGATCGAATCGATGAAGCTGTACGACCCGCTCAGCGTCAGCCGGTCGCTCGGTCGCATGTTGAGCCCGACCTCCAGGCCCTTTCCACGCGTGCGGGCGATATTGCCGTACGTGAAGGTCGCCGCGTTATAGTCGATCTGATTGCGAGTATCGCGGTGAAACCATGTCGCGCTGATCGTGATCGCGCTGCCGACCAGATTCTGCTCGATCCCGACGTCATAGCTGCGCGCGGATTCGGGCTGGAGGTTGGGGTTGCCGAGCCCGAACGGCCCGAACAGTTGATAGAGGGTCGGCGCCTTGAACCCCTCGGCGTAGCTGCCGCGAAACGTCGTGCCAATGGATAGCGAATAGACCGCGTTGGCGCCGAACGTCGTGTGCCCGCCGAACGCGGAATCGTCGTCGTAGCGCACACCACCGGTCAGCGTCAGACGTGCAATCGGCGTCAGGATAGCTTCGCCATAGACGCTGGTGGTGCCGCGCGACTTGAACACGCTGCCGTCGGTGAAGCGGGTATTCTCGCGCTGCGCCCCGGCGACCAGGCGGATCGCGCCGGACGCGCGCCAATCCCCCTGATATTCGTAACGTTCCGAGCGGCCGCGCGCGAAGAAGGACGGTGCGGACCCGAAGGTCGGGTCGAAATTGTCGCGGTTGATGTCGGCGATCGTGAAGGCGATCCTGTTCTTCAGCCGCCCCAGCCCGACGTTGAGCCCGGCATAACCGTAAATCTCCTGCGTCTCGGCATATTCGGCGTCGTCGACCGGCAGGAACGGCGGCGTGAAGCCGAAGCCGTCGATATCGACGCGGCTGTTGGCGTAATAGCCGCGCAGGTCGAGGCTGATCGCGTCGGTGATGTCCACGCCGATCCGCGCCGTCCCGCCATATTGGCGATAGCCGTCGGGCTCGGTCCCGCTCGCCGCCGCCGAAATACCGTCGGTGCGCAGATAGCCCGCGTTGAACGATCCGGAAAAGCGCCCTGCCTTGCCGGAGATGCCGGCATTGGCGAACACGCTGTCGAAGCTGCCATATTCGGCGTTGGCGCGCGCGCTGAAGCGGTCGGTCGGCGCGGCGGTGACGACGTTGACGACGCCGCCGATCGCTTGGCTGCCCCACGGTACCGAGTTCGGCCCGCGCAATACTTCGACCCGCTCGACCGATCCCGACAGCAGGTTGGCGAAGTCGAATCCGCCGCCCGGCGAGGACGGATCGTTGACGCGCACGCCGTCGATCAGCGTCAGCGTCTGCTCGCCCTCCGCGCCGCGGATGCGGACGGTGCTCAGCGTGCCGAGCCCGCCGTTGCGCGTCACGGTGACGCCGGGCGTGGTTGCGAGGAGGTCGCTGATCGCGACGGCCTGACGCTGCTCGATCGTCTGGCGGTCGATCACGGTGATGGCGTGGCCGGTCGATTCCGGCTTCTCGACGACACCGGTCGCGCTGATGATGATGTCGTTGTCGACCATCGACCCGCACGGTTCATATTCGCCGTCATAGACGCAAAAGACCGGCTTGGTGATCTGCGTCGTGGATTGAGCGCGCGCCGACGAACTGAGCGCTACCGCGACAAGCGCCGACGACGTCAGGATTAAGAACTTCAACATTGGACATGACCCCTTCAAAGGGCCGGTCGCCGGGATGCCAACACGACACCCGGCCGCGACGGCCCGGTTCATGTCGTTCACGCGAGGGTGCTCCCTCGTTCGCTCGGCACACCCCGTCCGCGCGAAGGAATCGACTGTGGCGGGCAGGTCTCCTGGCTCCCGGGTCGCCGCGTTCGCGCCGCCTTCCCAGCCCGAAGGCCAGTGGCTTTGTGGCGCGACCGCTATCCGGTCACAGTTGCGGGGGCAGCGCCGGTCTCGTCACCGGACTTCCCTTTTGCTTCCCGCCTCGCGGCGAGAACCCGTCACCTGCCGGCCTCTAGGCGCTTCGCTGCAGCGCGGCAAGATGGGGTCAGAAACCGAACGATTGCTGGGTCGTGGGCTTGGGTGCGAGCGGCGCCGCTGCGGTCTCGACGCCTTCGAGCGCGAGCATCCGAGCCTTCGCGATCGATCCGCCCGGCGCGGAAAAGCCGCCGACCTTGCCGCCCGCCGCCAGGACGCGATGGCACGGCACGATCAGCGGGATCGGATTGCTCGCCATCGCCTGCCCGACATCGCGCGCGAATTCTGGTCCGGCGCCCAGCTGCTTCGCCACCGCGCCATAGGTCGTGCTCTCGCCCCAGCCGAGCGCGCGGACGGCATCGTACACCCGCGCGAAGAACGGCGACTGTTCCCCAAGGTCGATCGGGACCCCGTCGAAATCGGTCTGCTCACCCGCGAAATAACGCTGCGCCGCAGCGATCACCGTCGCAACATCGGCGGGTGGATCGGTCCGGACGGCGTCGGACAAGCGTCGCAACAACGCGCGCTCGGCCTCCGCGGCCGTGCTAGCGGGAAGCCGGAACGCCGTGATGCCGCGCCCGCTCCACCCGATCGCGGCGAAGCCATGTGCGGTTTCGAAGACGTGATATCGATGCATCGCCGGTTGCTTTCCCACATCACGCGGCATCGTGGAAGATGATCCCGAGCGTGTGACGATGCCCGCGCCGCACGCGGCTGACGCCGTGGCGCATCGCGACGCGATAGTCTCCGCGCGTGCCGCGTTGCGGCCGGCTGTTGACCGCGAACACCACGCCGTCGCCCTTGCCCAGCGGCACGACCTCGACCCGCGACTGCATCCGCGGGCGTTGCTCGGTCAGCACGAACTCGCCGCCATCGAAAGCTTCTCCCGGTGCTGACAACAGCACCGCGACCTGCAACGGGAAGACGTGCTCGCCGTACAGATCCTGATGCAGGCAGTTATAATCGCCGGCGCCGTATTGCAGCAGCAACGGTGTCGGCCGCGCCTGTCCGTCGGCGTGGCACCGCTCAAGGAAAGCGGCGTGGTCGGCAGGGAAGCGCGTCGCCACACTCATCCGTTCGTGCCAATGGTTCGCGATCGGCGCGAGGTGTAGGTACAGCTTCGTTCGCAGTCCCTCCACCAGCGGCGGCAACGGATAGGCGAAATAGCGATACTCGCCGCGCCCGAAACCGTGCCGCGCCATCACCACATGGCTGCGAAACGTATCGCCGGGACCGTAGAGAGCGGCAACGCCGTCGCTCGCATCCCCACTCAGCAACCCGGGCAACACGGCCCAGCCTCTTTCATCGAGATCACGGGCGATCATGGCCCAGTCGAATGTGTCGGTTCGTTCGGTCATCGCGCGACCATGCGCGGCTTAGCGCCGGCGCACACTCCGCCGCTTGCGCCCGAACACGAAAAAGCCCGCCGGGTCGGTGACCAAGCGGGCTTTTAATGGTGGGCGTAGCAAGGTTTGAACTTGCGACCCCTGCGATGTCAACACAGTGCTCTACCACTGAGCTATACGCCCACGAGGGAGCGGCCTTTAACGGGGGTTCCGCGCAGGCGCAACCCGTAGCCGTGCGGCCTTTGTCGATTGATTTGTCAGCCTGACCGCTTGACCAACGTAATCACCACGCCGGGCGGCGCGGCGCCATTCTCCGCGGTATTTTCGATATGTCGGCGGATCGTCCGCTGATCGACGATTTCCCACCATTGGCGCTGATGAAAGGGTTTGCCGTCAGCCATGAAATCGTGCTCGAAATACCACGTTCCGTCTTTCAGCGTGCCGGGCCATGCTTGCGCCGAGCGATCGCTGACATAGTAGAAGGACCAGGTCGCGGTCGTGTTGTCGTAGCCGCTATAGTATTTGCCGACCGCGATGTCCGGTTTCCCCGCGACGCCGCGATCGAATTTCCAGTCTCCTGCGATGACCGGCGTCTCGGCGGGTTTGCTGAAGCGGTAATAGAGGTCGGGTCGTGGAGCCGTGCCGTCCGCTGGCTGAACTTGCCATTCGCCGAGCAGAAAATCAAACGCAGCTCGAGGATTGGCTGACCCGGTATTGGAAGCGGTTTGTCCAAATGCCGGCGATGCGACAGCGATCAACAAAACCAAGCTTACGGAACGCATGCCTTGCTCTCCCCGAACTCAATCGGGGACGGAATGAAGGCATTCATCCGTAAAAGCAAATCTTATAATACGAATCGATCTATTCGTCGATTTAAAGGCCCCCGCTGGCGCTTTCCGATTCGAACATGCGATCGACCTCCATCACCAGGTCGCGCAAATGGAACGGCTTCGACAGCACGCGCGCCTGCGGCATCGCTTTGCCGGCGCGGGAGCGTGACGGCCGCAAAGCCGGTGATGAACATGACGCGCATACTCGGCGCGATCTCGGCGGCCTTTTGGGCCAATTCGATCCCGTCCATTTCGGGCATCACGATATCGGTTAGCAGCAGGTCGAAATGTTCGGTCTGGACCAGCGGCAACGCGGCGGTGCCGCGATCGACGGCGGTGACGGCATAACCCGAACGTTCGAGCGCGCGCGTGAGATACTCGCGCATCACCGCATCGTCCTCGGCCAAGAGAATTCTGATCATCGCCGCCCTGCTTTATCGTCTGGCCGGTATTATGCGCGAAGGACTTAAGATTTTCCAGCTTTTACCCCCGATTGCCGCGTCCCGTTGCGGCGCATAAGATACACGTATGACCGCAACCTCGTTCGATCGTATCGGGCCGATCCCGCCGGACAGTCCGGTGGTGGTGTCGGTGCCGCATGCGGGGCGCGATTATCCGCTGCAGCTGCGCGCGGCGGCCGCGGTGCCGGTCGCGTCGATGCTCGCGCTGGAGGATCGCCATGCCGATACGCTGGCGCGGGCCGCGCGGGGTGACGAGACTCTGTTCGTCCAGCGCCGCGCGCGCGCCTGGATCGACCTCAACCGCGCCGAGGACGAGCGCGATCCGCTGATCGACGACGGCGCGCGGCCGATCCCGGCGGGCGTGGCGGCGACCAAGTTGCGGAGTGGGCTCGGCCTGATTCCGCGCCGCGCCGCGCCGGGGGTGACGTTATGGCGCCGTCGCCTGGCCGACGAGGAGGTGTGCCAGCGCATCGCCGACGATCACCGGCCGTATCACGCCGCGCTCAACACGGCGCTGGCGGCGGCGCGCGACCGGTTCGGAATCGCGCTGCTGATCGATCTGCACTCGATGCCGCCGCTGCCCGGCCCGCGCCCCGCGCGGATCGTACTGGGCGACCGGTTCGGGCGGAGCGCCGGCGCGCGGCTGGTCCATCGGATCGAGAGCGAAGCAATCAAAGCTGGCGCGATGGTCGCGCTCAACACGCCCTATCCCGGCGGACATATCCTGGGCCGCCACGGCAATCCCACCGATGGCATCCACGCGATCCAGGTCGAAGTCGACCGCCGGCTCTATCTCGATGCGGGGCTCAACGCGCCCGGCAAGGGGCTGGCCGCGACCGCCGCGTTGCTGCGCCGGATGATCGACGCGGCGACCGACGAGTTGCTGTGCGGCGAATACGCCCAGGCGGCCGAATAACGCCCGATAAAAAACCGCCCCGGGCAGATGCCCGAGGCGGCCAAGGTTCAGGGAGGAGGCGCATCCGAAGATGCGCCACACGGCCCCGCGAAAGGGGGGAACACGACGCCGTGCAGTATCTAAACTAGGGAGGCGGGCATTTGGTTTCAAGGGGCCACGCGCCGCTTTGACGCGTCGCCCCCGAAACGGCGCAAAACCCTTAGGCGGTCGGCTGCAATTGCGGCGCCGGCATCAGGCCGAGCTGCATCTGGCGCGTGAAAATCTCCCGCATCACCGACAACGAGAACAGATGGGCGTAGATCAACGGCAGCAGCCCCGACTGGACGATCTTGCGCAGCTGGTCGCCGCGCAGTGCCGTCAGCTTTTCTTCGCTGATCATCTTGAAACCCGAATAGATGAAGGGCTTGTCGACGCCTTCCGGCTGGATCGACACTTCGCCGTCCATCAGCAGGTCGAGTTCCTTGATCTCGTTCATGAACGCACCGGTACGCGCGCCGGCTTCCTCGAACTGTTGGCTGAAATCGAGGATGTTCTGGACCAGCGGCGTCGCCTCGCCATTCTCGAACAGCGGATCGCCTTCCTCGAAATCGCCGATCGTCGGCGAGGTCGGGTCGAAGCATAAGGTCAGTTCTTCGGCGTCCGGGGTTAGCCGGGCGAGCAGATACGGATAGCGGCGGATATAGGCCGGGACGTAGGTGTAGGGATCGCGCAGCTGGCCCTTCTCGTCGATGAAGACGTTGACGCCTTCGTTCAGCCCCATCAGCGCGAGCGGCACCGAATCGTCGCCCTGCGAGAAGATGATCGGCATCTGGCGCTGGACCAGCGGGAATTCGTCGACCGTGACGGGAATCGCGTGCTGATTTACCAGGAAGTCGGCGCCTTCGGTCAGGCGGACCTTGAACTTGGCATGCGCCTCGCTCGAAAGCGGCTCGAGCGTATTGTAGAACAGGGGAAGCGATTGCGGCGCGCTGGCCATTACCTTGACTCCATCGAAGATCATGAGCGCGGCGGGACGCCGCTAATCGGGGAGCGCCTTATGGTGTGGGAGGCGACGGCGCAAGTGTGACGAGCTTGCCGGGGTTCATCAGCTCGTGCGGATCGAACGCACGCTTGATCGCGCGGAGCGCCGCCATGCGGGCGGGCGGCGACAGGCGTTCGAGCTCGGCCAGCTTCATCTGGCCGATGCCGTGCTCCGCGGAAATCGACCCGCCCGCCGCGACGACGAGATCGTAGACCATGTGGCTCGCCGCCTCGCCGACCCCGGCGCGCCAGCGATCGCCGTCGGCTCCGGCGGGCGCGTTGACGTGGAAATGGACGTTGCCGTCGCCGAGGTGTCCGAACGCGCTGCAATGGACGCCGGGAAAGGCGGCTTCGACGCGGGCGGACGCGCTTTCCATGAAATCGGGCATCGCATCGACCGGCACCGATATGTCGTGCGCCATCGTTGGTCCCTCGGCGCGTTCGGCCTCGGAGATCGAGTCCCGCAGACGCCAGAATGCCCCGGCTTGCGCCTCGTTCGCCGCGACGACAGCATCCTGGGCGAGGCCGGCGGCGAGCGCGTCCTGCATTAGTGCTTCGAGCGCGGGCTTGGCAGTATCGGGCGAGGCCGCGACGTAATCGACCAACACCAGCCATGGGTGTGAGCTATCGAGCGGCGGGCGCGTCCCGGGGATGTGCTTGAGCACAAGATCGAGCGCGAGCTTGGGGACGAGTTCGAAGCTCTCGATCGCGGTGCCCGATCCGCGTTCCATCGCGCGGAGCAGCGTCAGCGCCACGGCCGGCGACTCGACGCCGAGCCATCCCGTCGCACGGTCGACCACCGCTGGAACGAGCCGCAGCGTCGCCGCGGTGACGATGCCCAGCGTCCCCTCAGCCCCGACCAGCAGATGATCCAAATCGTAGCCGCGATTGTCCTTCTTGAGCGCCGCCAGTCCGTCATGGCGCGACCCGTCGGGCAGGACCGCCTCGACCCCCGCAACCAGCGACCGCATCGTCCCGAACCGCAGCACTTGCGTGCCGCCCGCATTGGTCGAGACCAGCCCGCCGATCGTCGCGCTGCCTCGGGCGCCGAGCGTCAGCGGGAAGCGCATACCCTGCGCTTCTGCCGCTTCGTGCAGGTTCGCCAGGATCACGCCGGCCTCGACCACCGCCAGTCCCGCGGCGGGGTCGATCGAACGAATCCGGTTCATCCGCCGCAGCGACAGGATCAACGCCGATCCGTCCGCGGGAGGGGTCGCGCCGCCGACCATCGACGTATTGCCACCCTGCGGCACCAGCGCCACGCCGAGTTCATGCGCACGCGCCACGGCGAACTGCATGTCCTCGACGTTAGCAGGTGCCAGGATCGCCGGCGCGGCACCATGAAACCGCCCGCGCCAATCGGTCAGCCAGGGCGCGATGTCGTCGGGGTCGGTGACGACCGCCTTGTCGCCACTGTGCGCGCGGACGGCATCGATCAACGCGGATTGAGCAGGCGTCATGCCGCGCCGCTAGCACGGTCGCGTTGCCCGGCCAATTCATTGACCGTTCAACCTTTGGGCTTACCAAGGCGCCGTTCATGCACCCGTCCGCTCCCCTTCTGATGTTGCTCGCGACCGCGGCCAGCGCGCCCCTAGCCCCGGCGTTCGGCGAGCCTGGGCAGACGTCGCTGACGGGACGAATCGTCGTACGGGTCGAAACGACGATGCGCGCCGTTCCGGTCGCGGTGCGTTGGGTCGAAAAGAGCGGCCCCAAATGCGTACCCATCGGCCAGCTGGCCGGGGCGATCGTCAACGGCACCGACAGCGTCGATCTGGTGCTGAAGGGCGGAGCGCGGTTCAGGGCCCAGTTCGACGACGATTGCGCGGCCCTGGGCTATTATGGCGGCTTCTATCTGAAGAGCGCGTCCGACGGCCAAGTCTGTGCCGGCCGCGACACGATCCGCACCCGTTCGGGCGATTCGTGTTCGATCGGCAAGTTTAAGCGGCTGATCCCCAAGGTCGAAAAGCCTCGCAAACCTTGACTTTTCCGGGCTGATCGGCAAGCGCGCCAAGTGCCTGCGCGGTGCTTCGTCGCGCTTTACTTTCCGGAAACTCCTGAATGCCCTTTGCCGACCTCGGCCTATCGGATGAATTGCTCCGCGCCGTCGGCGAATCGGGCTACACCGAACCGACCCCGATCCAGGCGGCGACCGTGCCCAGCGTGCTGATGATGCGCGACATCATCGGCATCGCGCAGACCGGCACCGGCAAGACCGCCGCGTTCGTGCTGCCGATGATCGACATTCTCGGCCACGGCCGCAGCCGCGCCCGCATGCCGCGCTCGCTCATCCTCGAGCCGACCCGCGAACTCGCGGCGCAGGTCGCGGAGAATTTCGAGAAATACGGCAAGTATCACAAGCTATCGATGGCGCTGCTGATCGGCGGCGTGCAGATGGGCGACCAGGTCAAGGCGCTGGAAAAGGGCGTCGACGTTCTGATCGCGACGCCGGGCCGGCTGATGGACCTGTTCGAACGCGGCAAGATCCTGCTGACACAATGCAACCTGCTCGTGATCGACGAAGCCGATCGCATGCTCGACATGGGGTTCATCCCCGATATCGAGACGATCTGCACCAAGCTGCCGACCAATCGCCAGACCTTGCTGTTCTCGGCCACCATGCCGCCGCCGATCAAGAAGCTGGCCGACAAATTCCTGTCGAACCCGAAGACGATCGAAGTCGCGCGACCGGCCAGCACCAATATCAACATCACGCAATGGCTGGTGCCGGTGAAGGGCCAGGCGTTCGAGAAGCGCAAGGTGCTACGCGGCCTGTTGAAGCAGGACGACGTCACGACCGCGATCATCTTCTGCAACCGCAAGACCGCGGTGCGCGAACTCAACAAGAGTCTGAAGAGCCACGGCTTCCGATCGGGCGAAATCCATGGCGACATGGATCAGTCGGCGCGTATCGCCGAGCTCGACCGCTTCAAGTCGGGCGACATCAACATCCTGGTGGCGTCCGACGTCGCGGCGCGCGGGCTGGACATCAAGGGCGTCTCGACGGTCTTCAACTTCGATGCGCCGTGGCACCCGGACGATTACGTCCACCGCATCGGCCGCACCGGCCGCGCGGGTGCGACGGGGACGGCCTATACTTTGGTCGCCAAGGAAGACGCCGAGAATATCGACAATATCGAGAAGTTGACGGGACAGAAGATCCCGCGGCTGGAGAGCGTGCCGGCCGTCGAGGAAGAGGATGCCGCTCCTCGCGGCCGCCGCACCCGCGAGACCAAGCCCGAACCGCGTCGCGCCGCCAAGCGCGATGAAGCGCCGCGTGAGCAGCCTGCTCGCCCGCGCAACGACGCGCCGCGCGCCGAGCGCCCCGCCCGCGATGCCCGCCCCCCGCGCCGCGAACCTGCCCGGCGCGAGGAAGCCGATGACGGCCCCGATGAGGGCTGGAACGGCCCAATGCCCGACTTCCTCAGCGCGAAGCTCACCACCGACTGAACTGCTGGCATGTCGCTGCCCGATTTCATCAGCATCGTGCCGGTGCAGACAATCGAGAGCCCGTGCGTCAATATCTGCACGATCGGCGAGGATCGGCTGTGCGAAGGGTGCCGCCGCTCGATCAACGAGATCGCGCAATGGTCGCGGATGACGCCGGCGGAACGCCGCGCGGTGATGGCCGAACTGCCGACGCGTTAGCGGCGGGTCGGCATGCCGCGGTCGGCGCACGCGCGGCGTTCGCGCTTGTTCTGGCGGCGATCGTTGAGGCAGTGACGCAGCGCGCGGTCCCATTCGTCTTGCGCCCGCATATCCCCGCCGCCGCGCCCATACGCGGTCGTAGGCGGAGCGACTGGCGGCGGCAGCGGTGAAGGCTGACGGCGAAGTTGCGCAGAGCCCGCGCCGGGCAGCAGCAGCGCGGCAATGGTGCAGATCACGGCTGATTTCATCGCAATTCTCCTTGCGCGCCACCAATACCTGCCCGGCTGAATAGCGGCTGAAGGCGGCCCAAGTTGACACCAGGGTGACACTAGCGCGGCAGGGCATCGAACTGCTTTTTCAGGTCGTAGATCGCCTTGAGCTTCGGGCCATACACCGCGCCGCCGCCCGCGCCGTTATAGCCGTCGCCGAACTTCACCCAATCGTGCGCCTTGATCTCGTCGACCAGCCCGGCCGAGCGGCAGAAGTCGAAGAACCCCAGCACTTGCCAGCGCAAATCGCGGGCGAAGGCGTTGACCATGTCGAACGCCGAGGCGTAGCCAATCAGGCCGCAGTTGAACCCCATCACCTGCGTCCCGCCCCAGCTCGCGCTTTGCGCCGCTAGCTCGACGCCCGACAACGTACGCGCGAAATGATAGGCGTCATATTCCTTCGTCTGGTCGCCGTGGAAACCGGCCCACGCGCCGCCCGCCTTCTCGCGCCACTTGTGCCCTTCCCAGCGCTTGCCCTCCGCGCCATGCCCGCCGAACACGAAATGCGCGTCGAACGCCTTGGGGTCTTCGACGCCCCAGCGATCCCAGAACACATGGTTCTCGAACCGCATCACCGGCTTGCCCTGCGTAAAGGGCCGCCCGCCGCTTTCCACCATCCATACCGCCAGCGCCGCCAGCGTCTCGATCCCGGTCACCGCGCTTAGCCGATCGACCAGCCCGCCGATCGCGTTGTACGTGCGCGCCACATTGCCCAGCGTGGAGCCCGAAGGAGGCAGGGCCTTGATCGGTTTCTTCGGCGCCAGGGCCGCGGCCTTCAGCGTTGCATCGTCCTTGTAGAATGCCATCGAGAATCCCCCCTCAAACTATATCCCGGGCTCCTGCGAAAGCAGGAGCCCAGGGTTGCAGGCGTCATCGCTCGTGGCTCTAGGCTCCTGCTTACGCAGGAGCACGATGACGGGACGATCACGCCAGCTGGTTCGTCTCCATCAGCGCATCGTCGAGTTCGCCGGCGCGCTTATACGCATCGCGCGACGTCAGCCGGTCGGCATACGCCTTGAAGGCATCGCGCTGCGGGATCGTCCCGAACTGCGTTCCCCAGATAACCTGGCTGCCGACATAGACGTCGGCCATCGTGAAGGCGTCGCCCGCGATGTAATCGTGCTTGGCGACCGCCGCTTCAAGCACGTCGATCGCCTGATCGTAGCTGCCGTATCCGAACATCCGACCCTGTTCGTCCGAGGGGATGAACCCGGCATTCTTGTTGGTCACCGCCGCCTCGACCGGCCCCGCGGCGAAGAACAGCCAACGATAATAATCGGCGCGATCGGCGGCCGCGGGCGCCAAGCCCGCATCGGGAAACGCATCGCCCAGATAGGCGCAGATCGCCGCGCATTCGGTGATGACGCTGCCGTTGTGCTGCAGCGCCGGCACCTTCCCCATCGGGTTGATACTTAGATAGTCGTCGCCCTTCATCGAATCGGCATAGTTCATCACGCGCACTTCGTAGCGCGCGCCGACTTCCTCCAGCGCCCAGCGCGCGATCCGCCCGCGCGACATCGGATTGGTGTAGAGAATCAGGTCGCTCATCTTTCTTCTCCGTCAGAACAAATAGGGAACAGATTTAATCCAACAATGCAAGCGGCGTCAATCCGTCGCCCCGGCGGAGGCCGGGGCCGCTAGCGAGGGCGCAACAAGACAGCGGCCCCGGCCTCCGCCGGGGCGACGGCAAATCTACAGCGCCTTCTGGAACAGCGCCAACATCCGCGCCCACGCCTTTTCCGCCATCGCTGCATTGTAGACGCGGCTGTCGGGCGGGCACCAACCGTGCATCGTGCCCTCGTAGACCTCGATCTCGGCGGGGAGTTTGGCGGCAGCGAAATCGGCCTTCAGCACGTCCTTGTCGCCCGGCGCCTTCGCGTCGTCATTGGCGGCAATCGCGATCAGGTAGCTCGCCTTCATTTGCGGAATCAAATTGTTGGGACTGTCGGGCTTGTCGCCGACCAGGCCGCCACCGTGGAAGGTCGCACCGGCCTTGACCCGGATCGGGTTCGAGGCGGCGGTGCGGAACACCATCGGACCGCCCATGCAATAGCCGGTGGTTGCGAGGCCGCGCTTGGTGTCGACCTCCTTCTGTGCATCCAGCCACGCGGTGAACGCTGTCGCGTCGCGCACCGTGCCGTCGGGGCTGAGCGCTTGCGTATAGGGCATGATCCGGGCGCGGACCTCGGGCTGATCGAATGACTCGCCGGGCTTGATGAACGGCGTCGCGGTCGAGCGATAAAACTGGTTTACGACCAGCACGGCATAGCCCGACTGCGCGAGCCGGTCGGCCATCTGGCGGAAGGCGGGGCGCAGCCCCATGATGTCCGGCCACACCAGCACGCCCGGCGCCTTGCCGCTCGCGGGCGCGACGAAATAGGCGTCGCAATTGCCGTCGGGCGTCTTGATCGACACGTCGCGGCCCTTGATCGTCGCGGCGTTGGCGGGGGTCGGGAGGATCGCCATCAGCCCGGCGACGCCGGCCAACGTCCCGAATTGCCGGCGAGAGGGATGGACGCTGGACAGGAAGCGATCGTTATCGGCCGCGGTATGCTCGTCGCACATCATGTCTCTCCCGAGTCGTGGTTTGGCCCGATAATAGGCTCGTCCAGCTAAAGCGCTATCGTGCTCCGGCGAAGGCCGGAGCGATGGAGATCGAAGACCAGAACTGCCAACGCTCCGGCCTTCGCCGGAGCACGGTGAAAATCCGGCGCTAAAACGAAAACGGGCCGGAAATCGCTCCCCGGCCCGTATCGTTAGACACTGGCGCCGACGTTACTTCGCTTCGGCCTTGACCGTCTTGCCGCCCTTCTTGCCCGGCTTCTTGGGCGCGGCGGGTTCGATCGCGAAGGTCAGCGCGCCGTCCTTCATCTTTACCGTCACCTCGCCGCCATGGACCAGCTTGCCGAACAGCAATTCTTCGGCGAGCGGCTGCTTGATCTTCTCCTGGATCAGGCGGCCCATCGGGCGGGCGCCGTAGAGCTTGTCATAGCCCTTCGACGTCAGCCACGCCTTCGATTCGTCGTCGAGTTGGATATGGACATTGCGGTCCGCCAGCTGAAGTTCGAGCTGGAGGATGAACTTGTCCACCACCCGCGCGACGACTTCCGGCGGCAGGTAGCCGAACGGCACGATCGCATCGAGCCGATTGCGGAATTCCGGCGTGAACATCTTCTGCACCGCCTGCTCGTCCTCGCCCTCGCGCGACAGATTGCCGAAGCCGAGCGTTTCCCGCGCCATGTCGGACGCGCCGGCATTGGTCGTCATGATCAGGATGACGTTGCGGAAATCGACCGACTTGCCGTGCTGGTCGGTCAGACGGCCATTATCCATCACCTGAAGCAGGATGTTGAACAGGTCGGGATGCGCCTTCTCGATCTCGTCGAGCAGCAGGACGCAATGCGGCTGCTGGTCCACGGCGTCGGTCAGGAGCCCGCCCTGGTCGAACCCGACATAGCCCGGGGGCGCACCGATCAGCCGGCTGACCGAATGGCGCTCCATATATTCGGACATGTCGAAGCGTTGCAGCGGGATGCCCATGATCGACGCCAGCTGACGCGCGACCTCGGTCTTGCCGACGCCGGTCGGGCCGGTGAACAGATAGTTGCCGATCGGCTTGTCCGGATCGCGCAGACCGGCACGGCTCAGCTTGATCGCCGAGCTGAGCTTCTCGATCGCGTCGTTCTGGCCGAACACCACGCGCTTCAGGTCGGTGTCGAGCGTCGACAGCGCGAGCGTGTCGTCCTTCGACACCGATTTCGGGGGGATGCGCGCCATCGTCGCGATCACCGCCTCGATCTCCTTGGTGGTGATCGTCTTCTTGCGCTTCGACGGCGCCACCAGCATCTGCATCGCGCCGACTTCGTCGATCACGTCGATCGCCTTGTCGGGCAATTTCCGGTCGTTGATGTAGCGCGACGACAGCTCCACCGCGGCCTTGATGGCGTCGGGCGTGTACTTGACCTTGTGATGGTCTTCGAACGCCGTGCGCAGCCCGGCGAGGATCTTGATCGTATCCTCGATCGTCGGTTCGTTGACGTCGATCTTCTGGAACCGGCGGAGCAATGCGCGGTCCTTTTCGAAGTGGTTGCGGAATTCCTTGTAGGTGGTCGAGCCGATGCAACGGATGGTGCCGCCAGACAGCGCAGGCTTGAGCAGGTTCGACGCATCCATCGCCCCGCCGCTCGTCGCGCCCGCGCCGATCACGGTGTGGATCTCGTCGATGAACAGGATCGCGTCGGGCAGCTTTTCGAGCTCGTTGACGACCGCTTTCAGCCTTTCCTCGAAATCGCCGCGATAGCGCGTGCCGGCGAGCAAGGCGCCCATGTCGAGCGAATAGATGATCGCGGGCTTGAGCACGTCGGGCACGTCGCCCTCGACGATCTTGCGCGCGAGGCCTTCGGCGATCGCGGTCTTCCCGACGCCGGGATCGCCGACATAGAGCGGGTTGTTCTTCGAGCGGCGGCACAGGATCTGGATCGTGCGGTCGACCTCCGGCATGCGGCCGATCAGCGGATCGACCTTGCCGTTCTTGGCCTTTTCGTTGAGGTCGACGGTGAATTGCTTCAGCGCGGACTCCGACTTGCCCTTTTCGGACTTGCTCGGCTTCTCATCGTCGCTCGCGCCCTTGGGGGTCGAGCTTTCGGTCGGCGAGCCGCCCTTGCCGACGCCGTGCGAGATGTAGCTGACCGCATCGAGACGGCTCATGTCCTGCTGCTGCAGGAAATAGACCGCATAGCTCTCGCGCTCGCTGAACAAGGCGACCAGCACGTTGGCGCCGGTCACTTCGTCGCGGCCCGAGCTCTGCACGTGGAGGATCGCGCGCTGAACGACGCGCTGGAAGCCGCTGGTCGGCGACGGATCGGTCGCCTTGTCGACCTTGAGCGCATCGAGCTCGGTGTCGAGATAGTGCGCGACGGTGGTGCGCAGATCGTCGAGCTCGACGCCGCACGCCGACATGACCTTCGACGCATGCTCGTCGTCGATCAGCGCGAGCAGCAGGTGTTCGAGCGTCGCATATTCGTGACGGCGCGACGATGCGGCTTCGAGCGCCTTGTGGAGGGTGGTTTCGAGCGCGGAGGCGAAACTCGGCATTAGACAATTACTCCTGACGGGCCGCATGGACGCGCGGCCCTTTCCCAATATGTCGGGATGGTCGGGCCTCGCATCAAGCGCTGGCCAAAATCCGCATCGTCCTGTCGGCAAGAAGCCGGCGCGAAGATGCGGTTCGCGCTCATCGCTTGAATAACTCGTCGGCTATTGCGCGATGGTTAACGGCGCGTTGTTTATGTTGGTTAACGCGGGCGATCTCACCCTCCAGCGCAGCGATGCGCGCATCGAGCTCGGCGACCGACAACGGATCGAGGTCCTGTTTGACCAGGAGCGCGAGCGGTTCGCCGGGCCGCGGCAGATTCTCGTCGGAATCCATGGGTGGAGTCGTTGACCGTGGCGGACGCGAAGTCAATAACGATGCGATGATTCCAGCAACGATGCGGGCGATCGACCCCGAGACGCCCGGCGGTCCCGAGGTTTTGCAGGTCGTCGAGCGCCCGGTGCCGACGCCCGGCGAGGGCGAGGTACTGATCAAGGTCGCCGCCGCCGGGATCAACCGCCCCGAACTGCTGCAACGCGCGGGCATGTATCCGCCCCCGCCGGGCGCACCGTCGATCCTGGGGCTGGAAGTCGCCGGCACGATCGTCGCCTGCGGGCCCGGCGTCGAACCCGAGATGGTCGGCCAGCCAGTCTGCGCATTGATCGCGGGCGGTGGTTACGCCGATTATGCCGTGGCGCCGTACGGCCAATGCCTGCCCGTCCCGCACGCACTCAGCATGGCCGAAGCGGCGGCGATGCCAGAAACGCTGTTCACCGTGTGGACCAACCTGTTCGAGCGCGGTTACGCAGCGGAGGGCGATACAGTGCTCGTCCACGGCGGCACCAGCGGGATCGGCACGATGGCGATTGCGCTGTGCAACCTGTTCGGCGTGACGGTGATCGTCACCGCCGGGTCGGACGAGAAATGCACAGCGGCCACGGAGATCGGCGCGGACCACGCGATCAACTACAAGACACAAGATTTCGTCGCCGAGGTGAAAGCGATCACCGGCGGCAAGGGCGTCCAGGTCGTCCTCGATATGGTCGGCGGCGATTATGTCGCGCGTAACATGCAGTGCCTCGCCGATGACGGCCGCCACGTCTCGATCGCGGTGCAGGGCGGGCCTATGGCGACGATTCCGGTGTTCGAGGTGATGCGCCGCCGCCTGACGCTGACCGGATCGACGCTCCGCCCGCGCTCGGTCGCCTTCAAGACCGCGGTCGCCGACGAGATCGCGCAGACCGTCTGGCCGCTGGTCGAACAGGGCAAGCTCAAGCCTGTGATCGACCGCACCTACGCGCTAGCCGATGCGCCCGACGCACACCGCCGGATGGAAGCGGGCGACCATGTCGGCAAGATCGTGCTGACGCTGGAATAGCGAAGGGCGCCGGTACCCATCGGTACCGACGCCCTTCGAAAACTCGTCGAGTCTAAAGCGCTTAGTTGCTCTTCGACTTGTCCTTACCCGTGGTCAGGATCAGCAGACCGCCACCGACGATCACGGCGAAGATCGCCAGGTTGATCACCGTGCTGCCCAGCTTGTTCGCGTTCTTCGCCGGCGCGCCGGCACGAACGTTGCCGGCGACCGACAGCTTCGCGGCGGGGTTGCTCGGCGACGCCATCGCCACGCTCGGCATCGCAAGAGCGGCGATCGCGGCCATACCGGCGAGTCGTTTCATCACAATCTTCATGTTCTTTCCCTGGTTCGCCGCAGCCATGCCCGGCTTCGTTTTTCCCTAAGCCGTCAGATGTGACAAGCTGATGACGGTTCGCAAGGTCAAAGTGCGATGCGCGGGCATTTTATGGCGCCACTGTTTTACTTGGGACACGCTTGTGCCCGCCCCGCGCCGCGGCGGCGTGGCGCGTAGGCAGTCAATTCGATCTCGACGAGGCCCGGCGACGCATAGAGCTGATCGACTCCGATCGCGGTCCATGTCGGGTATGGCGCAAGGAAATAGCGTTTGCGTACCTTATCGAACACGGCATTGTGTTCGTCCTTGGTGCCGGTGAACGCCGGATTCCGCCAGGCATGATAACTGCGCATCGCGACGACGTCCGCGAACGACGCGCCGGCGGCGCACAATTTGTCGCCGATCAAACGGAACACGCGATCGAGCCGCTGTTCGAAGTCGTCGGGGCCGATCGGCTTCGACGCACCGACCACCGAACCCGAGAAATACAGCCAGTCACCGGCCCGTCGCACGGCGGACAATTGATCCTCGTCGTAAATCTGTTTGTCGAACACCGTCGTCAGGACGACTTCCCCGCCGGGCGCCGGAACGTGGATCGGCGCCGGCAGCGCCTGACCGAATGCGACCCCTGCCCATCCGGCCAGAACGATTGCCACGGTCCCGGCGCGCGCCACGAGTTGAAACATCGTCGTCGTCCTCCCCATGATAAGCGACGCTGATCGATCGCCGCTCTAATTTTGCTGGACACGATCGGCCGCCGCCGCATGACGGAACCAGGAGGCGCCGCGATGTCCAACCTGATTCTGCACGAATATGCCCAGTCGGGAAATTGCTACAAGATCCGCCTGACGGCGGCGCATCTGGGCATCCCGATCGAGCGGCGCGAATACGACATCATGGCGGGCGAAACCCGGTCGCCGGCGTTCCTGTCCGGGGTCAACGCCAACGGGCGCATCCCCGTGCTGCAGGTCGGCGACGACTATCTGCCCGAAAGCAGTGCGGCGTGTTTCTACCTCGCCGACGGTTCCGCGCTGATCCCGGCGGATCGGTTCGATCGCGCCGACATGCTGCGCTGGATGTTCTGGGAACAGTATAATCATGAACCCAACGTCGCGACCCTGCGCTTCTGGTATGGCTGGGTCGGCGAGGAGAATCTGACCGAGGCGCAGCGGCTGCTCCTCCCGGTCAAGCGCGAGGCCGGGGAAGCGGCGCTGACGTTGATGGACGAGCATCTGGCGCGGACGCCGTTCTTCGCCGGGGGTCGCTTCAGCCTCGCCGACATCGCGCTCTATGCCTATACGCATGTCGCCGACGGCGGCGGGTTCGACCTGCATCATTATCCGGCGGTGCAAGCCTGGCTCGACCGCGTCGCCACGTTGCCCGGACACATCGCGATCACCGACTGATCGCCGCCCGGATTGTTGCAAACCTGTGAAATCGCAACGATTCGGAATGTAACAATTCACCGCCATAGCCCCCGAGCGTCAGCAACACGGGGCTAGGCGTATGAACGATCTCAGCAATCTGGCGCGCGACTTCGCAACGTCGCAGCCGGCGATTCCCGAACGCGTGATCTGCCGCCGCCGGCAATATCGGACGATCTGGATCAGCGACGTCCACCTCGGCACGCGCGGCTGCAATGCGGAGATGCTGATCGACTTCCTCGACCATGTCGATAGCGAGAAGATGTACCTGGTCGGCGACATCATCGACGGCTGGCGGCTGAAGAAGAAACTGCACTGGCCGGCGGCGCATAACGACGTGGTGTGGCGCCTGCTCAAACGCGCCAAGCGCGGCGCCGAGGTGATCTACATCCCCGGCAATCACGACGAACTCGTCCGCCAGTTCTGCGGGCTCGATTTCGGCGGCATTGCGATCCGCCGCGACGCTATGCACGAGACCGCCGACGGGCGGAAGCTGCTCGTCCTGCACGGCGACGAGTTCGACGCGATCATGCTCTCGCATCGCTGGCTCGCCTATCTGGGCGACGCGGCGTACGAGGCGATCATGGGCCTCAACCGGCTGGTCAATGCATGGCGCCGGCTGTTCCGCATGCCCTATTGGTCGCTGTCGAAGCACGCCAAGGCCAAGGTCAAGAACGCGGTCGAATTCATCTCCAAATACGAAGAAGTGGTCGCGCAAGCCGCGGCGCATCGCGGAGCCGACGGGGTCGTATGCGGACACATCCACACCGCGGAATTTCGCGATATCGGCGGCATCGCTTATTACAACGATGGCGACTGGGTCGAAGGCTGTACCGCGTTGGTCGAGCATTTCGACGGCCGCATGGAGATTTTGCACTGGGCCGACGAAATCCAAGAACGACAAGCGCCCGCCCCCTCACTGATGCTGGCGGCCTAGACCACGTGCGCATCGCGATCGTCACCGACGCCTGGAGCCCGCAGGTCAACGGTGTCGTCCGCACGCTCCAGTCGGTCCGGGCCGAACTGGAGAAGATGGGACACGAAGTGCTGGTGATCTCGCCGGACCTATTCCATTCGATGCCCTGCCCGACTTATCCCGAGATCCGGCTCGCCTTCGCATCGACCAATGCGGTGGGCGCGATGCTGGAGGAGTTCAGTCCGCAGGCGGTGCATCTGGCGACCGAAGGACCCGTGTGCATCGCCGCGCGGCGCTGGTGCCTGCAGCGTGATTTTCCCTTCACCACCGCCTATCACACCCAATTCCCCGATTACGTTTCCGCGCGGACCGGCGTGAATCCGGAATGGGTGTGGCGCTACATCAAGTGGTTTCATGGGCCCGCCCAGGCGATCCTGGCGGCGACGCCGTCGATCGCCGCGACGCTGCGCGCGCATGGCTTGACCCGGCTGCGCGATTGGGGCCGCGGGGTCGATCTCGCGACCTTCGCCGACGCCCGACCCGATGCGGCGATCCGCGCGCTGCCCGGCCCGGTGATGCTCTATGTCGGTCGCGTCGCGGTCGAGAAGAATATCGAGGCGTTCCTGACCGTCGCGCACCCCGGCAGCAACGTCGTGGTCGGCGACGGTCCCGCGCTCGCCAGCCTGAAAGCGAAATTCCCCGACGTCCACTTCCTCGGGCCCAAATTCGGCGCCGACCTCGCCGCCGCTTATGCCGCCGCCGACGTCTTCGTCTTCCCCAGCAAGACCGATACGTTCGGATTAGTCATGATCGAGGCGCTGGCCGCCGGCACCCCTATTGCCGCTTTTCCAGTGACCGGCCCGATCGACGTGTTGACGCCACAGGTCGGCGCGATGGCCGACGACCTCGATATTGCAATCGCCAACGCGCTGACCCGCGACCGCGCTGCCTGCGCCGCTTACGGCCAGACCTTCACCTGGACTGCGAGCGCGCGCCAGTTCCTCCAGGCACTCGTCCCCATCGTCGACGACGAAGCGGTCGCGGCGTAATACTTGCCTCGCTTGTTGGCCTAGTAACGTTGGCGTAACTATGGTACGATACGACTGAGGAGCGGGTCATGAAAACTTTGCTGCAAGCCGTTGGTGCACTCTTTCTCTTACTGGCTCCCGTGGCGCGGGCGCAGACGTCGGCGCCCACTGCCCCACCTAATGTCATCGAACTCACGTACATCGAGTCGGACGATGCCGGCGCTCAAGTGCGGTTCGCCACGGCGCTACGTGCCCAAGCTTCCGATGATCCCAGCCAGCGCTGGATCGCTGGACGGTTTATGACCGGTGCGTCGCGGCAATTGGCCATTGTCAGTCTGCATTCGAACTATGCGCATTTGCTTGGCTGGGAGACCATGCTCGGCAAAATCAGTCGCGGTGTGCCGGGCGTGAAGGTGCGGAACTCGGTGCTGTCGTTCAACCCGCGCGTTTCCTACAATCCAGGTCGTACCTCTTGGGGCAAGGCACGCAGTTTCGGGTTCAGCTTCATGTATCTTCGACGCGGCGCGACGGATAATTTCGTCCGCGAACAGACGCTGGCGGCGGACCTGCTTCGCAATGCCAAAGTCGTCGACGAGGAATTCATCGGTTATGGCGTGATGTTCGGCGACAACGTGCCTGCCTATCTGTTCCTGACGCCGATGGCCGGCCTGGGCGATTTGGATATCGATCTGTCGCATGTTCACAATACGCTATTTACCGAAGAACAAGATCGCAATCGTGGCAACGTCTTGCGAGAATCGGTCGTTTCGGGGACCAACAACCTGTTCATCGTCGCACCGGAATTCAGCAATGTGACCGACGCGATGCGGAGCGAAGACCCTGCATTCTGGGCGCGCACGTCGCCGACTCCTTGATGGCGCGCGCGGAACTTGCCCTGAGGGCGCATCCGCATTAAGTCCCGTCCACGACACGGCCGCTCCGAAAGGGGCGGCCCTATTTATTTCCGACGGAGAATATCGTGGCCCAGCCGCTCATGCCGCACGCGACCGCTTCCTGGCTGGTCGACAATACCTCGCTCTCGTTCGACCAGATCGCCGAGTTCTGTGGCCTGCATATCCTGGAGGTCAATGCGATCGCCGACGATACCGCGGCGACCAAGCTGACCGGCCGCGATCCGGTCCGCGCGCACGAACTGACCCAGGAAGAGATCGACAAGGGTCAGGCCGATCCGAACTATGTGCTCCAGATGCTCAAAGGTCCGGAGCAGGTCCGCCGCACCAAGGGCCCGCGCTACACGCCGGTGTCGAAGCGCCAGGACAAGCCGGACGGCATCGCCTGGATCATCCGCAACCATCCGGAAATCACCGACGGCGCGATCTCGACCCTGATCGGCACGACGCGCACGACGATCGCCGCGATCCGCGACCGCACGCACTGGAACATCGCCAACATCACGCCGAAGGACCCGGTGACTCTGGGCCTGACGACGCAGCGCGAGCTCGACGCGGCCGTGGCGAAGGCGGCGAAGGCCGCAGGCCTCGAAGCGCCGGTCGATACGCGACTGGAAGGCGACCGCGAGGCGCTGATCGCCGAACTGCGCGGCCAGCGCGAGCAGGCGGCGCGCGACGCCGAAGCGGCTGCGGCGGGCGAGGATGCCGCGCCGGTCGAACACACCGCGGAAACGCTGTTCAAGAGCTGAGGGACGGCCCGATCACGGCGTTGCCCTGGGCTGCGGCGAACCGCGCCGACCCCAGGGTCGCGCAACTTACCGTATATCAAATGCGCAACTGCGCGATCCGCGATACGTAAAGTATTGTAAAATCGCGAAGGTTGATCGGCTGCGTGAAGCACGCTGGCGAATTCGCTTAACGCAAGTCAAGCGGCCTGTCATTTACTAAAGAAATCAAAGCATTGCTTAATGACGTGTCCCGAACCGGCACAATGCTCCCTTTAGCCGCGATAAGTGCTGGTTAATTTTCCGTTCAGCATCTTGGCGAGTTTGTTAATGCCGAGTAAAGAAATCAAAAGGTCGCGATTCGGATTTAACCTTCTCGTGCATTGGGGACTTAAGATGAAAAAAATGAAGATGCTGATGGCTGCCGCGGCGACCGCGACGGCGCTGATGGCCACGTCGGCGCAGGCGACCGACTTCTCGTTCGCGGGCACCCTGCCGAACGCGAACGCCGTTCTGTTCTTCGACTTCACGGTCGGAGCTTCTTCGACGGTCACGTTGAAGACTCTGTCCTACGCTGGCGGCACCAATGCGGCCGGCACGGTGATCGCGCGCGGCGGGTTCGATCCGATCCTGTCGCTCTACAATGTCAGCACGGGCCTGCGGATCGGCCAGAACGACGATGGCAGCTGCTCGCAGGTGGCCAAGGATACGGTGACGGGCGCGTGCTACGACACCTACCTGCAGCAGGTTCTCGCGGCGGGTACCTATCGTGTCGCGGTGACGGCTTATTCAAACTTCGCTCCGGACACGCTGGGCGGCAACTTCGGCGGCGGCGGGTCGTTCACCGATTTCACCGGCAACTTGCGCGATGCGCACTTCGCGTTCGATGTGCTGAACGTTGCGCAGGCGACCGGCCCCGGCGGCGGCGCCGTGCCTGAGCCGGCCACCTGGGCAATGATGCTCATGGGCTTCGGCGCGATCGGTGGCGCTCTGCGTCGTCGTCCGGCGGTCCGCGTTCGCTACGCCTGATAACAGCATCTAAAAGTATTGGGGCGTCGATCACACGATCGGCGCCCCTTTCTTTTGACAAGCGTAATCATCCCCCACTTTTCGCCTGCGGGATCCGTTGCTAGTCGCAACTCATGACCGCCCGCACAGATGCCGCGTTCGTCGCGGATGAAAGCTTCGTCCCGACCAGCCACAAGGGCCTGACCTATCCGTTCGGCGGGGCCGAGCCGGGCGACGGCGAGGTGATGGCGGTCGCGCCGGGCGTGCGCTGGGTACGGCTCAAGGTTCCCGGGCCGCTCAAGCATGTGAATTGCTGGCTGCTCGACGACGACGAGGGCGGCGCGGCGCTGGTCGACGCGGGCATGAACCGGCCCGAAACGCGCGACGCGTGGAAGGCGGTGTTCAAGGGGCCGATGGCGGGCATTCGCGTCACCCGGATGATCGGCACGCATTTCCACCCCGACCATATCGGGCTCGCCGGCTGGATGTGCGACCATCACGCCGCACCGCTGTGGATGACCCGTGGGGAGTGGCTGACCGCGCAGATGCTGGTCGCCGACGCGCGGCCCGAGACGCCGAAGGAAGTCAGCGACTATCGCCACGCCGCCGGCTGGACCAACGAGCAGATCGAGATTGCCGCCAGGCACGGCTGGGCCAATTTCGGGCGGATCGTGCGGCCGATGCCGATGTCGTACCGCCGGATGATCGACGGCGAGACGATCCGGATCGGGGCGCGCGACTGGCGCGTGATCGTCGGATCGGGACACAGCCCGGAACATGCCTGCCTGCTCGACGAGGCGGCGGGGGTGTTCATCGCCGGCGACCAGGTATTGCCGCGGATCAGCCCCAACGTGTCGGTCGGGATCACCGAACCGCAAGCCGACCCGCTGGGCGAATGGTTCGCCTCCATCGCCAAATTGAAGCGCGAAGTGCCGGCCGACGTGCTCGCGCTGCCCGGCCATGGCGATCCGTTCACCGGGCTGCACCCGCGGCTCGACGCGATGGACCGCGAGCATCGCGAACGGCTCGACGAGTTGGAAGCGTTCCTGGCGCAGGAGCCGCGCCGCGCGACCGATTGCTTCGGCCGCCTGTTCCGCCGCGCGATCGGACAGGAGATGCTCGGCATGGCGACCGGCGAAGCGATGGCACACCTTCGGCGGCTCGAGGTCGAAGGGCGCGCGGTGCGCGAGACCGGCGACGATGGCGTCTGGCGGTGGTGCGCAGCCTGAAAATTCGGACGGTCCGCGCGGCGTCGAACATGACAAGCGCGTGATTTACCAATAATTTGCCCCTGGCCTCTAGGCCGTCGGTCATGCGGCGCACTGGCCCCCTGTTCCTGTTTCTCGTGATGCTCGCGGCGTTGATGACGACGCTCACCGCATCCCCGGCACAAGCGCAGAGCGCGGTGACCGGCGTGCCGCTCTCGGTCTGCGTCGCACGCGTCTCGGCCGGCGATACGGCGGCCGCGATGCTGGCGTCGCCCGGCCGATTCGACTGCACGACGCCGCAGACCAGTTTCCACAACGGCGATTATTGGGTGCTGTCGCAACCGCTCGGCACGATCGCCGATGCCGGCGACCGCGAGCGCGTGCGGATCGCCAGCCTGTGGCAGGATCGCGTGACGCTCTACGCGCTCTATCCCGACGGCAAGGTCCGGGGTTGGGCGTATGACGGGGCAGGGATCAGTCGCCACCTTCAGCTCGGCGCGATGATCCAGTGGCGCCTCGATCCGAAGTTGGGAGCGCCAGTTCGCTTTCTGTGGCGAGTCGACGGCAGCGCTAACCTGCGCGGCATTCTCGTCGCTCCAAGGCTAGCGACGGCGCGAGAGGCGGCGCGCGCCAATATCGTCATGGCGGCGATGTATTCCGGCTTTATGGGGCTGTGCTTCGCGCTGTTGATCTACAATCTGGCGATGTGGGGGGCCCTCCGCCATCGGTTCCAGCTCGCTTATTGCGCAATGGTGCTGTCGCTCGGGCTCTATGCCTTCACTTCGTCGGGCGGGCTGGCCTGGGCCAATCCGGCGATGCTCAACAACGACCGGCTACGATTCAACTACATCTTCCTGGCGACGGGGGCGGCGACCGCGCTGATGTTCGCGCGCGCGTTCTTTCCGCCCTCCGTCACGTCTGGCTGGGTGTCGCGCGCCGCAAACTGGCTGACCGCGCTTGCCCTGACCGCAATGGTCGCGTTCGCCCTGCTGGCGCCGTGGCAGATCGGGTTGCTCGACGCTTTCTACTCCATCAGTTTCGCGGTGCTGATCGTCGCGATCGTCCCGATCATCCTGCGCGCCCGCACCGAGCGTAGCCCGCATCTCTGGCTGTTCGCCGTGGCCTGGGCGGCGCCGATCGTGTTCGCGGCCCTGCGTTTACTCGCCAACCTTGCCGTGGTGCGGTGGAGCTTCTGGCTCGACAATTCGACCATCCTGTCGATGGCGTTCGAGGCGATCGTCTCGACCCTCGCCATCGCGTACCGCATCCGTTTACTGAGCAACGAGCGCGACGAGGCGATCGAGCGCGAGATCATCGCCGCGCGACTTGCCGACACCGATCCGCTGACCGGCTTGCTCAACCGCCGCGCCTTCCTGCGCCAGGCGATCGGGCGCGAGGGCGAGCAAGTGCTGATCCTCACCGATCTCGATCATTTCAAGCACGTCAACGAAACGCTCGGCCACGACGGCGGCGACGAAGTGCTGCGGCTGTTCGCGCGCGTGCTGCGGCTTGCCGCGCCCGGCGCGCTGATCACGCGGATGGGGGGCGAGGAATTCGCGATCCTGTCGCCGGCCGATCGCGCCATCGCGCCCGAGGCGGTGCTCGAACGCCTGCGCGCCGCCCGGATGCCGTTCGACATCCACGTCACCACCAGCATCGGCGCCTGCACCGGCCCACTGGCGAGCGAAGCCGACTGGAAGGCGATGTACCGCCGCGCCGACCGTGCGTTGTTCGACGCCAAGCAAGCCGGCCGCGACCGCGCGCGCATCGCGCCGCTGGCCGCGTAAAGAACCGCACAAATCCCTTTGTCGTTACGCAGACGTCGTTTATGGTAAACGCATGCGGCGTCGGCGTACCCTCCTGATTGCAGCGGCCGTGCTGGCCATCGCCGCGGCGGCGCGCCACCCGACGGCGGACATCGAAATCCTGACGCACGAAGCGCGCGACCCCGCGCCGCACCGGATGCAGGCAGCGGTGGATCTGGGCATCGTCGCGGTCAAATTCCTGGTGACGTGGAGCACCAGCCGGGTGGTTTCGTAACTTCTGCCGACTACATCGGTGTCAATGACTGACCCGGAGAGCATCTGGCGCAGCGACGCCTATCGTCATCCGACGCCGTGGGCGACCGAGTTCCCGCCGCTCACGCTGACCGCGATGTTCGAGCGATCTGCCGCGCACCACGCCGCCAAGCCGCTGATCGATTTCCTGGGCCGTCATTATTCCTACGCCGAGACGCTGGACGGCGCGAACCGCGTGGCGGCTGGCCTTGCCAAGCTCGGCTACGGCCCCGGCGATCGTATCGGCCTGTTCCTGCCCAACGTGCCGCACTACCTCGCGGCCTATTTCGGCATCCTCAAGCTCGGCGCGACGGTCGTCAATTTCTCGCCGCTCTACACGGTCGACGAACTGGCGCATCAAGCCGAGGATTCGGGTACGCGCGCGCTGTTCACGCTGTCGGCATCGGCGCTGTTGCCGACGGCGTTGGAGGTACTCGACAAGTCGAGCATCACGCGGCTGATCGTCGGATCGGTGGCGGGCGCGCTGCCCGGGACCAAATCGCTTTTCTACCGGCTGTTCCGCGGCAAGGAAGTGACCAAGCGTCCCGACGACCCGCGCATCATGGCGTTCTCCAAATTGATCGCGAACGACGGCACCGGCGACCATCCCGCGATCGACCCCGAAACCCACGTCGCGGTGATCCAATATACCGGCGGCACCACCGGCACGCCCAAGGGCGCGATGCTCACGCATCAGAACCTGTCCGCCAATGCGCGGCAGGTCGAGGGGATGGACCCCGACCCCCATGGCGAGGATCGCATCATCGGCGTGCTGCCGCTGTTCCACGTCTTCGCCAATACCTGCGTGATGAACCGCACGGTCGCGAAGGGCGGAACGATCGTGATGCTGCCGCGGTTCGACGGCGGCCAGGTGCTCGCCGCGATCGAGCGGACCAAGGCGACCGCGCTGCCCGGGGTGCCGACCATGTATCAGGCGCTACTCGACCATCCCAAGCTGAAGACGACCGACCTCTCGAGCCTCAGATATTGCATCTCCGGCGGTGCGCCGTTGCCCGCGGAGGTGAAGGCGAAGTTCGAGAATGCGACAGGCGCGCGCGTGATCGAGGGGTACGGCCTGTCGGAAAGCTCGGGGGTCGTATCGTGCAATCCCTATGCGAGCATGGGCAAGGTCGGCACGATCGGCCAGCCGATCCCGGCGACCCAGGTGCGCCTAGTCGACAAGGAAGACCCGACCCGGCCCCCGCCCGATGGCGAGCCCGGCGAGATCGTGGTGCGCGGACCCCAGATCATGAAGGGCTATTGGAACCGTCCCGACGCCGATGCCGACGTGTTCGTGGACGGCTGGCTGCGCACCGGCGATGTCGGCCAGATCGACGCGGACGGTTTCATCCGTGTGGTCGATCGGCTGAAGGACATGATCGCGGTGTCGGGGTTCAAGGTCTTCCCAAGCCAGATCGAGGCGGTGCTGTACAAGAACCCGGCGGTGAAGGAGGCGCTGGTGATCGGCGTTCCCGACACCTATCGCGGCGAGCAGCCCCGCGCGTACGTCACGCTGACCGACGGTGCGACCGAGACGCCCGATACGCTCAAGACCTGGCTGAACGCGCAACTCGGCCATCATGAGCGCGTCGATCAGGTCGTGGTCCGCTTGGCCCTCCCCAAGACGCTGGTCGGCAAGCTGAGTCGCAAGGATTTGGTCGAAGAAGTACGATCTGAATCAAGCGGCTAAACCGATCAGGTCATCTGATCGCAACAAAATACCCTGATGACGCGTTTCGGACCAAACGGCAGTTGCGCGCCGTTTAGGTCAGTGCCAATAACCTGTTGCAACCAAGGGAGACTATGATGAGGTTTGCGAAGTATTTGGGGGCGATCGCAGCCCTGTCGATGGCCACGGCACCTGCGCTGGCCGCTCCTGCCAATCCTGCGGCGAGCCTGTCGGTCGCCAAGTCGGTCCGCGCGTCGAGCCCGACCGCGAACGCCAACCAGCTTCACGGCGCCGGCGTGTTTCTCGCCGCGGCTGCGGTGGTCGGCATCATCGTCGCCGTCGTGCTGATCGCCGACGACAACAAGTCGAAGAGCAAGTAAGCTCGACGCAATCGAATACGGAAAAGGGGGCTTCGGCCTCCTTTTTTGTGTGCGCTTCTACTGTTCGAAGATCGAGATTGCCGGGCGCCCGACCATTGGCGTCGCGGTTTTGGGCATCCGCGCTTCGAGCGGGGTCAGCCAGGTCGATACCTTGCTGCCGATCGAGACTTGCGGTTGCGACGGAAGCAAGTCGCTCTTCATCCCTTCCCATTTGGCGATCAGTGCCTGCGCATTGGCACCCGCCGTCGCGAGCGGCACCGGCTGGCGCAGCGCGTTGTTGATCATCGCATCGCCATAGAAGGTCCAATCGCGGTCCGACTGACAGCCGAACGACGTCCGATCGGCGGACGCCGCGGTGAACAGCGCGGTCGTGTCGCTCGCCAGCGTCGGCACGAAGATGCCGGAGAAACAGGCCGACAGGATCAGCAGCCGGTTCTTGATCCCCAGTTCGTCGAACATCCGCGCCATCCGCGCCGGCGGGATGATCCCGAACCCGTCATCGGCGTCGTGATAGGCCAGACCCACCTTGGCGCCATGCCCGGCGGTATAGAGGACGAGGACGTCCTGCTTCTTGTCCATCAATTCGGCGACACGCGCGAGCGCGACGGCCAGGTTGTGCGGGCTGCCGTTGGGCAGTGCGGACGGTCCGTCGCCGTTCGTACCCGCGAGCACGATCGTATGCCCCACCGCATTGTAGCGGCGGCTCAGCACCTTGCCCGCCTCGCGCGCCTCGCGCCCGAAGATCGGGTCGCTGTCGAGCCCGACGACGACGACATAGGCATCGACCATGCCGGGCTTCTGCGGGGTGAGCGCGGCGAGCGCCTTGTCGAGTTTGCGCTGTTCGTCGAGCAGCCATTTGGGCGAGCGGTCGCGCTCGAGCTCCGGGCCGAGGTCGATCGATGCCTGCGCCTCGGTCTCGTTGCTGCCGGACACGAGCCCGGGCCAGCCGCCGACATGTTCGGGCGCCTTGTAGGAGGTCGCCGACTGTCCGGTCGCCGATGCGGTGACCGCCAGGGACGCCACCAGCAAGCTCGCCGTCCGTGCTACCTTGCCCGCCCACCGCATATCGTTCGCCCCTGCTCGGATTCGATGGAACGACCTTCGCGCGCGACGGGGCGGTGTCAAGCGGAGACGTGCAAGCCAAAGCTACATCGGCGGCGCATCGTGCCGAGCCGGCTAACCGGGCTCCGTCACCCAGCCGGTTCTCAGCGCCACGTCATCGATCATGATTACCGTACTGAATTCGCCATCGCGCAAGTCGGGAAGGCCAATCGCCGCGAAAAAGGCCCGAAAATCGTCGAGGCCGATCCGCGCAGAGCTCCAACTTTGAACGATCATGGCCGCTTGGCGTACCCGGTATCGCTTGGCTTCGATGATCGCCGACGCCGTTCGGTGAAAGAGCTGGTAACGCAGGTGGCCGACGGCCTGCGGATCGAGCCCGAAAAGCGCGCACAGCTTTTGCAGTCGCGCCTCCTTTCCTGCGGAGGAACCGGATCGCCATTCATCGACGGTCTTGTCGAAGCCCTCGTCGACCTTGGCCTCTACGGCCAGGACGCCAAGCCGGTCCACGATCCCGACTATCGCGAGAAGATCGCTTTGCGAATGGGATGGACGTCCATCCGACAAATCGGTGCACCGCTCGACAAAGGCATCGACCAGATCGGCGCCGCGCCATTCGGGTGCCTGATCGAGCATCAGCTTGACGCTTTGCGGAATGGCGTTTGCCGACCACCATTGATCGATCAAGCTTTTCGCCGACCGACCTTCCTTCCAGTGATGCGGCGCACCGAGGTGCGGGATGGCATCCTCGGGCGTCAGCAACGGGGCATGAATTCGCCGGATGATCGCCACGTCACGGTGCCTCGATCAGTAAACTCGCTTTTTCGGCTTGATATATTCGACGTCGTCGGTGAGCGTGTAGTCGTGCACCGGGCGGTAATCGAGCGTGACGCTCCCGCCCTTGCCGCCCCAGCCGTCGAACGTCGCGATCGTGTGCTTCATGAAGTTCTTGTCGTCGCGCTCGGGATAGTCCTCGTGCATGTGCGCGCCGCGGCTCTCTTTCCGATTGGCCGCGCCGCGGATCGTGACGACCGCCTGGCACAGCAGATTGTCGAGCTCGAGCGTCTCGATCAGGTCGGTGTTCCAAATCAACGAACGGTCGGTGATGCCGACATCGCCGAGCGACTTGTACACCGCGTCCATGTGCGCGACGCCTTCGTCGAGCAGCGCGGTGTCGCGGAACACCGCGCAATGCTTCTGCATCGTGCGCTGCATGTCGTTGCGGATCTGCGCGGTCGGCGCCGCACCCTTGGCATTGCGGAAATGGTCGAGCCGGGCGATCGCCGCGTCGTCGGCGGCGGTCACCACCGTACCGTGCTTGGTATTGGGCTTCAGGATTTCGGCGATCCGCTTGCCGGTCGCGCGGCCGAAGACGACGAGGTCGATCAGGCTGTTCGACCCAAGGCGATTGGCACCGTGGACCGACACGCACGCCGCTTCGCCGACCGCGAACAGGCCGGGGACGACCGCGTCGGGATCGCCGTCCTTCAAATGGACGACCTCGCCGTGATAGTTGGTCGGGATGCCGCCCATATTGTAGTGGACGGTCGGCGTGACCGGCAGCGGCTGGCGCGTCAGATCGACGCCGGCGAAGATCTTCCCCGTCTCGGTGATGCCGGGCAGACGCTCGTGCAGCACCTTGGGATCGATGTGATCGAGGTGGAGGTAGATGTAATCCTTGTTCGGTCCGACACCGCGGCCTTCGCGGATTTCCGCCGCCATCGACCGTGACACGACGTCGCGCGACGCCAGGTCCTTCGCCGACGGAGCGTAGCGTTCCATGAACCGCTCGCCCTCGGAATTGGTGAGGTACCCGCCCTCGCCGCGCGCGCCCTCGGTGATCAGCACGCCGGCGCCGTAGATGCCGGTCGGGTGGAACTGGACGAACTCCATGTCCTGCAGCGGCAGGCCCGCGCGCAGCACCATCCCGCCGCCGTCGCCGGTGCAGGTATGCGCACTGGTCGCGGAGAAATAGCAGCGGCCGTAGCCGCCCGTCGCGAGCACGGTCGCGTGGCTGCGGAAACGATGGATGCTGCCGTCTTCCATGCAGAGCGCGATGACGCCCTTGCACTCGCCGTCCTCCATGATGAGGTCGAGCGCGAAATATTCGATGTAGAAATCGGCGTCGAAGCGCAGGCTCTGCTGATAGAGTGCGTGGAGCATCGCATGCCCCGTACGGTCGGCCGCGGCGCAGGTGCGCTGCGCGGGCGGCCCTTCGCCCATATTCTGCATCATGCCGCCGAACGGACGCTGATAGATCTTGCCTGCGTCGGTGCGGCTGAACGGCACGCCGGCATGTTCGAGTTCGTAGACCGCGGCGGGCGCTTCGCGGACCATGTATTCGATCGCGTCCTGGTCGCCGAGCCAGTCCGACCCCTTGACGGTGTCGTACATGTGCCAGGTCCAATGGTCCGGCCCCATATTGCCGAGGCTGGCGGCGATGCCGCCCTGCGCCGCGACGGTATGGCTACGGGTCGGGAACACCTTGGTGATGCACGCGGTCTTGAGGCCGCTCTGCGCGCATTCCTGGACCGCGCGGAGGCCCGATCCGCCCGCGCCGACCACCACCGCGTCATAGGTGTGGTCGATGATCTTGTACGTGTCGCTCATCAGCCTGCTGCCGGCCCCGCTGCCGCGACCGTGACCAACGCCGCCTTCAGGATCGAGAAGATCGCCGTCACCGCGATGATCGCCAGGAAATATTCGGCGACGAGCAGCCACAGCACGCGGCCCTCGTCATCCTGATAATCCTCGATCAGCACCTGCAGCCCCAGCCGCGCGTGCCAGCAGGTCGAAATGACCAGCATGATCAGCGGCACCGCGACCCAGGCCGAGGCGATCCAGTTGTGGATGCTGCCATAGTCGAACCCGCCGAGGCGCGTCAGCGAGATCATGAACCAGGCGAGGAAGAACAGGTTCGACCCCGCGGTAACGCGCTGGCGCCACCAGTGATGCGCGCCTTCCTGCGCGCTGCCGAGACCGCGGACGCGGCCGAGTTCGGTGCCGTCGCCCATTACTTCGCTACCCCGAGAATGACGTCCTTGAGCAGGATGCCCCAGAACAGGATGGTGAGGACGAGCGCGCCGACGAAGGTCAGGATCGCGCCGGTCTTGTTGGTCTTGAGCTCGTACCCCGCGCCGGTGTCGAGCACGAAATGGCGGATGCCGCTCATCATGTGCTGGAACAGCGAGAAGGTCAGCCCGACCCCGATGATGTAGCCCAGAATGTTCCAGCTCGGGCCGGTGAACCAGGACAGGAAATAGTCGTAGCTTTCCTTGCCCGCCGCCAGCGCCGCCAGCCACCAGGTGAACAGCAGCCCGCCGACGATCGCCAGGCCGTCGCCGGTGATGCGATGGACGATCGAGGTCAGCATGGCGGGACCCATGCGATAATGGCCGAGATGCGGCGAGATCGGACGCTCTGGTTTGGGCGGTGTGGTGGCCAAGAAAAATACCCCTGCAAGGATGCGTGCGCCCTCTTACCCCTCAGCGTGAGTGATGCAAGCCGTCGCCGTTTCCTAACCAGTCTTTAACCAAGAGCGGGGTAGCCCTTGGCGGTAAATTGTCGCGTCGCCGTCAGACGTTAGCCGGAGCATTCGATCTTGAGCACCACCGACCTGCCCCCGTCCGACTCGATGGCCGCGAAGGTCCGCCTGTCCGAACGGCTACGCATCTTCGATTTCGACGGATCGCTGGCCAGCGCCAGTCACGACGTGTGGAGCGTGATCGAGCCCGACGCGCACGCCATTTCCGAAGCCTATTGGCAGCAGTGGCTGCGGTGCTTCGCCGACGATCGCGTCTGGGCGCCGCACGAGACCGCCAAGATGATCGACCTCGGCGTCGATTTCCTTCGCCTGCGTTTCCTCAAGACCAGCGAACGCGGCTGGGTCGAATCGATCGCGCGTTCGGTCGCCGCCGCTTATGCCGGCAAGGTCGAGCCTGAGGCGCTGCTCTCGATGATCAATGCCAGCGATCGCGCCGCGCTCGACAGCCTGATGCGCCGCGTCGATCGCGACGACGCCAAGCTGCCGACGATGATCGATACCTTGCTCCGTCTCTCGGCGATGGAAGGCGACATCACCGTCGCGCTGTACAACGGCTATGTCGAGCATGCCGCGCAGACCGCGCGCGAAGCGCTCGCCGCCGAATTCCGCGACGGCATCGCCAAGGTCGTCGAACGCTCGAGCCAGGAAAGCCATGCGTTGCGCGACCAGTCGGTCCGCACCTCCACCTCCGCGCGCGGCATGATCGGCAAGACCAGCGAAGTCGCCGCCGCCGCCGAGCAGTCCGCGGTCGCGATGCGCGAAGCCGCCCAGACCGCGGCCGGCCTGATCCGCGCGATCGAGGACGCCCGTACCGAAGTCGAAGCCGCCGCCGAAATCGCCAATCGCGCCAGTTCGCAGGCGGGCCAGGCCGTCGGCATGTCCGAAGCTCTGTCCGACCACGCCAAGTCAATCGAATCGATCCTTGGCCTGATCCGCGACATTGCCGGCCAGACCAATTTGCTCGCGCTCAACGCCACGATCGAAGCGGCGCGTGCCGGTGACGCCGGCCGCGGCTTCGCGGTCGTCGCGCAGGAAGTGAAAAGCCTCGCCAACCAGACCGCGCGCGCGACCGACGACATCGCCGCCAAGATCGCGGCTATCCAGTCGGCCACCCGTTCGACCGTTGATACCAATGCGTCGATCAAATCGACCGTCACAGAAGTCCAGGAATCGGCCAACCGCATTCGCTTCGCGATGGAGGCCCAGGCGCAGACCGTGACGGCGATCACCGCGGCGGTCGATGAGACCGCGCTCGCCGCGGATTCGATGTCGAACACAATCGCAACCATTCGCGAGGATACCGAAGCGGTGGCGACCGAAATCGACAGCGTCGGTCGCGGCTTCGATTCGCTCGACGGACAGCTCGGCCATCTCAAGGCCAGCGCCAGCGATTTCGTGGTCAAGGTAGCGGCGTAATTCCCGGAGGGGGACGATGAGCGAGCAACGGCCGATAACCTGGCCACAGGAATTGGAAGACGCGCTGCGGCGTGATTTGCCCGCGTTCGACTGGGACGGGCAGATCGGCCCGCTGACGGCCGAGATCACGCCGATCGTTGCACCGCATTACCGCCGCGTCTGCGAAATCTTCTGGCGGCATTATCTCGCGCATCCCGGCACCGCGCACGTCCGCGCCTATTACACGCCGGAGCAGCTCGCGCAGGAAATCGAGACCAGCACCGCGTACATGCGCGCCAAGTTCGAGCATCCGATGGGGCGCGAATGGATGGAAATGGCGTGCACCAATGCGCGCAATTCGGATCGCGCCGGCGTGTCGCTCGCGCCACTGCTCGCCGCGCTGACGGCGTGCTATCAGGAAACGCTGATCATCCTCGCCGACGCGTGCGGCACCGATACGGCGCGTCTGGCGCGCTATGCCGACGCTCTGCAGCGGCTGTCGTTCGTCGAAGTCCATCTGTTGACCAGCTACGTTTCGCAACTGATCGAGCACCGGTCGCGCAAGGCGCGGCAAGCGAGTTCGGAGAAATTCCGCGAATCGATCGCCGGGTCGATCGGCGCCGCCGCCGAACTCGGCACACGGATTCGCGCGCAGGCCGGCCGGACCTCCGCGTCGGCCAAGGGCATGATCGGCAAGACATCCGAAGTCGCCGCCGCCGCCGAGCAATCGGCGGTCGCGATGCGCGAAGCCGCACAGACCGCGGCGGGCCTGATCCGCGCGATCGAGGACGCCCGTACCGAGGTCGAAGCGGCGGCCGATATCGCCAACCGCGCATCGAGCCAGGCTGGCCAGGCGGTCGGCATGTCGGAAGCGCTCAGCGACCACGCCAAGTCGATCGAATCGATCCTGGGCCTGATCCGCGACATTGCGGGCCAGACCAATTTGCTCGCGCTCAACGCCACGATCGAAGCGGCGCGAGCGGGCGATGCCGGCCGCGGCTTCGCGGTCGTCGCGCAGGAAGTGAAGAGCCTCGCCAACCAGACCGCGCGTGCCACCGACGACATCGCCGCCAAGATCGCGGCGATCCAGTCGGCCACGCGCTCCACGGTCGATACCAGCGCATCGATCAAGACGACCGTCGCCGAGGTCGAGGAATCCGCCGCGCGCATCCGGCTCGCGATGGAAGCACAGGCGCAGACCGTCACCGCGATCACCGCCGCCGTCGATGAAACCGCGCTCGCCGCGGATTCGATGTCGCACACGATCGCGACGATCCGCGAGGACACCGAGAACGTCGCGCGCGAGATGGGCGTGCTGGCCGACGATGTCGGCGACGTCGACGATCGGCTCGGCGGATTGAAGGGCGCGGCCGACGATTTCTCGGTTGGTGTGGCGGCGTAGTTGTCATCCCAGCGAAAGCTGGGATCTCAAGCCTAATCGCGTGACCTCACGAGACCCCAGCTTTCGCTGGGGCGACGGTTGGGGTTATGAGTCGCGCATGACCAACATTCTCCTGACCGGCAGCAGCCGCGGTATCGGCGCGGCGATCGCGACGAGCCTGTCCGCGACCCCCGACGTCACCTTCGCCGGCCACGGCACCGCGAGCGGCATCCCCGCCGATTTCGCCGACCCGGCTGGCCCGCGCGCATTGTGGGACACGGCGATCGAGAAGCTCGGCAGCATCGACGTACTCATCAACAATGCCGGCGTGTTCGAGGCCAATCCGATCGACCTCGACGACGCCGAATGGGTGGCGGGTTGGGAACGCACGATGCGGATCAACCTGACCGCGAGCGCCGAATTGTGCCGCTTCGCGATCCGGCATTGGCAGGAGCGCGGAGTCGGCGGGCGCATCGTCAACGTCGCCAGCCGCGCCGCCTATCGCGGGGACTCGCCCGCGCATTGGCACTACGCCGCCTCCAAGGCCGGAATGGTCGCGATGACCAAGAGCATCGCGCGCGGCTATGCGGCGCAGGGCGTGCTCGCCTTCGCGGTGTGTCCCGGCTTCACGATGACGGGCATGGCGGAGGACTATCTGGCGAGCCGCGGCGGCGACAAACTGCTCGCCGACATCCCGCTCGGCAAGGTCGCCGATCCCGAGGAAGTCGCCAACGCCGTCTGCTATCTCGCGCTGACCGCGCCGCCGTCGATGACTGGGGCAGTGATCGACGTGAACGGGGCCAGCTATGTCCGCTGAGCGTCCGCCAGCAAAAGTGGGAACCGGTTTTGCGTCCGGCGGCGCGACCACGGATAACGTCGATTCCTGGAAAACGTCGTTTCCCTGCACCCGCGCCGAGGCCGAGGCGATCGACGCGGGGGAAATCGCGATCGACGCGGTGCTGATGACGACCGAGGAGATCGAAGACGACCGCGAGCGCTGGCGGCTCGATGCTTACACCGAGACGGAGCCCGACGCCGCGATGATCGCGGCATTCCGCGCGCTGGTGCCGAGCGCGGCCGCGGTGGCACCGGTGATCGAGGCGCTGACCGCCGAGGACTGGGTCGCGATGAGCCAGGAGGGTCTGGAGCCGATCGCCGAAGGCCGCTTCGTCGTTCACACCAGCGCGCATCCGGTCAGCCCTCCCGCCGGCGGCCGCGCGTTCCTGATCGACGCCGGCCGGGCGTTCGGGACGGGGCATCATGCGACGACGTCGGGCTGCCTCAAGGCGCTCGACGCGATGGCGGCACGCGATTTCGCCTCCATCATCGACATCGGCACCGGCACCGGCCTGCTCGCCTTCGCCGCCGCGCATTTGTGGCCCGAGGCGCGGATCGTCGCGACCGATATCGACCCGGCAGCGATCGACGTGACGCGCGAGAACATGACGGCAAACGGGATCGCCGGGATCGACCTTATCGTTGCCGACGGCGCGCTCGATCCCGCGATTACCGCTGGGGCGCCCTACGACCTCGTGATCGCCAACGTGCTGGCCGGGCCGTTGGTGTCGATGGCGCCCGAACTCGCCGCGATCGCCGCGCCGCGCGCGACGATCCTGCTTGCCGGCCTGCTCGAAACGCAGCGCGCGCAAGTTGTGGATGCCTATTCTGTCTGCGGCTGCACGCTGACCGGTGCGGAGATACGTGGCGACTGGACGATCCTCACGCTGACCGCCGGTGCCGAACGTTACGTCCCGACCAAGCCAATCGACCCCAAGGGGCGCGACGGCTGGGCGCTCGATATCTAGGCTTTCGAGCGCGCGTAGTCCTGCGTGCCGTGAGTGATCACGTCGTCGCCCGTCACGATCTCCGCCACCGGAATGTCGGGCTGCGCCTTCTGTTCATCGTACAGCGGGGCGAAGTCGGTTTCGACGGTCACCCGGAGCAGTTCGTCGAAGCTCGGAATGACGAAGTAATTCTGCTGGAAATCGTCGATCCGATATTCGGTGCGCATCACCCGCGCCAAGTCGAACCCGATCCGGTTGGGGCTGGGATCGTCGAGCGCGAAGCGGCTTTCGGCATAGCTCGACACGATACCCGACCCGTAGATCCGCAAGCCCTCCGGTTCGGCGATCAGGCCGAATTCGACCGTGTACCAGTAAAGCCGGCCGAGATACTTCAGCGCCTCCATCCCCATCGCGCGCTGGCCGCCCTTGCCGTATGCTTCGAGATAATCGGCGAACACCGGGTCGGCGAGCATCGGGACGTGCCCGAAGACGTCGTGGAAGACGTCGGGTTCCTGGAGATAATCGAGCTGATCGGGCCGGCGGATGAAATTGCCCGCGACGAAGCGGCGGTTCGCCATGTGATCGAAGAACACGTCGTCGGGAACGAGGCCCGGCACCGCCACGACCTGCCACCCGGTCAGCGCCATCAGGCGGTCGCTGAGTTCCTCGAAATCGGGAATGCCGGGCTTGGACAATTTGAGCACGTCGAGCCCGCGCAGATACGCTTCCGATGCACGGCCGGGCAGCAATTTCGCCTGGCGCGCGAATAGGGTGTCCCACGTCGCATGTTCTTGCGCCGTGTAGTGCGACCAGTCCTGCGGGATCGTCCAATCGGGCGAGGCGCCGGGCGGCGGGGAATCGAGAACGTGCGTATCGGTTGCCATTGAAACCATCTATCACGGACGACGTGGCGAGCGAAATCGGATTGCGCGTGCGACGTTGGCTGGGGCGGATCGCGACGGGGCTGATGGGAATCGTGCTCGCTTATGCGGCGACGGGCATGATCGGCGGCAGCATTCCCGCCAACGCGGCATGGGTCCAGCCGGCCGAGGGCATCCGCATCTTTATCGAGGATAACGGTATCCATACCGGGATCGTCATGCCGGTGTCGGCGGCGGGCGTGGAGTGGCGCGGCACGTTCCCGGCGAGCGACCTGTCCGACCCGCGCTACGCGAATTTCGATCATGTCGCGGTCGGCTGGGGCGAGCGCGCTTTCTACATCGAGACGCCGACCTGGAGCGATCTCAACCTGGCCGTGGTGGGTCGCGCGGCGATCGGCAGCAACCGCACGGTGCTGCATGTCGAGCATGTCCCGGCCCCCGCCACCGGCACCGCGGTGCGCGCGATCGTGCTGACGCCGGACCAGTATCGCCGCCTCGCCGCGTTCGTTCGCGAGACGCTTGGCCCGCGCGGCAAGATCGCGGGCGGCTACGGCCCGGACGACGCATTCTACGACGCGCGCGGCACGTACAGCGCGGTCGTCACCTGCAACGAATGGACCGGCCGCGCGCTGCGCCATGCCGGGGTGCGCGTCGGCGCGTGGACGCCGTTCCCGGTCACCGTGATGGGATGGTTCTGACACCCCGCGCGAAACGTCCCGTTTCGGGACCATCAGGTCGTCTTACCATTTACCTAATGCTGCGTTCATCATAGACTGTTTCCCGGAGAATCAGCTGTATCACGGCCATCCGATTCAGTCGGGGTCATATGATACTGCAATAAGGGGAGTATCGATGAAGCATCTTCTGGCCGCAGCGACGTTCGCGGCAGTGTTCGCGGCAATGCCGGCGGGCGCGCAGGTCGTCTACACCAACGATTTCGACGGCGGTGCAACCACCGGGCCGGGCGTCGGTGTCACCATCGACAATGGCGGCGATACGCGGGGCGCGACGACCGGCACGTGGAACGCCAATGGCTGGAAGAACAACTTCCTGATCAACACGTCGGTCAACCCGATCACGACGACCGAATTCTCGTTCACGGGACTGGGATCGCACACGTCGGTATCGCTCGGCGGCGTGCTCGGCCTGCTCGATAGCTGGGATTCGACCAACGGCAGCCCGGCGCCCGATCTGCTCGAAGTGCTGATCAACGGCAGCGTCGTCGCGACGTTGACCGCCAACAACGCCAGCGGCTCGGTCGTCGACGCGCAGGGCGGCAACGTGATCGCCCTGTATCAGCAGGTCGATACCAACCAGTTCTACAGCGACACGCTGGTCGATTTCACCGGCTCATCCTGGGCGACGTTCGCGCATACCGGGTCGAACCTGACCGTCGGGTTCCGTGCGGCGGGCGGCGGTTGGCAGGGCGGCAGCGATGAAAGCTGGGGCCTCGACAATTTCAGCGTCACGCTGAACGGCAACGCCAACGGCGCGGTACCCGAGCCGGCGACGTGGGCGATGATGGTGATGGGCTTCGGCGCGGTCGGCGGTGCCCTGCGCAGCCGTCGCAAGGCGACGCTCCGCTACGCCTGATCGCGGTGGAATGTTTCAGGAAGGGGCGCGGCTCGACAGAGCGGCGCCCTTTTCTTTGCGCGCACCGCGTGGAGAATGCGTGAATGAACGCCCCCTCTCCCACGAACCTCGGTCCACCCTCCAAGGCGCAATGGGCCGCCGAATTCCCCCGCATGCTCGGCACGATCGCCAGCATCCCCAAGGCCTGGCCCGAATTGATGAAGGCGCCGCCGGGTGACGGCCGGCCGATCATGCTGTTGCCCGGCCTGGTCAATTCGGACCGATCGAACATCGTCATGAAGCGCTATCTGACCGCGCTCGGCTATCGCGTCGAGGGGTGGAAGCTCGGCCGCAACACCGGCGCGCGCGCGATCGGCGGCGAGGGCGAGAAACTGCTCGCGCGGTTGCGGCAGTATCACGACGATGCAGGGCAGCCGGTGACGCTGATCGGCGTGAGTCTGGGCGGGATCATCGCGCGGTTCGCGGCGCATCGCGAGCCTGCGCTGGTCCGTGAAGTCATCACCGTCAGTTCGCCTTTCGCCGGCGATCCGCGCGCAACCAACGTCTGGCGCGCGTTCGAATGGCTGTCGGGCGAGAAGATCGACAGCCCCGACGTGATGGCGCGCCGCGAAGAGATCGCCGCGCCGCTACCGGTCCCCGCCACCGCGATCTGGAGTGCGAGCGACGGCTTGGTCAACGGCGCGATCTGTCACGACGACCATGCCCGGTCGATCGAGATCGTCAGCAGCCATATGGGCGTCCAGATGCACCCCGCGACGCTCCGCGCAATCGCCGAGGTGCTGGGCGGGAATTGAGGCCTCGTGCTCCTGCGAAAGCAGGAGCCTAAGCCGCAAGCACACCGTTCTTGGCTCTGGGTTCCTGCTTTCGCAGGAACACGGCTAGCGGTTCCGCCGCGCCTCGTCCGCGCGATAGCCGTCATACGGCCCGCAATTGGCGGGGTCCTTGTTGCAGGCCTTTTGCCAGGCGCGACGCTCGCGGCCTTCGCGTTCCTCGGCCTTGCGCATCTTCTTGCCGTAGTTGCGATCGGCCTCCGACTGGCTGGTCGTCGTCCAGTCCACCGCCTTGCCCGCGACCCGGACCGGCGCGGTCACGACGCTGCCCACGGTGGAGAGACACCCGCCGCTCAGCAGCGGCAACAGGGTGACGATGGCGAACTTACGCATACACATCCGATCTACTTGCCGGCGCGGAAAGCCTCGCGCGCGGTCGCGCCAATTAGCGGAAAATCGGTGAAAAATCCATCAATCCCCGCCGCAAGCTGGCGTCGGATCGCCGTATCCACGTCGCCATGACCCTTGGGATCGGCACCGCGCTTGAGGCTGGCGGGGAGGAAGAAATTCTCGGCGCGGAAGGTCCAGACATGGACGCGCAGGCCAGCCTTGTGCGCATCGGCGACCAAGGTCGTCGGCGTGCCTTCACCCGTATCGACCATGTCCTTGTTCGGCCCGATCCCCCAGGCATAGGCCGCGACCGCCCTCAGGCCCTCGGGCGTGATCATCGCCGCATAGCTCGGCGTCGCATTGTCGGCGGGGCCGCCGCTCGAGTCCATCAGCTGGATCAGACGATTCTTGGTCAGCGTATGGAGCAGCTTGAGGTTGTTCACCTCGAAGCTCTGGATGAACACCGGCGCGTCGGCCGAATCCCAGCCCGCCGCCTTCAGCTCGGCGACCAGATGCTTTTCCATCGGCAGGCCGATCGACGCGAAATAGGTCGGGTGCTTGGTTTCGGGATAGATGCCGATCGTGCGGCCCAATTCCTGCGACCGTTTCTTCGCCAGCGCGATCACCTCGGCCAGTGTCGGGATCGTGTAGAGGCCGTCATATTTCGCATTGTCGGGACGCAGTTGCGGCAGGCGTTCCTTCGCGCGCAGCGTCTTCAGTTCGGCGAGCGTGAAATCCTCGGTGAACCAGCCGGTATGCGCGACGCCGTCGATCGTCTTGGTCGTCTTGCGGCCAGCGAATTCGGGATGGTCGGCGACGTCGGTGGTGCCGGTAATGTCGTTCTCGTGCCGCGCGACGAAGACATTGTCCTTGGTCAGCACCAAATCGGGTTCGATAAAATCGGCGCCCTCGTCGATCGCGAGTTCGTAGCTCGCCAGCGTGTGCTCGGGTCTTTCGCCGCTCGCGCCGCGGTGACCGATGACGATGGGGGGTGAGAGCGATGCCATGCGCGTACTCTGCCCTGCCACGCCCGGCGACGCCAGCGCGATGGCGAGCGCCGCGATCGCGAAGGCGCGCAACGCGGTCATTCGAGTTCCAGGATGACCTGATCGACCGCCAGGCTGTCGCCGGCCTTGGCCTCTACCGACTTGACCGTCGCGGCCTTCTCCGCGCGCAGGATGTTCTCCATCTTCATCGCCTCGACCACCGCGAGCGGCTGGCCCGGCTGGACTTCGTCGCCGACGCCGACGTCGAGCCGCACGAGCAAGCCCGGCATCGGCGCGATGAGGAACTTGGAAAGATCGGGCGGGACCTTCTCGATCAAGTGATGCGCGAACGCGGCGACACCAGTCGGCAATACCCGCGCGACATGGCTGGCACCGCGCGCGGTCAGCTTGAAGCCGGTGCGCGTGCGGGCGATGCGAACGGTCAGGTCGCTATCGGCCAGTTCGGCGTTCACGACTCGGTCGCCCGGAGTGTACTCAAGCGCAATCGCGTGCGCCGCGCCATCGACCGTCACGCCGTCGGTCGAAATCGACACGTCGTGATCCACCCCGTCGATCCGCACCGTCCAGGCCGAGGGCGGGCGCAAGCGCTTGCCGAGCTGGCCGTCGATTCGCCGCGCGCGGTCTGCCTCCGCCGTCGCGGCAAAGGCGGCGATCGCGGCGAGCGACTTCAGCAATTCGGACGATGCCGGTGCGCCGTGGAAGCCTTCCGGATATTCTTCGGCGATGAATCCGGTCGTCAGCGCGCCGTCGCGGAAGCGTGGGTGCTGCATGAGTGCCGACAGGAAATCGAGATTGTTGCCGGGTCCGTCGATCTCGAAGGCATCGAGCGCGGCGATCTGCTCATCGATTGCCGCCTCGCGGGTCGGCGCCCAGGTGATCAGCTTGGCGATCATCGGGTCGTAGAACATCGACACCTCGCCGCCCTCGGCGACACCGTCATCGACGCGGACGTAAGCCTCCGTCGCCGCCTGGCCATAGGGTGTGTCCTCGCTCGCAGGTGGGTCGTAGCGGACGAGGCGACCGATGCTGGGCAGGAACCCGCGATACGGGTCCTCCGCATAGACGCGGTTCTCGATCGCCCAGCCGTCGAGCTGCACCTGATCCTGCGTCAGCGGCAATTTCTCGCCCGCCGCGACGCGGATCATCAGTTCGACCAGATCGAGCCCGGTGATCGCCTCGGTCACCGGATGCTCGACCTGCAGCCGGGTGTTCATTTCGAGGAAGTAGAAGCCCTGGCCGGTGGTGTCCGCGCCCGACACGATCAGCTCGACCGTGCCAGCGGAATAGTATCCGACCGCCCGGGCCAGCGCGACGGCCTGCTCACCCATCGCCTTGCGCATCGCCGGCGTGACGAACGGCGACGGCGCTTCCTCGACGACCTTCTGGTGGCGGCGCTGCACCGAGCATTCGCGCTCGCCGAGGTAGAGGATGTTGCCGTGCTGGTCGCCCATCACCTGGATTTCGATGTGGCGCGGGCTTTCGATGAACTTCTCGATGAACACGCGATCGTCGCCGAACGACGCGAGGCCCTCGCGCTTGGTCGCCTCGAACCCTTCGCGGACGTCCTGCTCGCTATAGGCCAGCCGCATGCCCTTGCCGCCGCCGCCGGCACTGGCCTTCATCATCACCGGATAGCCGATGTCGCCGGCGATCCTGACCGCTTCGTCGGTGTCGGCGATCTCGCCCAGGAAGCCGGGGACGACGTTGACGCCCGCGGCCTTGGCCAGCTTTTTCGATTCGATCTTGTCGCCCATCGCGGCGATGGCGTTGGGCGGCGGGCCGACGAACGCGATCCCGGCGTCGGCACATGCGCGCGCGAAACTCTCGCGCTCCGACAGAAAACCGTAGCCCGGATGGATGCAGTCAGCCCCGGTGATCTTGGCCGCGTCGAGGATCAGTTCGGCGAGCAGGTAGCTCTCACCCGCCGGCGGCGGCCCGAGCCGCACCGCTTCGTCGGCCATCAGCACGTGCGGGCTGCGCGCGTCGGCGTCGGAATAGACCGCGACCGTCGCAAGTCCCATCTTCTTGGCGGTGCGCATCACGCGGCACGCAATCTCGCCGCGATTGGCGACCAGGATTTTCTTGAACATCAACGTCTCTTTACGAAAGATCTCAGGAGCGTCCCGAGAAGCAGGATCAGCGCGAAAATTATGGTGACGGTCGTGGCGCTGCGAAGCGCGATATCGTTCGCCACAGCAACACATTCCGTACGTGGCGGCTCATTGACAGGACAAATGGCCGATCCTCGCACGACGGCGAACGCGATTACCGCCAGAACCGCACACGCGATCGAACATTCGACGATTGAGGGACCGCGGAAGACGGGCTTTTCGCTCACACCGCCTCCACAACGCGCTGCTCCGCCGCCATCGGTGCCAGCCCGAGCTTCGCGAACAAAGCAGCGTCCTTGTCCTCGCCGGCATTGCCCGCGGTCAGCAGCTTGTCGCCGGTGAAGATCGAATTCGCGCCTGCCAGGAAGCACAATGCCTGCGTCGCGTCGCTCATGCTTTCGCGGCCCGCGCTCAGTCGCACCATGCTCCCCGGCATCGTGATCCGCGCGACCGCGACCGTGCGGACGAACTCGATATCGTCAATTTTCGCAAGCGGCGTGTCGGCGAGCATGTCGCCCAGCACCGTCCCCTTGACCGGCACCAAGGCGTTGATCGGCACGCTCTCCGGATGCACCGGCAGGCTGGCCAGCGCGTGGATGAACCCGACACGGTCGCTCCGCGTCTCGCCCATACCTACGATCCCGCCGCAGCACACGTTGATCCCGGCGTCGCGGACATTCTCCAGCGTCTCGATCCGCTCATCGAACGACCGCGTCGAAATGACGTTGGCGTAATTCTCCGGCGAGGTGTCGATATTATGGTTGTAGTAATCGAGCCCAGCCTCGCCCAGCGCCGCCGCCTGGCCCGGCGTCAGCATGCCGAGCGTCATGCAGGTTTCCATCCCCATCTGGCGCACGCCGCGTACCATCTCCGCCAGCGCGGGGATGTCCTTATCCTTGGGATTGCGCCACGCCGCCCCCATGCAAAAGCGCGTCGAGCCGTTGTCGCGCGCCTGCGCCGCCGCCTGCAGCACCGCGCGGACGTCCATCAATTTGGTCGCCTTTAGGCCCGTCTCATGGTGCGACGATTGCGAGCAATAGCCGCAATCCTCGGGACAGCCGCCGGTCTTGATCGACAGGAGGGTCGACAGCTGAACCTCGTTCGCCGCGTGATGCTGGCGATGCACCTCGGCCGCGCGGAACACGAGTTCGGTGAAAGGCAGGTCGAAGAGTTTCGCGATGTCGTCGCGCGTCCAGTCGTTGCGAGTCACGTACTTAAGCTGCTTTCGCCGGGGCTGGCGCGCCACGCAGCAAGCCCTCGGTGCTCAAATCCTCGTCGATTTCCGGCCAATGGATACCGTAGCCTGCGCCTGCTTTCTCCCACTTGGCACGTTGCGCAGACGTCGCCTTCGACAGGCGCGGATACCACGTCAACGGCACCGAGATCGTGCGGCCGTCCATCAAATCGACGATTAGGCTGGCATCGTCGAAACGGACGTCGAGCACGCGCTCATCGGTCACCTTAGCCGAAATATTCATACCATGCCTCCAGCAGTTGTTCGCGATGTGCTTCGACCACGGCGACGATGCCACCAATCTCATGCGCGCGAAAGCCGCGGCTCTTTGCGACTTCGATGCCGTCGAGCCAGACCTTGATCGTCGCCTCACCGCGATCGACGTGAATATGCGGCGGTTCGTTGGGTTCGTGGCTGTAGAAATAGAGTCGGAATGCGCCGATCCTGAGCACCGTCGGCATGTTATTCCGCCGCCTCGCTTTCGGGCGGCATGTTGTGACCGAGCAGCCGCAATACGTCTTCCGCTGCCTTGATCAGGTTGGTGCCAGGGCCGAAAATCGCCTGGACCCCGGCGTCGTGCAGGAAGTCGTAATCCTGCGCCGGGATCACACCGCCGGCGATGACCTTGATGTCGGCGCGGCCGGCGTCGCGCAGATGGCCGATCAGTTCGGGAATCAGCGTCTTGTGCCCGGCGGCAAGGCTGGACGCGCCGACCACGTCGACGTCGCTTTCGAGCGCGAGGACGGCGGCTTCCCGTGGCGTCTGGAACAGCGGGCCCGGGACCACCTCGAAGCCAAGATCGCCGAACATGCTGCTCACCAGATTGGCGCCGCGATCATGGCCGTCCTGGCCCATCTTGGCGACGAGCATGCGCGGCTTGCGGCCCAGCCGGCGCTCGGTCGCAGCGACGCCGGCGACGAGATTGTCCCAGCGCGCGTCGTTCTCGTACGCGCCGCCGTAGATGCCTTTCACCGGAGTCGGCACCGTCGCGTAGCGGCCGAAGCCTGCCTCCATCGCCGACGAGATTTCGCCGAGCGTGGCGCGCTGACGGGCGCAGTCGACCGCGAGCTCCAACAGGTTCGCCTTGCCCGCCGCGCCGGCTTTCAATGCCTCCAGCGCCGCCTGGCACGCCGCCTCGTCACGGCCCACCTTGACCTTGCGGATGCGCGCGATCTGCGCTTCTCGAACGGCGTGGTTGTCAACGTCGAGGATGTCGATCGGGTCCTCGTCGGCCTTGCGGTATTTGTTGACGCCGACGATCACGTCCTCGCCGCGATCGACCCGCGCGGCGCGCGCGGCGGACGCTTCCTCGATCATCGCCTTGGGCCAGCCCGCCGCGACCGCTTTCGCCATGCCGCCCTCGCGCTCGACCCGCTCGATGATCTCCCACGCGCCGTCGACCAGTTGCTCGGTCAGGCTCTCGACATAATAGGAACCGCCCAGGGGATCGACGACCTTGGTCATCCCGGTCTCTTCCTGGATGACGATCTGCGTGTTGCGCGCGATCCGGGCGGAGAAATCGGTCGGCAGCGCGATGGCTTCGTCGAGCGCGTTGGTGTGAAGGCTCTGCGTACCTCCCAGCATCGCCGCCATCGCCTCGATCGTCGTACGCATGACGTTGTTGTACGGGTCTTGCTCGGTGAGGCTGACGCCCGACGTCTGGCAATGCGTGCGCAGCATCTTGCTGCGCTCGTCCTGCGCGCCGAGCTGCGTCATCACGCGATGCCACAGCACGCGCGCCGCGCGCAGCTTCGCGACTTCCATGAAGAAGTTCATGCCGATCGCGAAGAAGAAGGAGAGTCGCCCGGCGAACTTGTCGATGTCGAGCCCGGAGGCGACGCCGTATTTCACATATTCCATGCCGTCGGCGATGGTGAAGGCGAGCTCCTGGAGCTGCGTCGCCCCCGCTTCCTGCATGTGATAGCCGCTGATCGAGATCGAGTTGAACTTCGGCATGTTGGCGCTGGTGAAGGCGAAGATGTCCGAGATGATCCGCATGCTCGGTTCGGGCGGATAGATATACGTGTTGCGGACCATGAACTCCTTGAGGATGTCGTTCTGGATGGTCCCGTCGAGCTGCGCCATCGGCACGCCCTGTTCCTCGCCCGCGACGATGAAGAAGGCGAGGATCGGGATCACCGCACCGTTCATCGTCATCGACACCGACATCTGATCGAGCGGGATACCGTCGAACAGGATCTTCATGTCGTCGATCGTGTCGATCGCGACCCCCGCCTTGCCGACGTCGCCAGTCACGCGCGGATGGTCGCTGTCGTAACCGCGGTGGGTCGCCAGGTCGAACGCGACGGAGAGGCCTTTCTGCCCCGCCGCCAGGTTGCGGCGATAGAAGGCGTTGGAGGCTTCGGCGGTCGAGAAGCCCGCATATTGGCGGATCGTCCACGGCCTCCCGGCGTACATCGATGCCCGCACACCGCGGGTGAACGGCGCGAAGCCCGGCAGGCCGGGATCGGTCGTGACATCGGCAGCTGTGTAGAGCGGCTTGACGTCGATCCCCTCGGGCGTCCGCCACGTCAGGTCAGCGCCCTTCACTTCCTTCGCAGCGAGCGTTTGCCAGTCGTCCAAAGTCGGCTTGTCAGTCATCGCAGTGCCTTACGCCCGGCCGCACGCAAACGCCACTATGCCCCCTTAAACGCCGCCTTACGCTTCTGGAGGAACGCCATGCCGCCCTCCATCGAGTCCGATGTACCGCGCGCGGCGCGCTGGTTCTCGGCCTCGCGCTCCATCGCCGACGCATAGCCGGCCTCGAACGCATGGTTGAGCCCGCGCTTCATCAGCCCCAGCGCGACGGTCGGCCCCGCCGCCAGTCGCTCCGCCAGCGCGAACGCTTCGGCATCGAGCGCCTCGTCCGCCACCACGCGATGGATCATGCCCCACTCCAGCGCCTTCGTCGCCGGCACGCGCTCGCCCAGCATCATCATCTCGGTCGCGCGCGCCTTGCCGATCAGGCGGGGCAGCATCCAGCTGGCGCCGCCGTCGGGGACCAGCCCGATATTGACGAACGCCTGAAGGAAATAGGCGGCCTCGCTCGCGACGCAGAAGTCGGCACCCAGCGCCAGGCTGCACCCGATCCCGGCCGCCGGCCCGCGCACGGCGCTGACCACCGGCACGCCGAGATCCGCCAGCGCCGCCATCGTCGGGTTATAGCTCTGCGTGAGCGCGGCGTAGGTCGCGTTGCCGGGATCGTCGCTCCCCAGCGCGCCGCCGCCGACGTCGGCGCCCGAACAGAATGCCCGGCCCGCCCCCGTTACCAGCACCGCACGCGCACCGCCGAGATCGGCGATCGCCGCGCGCAATTCGACGAACATCGCCGGCGGTGCGGCGTTCAGCCGATCGGGCCGGTTGAGCGTGACGACCAGCACGTCGCCGCGACGCTCGGTCAGGATATGCTCGTACGCCATTCGATCCCCCTCAGTGGTCGCCCTTCGGCGTCTCCATGAACTCGGTCAGCACACCGCCCATGTCGCGCGGGTGGACGAAGAAGATCGGCGTGCCGTGCGCCCCGATCCGCGGTTCGCCGAGCACCTTCGCGCCCTTCGCCTCGAACCATGCCTTCGCTTCGTAAATGTCGGGCACCTCGTAACAAACATGATGCTGCCCGCCTGCCGGGTTCTTCGCGATGAACGCAGCGATCGGCGAGCTTGCATCGTACGGCTCGATCAACTCGATCTGCGTGTTGGGCGTGTCGATGAAGCACACCTTCACCCCCTGCGCGGGCAGATCGAACGGCTCGCCGATCGCGGTCGCGCCCATCATGTCGCGCCAATAGGGGATGGCGTCGGCGATCGATGGCGTCGCCACCCCGACATGGTTGAGCCGGCCGAGCTTCACTTCGCGGCGGGCGTCGGGGCGGGCTGCGGCGCGCGGACCGGCGGCGTGCCGAGCGTGTAGCCGCATGCCGCGAGCACCTTCGTGATCGGCGCGGCCGAGGGCGGGCCGGCGAAGGTCGCGTTGACCGCGACACCCGCCGCCGTCGTCGTGGCCAGCTTGATCGCCTTGCTCGTCGCCAGCGCGGCGGTGATCGTCGTCACCGCCATGTCGTCGCGAATGAACGCGCCCTTTTCGACGAACTCCCAATTGGCGCCCATCGGCGTGCCGCCGTCAATCGTCAGCGTCACCGGCCGGTCGGGCGGGCCGCCAAGCGCGGTTTTGCTGAGGAATTGAACCGACACGACCTGCTGCGCGCCCGAATCGCATTTGACCACCAGTCGTCCGCTGCCGTCGCTGGCCGGGGCGCTGACGACGGTGGTCGTCATCGCCGGATCGGTCTTGGGTCGCACGACGACGGTCCAGGGCGCGACCGGGGCAGCAGCAGGCGCGGGTGCGGGTGCAGGGGCCGGGGCGGCTGCGGTCTGAAGCAGTAGCGAGAGGATGGAGATCATGGCCGACCTTTCGGGTTGGAGTATCGGTGTTCTAGCCGGTCAACGCGCGCCGGCAAAGTTCGTCACAGCGGGATATTGTCGTGCTTCTTCCACGGATTCTCGAGTTGCTTACCGCGTAGCTTGCGCAGGCCCAACGCGATGCGGCGGCGAGTCGAGTGCGGTTGGATCACCTCGTCGATGAAGCCCTTGCTCGCCGCCACGAACGGGTTGGCGAAGCGGGCTTCGTACTCGGCGGTTCGTTCGGCGATTTCCTCGGGCGTACGCCCACGGAAGATAATCTCGACCGCGCCCTTCGCGCCCATCACCGCGATCTCGGCGGTCGGCCAGGCATAGTTCAAGTCGCCGCGCAGATGCTTCGACGCCATGACGTCATACGCCCCGCCATAGGCCTTGCGGGTGATGACGGTAATCTTGGGAACCGTCGCTTCGGCGTAAGCGAATAGCAGCTTCGCGCCGTGTTTGATGATGCCGTTATGCTCCTGCGCGGTGCCGGGCAGGAAGCCGGGGACATCGACGAAGGTCACGATCGGAATCTCGAACGCGTCGCAGAAGCGGACGAAGCGCGCGGCCTTTTTCGAGGAGTTGATGTCGAGCACCCCGGCCAGCACCATCGGCTGGTTCGCGACCACGCCGACCGTCCTGCCCTCGATCCGCCCGAAGCCGACGATGATGTTGCCGGCATGGCCCGGTTGCACTTCGAAGAAATCGCCTTCGTCTACCGTCTTCCGAATCAGCTCGTGCATGTCGTATGGCTGGTTCGCCGATGCCGGGATCAGCGTGTCGAGGCTGTTCTCGATGCGATCCCACGGATCCGCGGTCGGGCGCTCGGGCACCGATTCGCGGTTCGATGCCGGCAGAAAATCGACGAAGTCGCGCGCGGCGAGCAGCGCTTCGATATCGTCGTTGAAGGCATTGTCGGCGACGCTCGTCTTGGTCGTGTGCGTGACCGCGCCGCCCAGAGCCTCTTGCGTCACGACCTCATTGGTCACCGTTTTCACCACGTCGGGACCCGTGACGAACATGTAGCTCGAATCCTTCACCATGAAGATGAAGTCGGTCATCGCCGGCGAATACACCGCGCCGCCCGCGCACGGCCCCATGATCAGGCTGATTTGCGGCACGACGCCCGATGCCAGCACGTTGCGCTGAAACACTTCGGCATAGCCGCCGAGCGACGCGACGCCTTCCTGGATGCGCGCGCCGCCGGAGTCGTTCAAGCCGATGACCGGCGCCCCGATCTTCATCGCCAGGTCCATGACCTTGCAGATCTTCTGCGCATGGCGCTCGGACAGCGATCCGCCGAACACGGTGAAATCCTGGCTGAACACGCAGACCAGCCGGCCGTTGATCGTGCCGGTTCCGGTGACCACGCCGTCGCCGGGAATGACCGTGTCCTGCATTCCGAAATCGACGCAGTTATGCTCGACGAACATGTCGAGTTCCTCGAACGATCCTTCGTCGAGCAAGACGCTGAGCCGCTCGCGCGCGGTCAGCTTCCCCTTGGCGTGTTGCGCGGCGATGCGTTTTTCGCCGCCGCCCAGCTTGGCGGCTTCGCGGCGACGGGCGAGTTCTGCGATGGTCGATGACATGGAACGGGCTTTTTGGCCTTTTCGAAGATGAACGCAACTCTCAGCCTGGCGACCGGTTGCGACATATTGGCACGACCGGCGACACAGATCGGCGACACGTCGATCCCAGATTGCTCCTCGACCGGACGTATCGGTCGCCACAAGGAGTACGGACCATGAAGAAGCTGACTGTTATACTGGCGGGCCTGGGCATGGCCGCCGCCACCCTCCCCTCGGTCGCCAGCGCGGCGCCGTGGACCAGTATTTCGCAGCGCCAGGCGAACCTGAGCCAGCGGATCGATCAGGGTGTGCGTTCGGGCGCTCTCGACCGCCGCGAGGCGTTCCAGCTGAAGAGCCAGCTGCGCGACGTCGTCGGGCTCGAATATCGCTACGCCCGGTCGGGCGGCCGCATCGACATGCGCGAGCGCGCCGACCTCGACCGCCGCTACGACGCGATCAGCGCGCAGGTGAAGTTCGAAAAGCACGACCGCCAGCATCGCTGGTAATCGTTAGACGATGCGAGAAGGGGCCGGTCCACCGGCCCCTTTTTGCTGCCTAGCGCAGGGGCTTTCCCGAGAATCCTTCCAGCGGTCGAGGATCTGCGAGTCGCCGGGCAGGTTGTCGATCTTCGCCACGCTGACGTCCTGATATTTCGGCTGGATCGCCGAGACCTCGGTTTTCGCGACCGGCGCAGCGCCAGGGATCAGCGGCGTCGTGCCGGTCGCGAAACTGGTGGGAGGTATCAGCGGTAACGTCGGATCGATCTTGCGATACGGGCCGGGCATCGGCTCGCCGCCGCGGTAGCGCGCGTTGCTGAACGCCGCCGCGGTGCCCCAATAGCCCTTCCAGCGGTGGAAGAAGTGCGCCCCGATAGCATCGGTCATCACCAGCGCGCGGTTCCACGCCGGGGTGACGGCATAGGTATGGTAATGCGTCGCGAGCCCGACCGCGCCCATCACATAGCCGTTGAGCGCCGCCGCCGCGATCCGCGTCGCGCGTGCCATGCCGGCAGCTGACCGCGGTCGCGCCATCGCGCCGTCGCAGGCATAGCTGAACTGGCAACCGGTCGCGCGTTCGGAGCCTTGATAGATCACGCCGCACACGGTGCTGGGGAAGGCCGGGTGCCGCACGCGGTTGAGGATGACCTGCGCGACGGCGCGCTGGCCGTCGTCGCTTTCCGAGGCCGCCTCGTAATAGATCGCGGTCGACAGGCAATCGAGCGCCCGCCCGCGGTCGAGCGCGCTGGCACCCGCCATCGAGAAGGGCTGCGCCGGCTTCACGGTACCGTCGAGGTCGGGGGTCAGCACGGCGTTGGTCGGGATCGCGAGTGCGCTGATGTCGATCGTACCGGTCGTACCGGTGGTCGGCGCGGCATCCTCTTCGGCGACGTACAACGCGGCGGCGCCCGGGAAATGATCCTCGCTCTCGTACCCGATCGGTGGGAGCGGCGGCGCGGGCGCGGCGACGGGCGGCGAATAATACGCAACCACCGCTGCCTTGGCCGAGACGGCGAGCACGGGCAGCCCGATCAGTAATGCGAACAACGCCGCGCGGCTGTTCCGGATCGTCGATGTGCGCCAGTTGGTCATCACTGCCCCAGCCGGACCCGTCCGGCGCGTGAGCGCCTAGCGCAAAAACCCTAACGGATCGCCGCCGATTTTCGCCGTGTCCCGAGGCGAAACGATTGATGGTTAAGGCAAGATTTGCGCGCGCCGCCGCCGCCATGACATACTCTTCCAAGAGCGCACGCGCGCCAACCGGGGAGGAACGTCATGATGCAGTATAGCTGGACCGCGATCGTCACGATCGTCGCATTGCTGGTCTATATCGGATTGGGCCTGCAGGTCGCCAAGGCACGCGGCACATCGGGCATCGAGGCGCCCGCGATGACCGGGCATCCGGTGCTCGAGCGCGCGGTCCGCGTCCACATCAACACACTGGAATGGCTGCCGATATTCCTGACGGCGCTGTGGCTCTTCGCGATCTACTGGAACCAGAAGGTCGCGGCGGGGCTGGGCGTCGTCTGGATCGTCGGGCGTTTGCTCTATTCGAGCGGCTACATGGCCGACCCGTCCAAGCGCAGCACCGGGTTCCTGATCCAGGCGCTGACGACGCTGGTGCTCTTGCTCGGTGCGTTGGGGAAGATCGTCTATACGATGGCGGTAAGCGCCTGAGCCTCGGTCACGCTTTCTCGAGAGTACACTGCAGCGGATGCTGGTTCTGTCGGGCGAAGTCCATCACCTGGCTGACCTTGGTCTCCGCCACTTCGTAGGTGAACACACCGCACACGCCCACGCCCTTCTGGTGGACGTGGAACATCACCCGCGTCGCCTCCTCCACCGACATGCGGAAGAATTGCTGAAGGCACAGGACGACGAATTCCATCGGCGTGTAGTCGTCGTTGAGCATCAGCACGCGGTATGGCGTCGGCTGCTTGGTCTTGGTGCGCGTGCGCGTCGCAACGCCGACACCGGTGCCTTCGTCGTCACCGGGCCGTTCGGGCGGCAGAGCCATATTGATGGTCGAAAAGTCGTGCATGACGGATGCGGAAATATGGCATTGCGGCCGTCAAGGGCAAGGGGTGACCGCCGCATTAACCCCGCTTTTCGGGTACGTAGGTCGATGCGACCCTCGATCTAGAAGTTGCCGCGCACCGACAAAGCGAAGATCGGCCCGATCAATTGGTTGTGCTGCTCGCGGAACGACAGCGGCGAGGTCGTCCGGAACCCGGTATAGGCGAAGCGGTCGAGCCGATGCCGCGCGTTCAGCAAGTTCAGTACCGTCAGCCGTACGGTCATTCCCGCCAGGCCCTTGCGCTCGACGAAGCTGCTGATCCACCACGGCCCCTCCCAGGCGCGTTGAACCTGGGTCGGGTAATAGGACTTGTTGAAATGGTCGTACGACGCCTCTGCGCCCCAGGCGAAGCGGCTGCGCGGGACGTCCTGCCTGAACGCGAAGTCGATCCACGCATCGTGATTGCCGCTGATCGATCGTTCGACGCCGGTCAGCGGATCGCGGACGCGGGTGCGCTCCGTACCGATCGTCGCGTCCAGCTTGGCACCGCGCCAGCCGATCGGGTCGAACTGCAACGTGCTGGTACTGACGATCCCGTAGCGCGTTGCCTGCGGTAGATTGCCCACGCCTTCGTCGCTGGCGCCGATCGGGACGATGTCGATGATGTCGGTGATGCGGTGTGCATAGGCGCGCAGCCGGGTCTTGCCCCAAGGACCGAGTTCGCGCCCGATTTCGCCCTCCAACTCCCAGCTTTGCGGCGGGACGAGGTCGGGATTCCCGGCATTCTGCCGATCCTGGTTGAGGTTGGGTTGCGACAGGAAGTCGTAGAAGCTGATCTGCCCGACACGGCGGCGCAACTTCAGGCTGGCATCCCAACCCGCCGATGGTCGCCAGCCGAGCGAGATGCTGCCCTTGGGCCGGAAGAATTTGCGCGGCGCGAGGTTGCCGTCGACGCGCGTGAGCGTGCTCGATTCGGCGCCGAGCACGACTTGAAGATCGAGCTTGGGGCCGAGCGGGCGGCTGAACGTCGCGGTACCTTCGTACCGCGTTTCCTCGACCTTGCCCGATCCGCCGGGAAACGGAATCGGCTCAAACACGCCGGCGGTCGATAGCGAGGCCAACGAACCGCGCTGGTCGAGCGAGTTGTAGGCGCGCTCGAACGACAGCTGCCAGGCGTTCTTGCCGGTCTTCCACGAATATTCGGCGCGACCCACGGTCTCGCCGATATACGAAATGCGCCCGAACAGCGTCCCCGTGGCGGGCGCTCCGCTGTCGAACGTCGTGATCTGCTTCTGAAAGAGCGGTTCGTGATCGAGGTGCCGGACGCCGATCAACTTGAGCCGGCCGGGGCCGAGCCGGAAATCATAGTCCCCGCTGACGTCGTAGAGAAAGCCGTTGACCCGGTTGCGGATGATTCGACTGCGGTCGTCCCCGTCGACCCGATCGCGCGTGTCGCCGTTATACTGACGTCCCCAATACGGCGTGCCCGACAGCGTCAAATTGCCCTTGGCCGAACCGGGGCCTCGAAAAGCGAATTTGGCTTTGAACGTGACCACCTCGTCTTCGGCGTGGAAGATCTGGTATCGCCGTTCGGTCAACGCGCCGAGGCTGTCGGTGATCACCACCGGGCCGCCGAACCCGCCGCGCCCGGTCTGGTCCTCCGCCGATAACGTATAGTCGAGCCAATCGATCTTACCCGAATAGCTGACCGATCCACTGAACGGGTTGAGCCGCGCGAAATGGGCGCGGAAATCGGGGGTCCATTCGAACTGACCCTTGCCGCCGCTCGCCGTGACGATGACGTTGGCGACCTGGCCGGCGAGCCCGGCAATCCCCAGACTGGCAGCGTCGACGAGTTCGATCCGTTGGACGTTGGCGGCAGGCACCTTCTTCAGTTCATCGACCGCGCCGCCCGATTTGTTGGCGATCCGCTCACCGTTGATCAGCACGTTCTCCGACGCCTGGCCGAGCCCGCGCTCGAGCACGTCGGCGATCTTGATCGTGAAACCCGGCACCTGGGTCAGCATGTCGTACGCGGTCTGCGGCGCGAACCGCGCGAAATCGGCAGGCAGATAAACGCGCTTGGCGGAGGCATCCGACACCGGCTGGGGCGCGGGCGCGACTGCGGGATCGGACGACGTCGTGGGGGTGGCTTGCGCACTGGCAAGCGACGGGCTGGCCAAGGCGACCCCTGCGAGCAATGCTGTACGCAATCCGAAAACAACCCGACGCGACATCAACGAACCCTCCCCACGCGCGTGACCACGCGTTTGTGACTACATCTGTAGTCGGAAGCTCGTCCTCGTCAAGCTGTGTTAAGTGATTAGCACACGGGTTGGAACCGTCAACGACGATTGTTTTTTGTTGAGGGCACGAAAAAGGGCGGCCGCCGGTTGCCCGGCGGCCGCCCCGATTTCTCAGCCTTGCGGCGAAGGTATCGCTTACGCGGCGACCTTCAGCTTCTCGGCGGCAACCGCGACGCGGTTCGAGATCGGCTTGGCGACGTCGCCGGCCAGCTTGATGAAGGCTTCGGTGTTCTTCGAGGTCTCGGCGACCATCGAATCGAACTGACTGCGGACGAAGTCCGAGTGCAGCTTGAAGAATTCGGTCGGCGACTTCACGCCGGCGAAGCTCTTGAACGCCGCGGTGGTGCCTTCGAACTGCCTACGCGCATAGTCGGCATAGCCCTGGCCAAGCGTCTGCAGGCCGGTCGCGGCGATCTTGCCGGATTCGACGAGCGCTTCGACGTTGCCCTTGTTGAATTCGTTCATGTCTTCGAACGCCTTCTGGCCCTTGGCCGCTGCGTCCTTCGCCTTGGCGGTGAAGTCGGTGAAATAGGCCTGGCCCTTTTCGGCCGCGTCCTTGATCGTGTCGGTCATCTTGGTCACTTCCTTTTTGATGGCCGGCGCGGCTTCGGCGACGGCGGCGGGAATGGTTTCGGTTACTGCGGTCACAACTGCTTTCGCGGCGGGGGTCTCGACGACCGGCCACACCGGCTGCTCTGCGGCAGGCGCTTCGGCGACGACGACGGGAGCGGTCTCGACCGGCGACGCCTTCACGACGGCCGGCTTCTTGGCCGCGGGCTTGCGCGCCGGGGTCTTCGAAACGGGGGTCTTGCTCGCCATCATCGTGCTCCGCAACGTCATTGCTGCAGTGCACAAATAGTCATCGGGACGCGATAGTCAAGCGTTTTTTGTGCACTGCAACATAATTGCAATCCACACGTCGCCGCCGCCGTTACGAGGGAGCCTGGACGCGCTCCAGCAACGATACCGCATTGCGATTGCTCGGGTCGATCGACAGGACGCGTTTCGCCGCCGTGGCGGCCGCCTCCTTCCGTCCAAGCTCCTCGGCGAGTAGCGCGTGGAGATACCAGGTATCGGCACTAGCCGGAAACAGCCGCACGCCCTGTTCGGACACTTCGAACGCCAGGTCGGTCCGTTTGTCCGCGTCGATGGCCTCGGCGGCGTCCCAAATGGCCTGCACGATGTTGGCGTATCGGTTCGCCGGGTCGTTGCGGTACGTTTCCATGACGCCGCGGACCTGCCCGGCGCCCCCTGTCTCGACCGCCTTGCGGATCAGCGCCAGCAACGATGCCCGCGGCTGATAGCCGACAGCAGTCGCCAGTGCCGGGTCGCGGCCTGCCGCGTAATCGGCGAATGTGAGCGGTGCCGCTACATCCACCCACGTCCACGGGTCGTTACCCTGTCCGGTCTGCCACCAGAAGATCGACGATCGCACGTTGATGCCGCTGTTCGGCAGCGTCGCCCTGAATGCGTCGCCATAGGAATTCGGCTTCGAACTCGCCGGCTCGCCGATGAAGACCGCGCCGCTCAGGCGATCGAGGTCGTCGAGGATGAATTGGCTGGCGGAAAACGTGCCGCGCGCGGTCAAGACGAACAGGTGCGTATCGTCGTTCTCGATCTTGATCAGGTCGCGGACGAGCCCGTTCCTGAGATCGCCGTTGCCACCCTGATTCAGTCGCAGATCGAGAATGACGGCGCGGGGTTTCTGCGCGCGCGCCTGGGCGAGAACCTTGGCGCCGAACTGGTCGAGACTTTCCCCGTCGAGATCGCCCACCCGGTTGAGTTGGATGTAGAGACTATTGCTCTGCGGCAGCGCGACCATGCGGTGGAGCTCGAGCGGCGCCTGGAGCCAGATTGGCTGCGGGCCGGTGCGGGCATCGACCCAGCCCTCGGGCGTGACGAGCGAGATGTCGGTGTCCGCCGGCCAGGGGGGATCGACCGCCCCGGCGGCGACGGTGACCGTCCACTTGCGATTCCCCTTCCGCAGCGTCAGCGTCGCCGCATCGCGGCGATCCGACAGCTTTAACGCCTGCAGGATGTCCGGCATGCCGAGATATAACGGCGCCATCAGCTTTGGCCCCATGGCATTGTCGCGCGAAACGAGTTCGGACGCGCGGCGGATCGCTTCGTCTACCGGCACGCCGCCGATCGCTTCGACCTCGGCGCCGATCAGCGCCGCTTGCGCCGGGGTGGCGGCGCGGACGAATAGCCCGTCGTCAAACAGATAGAGTTTGAGCGGCAGCGAGGGGGAACGCCATCTTGCGATCCTTGCGCGGATCGACGCGGGTATGTCCGTCGCCGACCATCGCCGCGATCCGCATCATCCCGACGATGATCTCATTGCGCTGCAAGCTGGGGATGCGGGCATCCAGATCGGCCACCGCCGCTGTGAACGCCTGTCGCGAGACGGCATGAAAGACATTCGCGTGCCGCCGTTCCAATTCGGCGGCCATGAACCGCAGATCGGCGCGCCATTGTTCGGCGGTCAATGTCGGCACCGCCGCCGCCGATGCCGGTGCCGGCGGCACCGCTTGTCCCATCGGCGCCGCAATCGCGACTGACGGCAACGACCCGCAGCATAAAGTCGAAAGCATCACGGCATTTACGAAAGCTTTGTGCATGTCCACTCCCCGGCAAGCACTGTGTGCGGTGCAGGTTCTATGCCATGATCGAAAACGAATGTAATCAACGTTTAGATACGCACCCGAAATCATGCCTGTGTTCGATATCGAACAGGCATCGTCCGGAATCGAACACTCGGCCGTCGATTAGCGCGCCTTCACATAGCGGCCCGGCGCATCCTCGATCGCGGCGAGCTTACCCTCGCCCGGCACACGCGCGGGAACTTGTTTCGCGCCCAGATCGCGGATCCATTCGATCCAGTCGGGCCACCAGCTGCCCTTGTGCTCGGTCGCGCCGCTGACGAAATCGGCGAGCGACTTTGCGTCGGAATCGCCGGTCCAATACTGATATTTACCTGCGGCGGGCGGGTTCACGACGCCGGCGATATGTCCCGACCCGGCCAGCACGAACTTGAGCGGCCCGACGAAATGGTGCGTCACCTTCCACACGCTCTCGGCCGGCGCGATATGATCCTCGCGGCCCGCCTGGATGTAGCTCGGCGTCTCGACCTTCGACAGGTCGATCGTCTCGCCCAGCGCCTCGACCAGACCCTGCGCCAGCTTGTTGTCGCGATACAGGTCGGTCAGATACGCCTTGTGCCACTTGGCGGGCAGGTTGGTCGTGTCGCCGTTCCAGTGGAGCAGGTCGAACGACGGATGCTTGTCGCCCATCAGGTAGTGGTTGACCACCGGCGACCAGATCAAATCCTTGCCGCGCAGCAGGTTGAACGTCGCGGCAAGGTAGCGCCCGTCGAGATAGCCGTCGCCGGACAGCGTTTCGATCAGTTGCAGGTACGAATCGTCGATGAAGTTGAGCAACTCGCCCGCTTCGGAGAAATCGATCTGCGCCGTGAAGAACGTGGCGCTCTTGACCTTCTTGGCCTCACCCTTCGCCGCCAGCACCGCGAGCGCCGCGGCGAGGGTGGTGCCCGCGACGCAATAACCGATCGTGTGCACCGACTTGACGTCCAGCGCGTCGCGGATCGTGTCGATCGCGTCGATCTGCGCGGCGATGTAATCGTCCCACACCACGTCCTTCATCGACGCATCGGCCGATTTCCAGCTGACCATGAACACGGTCAGCCCTTGCTCCACCGCCCAGCGGATGAAGCTCTTCTCGGGCGAGAGATCGAGGATGTAGAAGCGGTTGATCCAGGGCGGGAAGATGACGAGCGGGGTCGTCGCCACCTCGTCGGTCGTCGGGCTGTACTGGATCAACTGGTAGAGCGGCGTTTCGTGGACGACCTTGCCCGGCGTCGTCGCGATGTTGCGGCCGACCTCGAAGGCCTGCGTGTCGGTATGCGTCAGCTGGCCGCGCTGGAAATCGGCGAGCATCTTGGCGAACCCCTCAGCCAGGCTCGCGCCGCCGGTGTCGAGCGCCTTGTTGAGCGCTTTGGGGTTGGTGAAGGGCGAATTGGCCGGGCTCATCGCCTCGACCAATGTCCGCATCGCGAACCGCGCCCGGTCGCGCGCCGCATCGTCGAGCCCCGGCGCCTGATCGACCGACTTCATCATCGCGTCGGCCATCACCGTATAGCCCTGGCGCATCAGGTCGAAGACGGGGTGCTCCCACTCCGGCCCCGCAAAACGCCGGTCCTTGGGATCGACCGCGTCGCGACCGGCGGCGGCGACCGGCGCCAGCACTTGCCCCCAAGCATCGAGCACCGCGCGGACGCCCGCGGCGGGGGTGGCGGTGGGATCGGGCTGGGTGGGATCGTCGGCCATGACGGAGTCCTAGAATATCCGTGTGACATTTGCACGCCTCGGTCGGCGCACGATAATTTCACGTCGGACGGTTTGGACTTTCGCCGACGCGCGTCGCGGTGCAGAAGCACCGACATGTCCGACGATTTCTACCGCATCAAGCGCTTGCCGCCCTACATCATCGCCGAGGTCAACGGCATGCGGGCTGCGGCGCGCGCAGGCGGCGAAGACATCATCGACCTCGGCATGGGCAATCCCGACCTGCCCCCGCCGCCACATGTCATCGAGAAACTGGTCGAAGTCGCGCAGAAGCCCGACGCCCACGGTTACTCGCAGTCGAAGGGCATTCCCGGCCTCCGACGCGCGCAGGCAAACTATTACGGTCGCCGCTTCGGGGTCGAGGTCGATCCCGAAACCGAAGTCGTCGTTACGATGGGATCGAAGGAGGGGCTCGCCAGCCTCGCCACCGCGATCACCGCGCCGGGCGATGTGGTGCTCGCCCCTAATCCGAGCTACCCGATCCACACGTTCGGCTTCATCATCGCCGGCGCCACGATCCGTGCGGTGCCGACCACACCCGACGAGCATTATTTCGAAAGCCTGGAGCGCGCGATCGCCTATACCGTGCCACGGCCCAGCGTGCTGGTGGTCAACTACCCATCGAACCCCACCGCCGAGACGGTGGATCTCGCCTTTACGAGCGCCTCGTCGCTTGGGCGCGCGAGAACAAGGTCTGGATCATCTCCGACCTCGCTTATTCGGAGCTCTATTACGACGGCAACCCGACCGTCTCGATCCTGCAGGTCAAAGGCGCGAAGGACGTCGCGGTCGAGTTCACGTCGCTGTCCAAGACCTATTCGATGGCCGGCTGGCGGATCGGGTTTGCGGTCGGCAACAAGCAGTTGATCGCCGCGATGACGCGGGTGAAGTCGTATCTCGATTATGGCGCCTTCACGCCGATCCAGGCGGCGGCCTGCGCCGCGCTCAACGGCCCGCAGGATATCGTCGAGAAGAACCGCTTGCTCTACCACAAGCGCCGCGACGTGCTGGTCGAAAGCTTCGGCCGCGCCGGGTGGGACATCCCCAGCCCCCGCGCGTCGATGTTCGCCTGGGCGCCGTTGCCACCGGCACTCTCGCACCTAGGCAGCCTTGAGTTCTCCAAACAATTGCTGACTCACGCTCACGTCGCGGTTGCCCCAGGGGTGGGCTATGGCGAAAACGGCGAGGGCTTCGTGCGCATAGCGATGGTCGAAAACGAGCAACGGCTGCGCCAGGCGGCGCGCAACGTGAAGCGCTATCTGCAATCGATGGGGGTCAACACTCCCGGCGCGTCGGCGGGCTGAGCCACAGTCGCGTGACCGCTGACAAACAGAGCAGTGTGTTCCGGCGAAGGCCGGAACGCTGGCAGTCTGGCCGCGCGACGGCCGCCGCTCCGGCCTTCGCCGGAGCACGATAGCGATGATCGACTGGCATTATTCGCTGGCCGGCGTGCTGGTCGGTCTGGTCGTCGGGCTGACCGGCGTCGGCGGTGGATCATTGATGACGCCGCTGCTGGTGCTGGTGTTCGGCGTGGCGCCGGCGACCGCGGTCGGCACCGACCTGCTCTACGCATCGGCGACCAAGGCGGTCGGCACCACCGTGCATGGCTGGCGCGGGACGGTCAGTTGGAAGGTGGTCGCACGGTTGGCGATGGGCAGCGTGCCGGCGACAATTGTAACGTTGTTCGCAATTGGCGCGTCGAGCAAAGCTCATACCGGTTATGCGATTTCGGTCGTGCTGGGCGTAGTGCTGATCCTGTCGGCGATCGCGGCGCTGTTCCGATCGCGGATCGTCGCCTACCTGACGCCAAGGGTCGATAATGTCGGGCGCGAGCATCCGGTGATCCTGACCATCCTGCTCGGTGCGGTGCTCGGCGCGCTGGTGTCGCTGACCTCGGTCGGGGCAGGCGCGCTGGGGATGACCGCATTGTTGATTCTCTATCCCGACCTGCCGGTGAACAAGCTGGTGGGGTCGGACATCGCGCACGCCGTGCCGCTGACCTTGCTCGCCGGGACGGGGCATTGGCTGCTGGGATCGGTCGACGGCGCGCTGCTGGTATCCTTGCTGTGCGGATCGATTCCGGGGATCATCGCCGGCAGCCTGATCTCGTCGCGCGTGTCGGACCGCTTCCTCAGCCCGATCCTGGCAACCGTATTGCTCCTCGTGGGCATCAAGTTGCTGTTCTGATGGTCCGTGACGGCTTCGCCTTTTCGACCGCGTTCAAGGTCCGTTACGCCGAAATCGACGGGCAGAAGGTCGTCTTCAACTCGCGCTACCTCGAATATACCGACGTCGCGGCGACCGAATTCTGGGAATGGACCGCGATCGCCGACGCACTCGGCAGTGTTTGGACCGATACCGAATTCCACGTCCGCCGCGCCGAGGTCGATTATCTCAAGCCGTTCGTCTGGGGCGACACGATCCGCATCTGGGTGCGCATCGACCGCGTCGGCAACAGCAGCATGACGCAGCGCTACGAGATGGTGAACGAAGCGACCGGCGAACTCCACTGCGCGGTCGATATGGTGATCGTGAACGTCCATTTGCCGACCGGAAAACCCGCGCCGATCGATGACGCAGTGCGGCAATTTATCGCGAATTTGCCCGGCTAGATCACTCGGCCGCCTGTTGCAGCGGCTCGTTTTCGCCGATCACGTCTTCGGGCAGCGCCCAATGCAGGTCGCCTTTGCCGAGCGCACGGCCGTCGTGGGAGAGCACTTGGACCGGCTGGATTCGCCGCATGTCGCGGGCGTCGACCAACACCGGCGTCGCGGGCATGCCGGTCTCCCAGCGTTCGCCCCATTGGCGCAGCGCCACCATCGTCGGCAGCAGCGCGAAGCCCTTGTCGGTCAGGAGATACTGAATCTTGCGGCGATCCTCAGGCAGCGCCTCGCGAGTCAGGATGCCGTGTTCGACAAGGCGTGCGAGACGGTTGGCGAGGATGTTGCGCGCGATACCGAGTTCCGACTGGAACTCCTCGAAATGGTGCAGGCCGTTGAACGACGCGCGCAGGATCATGAACGACCAACGCTCGCCCATCGCCTCGAGCGCGGCCGGCAGGCTGCATTCGACCAGATCGCGCAGCGGTTCCCTCAGGTGTCCGCCCATGCCCATCAGAATTCCTCTCTACTCGACCCAGCGTATCGCATTTCAACTGACATGAAAATGCCATGTAAGTTTTTAGTTGCAACTCGCTACCTAATACACTAGGTGGTGATTCGCAACCTATTGTGCGTTGCAAGGACGAAGGAGGAAAACATGTCCCGCATTCTCGCTTTCATCGGCGCCGTTGCCGTCACCACCGTGCTCGGTTCGACCGTCGCTCTCGCGCAGCCCCAGGGTTCCGGCTTCTACGCCGCCACCCCTGTCGAGGCGCCGGCCAAGACCAGCATCATCACCCGCGACACGATGTGGAAGTTCCGCGACGGCGCGTTCACGGCCGCCAAGGCGCCGGAACGTGACATGGTGTTGTGCCAGCTCGTCGCCCAGCGCGTCGGCAAGCTGTCGTCGTTCACCGCCGGTGGTCAGGCGCTCGCCGCCGACGACCTGGCGAAGTGCAACGCCAAGGCGAACTGAGACCCATCCCCTCGGGGCCGCTTGCACTCCCATGCAAGCGGCCCTTTTTCGCCGCTGGCCCGTTCCTCGACCGAGGAGCGGGCCGGCGTCGTTTCTGCGCTCAGCATTTTTGTTGCAAAGCAGCGCGATCCCGGCATCTTAGGTCATAGATGCTGCGCCAATACGAGCTGGTCGATCGGGTCCTGGGCTACGATCCCGACGCTGACGAAGCGTTGCTCAACCGCGCTTATGTCTTTTCGCTGCAGGCACATGGCAGCCAGAAGCGCGCGTCGGGCGACCCGTATTTCAGCCATCCGATCGAGGTTGCGGGCATCCTGACCGACCTCCACCTCGACGACGAAACGATCGCGACCGCGATCCTGCACGATACGATCGAGGATACGGTCGCCACCCCCGACCAGATCCAGAAGATGTTCGGCGACAATGTCGCGCGGATGGTCGACGGCGTCACGAAGCTGTCGAAGATCGAGGCGCAAAGCGACACCGAGCGCGCCGCGGAGAACCTGCGCAAGTTCCTGCTCGCGATGTCCGACGACATCCGCGTGCTGCTGGTCAAGCTGGCCGACCGGCTGCACAACATGCGCACGCTCCACCACATCGAAAAGCCCGAGAAACGCAAGCGGATCGCGCGCGAGACGATGGATATCTACGCGCCACTCGCCGAGCGGATCGGTATGTACGAGTTCATGAAGGAGATGCAGAGCCTCGCCTTCGCGCAGATCGAGCCCGAAGCGTTCGCGTCGATCAGCAAGCGGCTCGATCAGCTCAAGGAAGGCGGCGGCGATCGCATCGCGAAGATCGGTTCCGGCCTGAAGCTATTGCTGTCGCGCGCGGGCGTCGATGCCGACATTACCGGCCGCGAGAAGCACCCGTACAGCATCTGGAAGAAGATGCAGGAGCGGCACATCAGCTTCGAGCAACTCTCGGACATCATGGCGTTCCGCGTGACGGTGCCGACCGAGGAGGATTGCTACCGCGCGCTCGGCATCATCCACCGCCGCTGGCCGATGGTGCCGGGGCGATTCAAGGACTACATCTCGACGCCGAAACGCAACGGCTATCGTTCGCTTCACACGTCGGTAATGCATGCCGGCGACACCCGCGTCGAAATCCAGATCCGCACAGAAGAAATGCACGCGGAGGCCGAATACGGTCTCGCCGCGCACTGGGCGTACAAGTCCGGCAAGGTGCGCGCCGACACGCAGCACAGCTGGATCAGCGACCTGGTCGAAATCCTCGAGACCGCCGAGAGCGCCGAGGAACTGCTCGAACACACCAAGATGGCGATGTACCAGGATCGCATCTTCGCCTTCACGCCTAAGGGCGAACTGCATCAGCTGCCCAAGGGCGCGACGCCGATCGACTTTGCCTATGCCGTCCATACCGATCTCGGCGACCAGGCGGTGGGTGCCAAGATCAACGGCCGCCACGTGCCGCTGCGCACGATCATCGAGAATGGCGACCAGGTGCAGATCCTGCGGTCGAAAGCGCAAGCGCCGCAGCCCAACTGGCTCAACTTCGCTATCACCGGCAAGGCGCGCGCCGCGATCCGGCGCAAGCTGCGGCTGACCGAGCGCAAGGAAACGCTGACGCTGGGCCGAAAGCTCTACGACGAGATCGTTCAGCGCCTGCCCGCGCCGCTCAGCGTCGACGCCGTGAAGACCGCGCTCAAGAAACTCAAACTTGCCGATGAAGATGCGTTGCTGGAGGCGGTGGCGCGCCGACGCATCACCGACGCCGAGCTGATGGAAGCGCTGATGCCCGGATCGGCCGGCACCGACGCCGGCCGCGCGCTGCCCCAGCAATCGGCGGTGTCGATCACCGGGCTGACCGCCGGCGTCGGCTACAAGCTCGACACGTGCTGCCACCCCGTCCCCGGCGACCGCATCGTCGGCCTGCGCCGTCCCGACGAGGAAATCGCAGTCCACCGCATCGACTGCCCGGTGCTTGCCAAGTCGGACGACGCCGACTGGGTCGACCTCGCCTGGGGCGACAAGGCCGAAGGCGGGATGGCGCAGATCGAAGTGACGCTGAAGAACGAGCCCGGCGCGCTCGGCACCGTGTCGACCATCATCGGCCAGCACCGCGCCAACATCATCAACATCCGCTTCGATTCGAGCGACACCGGGTTTCATACCAATCAGGTTGACCTGGAAGTGCGCGACGTCGCGCATCTGGAGAAGCTGATGACCGCGCTGAGAGCGGCGGACGCGGTGAATGCGGTGACTAGGCCTTAGCCGTCGCCCCGGCGGAGGCCGGGGCCGCCGCGTTACGAAAGACTGCTTCCGGCCCCGGCCTCCGCCGGCGCGACGAATTTACCCCCCGATCGTCGCGCATTTCGCGAGGAGCCAGGTCCGCTCCTCGGCATTGAGCTGCGGACCGAGCACGTCGAGCACGCGGCCATGATACGCATCGAGCCACGCGCGCTCGGCCTGGCTGAGCAGCGCCGGTTCGATCAGGCGGCGTTCGATCGGAGCGTAGGTCAGCGTTTCGAACCCCATCATCGGCTGTTCGGCGCCGGGGACGTCGCGGCGCTCGACCAGAATCAGGTTCTCGATGCGGATACCGTAATCGCCGGCCTTGTAGTAACCCGGCTCGTTCGAAATGATCATGCCGGGGCGCAACGGCTCGGCGGGGCCACCGCCGGGATAGTTGGGCTTGGCGATCCGCTGCGGTCCTTCGTGCACCGCGAGATAGCTGCCGACGCCGTGCCCGGTGCCGTGCGCGAAATCGAGGCCGGCTTCCCAGAGCGGCCGCCGCGCGAAGCTGTCGAGCTGGCCACCGTTGGTCCCTTCCGGAAACACAGCGGTCGCGAGCGCTATATGCCCCTGCAACACGCGGGTGAAGCGATCGCGCATCTCCGCCGTCGGCTCGCCGACCGGCACGACGCGCGTCACGTCGGTGGTGCCGTCGGCATATTGCCCGCCCGAATCGACCAGATAGAGTTCGCCCGGCTTGATCGGCAGGCTCGATTCTTCGGTGACGCGATAGTGCGGTATGGCGCCGTGCGGGCCGGTCGCGGATATCGTGTCGAAGCTCAGATCCTTGAGCAGCCCCGTCGCTTCGCGCAGTTCCTGCAGCTTCGCGGCGGCCGTCAATTCGGTTTCGGTACCGTTCGGGAACGTCTCCTCGCACCATTTGAGGAACCGCGTCAGCGCCGCGCCGTCGCGCACGCTCGCGGCACGGTGACCGGCGGCTTCGGCGGGGTTCTTGATCGCCTTAGCCAGCACGACCGGATCGCGCAGTGCAAGCACCGTCGCGCCGCCCGCCTTCAGCCCGTCGAAGATCGCAGCCACCGCACGCTCGGGATCGGCGGCGACGCGCTTGCCGGCGTACTTGCTCAGCGCGGGCGCGAAATCGGTGCGATCGTGAATGCGCACCGCATTGCCGAGATGCGCGGCGACCTCGTCGCTCATCTTCTCCGGCGCGACGAACAGATCGAGCGTCCCGTCGGCATCGGCGATCGCATAGGCCAAGGCGACCGGCGTGCGCTCGACGTCCGCGCCACGCACGTTGAGCGCCCAGGCGATCGAATCGAGCGCCGACAGCACGACCGCGTCAGCCTTCTGCTCGGTCAGCCAGTCAGCGATCTCGGCGCGTTTTTCGGCGGAGGATTTGCCGGCCAGACTGTCCGGCTGAACCACCAACCGCGCATCCGACGGCGCCGGCCGATCGGGCCAGATCGCATCGACCGGGTTGGTGTCGACCGCGACCAACGTCGCGCCCTTCGCCGCCAGCGCCTTTTCGGCCGCCTTCACCCATTCCGACGTGTGCAGCCAGGGATCGTACCCGATCCGCCCGCCCTGCGGCGCGTGTCCGCCGAGCCAGTCGGCGACGCTGGTCGCGGGCACCTCGACGAACTGCCACGTCCCACCATCGACCTGCTCGCGGACCTGCAACGTATAGCGCCCATCGGTGAACATCGCGGCTTCGGCGGGCAGTACGACAGCAGTCCCCGCCGATCCCTGAAATCCGGTCAGCCAGGCCAGACGCTGGGCGTAGGCGCCAACATATTCGGACATATGCTCGTCGGTCAGCGGGACGACAAAGCCGTCGAGGCGGTCGCGCTTGAGCTGTTCGCGTAAAGCCGTGAGGCGGTCGGAATAGGAGGACATCAAGGCATTCCCGAAAGGCTTAAGTTGACACCAGGGTTACACTAACCGCGCCTCGCCGGATCGGCGGAGCGCAGCACGTCGAACGACGTCATCCGTCCTTGGCAGAAAGCGGCGCTGTAGGAAAATAGTTCAATCGCCGAGGCTGAGGAATGCCGACGATGCCGCACCGGCGGCCAGCGCCGCGCCGACCAGCGCCGCGCCGTGGAACGCGCCGATCAACGCCGGGCCGCTCGCGGCGATCACCGCGCCCGATCCGGCGGTCGCGATCAGCCCGCCGGTCCGCGCGATCGCGCTGTTGAAGCCGGAGGCGGTGCCGGTGTGATCGTCGTCGACCGAGGACAGTACCGCGGTGGTCAGCGGCGCGACCGCCATCGCCATGCCGAGCGCGATCGCGGCGATCCCCGGCAGCACGCTGGTCCAGTAACTCGCTTGCGGATCGACCCGGAGCATCAGCGCGAAGCCGCCCGCGACCACCAATGGCCCGATCGTCAGCGGCCAGCGCGGCCCGATCCGTTCGGTCAGCTTGCCCATCGCGCGCGAGCCGAGACCGATCCCGAACGAGAACGGCAGCAGCGCGAACCCTGCTTGGACCGGCGAGTAACCACCGGTGATCAGCACATAAGGCAACAGCACGATCAGCCCGCCGAGCGCGCCGTAGAGCAGGAAAGTATAGCCGGTCAGCCCGACGAACGCGCGCGTGCCGAACAGCGCGAGCGGCATCATCGCGCGGTCGCCGCGGCGACGCTCGACCAGGACGAACAGCGCGAGCGTCACGATCCCCGCAGTCAGCGCGATCCACGCTTCTGGCGTCATCACCCGCTCGCTCGACCACAAGGTCAACGCCCAGGTCAGCGCGCCGAGCGCGATCGTCGCGAATGCGGCGCCGATCCAGTCGAGTGGTTGCTTGCCCTCGCCGCTTTCCTCGACGCCCTTGAGCGCGAGCCCGATCGCCAGCGCCGCGACCGGCAGGTTGATGTAGAAGATCGCGCGCCACCCGACCGCATCGACTAGCCAGCCGCCGAGCGGCGGACCGAACGCGCTGGCGATCGCGCCGACCGCCGCCCACGTACCGACCGCGCGGCCCTTATCTTCGCCCGAGAAAGCATGGCTCAGGATCGACAGGCTGTTGGGCATCAGCATCGCCGCGCCGATCCCTTGAACCACCCGCGCAGCGAGCAGCAGTTCGAGGCCCGGCGCCGCAGCGCACGCCAGCGACGCCGCCGCGAACAGCACGATCCCGCCGACCAGCATCCGCCGCCGCCCGAAATGATCCCCCGCCGCCCCGCCGAGCAGCAACAGCGCGGACAAAGGCAGCAGGTAGGCGTTGATCGTCCATTGCAAGTCCGCCGCGCTCGCCTGCAGGTCGCGCCCGATCGCGGGCAGCGCGACGTTGACCACCGACCCGTCGATGAACGCCAGGCTCGACGCCAGGATCGTCGCAAGCAAGGTCAGGCGCGGATGGCGGGGGGTGAGCATGCCTGTCCTCTACCGTCATTCCCGCGAAAGCGGGAACCCATCTCCCACGTCGGCTTTCAAGAAGCGCGTCCGCGAGATGGGTCCCCGCTTTCGCGGGGATGACGACAAGGCTAGGGAACCGCAATGACCGACCTTACGCCCCCCATCGCCGCGACGCGCCCGCACAACTTCACCACGCACGGCGTGACGATCAGCGATCCCTGGGCGTGGCTGAAGGACCCGAACTATCCGACGGTCACCGACAAGGACGTGCTCGCCTATCTCGCGGAGGAGAACGCCTATTTCGACGCGATGATGGCGCCGCACAAGGCGCTGACCGATCGGCTGTACGAGGAGATGAAGGGCCGCATCAAGGAGGACGAATCCTCGGTGCCGCAAAAGGACGGCGACTGGCTGTACTGGACCGCGTTCGAAACCGGCGGGCAGTATCGCAAATGGTGGCGCAAGCCCGTCGCGGGCGGACCCGACGAATTGCTGCTCGACGAGCCGGCGCTGGCCGAGGGCAAGGAATATTTCCGGCTCGGCGCGTTCTCGGTGTCGAACGACGGCACGCTGCTCGCCTATGCGATCGACGACAACGGATCGGAACGCTTCACCATCCGCGTCAAGAACCTCGCGACCGGCGAGCATCTGCCCGACACGATCCCCGGCATGCTGTCGGAGATCGTGTGGACCGCCGACGACAGCGCGTTCCTCTATGGGCTCGCCAACGAACAATGGCGGACCGACAATGCCCGGCTGCACCGGCTGGGCACCCCGATCGACAGCGATATCGAGTTGTTCAAGGAAGCCGATGAAGGTTTCCGCGTCGCGGTCAGCGAGACCAGCGACCGGCGATGGATCGTGATCGGCACCGGCGATCACGTCACCAGCGAAGTCTATCTGCTCCCCGCGACCGATCCGCTCGCCAAGCCGCTGATGATCGCGCCGCGCAAGACCGGCCGCGAATACGATGTCGAGACGCATGGCGATACGCTGTACATCCACACCAACGACACCGATCCGATGTGGCGCCTGGTCACCGCGCCGATTTCCGACCCCGGCACGTGGGCCGAGCTGATCGCGCCATCGACCCATTTCTACATGACCGGGATCGAATGCTACCGCGACTATTTCGTCGTCGAGGGGCGCGAGGACGGGCTCGATCAGATCGATATATATCGCTACGATCCGACGATCGCGCCGCAGCGGATCGTGTTTCCCGAAGCGAGTTATGCCGCTGGCCTCGGCGACAATCCCGAATACGACCAGCAGGTGCTGCGGCTCGGCTATGAATCGATGGTCACGCCGGGGACGGTGTACGACTACGACGTCGCGACCGGCGAGATGACCGTGCTCAAGGTGCAGGAAATCCCGAGCGGGTACGAGGCGGGCAAATACGCGACCGAGCGGCTCAAGATCAAAGCGCGCGACGGGACCGAGGTGCCGGTGTCGATCGTCTACCCGGCTGGCTTCCCGCGCGATGGCAGCCGCCCGCTCTTCCTCTACGCCTATGGCGCGTACTGTTATGCGATCCCACCGGGTTTCTCGACCGGGCGGCTGAGCCTGCTCGACCGCGGTTTCGCCTATGCTATCGCACACATCCGCGGCGGCGACGATCTGGGCCAGCAATGGTATCACGACGGCAAGCTCGAAAAGCGCGAGAATACGTTCAACGATTTCGTCGACGTGGCGAAGGCGCTGGTCGCGGATGGCTGGACCAGCGCCGGAAAGATCGCGATCGCGGGCCGTTCGGCGGGCGGCGAGTTGATGGGCGCGGTGGTCAATTCGGACCCTGAATTGTGGGGCGCGGTGATCGCCGACGTGCCGTTCGTCGATGTGCTCAACACGATGCTCGACGAGAGTCTGCCGCTGACGCCCGGCGAATGGCCCGAATGGGGCAACCCGATCGAGGACAAAGCGGCGTTCGAACTGATCCGCTCCTACAGCCCTTACGACAACGTCACCGCGCAGGCCTATCCGCCGATGTTCATCTCGGGCGGGCTCAACGATCCGCGCGTTACCTATTGGGAACCGGCGAAATGGGCCGCGAAGCTGCGCGCGACGAAGACCGACGACAACGTCCTGCTGCTCAAGACCAACATGGGCGCTGGGCATGGCGGCAAATCGGGGCGGTTCGACAGCCTGTACGAGGGCGCCGAGGAACATGCCTTCGTACTGTGGCAACTGGGCGTCGAGGCGTAATTGCTGTTCCGCGTGCTGATCGAAGGCTCCGGGATCCTGACGGCGAAGGGCGCGGTCGGGTTCTTCGCGACGATGACGGTGGACCAGCCCGAACAGCCGGGGTCGGAGATGTTCGCGCTGCGCACGATCCGCGAGGAGTGGCGCCACGGCCTCAGCGCCAACCTATCCTCGACCAAGCCGAAGCTGACGATCGTCGATTGCTGGCGCCCGACCTTTCGCGAGCGGCTGCGCAAGGTGCCGGATACGCGGAGCTTCTATGAGGAGGGTGAGCGGGGCGAGGTCGCCGCGCGTGCCGCCAAGCTGAGCCGCGCGCCCGAATCCGCGACGATCTGGACGATCGCGGAATGACCTTCTCCTATCCGATCACCGCGACCGCCGCCGACATCGACGAACTCGGCCACGTCAACAATGCGGTGTGGGTGAAGTGGATACAGGACATCGCGGTCGCGCACTGGAACCATGTCGCGACGCCCGAGCAGCGCGCAGCGATGATCTGGGTCGTGACCCGGCACGAGATCGATTATCGCGGCAACGTGGCGGCGGGCGAGACGGTCACCGCCGAAACCTGGGTCAGCGACCCGCCGCAGGGCGCACGGTTCGACCGGCACGTGAAGTTCACCGGCGCTGACGGCAAGGTGAAGGTGCAGGCCGTGACGACCTGGGCGCTGATCGACCGCGCCACTGGCCGCCTGATGCGCGTCCGGCCGGAACTGGCCGCGCCGTTTCTGACCTAGTGCTCCTGCGAAAGCAGGAGCCCAGGGTCATCAGCGACATCGCTTAGGGCTCTGGGTTCCTGCTTTCGCAGGAACACGAGTTTATGCCTCGTCCCGCTTCACCTCGGCGATCGCCGTCCGGCTTTGCCGCGCCCACGTCTCGCGGCCGGTCAGGAACGCCTTCCACCCCAGGATCGCGCCCCAGTGGCGGAACAGCTGGAAGCTGAACGGCTCGAGCATCGCCGCCGCCAGCGCCGGGCCGAACCGCAGGCCCTTGGTCTGGCCGGTCCAGCGCGAATAGAGCGTCAGCGACGCGAGGTGGAAGGTCAGGTCGATCGCGATCTTGGCGATCATGATGATCAGGATCGGTAGCACGATATGCAGCCGCCCGGTGACCAACACGACGATCAGGATCGCGAACGCCGTCAGCCCGAACACCGGCTGCATCGTGTCGGCCGCCTTGACCGGCAGCATCGCGGTGCCGAGCTTTCCGAACCGGCGATTGGCGACCATGTCGCGGTTCCAGTGCTGCGTCTGCAGGAACCCGCCGAACCAGCGACGGCGCTGGCGCAGGAAAGCGGGCAAGGTCGCGGGCGCGTCGGTACTGGCCAGCGCGCCGCCGACCACCCGGACGCGCCAGTCGCGGCCGCTGTCGTGCGCGAAGCGGTGCAAGCGATGGATCAGCTCGTAATCCTCGACCAGGCAATCGGGGTCGAACCCGCCGACCTCGATCACCGCCTTGGTCCGGAACGCGGCAAACGCGCCAGACACGAGCAGCAATCCGTTCAACCGCTCCCAGGCATAACGCGACAGGAAGTTGCGGACATATTCGTAGGTCTGGAACCACTCGAACAGCCGCCCCGACAGGCTCGGCCCGCACATCGGGCGGATGACGCCGGTCGCCGCGACCAGCGCCGGCTCGGCGGCGAACGCCCCGCGCATCGCGGCGATCGCGCCGGGTTCGAGCAGGGTGTCGGCATCGACCGTGACGACGATGTCCTGCGGCACATGTAGCAACGCGGCGTTGAGCGCGCGCGCCTTGCCGCCGTGCGGCAGCCGCAGCCAGCGCAACGACGGCAGTCCCGGCGCCGGCGGACTGATCGCCCCGATGTCGGGCGGCGTCAGGCCGTAGCGCGCGAGTGCCTCCGGGGTGGCGTCATCCGATCCGTCGTCGGCGATCAGGATCAAATCGGGCGCGCCGTCCTGCGCCGCCAGCCGGTCGATCGTGACGTCGAGCACCGCCGCTTCGTTGCGCGCGGCGACGATGATCGCCAGACTGGCGGTTGCGTCGCTCGCCGCCGCCCGCCCCGCGCCATGACGCAGCGGCCAAATCTCAATCGCGGTGAAGATCAGCAGCGCGGTATCGTACAGGATGTACGCGACGCCGACCGCCCAGACCAAAATGCCCTGGCGCAGGAACGCCTGAACCACCAGCGCGATGAAGGCCACATATACGAGCGCGGTGATCGCACGACTGGGCCAACCGACGCGGCGCGGGTTCAGCCGGGGCGATTGCTTCGCGAAGGTCTGAGCGAGCGCATCGGCCGCGGTACGCTGGAGCATGGGGAGTTTGAACACCTGGGGAAGGGACAAAGCCTACTAGCGTTCGTTACGTGGCCGAACTAGCCTGAACGCCGGATGACGAGGAGTGAGAATTGGAAACGCAGCGTTACACGAAAATCGCCATCCTCCTGCACTGGCTGGTGGCTTTGGGCATCATCGCCAACATCGCGCTCGCCTGGATCTGGCCGCTCGGCGACCATAACGACGCGATCGCCGCATATGTCCGGCCGATGATCGACAGCCACAAGTCGATCGGGGTCACGGTGCTCGGGCTTGCCATCCTGCGCCTCCTGTGGCGGCTGGGGCACAAGCCGCCCCCCTATCCCGCCAGCTACAAAGCGTGGGAGGCGACATTGTCGCACGTGGTTCATTGGGGACTGTATTTCGTGATCCTCGCGATGCCGATCACCGGCTGGGTGATGGACTCGGCATGGAAGGATGCGGCGACGCATCCAATGCTGTTCTTCGGCACATTCGAATGGCCGCGATTGGGCTTCATCATGAACTTGCCGCACGACACGAAGGAATGGGTGCACAGCACGTTCGGTGCAGCGCACGGCTATATCGCGTACCTCGTCTACGCCCTGTTCCTGATGCACCTGGGCGGCGCGCTCAAGCATCAGTTCCAGGGGCATCCGGAACTGCAGCGGATGGGCATCGGGAACTGACATTGACCGCAAGTCGCGGGAAGCAAGCCAAGGGCGGGGCGCCTAGATCGTTGGTCGCAGCGACGAAGGACCCCGCCATGACCTATGCCTACGCCATCCACCCCTCGCCCGTCGGCAAGCTGAAGCTGGTCGCGAACGACGCCGGGCTCGCCGCGATCCTGTGGGAAAACGATCGCGAGGATCGCGTGCCGCTCGGCGCGATGACCGAACGCCCCGATCATCCCGTACTGGTCGAGACGAAGCGCCAGCTCGACGAATATTTCGCCGGCAAACGCACGCAATTCGACTTGCCGCTCGATTTCCACGGCACCGATTTCCAGAAAAGCGTATGGGGCGCGCTGCTGACGATCCCCGCCGGCGAAACGCGCAGCTATGCCGAAATCGCGGCGCAGATCGGCCGGCCGAGCGCCTGTCGCGCAGTGGGCGCGGCGAACGGCAAGAACCCGATCTCGATCGTCGCCCCGTGTCACCGCGTGATCGGAAGCGACGGATCGCTGACGGGATTTGCCGGTGGACTGAAAGGCAAGAAGTACCTGCTCGACCTCGAGCAACGCGCGGCTTAGTCGACCGTCGCCTGGTCCGACAGGTCCTCGCCCGACGCCGCACCGCTTGCCCCGCGATAGACGCTCACGCCGCGACCACCGCCGACGCGGATGATCTTGGCGTTCGACGTCGGCGCCGGTGCCGGCTTCGCGAGCGCCGCGCTGGTCGTACCCGACTTGGCGACGGTGGTCGCCGGCGCCACCGCGCCGCGATAGATCTGCACGCCCGCCACGCTCTCGACGCCGGCATAGGTCATGTCGCCGCCACCGCCACCGGTACGTCCGCTGACGGTCGGCTCGGTGCCCGAATACGGCTGGCGGAACGCGAGCGCGCGTTCCATGCCCGCGCGCCAGCGATAGAAGATATGCGCGCCGACCGTCGCGACCTTGTCCATGCTGTTCGCCCACCAGGGCGAGACGTAGTTGGCGTGGTAGAAGGTCGCCGACCCGACCGGCGCATAGACCGCGCCGGACAGCGCCGAGCTGGCCACCGCACGGGCGCGCGCCCAACCAGCGGCGCTCGGCGTGCGGTTGAGCGAACCGTCGCAGGTGAAGGTGAACTGGCACCCGGTCGTCCGCTGCGATCCCTGATAGACCACACCGCATACGCTGGACGGAAAGGCCCGGTCGCGGACGCGGTTGAGCACGACTTGCGCGACGGCGCGCTGGCCGTCGTCGGACTGGTTGCCCGCTTCGTAATAGACCGCCTGGGTCAGGCAATCGAGCGCGCGCGTGGCGTCGTCGGGGTTCTGGGTGGATGCGAGCGCGTTGAACGCCGGCGCGGCCTCGAATTCTGTGGTCGCGGCGCCATCGGACGCCGCGCCCTCGGGGATCGACAGATCGGTGGGTACGTTGAGGTCGAGCTTTTCGAGCATGACCTTGGGCGGCAGCTTGGGAATCATCAGCGTCGCGGTCGATCCGTCGTCGCCCTGCACGCACGCCGACACCGCCAGCGCAGCCATCAGGCCAAGCGCCATTCGCGCTGCCAGGAAGATCCCGCCCCGTTTCACGCCTCCTGCGGTAACGACGCAGGGTTAGGGACGAGTTAATTCAGCCCGAATTGCGCAACGCCGTCGCGATCGCGTTGATCGACAGCAGGATGCCCTCCGCGACGCGATCGTCCTGCTCCCCGGCGCGGTGGCGTTTCATCAACTCGATCTGCAATAGGTTGAGGGGCTCGATGTACGGTAAGCGCAGCCGGATCGAGGCGTCGAGCGCGGGGTGCTTTTCGAGTAGGCGCGACTGACCGGTGGCGTCGAGCAAGCCCTGTTTCGCCAGTTCCCAACCGTCGCGAATGCGCGGAAAGATTGCATCGGCCAGTGCGCGGTCCTCGACCAACGCGGCGTAACGCTCGGCGATGCCCATGTCGGACTTGGCGATCACTTGCTCCATATTGGCGAGCGTCGCGGCGAAGAACGGCCAGCCCTCCGCCATTTCGCGCAGCAGTCCCTTGTCGGCAAATCCGGTCAGCGCTTGCCCCACGCCGTACCAGCCCGGCAGCATCACGCGTGCCTGCGCCCAGCTGAACACCCAGGGGATCGCACGCAAATCCTCGATCGCATCGGATTTCTTGCGGCTCGCCGGACGGCTGCCGATCTTGAGGTTGGCGATCTCCGCGATCGGCGTCATCTGGCGGAAGAAGGTGCGGAAGCCCTCGGTCTCATAGACCAGCCCGCGATATGCCTTGAACGCGCCGGCAGAGAGGTCGTCCATCGCCGCACCGAACCGCGCCCGGTCGGCGTCGGACAAAGCCGGCGGCTCGAGGCTCGCGAGCAACGACGCCGCCGCCATCGCCTCCAGGTTGGTCGTGGCGGCTTCGCGCGTGCCATATTTGGCGGCGATAACCTCGCCCTGTTCGGTGATGCGGATGCGGCCCTGCACCGTGCCGGGCGGCTGCGCGCGGATCGCGGCGAAGGCCGACCCGCCACCACGCCCGACCGCGCCGCCGCGACCGTGAAACAGCTGCATACCGACGCCCGCCGCTTCGAATACCGGCGTCAGCGCCTCCGACGCGCGGCTCAATTGCCAGGTCGAGGTGAGATAGCCGCCGTCCTTGTTCGAATCCGAATAGCCGATCATCACTTCCTGCACGCCGCGTAGCCCCGCGATGGCGGCGATTTCGGGGAGCGCGAACCAGTCGGTCATGATCTGCGGCGCGGCCTCCAGGTCGCTGACCGTTTCGAACAACGGAACCGCCATGATCGCCGCGCTGGGCGGATCGCCGGGGACGTAGAGCCCGACTTCCTTGAGCAGCAGATGCACTTCGAGCAGGTCGCTGACCGACATCGCCATCGACACGATGTACTGGCGGATGCATGCCGGCCCGTATGTGGCGTGCGCGTCGGCGGCGGCACGGAGGATCGCGAGTTCGCTCGCGGTTTCGTCGGAATACGTGGCGTAGGGACTGACCAACGGTCGCGCGCTGGCGAGTTCGCGGCGGAGCAGATCGACCCGTGCCGCCTCGTCGAGCGCGGCATAGTCCTGCTCCACGCCCGCGACCTCGAGCATTTCCGCGACGACGCGCTCGTGCACCGCGCTGTTCTGGCGCAGGTCGAGCGTCGCGAGGTGGAAGCCGAACGTATCGACCGCGCGGATCAGCCGGCCGAGCGCACCGCCCGACGCGAGCGGTCCTTCGCCTTCGCCCGCCAGCGCGTGGGCGATGGTGACGAGGTCGCGGCGCAGCGCCTGCGGGCTCGAACAGGCTTCGCCCTTGAGCGTCCCCGGGCGCGGCGCGGGCTTGCCGGTGAGCGCGAGGTGCGTCGCCGCAAGCCGCGCATAGACCCCCGACAGTGCACGGCGATACGGTTCGTCGTCGCGGCTCGGCGCGGTGTCGCCGCTGCGCGCGGCGAGCGCGAGCAGGTCGTCGCTGACGCTGGCATGCTCGGTCGAGATCGACAGCTCGGCCCCGAGCGCATGCACCGCATCGAGATAATAGCCGAGCACCGCCTCGCACGCCTTGGCGAGCGCCGTAGTCAGCGACGCCGCCACGACGTTGGGATTGCCGTCGCGATCGCCGCCGATCCAACTGCCGGGCTTGAGGAAACTCGGCGTCCGCTCGCCCAGCGCGCGGTCCCAGCGCTGGTAGAGTCCGGGCAACACGGGCAGGAAGACGTCGCGCAGATACGACAGCGCGGTCTCGACCTCGTCGGTGACATAGAGCCGCTCGCGGCGCAGCACGCGCGTCTGCCACAGCAACGCGATCTGCCGCGTGATCGCCTGTTCGACATCGTCGCCGTCGGGCGTCGTGGTGGCCCCGCCGTCGCGCAGCGCCATCAGCGCGGCGATGCGATTGCGGTGGTCGATCATCGACTTGCGCCGCACCTCGGTCGGGTGCGCGGTCAACACCGGCGCGATCAACGCGTGGTCGAGCAACGCCGTGACCCTGTCCTTGCCGATCCCCTCCTTCGCCAGCCGGTCGATCGCGGCGGCGACATCGGCGCCCGGTTCCGCGGCGACGCCCTGGCGATCCTCCGCCAGGTTGGCGAGCATCGAAAACAGCATGAACCCGCGCACGAAATCGAGCGTCTCGTCGAGGCTCAGCCGGTCCAGCCCGAGATCGACATCGCCCCCCACCCCGCGATGGCGATCGACCGAAGCCGAGCGGATATATTCGGTGCGCCGGAACAGCTCGTCCCCGCCATAGGCACGGATCACGTCGCCGAGCAGTTTGCCCAGGAAGCGGATGTCGGGATTGTTGGTGATCGCGGGGAGGTCGGCCATGCTTTTCTTGCTGCACCGCAGCGCGCCGCAGGTCAATGATTACGATCCTTGGGGCGGACATGGTATTTTGTTGCGCTGACGATCGCGGCGCGCGCCTGTCCCATCACGGGGCCGCTTGGTTAACGAAACTGTTGACTCGAATGGGTCCCAAGCGCCTAATTACCGGCAATCGCGGCCCGAAAGCCGACAGATTCCATGAAAACATGGTCGCATCCGTATCGTAAAACAGGGAGCGTCCTTCATGATTCGATCCATTATCGCTGTCGGGCTCGCGGCGATCGGTTTGCACGCCGGCACGGCATCGGCCCAGAATCTCGTCGTCAACGGCAGCTTCGAAACCAACACTCTCGGGTCTGGCAACTATCGCGACATGCTGGTCGGCAGTTCAGATCTGCCCGGATGGACGATCATCGGCCCGAGCGGCACGCATATCTCGCAGGTCGACAGGAACTATGCCGGGAATGCCGGCTACACCTTTCCCGCGCAGGACGGCTTACTGTGGGTCGATCTCGCCGGCTATTCGGACAATGCGGCGGACGGCGTCCAGCAAACGGTCGCGACGATGATCGGCGCGAGCTACGACTTCAATTTCTACCTAGGCAACGTGTCGGGTGGTGCGTTCGGCACGCAGAGCCTGGTCAACGTCGTACTCAACGGCGTCAGCTTTTCCTGCGTCAACACGACCCAGACCCAGAACCTGACATGGCAGCCTTGCGGGCGGTCGTTCGTCGCAACGAGCGCGACGACGACGTTCAGCATCTCGAACGGCGATCCGACCTCGGACTATTCGAGTGCGATCGACAATGTCGTGCTGCAGCTGTCGGCAACTCAACCCGGCGGCGTGCCGGAGCCGGCGACCTGGGCGTCGATCATCGTCGGGTTCGGCGCGATGGGGGGCGTGTTGCGCCGGCGCAAGCGTGACGCGATGGCGCTGGCCTAAGCCTCCAGCTCGACATCCCAGTACAACCAATCCCGCCACGTATCGTGGAGATAGTTTGGCGGGAAGCTCTTCCCATGGTCCTGCAACTGCCAGCTGGTCGGGCGGATCGGCTCGACATGGAGCGGCATCTTGGCCTCGCGCGGGGTGCGGCCGCCCTTGCGCAGATTGCACGGCGCGCAGGCGGTCGCGACATTCTCCCACGTCGTGCGGCCGCCATAAGCCCGCGGAATGACGTGGTCGAACGTCAGGTCGCGCCCTGTCCCGCAATATTGGCATGAGAATTTGTCGCGCAGGAACAGGTTGAACCGGGTGAAAGCCGGGAACTGGCTGGGCCGGACATATTGCTTGAGCGCGATCACCGACGGCAGCTTCAGCGCGTGGGTCGGGCTGCGCACTTCGCGTTCGTAGTGGGAGACGATGTCCACCCGATCCAAAAAGACCGCCTTGACGGCGGTCTGCCAGGGCCAGACGGAAAGCGGGTAATAGCTGAGCGGGGTATAGTCCGCGTTCAGCACCAAGGCCGGGCAACTGTCCGGATGTCGCATCAGGTCGGGATGGAACACTCACGCCCCCATTCGCTTTCCTAGCGGGCTTCAACCCGACTAGGATGACGCCATGATGACAGCACAGGCCGTGACTCGCGGTCAAGAGTCGGCAGCGTGATTACGTCGCGCTTCGCGCCGAGTCCGACCGGACGGTTGCATTTGGGCCACGCCTGGTCGGCGGTGCAGGCGCACGACCGCGCGAAGAACGAAGGCGGACAGTTCCTGTTGCGGATCGAGGATATCGACGGCACGCGGTCGCGGCCCGAGCATGTCGCGGCGATCCTGGACGACATGACCTGGCTGGGGCTGGTGTGGGACGGGCCGGTCGTGTTCCAGTCGGAGCGCGTGCCGGACTATGCCGAGGCGCTCGACCGGCTGCACGCGAGCGGCCGCACCTATCGCTGTTTCTGCACCCGCGCCGAGATCGAAGCCGACATCGCCGCCGCTGGCGCCGCGCCGCATGCGGGCGACAAGCCGCCGCCGCATCCCGCCAAATGCCGCTACCGCAAGCCGCAGGACGTCGCGAAGCGGCTGGCGCGCGGCGAGCCGTTCGCATGGCGGCTCGACATGGAGAATGCGTTCGCGCCGCATTTCGGGATCGGCTGGGAAGACGAGATCGCCGGGCCGCAGACCGCCTGGCCGTTCGCCGCGGGCGACATCGTGCTGTGGCGCAAGGACGCGCCGGCCAGCTATCACCTCGCGGTGACGGTCGATGATGCCGCGCAGGGCGTGACGCATGTCGTGCGCGGGCGCGATCTGTTCGAGGCCACGCACGTCCACCGCTTGTTGCAGGCGATGCTCGGCCTGCCGACGCCGATCTATCGGCACCATCCTTTGCTAGTGGATGCAAACGGCGATCGCCTCGCCAAACGTCATGGCGCGCCGACGCTGGCCGACTTGCGCGCGGCGTATCCCGATGGCCGGGCCCTCGCCGATCAGTTGCGGAGCGGGACGCTTCCCAACGGCTATCGAAGCGCCTAGATCGGCGCCATGACCTTTCTCGCCATCCTGCTCCTCGCCGCGATGATCGCGACGGTCGCCGCGCTCGTCTACGGCGTGGTGATGTTCCTCAAGAATTCGTCGGCCGAAGTGCACGGCGACGGGCCGAGCGAATATGCGCTGAAATCGAACAAGGCGATGCAGTTCCGCATCTTCTTCCAGGCCGGCGCGATCCTGATCGTCGTCTTGATCCTGTTCGTCGCCGGGCAACGTTAGTTCGATGCGCTCTCCGGCGCCGCGACACTAAAATGGTCAAGCTCAACAAGATCTACACCCGAACCGGCGACGACGGATCGACCGGGCTGGTCGATGGCTCACGCGTGTCGAAGGCCGATCCGCTGATGGCGGCGATCGGCGATATCGACGAAACCAACACCGCGATCGGCGTGGCGGCGACCTTGGCCGGGGACGAGACGCACGCCGCGCTCGCCCGCATTCAGAACGACCTGTTCGATCTCGGCGCGGACATCGCGACGCCCGACGGGATCGACGGCGCGTTGCGCATCACGCCCGACCAGGTCGCGCGGCTCGAGCATGAGATCGACGCAATGAATTCCGCGCTCGCGCCGTTGACCAGCTTCATCCTGCCCGGTGGCGTGGCCATAGCCGCGCATCTCCACCTCGCCCGCGCCGTCGCGCGCCGGGCCGAACGCAGCGCGGTCGCCGCCAATGCCGCAGCCCCCCTCAACCCCGACGCCTTGCGTTACATCAATCGCCTGAGCGACTGGCTGTTCGTTGCCGCGCGCGCGATGAACCAATCGGCGGGCGGGGACGTTCTCTGGGTGCCCGGCGGCTCCCGATAGACTTTCGGCGCTGATTCTTCCGGGCTGAATGATCTCGATCATTGCGGCGGCATAATTTAGCGCCTACGGAGAACATAATGCGAACGAGGTTGGGCCTTTCGCCGACACCGGGAGCGCTGGCCGAGCGCCTGGCGGGTGTGCGCGCGCTGAGCGTGGCATTGGTCGCGCCGCTCTCTGATGCCGATGCCAGCGTGCAGTCGATGCCCGATGCCTCGCCGGCCAAATGGCACCTCGCGCACACGACCTGGTTCTTCGAGACGTTCGTGTTGCGCGATTTCGTGTCCGGTTACGCGCTGCATGACGAGCGCTTCCCGTTCCTGTTCAACTCCTATTACGAGGCGGAGGGGCGTCGCCACGCGCGCGACCGTCGTGGGATGATCACGCGCCCGGGACTCGAGGAGGTGCTGGCGTATCGCGCCTATGTGGATGCCGCGCTGGCCGACGCATTGCCCGATCTGCCCGAAGCAGCGCGCGAGCTGGTCCGGTTGGGCTGCCATCACGAGGAACAGCACCAGGAATTGCTGCTGACCGACATCCTCCACCTGATGTCCGAAAACCCGATCGAACCCGAAATCTGGCCCGGCGCGCGCAAGGTACCGGTGGCGATGCCGGGACCGATCGGCTGGATCGAACATGAGGGCGGCTTGGTCGAGATCGGGCATGACAGTCCCAACTTCGCGTTCGATTGTGAAGGCCCGCGGCACCAGGCGTTGCTGACCCGCCACGCCATCGCCGACCGTACCGTGACCAACGGCGAATGGGCGGCGTTCATCGCCGATGGCGGCTATACCGATCCGCGGCACTGGTTGTCGGACGGCTGGGCCTGGGTGAAGGCGGAAGGGATCGACGCGCCGCTTTATTGGGAAAAGCGCGACGATGTCTGGACGCGTTTCGGCCTCGACGGCCGCCGCGCGATCGATCCCGCCGCGCCCGTCACGCATGTCAGTTTCTTAGAGGCCGACGCCTATGCCAGCTGGGCCGGCGCGCGCCTGCCGACCGAAATGGAATGGGAAGCCGCCGCCGCAAGCCACGATGCCGACGGCGGCAATCAACTCGACACCGCCGGCCCGGTCGAACCGCGCCCCTCGGCCAGCGGCCCGGCGTTCTTCGGCGATGTGTGGGAATGGACCGGCAGCGCGTATCGCCCCTATCCCGGCTTCACGCCCGCCGACGGTGCAGTCGGCGAATATAACGGCAAGTTCATGAGCGGTCAGTTCGTCCTGCGCGGCGGATCGTGCGCGACGCCGCGCGGGCACGTCCGCGCTTGCTATCGCAACTTCTTCTACCCTCATCAGCGCTGGCAATTCACTGGCGTGCGCCTCGCGAAAGACGTCTGATGCTCAAACAGGAAATCGAAGACGGCACGCGCAGTTTCGCGGACCCGGCGTTCCGTGCCGACGTGATCGACGGGCTGACCCGCCGCCCCCGCGCGATTCCGGCGCGGTGGTTCTACGACCATCGCGGATCGGAACTCTTCGAGGCGATCACCGACCTCCCCGAATATTATCCGACGCGCACTGAAACCGCATTGCTGCGTTCGATCGCGCACGAGGTGGTGGCGAAGGTCGGTGCGGGCCGCGCGGTGGTCGAGTTCGGCTCGGGATCGTCGACCAAGACGCCTATTCTGCTCCACGCGGTCGATCCCGCCGCCTATGTGCCGATCGACATCTCCGGCGATTTCCTGCGCGAATCGTCGAAGGCGCTGGCCGAGCGTTTCCCCGGCCTGCCGGTTTTCCCGGTCGAGGCCGACTTCCTCAAGCCGATCCCTTTCCCCGCGCAAGTCCGCGACTTGCCAAAGCTCGGCTTCTTCCCCGGCTCGACGATCGGCAATATGATCCCGCTGTCGTCCGCCGACCTGCTCCGCGCGATGCGGGCGTCGCTCGGCGAGGGCGCGATGTTGCTGATCGGCATGGACCGGATCAAGGACGTCGCCACGCTCGAGGCTGCCTATGACGACGCACAAGGCGTGACCGCCGCGTTCAACCTCAACCTGCTCGAGCGTATCAACCGCGAGCTCGACGGCACGATCCCGGTCGATGCGTTCCGCCACCGCGCGATCTGGAACGACGATCGCGCGCGGATCGAAATGCATCTGGAAGCGACACGCGACATGACCTTCACGATCGAGGGACGCCCCTTCTCGATCGCGGCGGGCGAGACGATCCACACCGAGAATAGTCACAAATACGGCCCGCGCGACGCGCGCATCCTGCTCCGCGCCGGCGGCTGGACCCCGATCGCGGAGTGGACCGACCCCGAGGATCAGTTCGCGCTATACCTCGCCGAAGCCCAGGCGCCGCGCCCGGCGCCGTGAGCGACGGCGTCCATCCGGTCGCGGCAAGGGGGTTCGCGAACGGCGCGGGCATCTACGCGGCGAGCCGACCGAGCTATCCGCCCGCGGCGATGGATTGGCTGCGCGACCGGTTGCGGATCGGTCCGGGCAGCACGGTGGTCGAGGTCGGCGCGGGTCCCGGCAAGTTCACGCGGCTCCTGGCCGATACCGGCGCGGAGATACTTGCGACCGATCCCGTCCCGGCCATGCTTGCGGCGCTGGCAGCGGCGTTGCCCGGCACACGCACCGCAGTCGCCTCGGCGCAAAGCCTGCCGCTCGGCGATGCCAGCATGGACGCGGTCGTGTGCGCGACCGCGTTCCACTGGTTCGCGACCGTCGAGGCCGTCGCCGAATTCCGGCGCGTCCTGCGCCCGGGCGGTACCTTGGGGCTGATCTGGAACGTTCGCGACGTGAGCGTGCCGTGGGTCGCCGCACTGTCGGCGATCACCGACCGCTACGAAGATGCGGAGCCGCGCCAGCGCACCGGTGCCTGGCGTCGCCCGTTCCCCGCGCCCGGCTTCACACCGCTTCACGAAACCTGCATGCGCTACGAGCATCGCGGCTCGCCCGAGGACGTCATCGTCGGTCGCACGCTTTCGACCAGCTTCATCGCCGCGCTGCCCGACGAGACCAAGGCGGAGGTCGTGGCCGAGGTCCGCGACCTGATCGCCCGCACGCCCGAGCTCGCGGACCGAAACGAGATCGTCTTCCCCTACGTCACCACCGCCTACGATTGCCGCCGCCTGGACTGACCGCTAGGGCGGCCCCGAACTTTTCGGGAGCGAGCAATGCATACGGTCGGCGTCATCGGGGCGGGACAGATGGGCGCGGGGATCGCGCAGGTGACGGCGCAGGCCGGCTATCGCGTGCTCCTGTCCGACGTCACCCAGGAACGCGCCGATGCGGGTAAATCGGGCATCGCCCGCCAACTCGCGCGTGCGGTCGAAAAGGGCAAGATCGACCAGGCCGCGATGGATCAGGCGCTCGGCCGGATCGAGACGATCGAAGGCCCGTCGGCGATGGGCAAGTGCGACCTGATCATCGAGGCCGCGACCGAACGCGAGGACATTAAGCGCGCGATCTTCGCCGAGGTCGGCAAGGTGATGACGACCTCCGCGATCCTGGCGTCGAACACGTCGTCGATCCCGATCACGCGGCTGGCGCAGGCGAGCCCCGACCCGGCGCGGTTCATCGGCGTTCACTTCTTCAACCCCGTGCCCGTGATGGGCCTGATCGAGATCATCCGCGGCCTTGCGACAAGCAACGCGACCGTCGCCGCGATCGAAACTTATGCTTCAGCCCTCGGCAAGCAGGTGGTGCGCGCCAACGACGCGCCGGGCTTCATCGTCAACCGCGTGCTGATGCCGATGCTCAACGAAGCGTGCTTCGCGCTGGGCGAAGGCGTCGCGACGATCAAGGATATCGACCTCGCCTGCCAGCTCGGGCTCAATCACCCGATGGGGCCGCTGGCGCTGGCCGATTTCATTGGGCTCGACACGTGCCTGGAAATCACCCGCGTGCTGTTCGAGGGCACCGGCGACCCCAAGTTCCGCCCCGCGCCGCTGCTGGTGAAATATGTCGAAGCGGGCTGGTACGGAAAGAAGACCGGGCGCGGCTTCTACGATTATTCGGGCGCCGAGCCGGTGCCGACCCGGTGACCATGGCATGACGATCTACGACGTTATCGGGTTGAGCGGCACCGTGGTGATGCTCGCCACCTACGGCCTGACCGTGCTCGGCAAGATCGACCCGCAACGCGGCCCCGCGCTCGCCGGCAATTTCCTGGGCGCGGGCGCGGTGCTGATCAGCCTGAGCCACGACTTCAACCTATCGGCCGCGGTCATCGAGACCGCCTGGGCGCTGATCGCTGGGATCGGACTGATTCGCCTCGCGGTGAAGCGCTGAAGCCCGCTTGTGCTCCGGCGAAGGCCGGAGCGTAGGCGATCGAAGCGCGAGCTGCCGACACTCCGGCCGTCGCCGGAGCACAGTCACCAACTTGAATCGCTAGGCGAGCAACATTCCCGCCAGCGCCGCCGACATCAGGTTCGCGAGGCTCCCCGCCGCCAGCGCGCGCAGACCGAGCTTCGCGATCATCGGCCGCTGGTTGGGCGCGAGGCTGCCGGTAACGGCCATCTGGATCGCGATCGACGAGAAATTGGCGAACCCGCACAGCGCGAACGTCACCACCGCGACGGTATGCGGGCTGAGCGCCGCCTGCTGTTTGCCGAGGTCGATATAGGCCACGAATTCGTTGAGCACGATCTTCTCGCCGAAGAATCCGCCCGCCGCGCCCGCTTCGTTCCACGGCACGTTGAGCAGGAACATTACGGGCTTGAACAGAGTCCCCAGGATCGCCTGGAAGCTGAGATCGGGATAGCCGAACCAGCCGCCGACTCCGCCGAGAATGCCGTTGGCCAGCGCGACCAGGGCGACGAACGCCAGCACCATCGCGCCGACCGCGACCGCGAGCCGCACGCCGGTCTGCGCGCCCTGCGCCGCCGCCATGATGATGTTGGCGGGCTTTTCTTCGTCGTGCGTCGCTTCCGGCAACGGCTCGCCGGGCACGCCGCCTTCGGGCAGCAACGCGGCGGGTCCCTGCCCGCTGACCCGCGCCTCGGGCAATGCGATCACCGCATCTTCTTCGGCCAAAGTCTTGGTGTCGGGCATGATGATCTTGGCCATCAGAATACCGCCCGGCGCCGCCATGAAGCTGGCCGCGAGCAGATAGTCGATCTTGATCCCCATCGACGCGTAGGCCGCCAGGATCGTCCCCGCCACGCCCGCCATGCCGCTGGTCATCACGGTGAACAATTGCGGGGGCGTCAGGCCGGCGAGGTAGGGCTTGATCACCAGTGGCGATTCGCTTTGACCGACGAAGATGTTGGCGGCGGCGCACAGGCTTTCGACCTTCGACACGCCGATCACTTTCTCGATGCCGCCGCCGATCCAGCGTACGACGAGCTGCATCACGCCGAGATAATAGAGGATCGACACCAGGCTGGCGAAGAAGATGATGACGGGCAACGCGGCGATCGCGAAGCTGGTGCCGCCGATCTCCGGCTTGGCGAGCGGACCGAACAGGAAATCGACGCCGTTATGGGCATAGCCGAGCAGATTGGAGACCCCGGCCGATGCGCCATTCAGCGCGGCGACACCCCACGGCGCTTTCAATACCAGCACCGCGATCAACGCCTGCAGCGCGAACGCCGCACCGACCACCCGCAGACTGATCGCGCGGCGATTGTTCGACAGTGCGAGCGCGATCAATAGGATGACGGCGATACCGGCCAGGCCGATCAGGATACGCATGGATTAGTGGCCCCCGGGCTTTTCGTTCTTGCGCGCGGTTATGGCGGCAAAAAAAGCCGATGCACAGCCCCGCCCCGCGCACAGTCTGTAAGCTGAGGTTCATGTTCGGAGGATCACCTAGTCCGGCGCGGACCACGCGCTTTCCCTCGCGCGATCGACGTCCGTCACGAGGAGCAAAGCGATGACCGATGCATTCAAGACGATTGCGATCGCGGCCGCCATGACGATCGGCGCCGCCGCCGCCAGTCCGGCGTTCGCGGCGGACAATGCGATGAAGGTGTGCGGCGCGAAGTATCAGGCTGCGAAGACCGCCAAGACGATTCCCGCCGGCGAGACCTGGAACCAGTTCCTGGCACAATGCCGGGGCGGCATGGCCAAGCCGGCCGCGGTGACGACACCGGCCAAACCGGCACCGGCCGTAGCGGCGAAACCGGCGAAGGTCGTGACCCCGGCGAAACCCGCCACCGCGCCGGGCCAACCGACCGCCGCGCAGTCCGCCATGTACGCCCGGGAACGCCAATGCGGCACGCAATGGAAGGCCGACAAGGCCGCGAAGAAGGTGTCGGCGGGCGAGACCTGGCCGCAATATTGGAGCGCCTGCAACAAACGGATGAAGTGAGCGGCCGATCCTAACCCCAACCGTCACCCCGGCCTTGAGCCGGGGTCCCGCTTCTTCGAGCGACGGAAGAAGCGGGATGCCGGATCAAGTCCGGCATGACGGTAAGGGTGATCGGGATGCTCCGGTTTGACGTAGCCCCGTTTCCCGCTAGCGTTCGCGCGCATGGAAACCAGCTCTCCCGCGAGCCCGCGCTCGCTGTTCGTCTTTTCGATCCTGTACGGCGGCATGGTCTGCATGGCCGGCGTGCTGGGGGTGAAGCAGGTCGCGCTGGGGCCGCTCGCGGTCGAGGCGGGGATTTTCGGGTTCTTGTTGCTCGTCGTGCTGTCGAGCGCGGTCGCCGAACTGCACGGTCAGAAGACCGCGACCTTGCTCGTCCGGTTCGGCTTCGTACCGCTGTTCACCTCCGCCGCGCTGATCCAGCTCGTCCTCGCGCTGCCGCACGATCCCGGCATGTATCCGCCCGCGATCGACGCCTTCCCGATCGTCGTCGGACAGAGCGTGCGAATGATGCTGGCGGGCTTCATTTCCTACGGCATTTCGCAGACGCTGAACGTCTTCATCTTCTCCAAGCTCAAGGGCCAGGAGGGCAAGGGCCACCTCGTCTGGTTCCGCGGCATGGTGGCAAGCGTCGTCAGCCAGGTCGTCGACACCGTTCTGTTCATCACCATCTCCTTCTACGGCGAGCGCCCGATCCTGGGACTGATGGAGGGGCAGATGCTGACCAAGGTCGTGCTGTCGATCGTGCTCGTGCCGTTCCTGATCACCGGCTTCGTTGCGCTCGGCCGCTGGCTGGACGGAAACACCGCAGCGGCCTAACGCGCGCGGCATGACCGACCACGCCCCCTCGCCGGCACTCCTCGCCAAGGCCGAAACGCTCGTCGAGGCGCTGCCCTATCTGCAGCGTTACGCCGGGCAGACCTTCGTCGTGAAGTACGGCGGCCACGCGATGGGCGATCCGGAGGCGCAGCGCGACTTCGCCGAGGACGTCGTGTTGCTCAAGGCGGTCGGCATCAACCCGGTGGTCGTCCACGGCGGCGGGCCGCAGATCGGCGCGATGCTCAAGCGGCTCGGCGTCGAATCGAGTTTCGTCGGCGGCTTGCGCGTCACCGACGCCGCCACCGCCGAGGTCGCGGAAATGGTGCTGGCGGGCAAGATCAACAAGGAAATCGTCGGCTGGATCGCCGCGCTCGGCGGCCGCGCGGTCGGCATTTCGGGCAAGGACGCGAACCTGGTCATCGCCGAGAAGGTGCATGGCCGCGAGCCCGACCCCAATTCGGGGATCGAGCGTCATGTCGACCTCGGCTTCGTCGGCGAACCGGTGAAGGTCGATCCGACGATCTTGACCAACCTCGCCAAGGACGGGTTCATTCCGATTGTCGCCCCCGTGGCGCTGGGCGCAGACGGCGAGACTTACAACATCAACGCCGACACGATGGCCGGCGCGATTGCCGGGGCGCTGGGGGCGACGCGGTTCTTCCTGCTGACCGACGTCGCGGGCGTGCTCAACAAAGCGGGTGAGTTGCAAACCGACCTCGACCGCGCGGGGATCGAGGCGATGAAGGCCGACGGCACGATTTCGGGCGGGATGATTCCCAAGGTCGATACCTGCGTCACCGCGGTAGAGGCCGGGGTCGAGGCCGCCGTCATCCTCGACGGCCGCGTGCCGCATGCGATGCTGCTCGAAATATTCACCCGGCGCGGTGCCGGTACGCTGGTAAGAGCGTAACTACCGTCCTATATATCTAATACACCGGTCGCACGGAGAGCCACTTGATCACGATATTGCAAATCCTTCAGGTCATTCTCGACATCATCTGGTGGATCATCGTCGTTCAGGCGATCATGTCGTGGCTGATCGCGTTCAACGTGATCAACACGTACCACGACACCGTCCGTTCGATCTGGCTGGCGCTGCAGCGGATGACCGAGCCGCTCTATCGCCCGATCCGGCGCATCATGCCCGATTTCGGCGCGCTCGACCTGTCGCCGCTCGTCGTGCTGCTGATCATCGGCATCCTGTCGCGGATCGTTATCCCGAACATTGCTGCCTGGTATCTGAGCCAGGGCGCGCTCTGATCTAGCGCCGTCATGCGCTTGACCGTAAGGGCCGAGGCATGACGGCTAGCATCATCGACGGCAAAGCGTTCGCGGCAGCATTGCGCGAACGGATCGCGACGCAGGTCGCGTCCTTCCACGAAGCGGCGGGCCGCGCCCCCGGTCTAGCGGTGGTGCTGGTCGGCGAAGACCCGGCCTCCGCCGTCTATGTGCGGTCCAAGCATAAGGCGACCGTCGCCGCGGGGATGGGGAGTTTCGAGCACAAGCTGTCCGCCGACGTCTCGCAGGACGAATTGCTCGCGCTGATCGACACGCTCAACGCCGACGACCGGATCGACGGCATCCTCGTCCAGCTGCCGCTTCCCGACCATATCGACGAGCGCGCGGTGACGACGCGGATCGACCCCGACAAGGATGTTGACGGCTTCCACCCGGTCAATGCCGGGCGGCTGGCAACCGGGCTCTACGGCTTCGTGCCGTGCACGCCGCTGGGGTGCCTGATGCTGCTCAAGGATCAGCTCGGCGATCTGGCGGGGCTCGACGCCGTCGTGATCGGCCGGTCGAACATCGTCGGCAAGCCGATGGCGGCGCTGCTGACCAAGGAAAGCTGCACCGTCACGCTCGCGCACTCGAAGACCAAGGATCTGTCGAGCGTCGTGCGTCGTGCCGACATCGTCGTAGCGGCGGTCGGCCGAGCCGAGATGATCAAGGGTGACTGGATCAAGCCGGGCGCGACGGTGATCGACGTCGGCATCAACCGCGAGGCCGCGCCGGTCGAGGGCAGCAACGGGCGGCTGGTCGGCGACGTCGATTTCGCCGGCGCAATGCAGGTCGCCGGCGCGGTGACGCCGGTGCCGGGCGGCGTCGGACCGATGACGATCGCGGTTCTGCTCAGGAACACGTTGGTATCGGCGCATCGCCGTGCGCGCGTTCCTTATGACAAGGATGCGCTGTGATGGGGTGCGTTTCCGGCCGGGCAGCGATGTCATCGACATGACCTTGGCGGCGTATATAGTACGTGTCGTATTATATACGTCTAGGGAGGGTTAGATGCTGCCGATTCTTTTGCTCGCCGCTGCCGCCGCCGCACCGCAAATGCCGGTCGATGCCGAGCGCGCCTTTGCCGCCGACGCCAAGACGATCGGTCAGTGGACCGCGTTCCGCAAATGGTCGACCGACGATTCGGTGATGTTCGTGCCGCAGCCGACCAACACCCACGAGTTCCTGAAAGACCGCAAGGATCCGCCCAAGGTGATCGATTGGTGGCCGACCGCGAGCTACCTGTCGTGCGACGGGAAGCTCGCGGTCAACACCGGCGGATGGAAACGCCCCGACGGCTCGGACGGTTATTTCACGACGGTATGGGTGAGGCAGCCCGACGGTGGTTGGAAATGGACCGTCGATGGCGGCGACGGGTTGGAAGCCGCCCGCGCGCGTCCCGCGCAACCGTTGGTTCGCCGCGCGTCGTGCCGCAAGCCGGGGCAAAATGCGGGCACGCCGCTTGATCCGGCGAACAAGTCGGCGCAGGGCGAGTCGGGTGACCACAGCCTGACCTGGTCGTGGTCGGTCGCCCCCGATGGATCGCGTACCTTCACCGCGCGTCTATGGGACGGCAAGGCGTTCGTGCCTGTGATTGAGGACAAGATAAAAGCTTGATCGAACTCTATCTTTCCGCCTTCGTTACGTTCTTCGTCGTTATCGACCCGCCCGGCTGCGCGCCGATCTATGCCGGGCTGACCAAGGGCGCGACGCCGGCGCATCGCCGTGCAATGGCAGTGCGCGCGGTAATCGTCGCGGCCATCATCCTGTTCGTGTTCGCCGCGGTCGGCGAAGCGATCCTCCACGCGCTCGGCGTCAGCCTGCCCGCATTCAGCATCGCGGGCGGGATCATGCTGTTCCTGATCGCGCTCGAAATGGTGTTCGAGAAGCGCACCGAGCGCCGCGAGGACCGCGCCGCCAAGGTCGCCTCGACGCCGGAGGTCGAGGACGTCTCCATCTTCCCAATGGCGATGCCGATGATCGCCGGGCCGGGCTCGATCGCCAGCGTCATGCTGACGATGGGTCGCAATCACGGGTTTGAGCGCGTTGCGGTGGTGATCGCCGCGCTGGCGACCGTGCTGGTGCTGACCCTGCTCGCGCTGCTGGCGGCCGGGCCGTTGATGCGGCTGCTCGGCGCGCGTGTCGAATCGGTCATCACGCGCATCCTCGGCGTATTGCTCGGCGCGCTCGCGGTTCAGTTCGTGATCGACGGGATCGGCAAAGCGTTCGGGCTCAGTTGATCCTGAACAGCCGGAGCGGCGAGTTCTTCGGCAGCGGCAATGGCGTCAGGAACGCGAACGTCTCTCCCTTCGCCAACCGATCGTAGAAGCCGCCCGGATTGCGCGCGCGGTAGATCGTCGATTCGGCCATGTTCGGGCACACCAGCAGATAGGCCGCGCCATGCTTCGCGGCGATCGCGCGGAATTCGTCGGGCGAGCGGCCGAACGCGTGCTGGACGTCGAGGATAGCGTCGCCGTTGCGGTGATACGGCCCGGCCACGGCCTTGTGGTGCGATACCACGATGATCCGCGGACCGAGATCGACGAAGCTGAACATCGTGCCGGGCGGATAGCGATTGAGCGCGATCATCGCATTGTACGACGGGCAGCGCGCGCTGGCGTTGTTGACCGCCTGGGCGCGTTTGTCGGGCTTGTCGATCGGGAGATACTGGATCGACCAGGCGGCGAACGCGCCCGACGCGAAGATGACGACGGCAACCGTGCCGAACACGCGGACCAGCATGTTGCCGCTGCCCAAGGTCAACGGCACCGCGATCCAGATGAGCGCTGCAGCGCCGGGCACCGCGAGCATCTGCGCACCTGGCGCGGCGCGGGTCTGCCATAGGAGCATCAGGCAAGCGAACAGCGTGAATAGCGCGACCGCGGTCCAGCCGACCGTGTTGGACGCGCGCTCGTCGATCGCGCGCTTCGCGGCGATGAATGCGCCGAGCAAGCCGATCAGCGGCAAGGTTACGATCGGGAACGCGGTGCGGAACGGGTGCGTATAGACCGGCTTCGCCTCGCGCACGTTGTTGAGCCAGTTCTTCGCGAGCTCGGGCGACACTTGCTCCGGCCGCCCCAGGCATTGCGGGAACAGCAATGCGAAGCCCGCGACGATCACCGCGCCCGCAGCCACGGCGAGCCCCAAACGCACCCAACGCGAACTCGGGTTGAGCCGCGCCATCGCGAACAGCAGCGCACCCGCGACGATCATCACCGTCAGATACACCGGCGTCAGCGCGTCGCAGCGCATCACGCTGTTGGCGTACGACCCGAACGCCGCATAGCCGAGCGCCGTCCCGCCACCGAGCGACAGCGCATATCCCTCTACGCGCGGCGCTTCCTCGCGATCCCAGATCCATTGCAACGTGATGATCGCCCCCGCCATCGCGACGTACGGCATCATCTCCAGCCCGATCGACAGGCTGACCGCGCTCGCCGCCCCGACGATCGCCCCGCCTCGGGCGCGCTTCGGGTCCGACAGGCCCGCCACGGTCAGGCTCAGCATCGCGAGCTGCCAGCCGTGATGATCGATCCGCTCGGGCGCGAACATCAGCATCGTCGACGTGCAGGCGAACGCCATCAACGCGAGCGCCAGCGGCCAGGCATGCTTCCCGATCAGCCGCCGCGCGGTCGCGCCAAGGCCGAGGAACGCGATCGATAGCGGCAACAGCGGCGCGATTCCGCACGCCAGCCGCTCGGCCTCCGGCGTCCCGACGAACGGCCGCAGCAGCAGGATCAGCCCGGCGATCGGCAGATCGACGATACGGCTCCAATGGATGTCGAACCCGCCCGGCGGGTTGAGATAGTAATTGCGCAGGTCGTACCAGTCCTGCCCGTTGAGCAGCGCGCGGACCTGCATCAGCCGCATATTGTCGTCGGTATCGCCCAACGCCAGCGCCTGGATGCGCGGCCATTCGGTACCGACATACCAGAACGCGATCAGCAGCCACGTGATCATCACGTAGCGCATCCAGTGGCGGTCGAGCTCGTCGACGAAATCGCCCCACCGCTCCGCCAGGCTCCGATCCAGCGCCGCGAGGTCGCGGTCGAGCGTCGCCATCGCGTCCGGCTTGTCGATGTCGTTCAAAATGCTTCCCTCGCGCCTTTCCGCGCATTAGGGCGGCCGCCACCTCTAGGGCAAGCGTGTGACGGCAATCCTCAAACAATTCGATGCGATGCGCGCAAGCGGCATGCTCGGCCAGTTGATCCGCTTCGGCATCGCCGGGGTGATCTCGACCGTCATCTATTCGGCCGTCTATCTGCCGCTCGCCTGGTGGGTGTTCACCGGCAACAAGGCGGTGTTCGCGGTGCCGCCGGCGTTTCTCGTCGCCGTCACGGCGGGGTTCTTCCTGCACTCCTTCTGGAGCTTCAAGGGCCATGGCGAGCGCGACAATAGCGGCAGGCAGCACGGCAAGTTCCTGCTCGTCCAGGGCTTCGGGCTGGTGCTCAACGCGCTGTTCACCTGGATCATCACCGGGCCGTTGTTTCACGGCCCCGAATGGCTGCCGCTGATCCCGATCGTCACGATCACGCCGCTCGCGACTTTCGCGCTCAACCGCCAATGGGTATTCGGGTAAGATGGACCGTATCGTCTACGACCGCATGGCGGAGCATGACTCGACGCATTGGTGGTACACCGCGCGGCGCGACATCCTGCACGACTACGTCGCGCGCTACGCCGATCTGCCGAAGGGCGCGCGCATCCTGGAGATCGGCTGCGGCACCGGACACAATCTGCCGATGCTGATGCAGTTCGGCGACGTCGATGCGATCGAGATCGATCCCGCCGCGCGTGCAATCGCGGCGAAACGGCTGGGCAAGCCGGTCAGCGACGCGCCCCTTCCCGCGCTGCCCGGCATCGAACGCGGCGCGTACGACATGATCGCGGTGCTCGACGTGGTCGAGCATATCGAGGACGACGTCGCCGCGCTGACGGCGATGAAGGAATGCCTCAAACCCGGCGGCAAGATCCTGATCGCAGTCCCCGCGCACCAATGGATGTGGTCGGCGCACGACGTCGTGAACCATCACCACCGGCGCTATTCGAAGGCGAGCCTGAAAGCGGCGATCGACGCGGCCGGCCTGACGCCGAAAAAGCTCGGCTATTTCAACTCGCTGCTGTTCCCGCTCGCCGCCGCGGCACGCGTCGCGGGGCGGATGACCGGCCGCGACGACAGCGACGATTCACCCCCCGCCAAGCCGCTCAACAAGGCGTTCGAGGCGATCTTTCGGCTGGAACGGCATCTCGTCGGTCGGCTGCCGATGACGCCGGGCGTGTCGATCCTGACGCTGGCGGTGCCGAAAAGCTGATCCTCCCCTGCAAGGGGAGGGGGACCATCGCGCAGCGATGGTGGAGGGGTAGCGCGCCCAAGCAGCGTGGTTGCGATAAGGCGAATACCCCTCCGTCAGGCTGCGCCTGCCACCTCCCCCTCCGGGGAAGGATTTACTCCGCCGCTTTCTGTTCCTCGACCGCTTCCGGCGCGGTCGGGGCGACGGCGATGTGGTGGCCGTCGCCGGCGCGATAGCCGAGCTTCGCGGTTCCCTGCACCGGTCCCGCGACATCGCTGACCAGATAGAGCGGCCGCCTTTTGCTCTCGACATAGAGCCGCCCGAGATACTCGCCGATCATGCCGAGCACGAACATCTGCACCGACCCGAGCAGCACGACGATGAACGCCAGGCTGGTCCAGCCCGGCACCGCATTCCCGCGAATGAATCCATACGCGATGTAGATCAGCAGCAGCACCGACGCGCCGCCCAGCGCGACCCCGAAATGGCTCGCGAGCGTCAGCGGCTTGGTCGAAAAACCCGTCATCGCGTCGAATGCGAGCCGCAGCATCTTCGACAGCGGATAATTGGTCTCGCCCGCGAATCGTTCGGCGCGGTCGTAGGGGAACGGCACCTGGCGGAAACCGACCCAGGCCACCATGCCGCGAATGAAGCGCGCCTGTTCCGGTAGGCTCAGGAACGCGTCGAGCGCGCGCCGGCTCATCAACCGGAAGTCGCCGGTGTCGAGCGGGATCGGCGTGTCGGTGACGCGGTCGAGCAAGCGGTAGAAAGCCGCCGCGGTCGCCTTCTTGAAGAATGTCTCGCCGTCGCGTTTGCGGCGCACGGCATAGACCACGTCGGCCTGTTCCGCCGCCATCTTCGCGCGCATCTCCCCCAGCAATTCGGGCGGGTCCTGCAAATCGGCGTCGATCACCAGGATCTGCTCGCCCGCGCACAGATCGAGCCCCGCGGTGAGCGCGAGCTGGTGGCCGTGGTTGCGCGACAGGTTGATCGCGACCAGCCGCGGATCCTCCGCGGACAGCCGCTGCATGATCGGCCAGCTATCGTCCTTCGATCCGTCGTTGATCAGGACGAGTTCGTAATCCTCCCCGACCTCGGCCTTGGCGGCGGCCGACACGCGCGCGTGGAGCTGCGGCAGCGTCAGCGCTTCGTTGTAGCAGGGGACGACGATCGAGAGCGTGGGTCGGTGCATCGCCGGGTTCCTAATCGTCCGCGCGGGCCGCGTCATCGGGTTTCGTCACCGGCGACGCGGCGCCCCCGCGTGCCTGCTCCTTGCGGCGCTTCAGATTGGCGCGAAGCTGCGCGGCGAGGCGGGCGGCTTTTTCATCGGTCGCTGGCATGCGACAAGCCTAAAACGTTTTGCCCGCGCGCGGAAGCGGCCGTGCATTTCGCGACAATAACCGGGCTTTGTCGTGAGGCGCGGCTGTACTATCTCCGTGCCACGATGCCTCATCTCTATCTCGTCGACGGCTCCGGCTACATCTTCCGCGCCTATCACCAGCTGCCGCCGCTCACCAACCGGCACGGCACCCCGGCGGGCGCGGTCTATGGCTATACCGCGATGCTGTGGAAGCTGGCCGACGCGCTCGACAAGGCGGAGGGGCCGACCCACCTGGCGGTGGTGCTCGATAAGGGCAGCCACACGTTCCGCAACGACCTTTACGACAAGTACAAGGCGCAGCGTCCGCCGCCGCCCGAAGACCTGATCCCGCAATTCCCGCTGATCCGCGAAGCGACCCGCGCCTTCTCGCTGCCGTGCATCGAGGAAGAAGGGTTCGAGGCCGACGACATCATCGCCACCTATACCTGCCGCGCGGTCGAGGCGGGGTGGGACGTCACCATCGTCAGCTCCGACAAGGACCTGATGCAGCTGATCCAGCCGCAGGTCGACATGCTCGACACGATGAAGAACGAACGGCGCGGCGCCGAGTACGTGCAGACCAAGTTCGGCGTGCGCCCCGACCAGCTCGGCGATGTCCTCGCATTGATGGGCGATGCGGTCGATAACGTGCCGGGCGTGCCGGGGATCGGCGCGAAAACGGCGGCGAAGCTGATCGTCGAATACGACAATCTCGACGCCGTGCTGGCCGCCGCGCCCGACATGAAGCCGTCGAAGATGCGCGACAGTCTGATCGAGCATGAGGCGATGGCGCGGCTGTCACGCAAGCTGGTCGCGCTCCACACCGACACCGCGGTGCCGCACACGCTCGACGAGCTGAAGCTAGAGGGCATCCCACCCGAACCCTTGCGCGCGTTCCTGGAGGATCAGGGGTTCAAGACCCTCCTGTCGCGTATGGCTGCGCACGCGCCGGGCCGTGAGACCGCCGATCCGGTTGCCGCGGCGGTCGCGGTCGCCGAATCCGACACGCCCGATTTCATCGAGCTGCCGCCGATCGACTGTGGCACGTACGAGACCGTGACGACGCTCGACCAGCTCGATGCGTGGATCGCCGAGAGCCACGCCAGCGGCACGATCGCGATCGATACCGAGACCGACTCGCTCGACAGCATGGCGGCGAACCTGGTCGGCATCTGTCTCGCGACCAAGCCCGGCCGCGCCTGCTACATCCCGATCGGCCACCGGTCGAGCGACGACATGTTCGGCGAAGTGCCGCCGCAGCTGCCGCTCGCCGAGGTGGTCGCGGCGCTGCGTCTACTGCTGGTCGATCCCGGCGTGCTCAAAATCGGCCACAACATCAAATACGACCTCAACGTGCTGATCCGCCACGGGCTCGACGTAACCCCGATCGACGACACGATGGTGATGAGCTTCGACCTGGACGCCGGCCAGAGCCTCGCCGGGCATGGCATGGACGAGGTCGCGCACGCCGTGCTCGAACACACCTGCATCAGCTTCAAGGACGTGACCGGCACCGGCAAGAAGGCGATCAGCTTCGCGCAAGTCCCGCTCCCCGAGGCGACGCGCTACGGCGGCGAGGATGCCGACGTGACATGGCGGCTATGGACCCGGTTCAAGCCGCGGCTGGCGTATGAGGGCGGAAGTCGCGTCTACGAGATGGTCGATCGCCCGTTGATCCCGGTCGTCGCCGGCATGGAGCGCGCGGGGATCAAGGTCGATCGCGATCATCTGTCGCGCCTGTCGGGCCAGTTCGCGCAAGAGATGGCGCGGCTCGAAGAGGAAATCCAGGCCGAGGCGGGCCAGCCGTTCCAGATCGGCTCGACCCAGCAGCTCGGCGCGATCCTGTTCGACAAGATGGGACTGAAGGGCGGCAAGAAGGGCAAGTCCGGCGCCTATTCGACCGACGTCACCGTCCTGGAAAAAATGAAGGCGGAGGGCGTCGTGATCGCCGGCCTGGTGCTCGACTGGCGCCAGCTGTCGAAGCTCAAATCGACCTATACCGACGCGCTCCAGCAGCAGATCGACCGCCAGACCGGCCGCGTCCACACCAGCTACAGCCTGACCGGCGCGCAGACCGGCCGCCTCTCCTCGACCGACCCGAACCTGCAGAACATCCCGATTCGTACCGAGACGGGCCGCCAGATCCGCGACGCCTTCATCGCCGAGCCGGGCCACGTCATCCTGGCCGCCGACTATTCGCAGATCGAGCTGCGGCTGGCCGCGCACATGGCCGACGTACCCCCCTTGCGCGACGCGTTCCTGCGCGGCGAGGACATCCACGCCGCGACCGCCAACGAGCTGTTCGGCGAGGTCAATCGCGACACGCGCGGGCGGGCGAAGACGATCAACTTCGCGATCCTCTACGGCATTTCGCGCTGGGGCCTGGCCGGCCGGCTGGAGATCGACGCCGACGAGGCGCAGGCGATGATCAGTCGATATTTCGAGCGCTTCCCCGGCATCTCGGCCTATATCAACGATACGTTGGAGGGTGTGCGCCGCCGCGGCCACACCGAGACGTTGTTCGGCCGCAAGACCTGGTTCCCACAGATCAAGTCGCCGATCCAGCACGTCCGCCAGGGCGCCGAACGCGCCGCGATCAACGCGCCGATCCAGGGTACCAGCGCCGACATCATCAAGCGCGCGATGGCGCGGATGGGACCGGCGCTGACCGAGGCCGGGCTGACCGGCACGAAGATGCTGCTCCAGGTCCATGACGAACTCGTGTTCGAAGTGCCGGAGAGCGAAGTCGAGGCGGCCAAGCCGGTGATCGAACGCGTCATGGCGACGGCGGCCGAACCCGCGATCACGCTCAACGTCCCGCTCGCGATCGAGATCGGCACGGGTGCGAGCTGGGGCGCCGCGCATTGACCGAGACCGCGGTTCCCGCCGCCGCGCCCGACGAAATCGGCGCGCTCGCCAAGGGGGGACGGACCAATATCGGCGGGTTCGCGATCCGGCTGATCGCGCGAATGCCGTTCCTGTTCGTCGCGGGGCGGCTGTATGGGCCGGATGCGGTGGGACGCTATGCGCTGGCGGTGGTGGTGATCGAGCTCGGCGCGCTGATCGCGACGCTGGGGCTGAAGCGGGGGCTCGCGCTGGCGCTGGCCAAAGCGGAGGACGCGCAGCAGGAAATCCGCACCGTCTGGGACGCGCTGCTGCTCGCGCTGATCGCCGGGCTGATCATCGGCGGATTCCTGTTCGCGATACCGCAAGTGATGTTTCCCGACGGTGTCACCGACGGGTTCGATCGCTGGTTCGCGCTGACGATCATCCCGATTTCGCTATCCGACGTGGCGCTCGCCGCGCTCGCCTACCGCCGCAACATCAAGGCGTCGGTGACGGCGCGCGCGATCATCGAGCCGTGGACGATCTCGGTCGCGGTGCTGGTCTATTACTACGTCGCGCGCGACGACGGCTTGACGCTGGCGTACATGACCGCGCTGACCGCGGCGATGATCGCGTCGCTGGTCCCGATGCTGCGCAGTTACGGCCTGCCGCGCGGCTGGCGTCCGCACCTCGGCCGGGTCGCCGTCATGGCGCGGCGCAACGCACCGCTGGCAGGGGCCGAGACGATCGAATGGGGCACGCGCAATGTCGACCGATTCATCCTGGGCATGGTGTTCGAGCCGCGGATCGTCGGCATCTACTACATGGCGCAGCAGATCAGCTCGATCCCGCAGAAGCTGAAGTCGAGCTTCGACCCGATCCTCGGCCCCGTCATCACGCAGAGCCTGGCCAAGAACGATCGCGCCGCCATCGCGCAACAGGTGCGCCAGGTCGGGTTCTGGATCATGTCGGCGCAGGCCATCGTCGCGCTGATGGGATCGATCCCGGGCGAAGCGGTGATGGGGCTGATCGGCCCGCAATTCGTCGCCGGCACCGCCGCGCTCGCGTTCCTGCTCTGGGGTGAGGTGCTCGCGACGCAGGGCGCGGTCAGCGAAGCGGCGCTCGTCTACATGGCGCGGCACTTCAACCTCGCCATCTCGATCTTCATGCTGGGCTTCCAGATCGCACTCAGTTTCGCGCTGATCCACGCGATCCGGGCGCTCGGCTATCCGGTGAATTACCAGGCGGCGGGACCGGCCATCGCGCTGCTGCTGTCGCTGACCATGACCTCGCTGATCAAGGCGGGCGTGCTGCGTCGGATGCTCGGCGCGCGAGTGCTGGCGTGGCGCTGGTCGTTCCTCGCCGCGATCGCCGCGTCGGTGCTGGTCGGGACGTTCTTCACGTGGCTGCCCAAGCGGCTCGAATGGGCCGAATTGCTGTTCGGCGAGCCGGCCCTGGTCGGCGCCTTCCTGTTCGTCGTGTGGCGCTACGCGTTCAAGCCCGAGGATCGGACGCTGTTCAAGAAGCTGCCCGGCGCCGGTACCGAGCCGATTACAGCGTAGGCCCCGATACGGCGCGGCGGTTCGTCACAGGCACGTCCTTGAACAGCTTGGCGAGCGTCGAATTGCGCGTATCCTCGTTGGCGTAGTCGCGCGCCGACTTGCCCGCCTGATAGTCCTTGCGATCGGGATCGGCACCGCCGGCGAGCAGCGCGCGGACCATTTCCTCGTCGCGGCGCAGCACCGCCTTGATCAACGGCGTCTGGCCGCCCTGGCCGACGAAATTCACGTTCGCCTTGCCCTTCAGCAGGATCGGGATCAGCCCGGCGAACCCGCGGTCGATCGCGGCCAGCAACGGCGTGTTGCCTTCGCGATCCTTGATGTTGGGGTTGGCGCCGCGCGCGAGCAGGTAGGTCACGTATTTCGAATCGTTGCGCTTGGCGACGATGTGCAGCGCGGTTTCGCCCGTCGTCGGATCCTGCGTGTCGATGATCCGCGTCCCCGGCTTGGCGAGGATCTTGTCGACTTCGGTCCCCTTGTCGTCGCGCACAGCGTCGAGGAACTGGTAGCCGGGCGACCCGCCGAGTAGCTGCGCAGTGGCGGGCATCGCGGTTACGAGCAATGTGCCGGCGAGCGCGAGACGGAGAAACGAAGAGGCCATGGGTCGATACCTTGGTACTGAGCGACGAACTTGCGTACCCGCCCCTAACGGATCAAGGCTGACACCGCGATGAATTTTTCCCGCTTCGTCATCCTTCTATCGCTTTCGGCCGCGGCGTGTTCCTCCACGCCGGCTACGCCGCCGCCGCTCGAGGGCGCCCGGATCGGCGGGCCGTTCTCGCTGACCGACCAGGACGGCAAGCCGGTCACCGACCGGAGCTTCGCGGGCAAGTACCGCATCATGTATTTCGGCTATACTTTCTGCCCCGATATCTGCCCGACGACGGCGCAAACGATCGGCGCGGCGATGCGCGCGCTCGACAAGAGCGACCCCGATGTATCGGCGAAGGTCGTGCCGGTGTTCGTCACGGTCGATCCCGAACGCGACACGCCGAAGGTCGTCGGCCAGTTCGTCCACGCTTTCTACCCGCGGTTCGTCGGGCTGACCGGCAGCGTCGCCGCGATCGACAAGGTGCGCAAAGCCTATGGCGTGTCGGCGTCGAAGGAAAAACCGAATGCCGAGGGCGGCTATCTGGTCGGACACTCCAACGCCGCCTATCTGATGGATCCCGACAACAAGCCGATCGCGTTGCTACCCACCGATCAGGGCGCCGACGCGACCGCCGACGAGATCAAGCGCTGGGTCAAATGACCACGGACAAATTCTGGGAAACGAAGACGCTGGCCGAACTGGACCGCGGCCAGTGGGAGGCATTGTGCGACGGCTGCGGCAAATGCTGCCTGCACAAGCTGGAGGACGACACGACCGGTGAGCTCTACCCCACCAACGTCGCGTGCAAATTGCTCGACCGCCGCACCGCGCAATGCAAGGACTACAAGAACCGCCGCACCTACGTCCCCGATTGCGTGCGGCTGACCAACGACAACGTCTATTCGACCGAATGGCTACCCTCGACCTGCGCGTATCGGTTGCGGGCGAACGGGGAGAAGCTGCCCGACTGGCACTACCTCGTCTGCGGCGACCGCGAGGCGGTGCATCGCGCGGGCGAATCGACGCGCGGCTGGACCGTCAGCGAAGACGATGCCGGGGAGCTCGAATTCCACCTGGTCGATCGCAAATTGTGAGCGCGGAGATCGAGATCGTCCGGCATGCGCGGGCGCGACGGATGCGGCTGTCGGTCGATCCAGCGAGCGGGCGGGTGCGCCTGACCCTGCCGCCGCGCGCGTCGCTGAAGCGCGCGATGGCCTGGGCGGAGGAGCATCGCGGCTGGATCGACGCGCAACGCATCCGCCTGCCCGATACACGGCCGTTCGCGCCCGGCGCGGTGATCCCGATCGAGGGCGAGGACGTCGTGATCGATTGGGATCCGGCGCGTCCGCGGACCATCACCCTTCTTCGTCACCCCGGCCTTGAGCCGGGGTCCCGCTTATCGATTGATGAACGAAGAAGCGGGATGCCGGATCAAGTCCGGCATGACGAGGTGTTGCTTTGCGGCGGCCCGATCGAAGGACTCTCCCGACGGATCGAGACCTGGCTCAAGCGCCGCGCGCTGACGGTCCTTTCCGAGGAAACCGCCAGCTACGCCGCCAAGGCAGGCGTGACGGTCAGCCGCGTATCGGTTGCCGACCCGAAGGCCCGCTGGGGCAGTTGCGCATCGACCGGCGCGATCCGCTACAGCTGGCGGCTGATCTGCGCGCCGCCGCACGTGCGCCGCGCAACCGTCGCGCACGAAGTCGCGCACCGGCTCCACATGGACCATTCGCCGGCTTTCTACGCGGCGCTACGCGACCTGTACGGCGCCGATCCGTCGCCCGCGCGCGCGTGGCTCAAACGCCACGGTGCGGGACTTCACTGGTTGGGACGCGGCTGAACGTCGCGCGGACGATCCACGGGTTGCGAATGATCGCGTGACGGCGGGCGCTTGCCCCCGCTCGAATCGCCCCCGGTAACGCGGTCGAGCCATTTCTTGTCGATCCGGTCGGTCGTCTTGGGCGGGCCGTCGGGCGCGGTCTGCGGCGTGTCGTCCTCCGAACTCGGCGGCGAGCCTGCATCGCCCCCGCCGATCCCGTCGTCGGGCGCGATCTGATCCTGCGGGATCGGATTGCCGTCGGGATCGACCAGCGAACCGCCGCCATTGTCGGGCAGGCCGAAATCGCTTTCGTTCTCGAGCTGGAATTCGGGCAGGGTCACCGCGGTGTCGAATTGCTCGACCGGGCGCCCGGCGGTCGCGATCTTCATGAACGCGGCGAATGCGCGCGCCGGCGCGGTGCCGCCCTGCAGGCCCGGCACGACCTTGGCGTCGTCGCGGCCCATCCACACACCGGTCGTCAGCCCCGACGAAAAGCCGATGAACCAGCCGTCCTTGTTCGAACTGGTCGTCCCCGTCTTGCCCGCGACCGGACGTCCGATCTGCGCGGCGCGGCCGGTGCCCGTATTGACCGCGGTTTGGAGTAGGTCGGTCATCTCCTGCGCGACATAGGGCGCGACCAGGACGTGGCTGCGATCGACCTCGTGGCTGTAGATTGTCTCGCCCATCGATGTGACCTTGGTGATGCCGTACGGCGTTACCGCCACGCCCTTGTTCGCCACGCTGGCGAAGGCGCGGGTCATATCGATCACGCGGACGTCGTTCGAGCCGAGCACCATCGAGGGATAGGTCGAGATCGGCGTCGAAATGCCGAACCGCCGCGCCATGTCGGCGATCGTCGTGAAGCCGACTTCCTGGCCCAGTTTCGCCGCAACGGTGTTGACCGAATAGGCGAAGGCCGTGCGGATATCCATTTGCCCGGCGTTGCGGCCCGACGAGTTGCGCGGGCTCCAGCCCTCGATCGTGATCGGCTCGTCGACGATCGGATCGCCCGGTCGTTTGCCGGCTTCGAGCGCGGCCAGATAGACGAATAATTTGAACGACGAGCCCGGCTGGCGCAGCGCGGTGATCGATCGGTTGTAGTTCGACGTGACGTAGTCCTTGCCGCCGACCATCGCGCGGACGGCGCCGTCGCGGTCGAGGCTGATCAGCGCGCCCTGCGCATTGCCCGGCGCATTGTTGCGGATCGCGTCGTCCGCGGCCTTCTGCATCTTGATATCGATCGTCGTCCACACTTCGAGCGGACGGTTGGGCTCGTCGATCAAATTCTCCAGCTGCGGCAGCGCCCAATCGGTGAAGTAGCGCACGCTGTTCTGATTGGGTTCGGGCGCGAGCTTGACCGTTTTGGGATCGGCGGCCGCGGCTTCGGTCGGGCTGATCTTGCCGGTTTCCTTCATCAGCCCGATCACGACGCCCGCGCGCCCGACCGCGGCTTCGGCGTCGGCGGTCGGCGAATAATGCGACGGCGCTTTGACCAGGCCGGCGATGATCGCAGCTTCGGACAAGGTCAGATGATCGGCGCCATGCCCGAAGAATTTCCGGCTCGCGGCGTCGATCCCGTACGCGCCGCCGCCGAAATAGACCTTGTTCAGGTAGAGTTCGAGCACCTGATCCTTCGTGAACTTGCGCTCCATGGCGAGCGCCAGGATGCCCTCGCGGAACTTGCGGCCGAACTGCTTGGCCGAAGACAGGAAGATGTTGCGCGCCAGCTGCTGGGTGATCGTCGATCCGCCCTGCTTCCAATGGCCCTCGGTGATGCGCACCTGCACCGATCGGGCGACGCCGACCGGATCGACGCCCCAATGCTCGCGGAATCGGCGATCCTCGACCGAGACCATCGCGTCCTTCATGACTTGCGGGATCTGGTCGTAGGTCAGCCACTCGCCATAGCTCGGCCCCAGGCTGACGATCGGCGTGCCGTCGGCGGCGAGCACGCGGATCATCTGGCCGTTGGGCGAAGACTTGAGTTCGTCGAAGCTCGGCAATTGCCCGCGCGTGACGTAGACCGCGATGACCAAGGCGAGAAAGGCGAGGACGAACGCCACGCCGGTGACCTTCAACGCCAGCATCAGCCAGCGCCGCCATTTGGGTACGATACGAGTGGAAGCGCGCGCCACGGACGGCGGGATACCGGACTAGAGTCGCTGCTACAAGCCGTGGTTAATCGGCATCCCGCGGTTCGAAGTCGAGGCTCACCGAATTCATGCAGTACCGCAGCCCGGTCGGCGGCGGACCGTCGGGGAAGACGTGGCCGAGATGGCTGTCGCATCGCGCACAGCGGCTTTCGGTGCGGGTCATGCCGTGGCTGACGTCGCTATGGTCTGTGACGTGATCGGGCGCGATCGGCTGGGTGAAGCTCGGCCAGCCCGATCCCGAATCGTATTTGTCGGCGCTGTCGAACAGGTCGAGCCCGCACGCGGCGCAGGCGTAGATGCCGTCCGCCTTGTTGTCGTTATAGATGCCGCCGAACGCGCGCTCGGTCCCGGCTTCGCGCAGCACGTGATATTGCTCGGGAGTCAGGCGCTTGCGCCATTCGGACTCGGACAGCGATAAATGTTCCATGCGGACCGAAATCGGAGCGCGCGGGTCAGGCGTCAAGCGGCATGTGCGTAACGCGCGTTAGCCGCGCGACGATTCCGGCGATTTGTGGCGTCAGGCGCACAGCCCAGGTGAGCGCGGATGCCCATAATGGGCGCTCGGCGGCGGCGCGGATCGTGCCGGCGACGGCGAACGGGCGGGCGAGATCACGCGCGAGTCGCTGCTGATAGGCGATCGCGGCTTCCGGACCGCCACGCAGATAGGCGTTCGCGGCGCGCAGCCCGCTTTCGATCGCGATCCCCATGCCTTCGCCGGCGAGACTCGGGATGCACGCCGCCTGGTCGCCGAGCCGGAACAGGCCGGGCGCCGTGTCGGTCGCCCGCCAGCCATAGGGGACGTTGGCGACGGCATCGATCGCCGTGCTGTTCGCGCGATAGGCGAGCCGGTCGCCAAGCCGCGGCGATTCGCGCCCCAGCCGGTCAAGCAGGGCGTCGGGCGACCCGGCCTCGGTCAGGCGCGAGCGATGCACTGCCATGCAGCAATTGACCGTCCCGTCCTCCTGCCGCGCGAGCCCCGCATAGCCGCGATCGAACAGATGCAGCTCGATCGTCCCACCGACCATGCGGTCGAGCGCATCGGACGGCCCGAGCCGAACGCGCAGCCCCAGCGCCGGGTCGTCGTCGCGCTCGACCGGCCGCGCCAGTCCGCGCACATCGTGCTTGCCCGTCGTGAGGAACAGCGCGTCGGCGGCGATCTCGCTTTCGTCGGCAAGACGGACCGTTAGCCCTTCCACCCCACGCACAGCGACGCCACGCTCGACCACCGCGCCGGCGGTGATTGCGTGTTCCAGCAGCAACGTATCGAGCCGCCAGCGCGATACCGCGATCGCCGGACGCGGCAGCCACGCCTCCGCTTTTCGCTGACCCGCAAACAGCCGCAACCGCCGGATGTGATCGCGGTTGAGCGCACTCGGCCGGATGCCGATCGCCGAAAGGGTCTCCAGCGTCCGCCAGCTCAAGAACCCGCCGCACAAGGCGTCGCCGGTCTCGGCGCTGCGCTCGATCAGCAGATGCGGTGCGCGCGCCCGCGCCAGCAACAGCGCGGCCGTCGCCCCGGCCGGCCCGCCGCCGACGATCAGCGCAGGCGTTCGACGCACAGCCGGAAAGGGAAAGCGCGATAGACCCGGGCGTCGCTGACCCCGGCTTCGGCGAGGATCGGCGGCCACTCATCCGGGCGGTACGACCGTGCGATCGACAGCGTACCATCGAGCCGGACGATACGATGCCACCCGAACGCGCGCGCCAGGATCGGGAAGCCCCAATGCGCGAAGCCGTGGCGATGCAGGTCGTTGACCAGCCACCCCATCGCGCTTTCGGCTTCCATGAAGCGCAGGAAGGCGACGAGCTGGTCGTGCGTCATGTGATGCGCGACCAGGCTGGAAATGACCATGTCCCAGCCCTGCGCCGCCAGATCGGCATAGTCGCCGGTGATCCAGCGGATCGCCATGCCCGGCGGGGTGTGCGCCATCGCCGCGCGTTCGCTGCGCGGGTTGAGATCGACCCCGACCAGCTCGGCCTCGATCCCGCGCCTTGCCGCCCAGCGCGCGATCGTCCGCAGCATATCGCCATCGCCGAACCCGACATCGAGCAGCTTGAACGTCTTCCGCTCGCCGAGCGCGCGCCGCACGAAGCTCAAGGTCAGCCGCCGCGCCATCGTCACCACGTTGACCTTGGCGAGATCGCCGACAACCGCGCCATACGTCGCGGCGTCGAGATCGTCGGCGTCCATCAGCTCCTCGGCGATGGCGCGTGTCGCCAGCGTCACGCCGCGCTCCGGAACCCGAAGCCTTCCGCCGCCAGTCCCGGCCCGAACGCCAGCGCCACGCCATGCTCGACCGGCCGCGCCGCCAACATCTTCGCCAGCGCGAACATCAAGGTCGCCGACGACATATTGCCGTTGTCGTGCAGCACTTCGCGCGATGCCCACAAGGCGCCCTGCGGCAAGGCATAGGCGCTTTCGACCGCGTCGAGGATCGATCGTCCGCCGGCATGCACCGCCCAGCCGTCGATCTCCTCCGGCGCACGGCCGCCCAGCGCGGCGCTAGCGAAATCGGGATCGGCGAGTCCCGCCGCGATCCGCCCCGGCACTTCGCCCGACAAATGCATCGCGAAGCCCTGGTCGGTGATGTTCCAGCGGATCAGCCCCGCCGAATCGGGCAAGGTCGTCGCGAACGGCGCATCGAGTGCGAACCCCGCCGGGTCGCCCGTCACCAAGGCCGCCGCCGCGCCGTCGCCGAACTGGAGCATCGCGAGCAACGGCTCGATCTCGGCGGTGTCCTGCAGATGCAGGCTGCATAGTTCGACGCACACCACCAGCACCCGCGCACCCGGCTCCGACCGCACGATGTGTCGCGCGCTGCGCAAGGCGGCGACCGCGGCGTAGCAGCCCATGAATCCGACCAGCAGCCGCTCGACGCTGGGCGACAGACCGATCCGCGCGGCGACGATCTGATCGATCCCCGGCGCCACGAACCCGGTGCAGCTCGCCACGACAAGATGCGTGATCCCGCGAATATCGACCTGCTCCGCCAGCCGATCGATCGCGGCGATGCTCAGCGCGGGCGCTTGGTCGACGTAGACCGCCATCCGCGCCGCCGTTCCCGGCATATGGCCGCCTTCGTAGAATCCGCCCGGCTCGATCGGCGATCCGCCCCCGGGCGCACGCGGTAACACGGTCCAGCGGTGCTCGATCCCCGACCGCGCGACCATCCGTCCGAACAGCTTGGCGAGGCGCGGATCGGCGATCTTGGGCGTCGCCCAATCGACGAACGCGCGATGCCCGTCATGATTAGGGACGGCGGTGCCGATGGCGTTGAGATAGGCGGACGGCTGGGGCACGGGATACTTTCTGACACGGATCGATACACAACGCACCGCGGGTCGGTTCGATGCGGCCATGGTTAGTGCGCGACGCGGCGCACGCGGTTCAGCTCATCGCCAGTCGGGTGCGAGTACGATCAGCATCAGGAAGAACAGACCGGTTAGCGTCGCCGGCACTGCGACGAGCGCCAGGATCACCGACGCCGCCACGCGACTGTTCGCCGCCGCGAGATGGTATGCGGCCAGCAACGCCGCACAGGGCGCGCCCGCGAACACCAGCCAGATCGCCATGTTGTCCGCCGACGCCGTCCCGTCGCTCAGCCCCCAGACGAAGAAGAACAGGATGATCGCGGCCGTGACGGCGACAATGCCGAACAGGATGCGGTAGATCAGCATACCCGAAGTCTACCCTGTTGTTCCGCGTGCGCAACATCCGCTGCCCGTTGCCGCTGCCCGGCCCGAACCGTAAGGGAGCGCGATGACCGTTACCCGTTTCGCCCCCAGCCCGACCGGCAACCTGCATATCGGCAATATCCGCACCGCGATCCTCAGCTGGATGTGCGCGCGGTCGAGGGGCGGGCAATTCGTGCTGCGGATCGACGATACCGATCGCGAACGGAGCGAGGAGCGGTTCGTCGAGTCGATCCGCGCCGATCTCGGCTGGCTCGGACTGACCCCCGATGCGGCCGTGCGACAGTCGGAGCGGACCGGGCTGTACGAGCGCCGCTTCGAGGAATTGCGCGCGGCGGGGCGCGTCTATCCGGCGTACGAGACCACGCAGGAACTCGACCTGAAGCGCAAGGTGCAGTTGGGGCGCGGCCTGCCGCCGATCTACGACCGCGCCGCGCTGACGCTGACCGACGCCGATCGCGCGAAGTTCGCGGCCGAGGGCGTCCAGCCGCATTGGCGCTTCAAGCTCGATCCCGGCGCGATCGAATGGGACGATCTGATCCGTGGCCACCAGCATTTCGACGCCGCGACGATGAGCGACCCCGTCATCCGCCGCGCCGACGGGTCGTGGCTCTACATGCTGCCCTCGGTGATCGACGATATCGATCTGGCGATCACGCACGTCGTGCGCGGCGAGGATCACGTGTCGAACACCGCGCTGCAGATCCAGATGTTTGCCGCGCTCGGCGCCTCCGTGCCGCTGTTCGCGCATGCCGCGCTACTGACCGGCGCGGAGGGCAAGTTGTCGAAGCGGCTCGGGTCGCTCGGCGCCGAGCATTTCCGCGAGGAAGGGATCGAGCCGCAGGCGATCGTCTCGCTGCTCGCCCGCATCGGCACCAGCGACCCGGTCGAGCCGTTCGCCGACCCCGCCCCCCTGATCGCGGCATTCGACTTCGCGCGCTTCGGGCGGGCGCCGGCGCGGTTCGACGAGGGCGAACTCGCACAGCTCAACGCGCGGATCGTGCACCAGCTCGACTATGACGCGGTCACCGATCGCCTGCCGGCCGGGATCGACCGCGCGGGGTGGGAAGCGATCCGGCCCAATTTGACGACCATCGCCGACGCCGCGGACTGGTGGCACGTCGTCGAGGGGCCGATCGACGCGACGGTCGATGCCGAGGACCGCGACTTCCTGGCCGCCGCGCATCGCATCGCGGGCGAGATCGATTGGTCGAGCGACCCCTGGCACGCGCTCACCGCCGCGCTGAAGGACGCAACCGGACGCAAGGGCAAGCCGCTGTTCCTGCCCTTACGCCGCGCGCTGACCGGCCGCGACCATGGCCCGGACATGGCGGCCTTGCTCCCGCTGATCGGGCGCGCGCGGGCATTGGAGCGCCTTTCCGCCTAACCCATCAATGTGCTCCGGCGCAGGCCGGAGCGTTGGCGATCGAAGTGCATCATCCTCCTACGCTCCGGCCTGCGCCGGAGCACGGTGACGATATAGGCCTACCCCTTGCACTCTACTATGTAACGTTGTATCATCACACGACTCGACGGCCAACGTCGGGACGATGAGAGAGGATACGGCGTATGTATGCGAACCAATTCGCTGCCGGCCGCGGGTTCAGGCCCGGCAGCATGACCCTGGCGCTGGCGATGACAGCGCTGCCGATCGTGGGGCTGATCATCACGACCCAGGCGGACAAGATCGCAAAGATCCTGCATCCGCCGATTACGATCATCGACATCACGCCGCCCAAGGATCCGCCGCCCGATCCCCAGCCGCAGCCGCGCACCCCGAGCTCGATCAAGGAAACCACCGTCGTGCCGCCGGTGCTGCCGACGCTGCCGAGCGAAAATCCGATCCGGACCACGACCGACCCCGGCCCGATCGCACCGATACTGCCGATCGCCGATCCCGGCCCGACCGTGACGCCGGTGACACCGCCCAAGCCGAAGATCGTCGATACGATCTACGACATTCGTTACACCAGCGCGCTTCAGCCGCCCTATCCCGCGGCGGAGATTCGTGCCGGCAATGTCGGGCGCGTGGTGATCCGCGTGCTGGTCGGCACCGACGGCCGCGTGAAGCAGGTCGAGCGCGTCTCCGCCGCGAGCGACGCCTTCTTCGCGGCCGCCGAGAAACAGGCGCTGACCAAGTGGCGCTTCAAGCCCGCGACCAGCGACGGCACGCCGATCGAGCAATGGAAGACCATGGCATTGCGGTTCGAGTTGCAGGAGCAGTGATGCCCGCGCGGGGCTGGTTTCCGACCGGCCCCGCGCCTATCTTGCGCGGCATGAGTGTCCTTGCCCGCTACAATCCGCTTCGCGCGTTCGGCGACCTGCGCCGCTTTCTCGCGTCGCGCGGGAAGCACGAGATCATCTTCCTGTTCGCGTCGTTCTTCATCTGCGGGCTGATCGTCGCCGGGTTCGCGATCAGTTCGAACGTCGAAAAGCCCTATGTCCCGCCCACGATCATCTATGTCGAATCCTGGCGCGCCGACCGCACCGACGCGGAGATCATCGCGCAGCAGAAGATCGACCTGGAAAAGAAGAAGATCCAGGACGCCAAGGAAGCCGAGTTCGAGGCCAAGAAGCGTGCCTCGTTCAAGCGGCTCGATGATCAGCTGAAGAGTATCGGCCTCTGACCGCCGACCCGCGATGGATGCAGGCCGCGCTGGCGCTGGCCGAGCGCGGGCGGGGACGCACCGCGCCCAATCCCAATGTCGGCTGCGTGATCGTGAAGGATGGCAAGGTCGTCGGCCGCGGCTGGACCCAGCCGGGCGGGCGACCGCATGCCGAAGCGATGGCGCTCGCCGAGGCGGGCGACGCGGCGCGCGGGGCGACGGCCTATACGACGCTGGAGCCGTGCGCGCATCAGTCGCCGCGTGGCCCGGCGTGCAGCGATCTGCTGGTCGAAGCCGGCGTGGCGACGGTGGTCGCGGCGCTCGGCGATCCCGATCCGCGAACCGACGGCAAGGGCGCCGATCGGCTGCGCGCGGCAGGGGTCGCGGTGGAAACGGGCCTTCGCGCTGACGATGCGCGGCGGCCGATGGCCGGGTTCCTGACGCGGCAGGCGTTTGGGCGACCGCATGTCACTCTCAAGCTCGCGACGTCGCTCGACGGCGGCATCGCGCTGGCGAACGGCGAGAGCAAGTGGATTACGGGCGCGCCTGCCCGCGCCCACGCGCATGTCGAACGCGCGCGGCACGAGGCGATCCTGGTCGGGCGCGGGACGTACGAAGCCGATGCGCCGACGCTGGATGTGCGGCTGGAGGGTCTGGAGGATCGGTCGCCACGGCGGCTCTTGCTCTCTTCCCGTCACCCCCGCGAAAGCGGGGGCCCATCTCCCGCCCCCGCCCCGCTTACCGACGCTGAGGAGCTGGGTCCCCGCTTTCGCGGGGATGACGGTTGGGAAGTTGTGACGTCGCCCCAAGCCATCATTGACCTTACCGACATCGACCACCTCCTGGTCGAAGGCGGCGCGCAGACAGCCGCGGCGTTCCTCGCCGCCGATCTGGTCGATCGCCTGCTCCTCTACCGCGCACCCATCCTGATCGGCGGCGGCACGCCCGCGATCGGCGACATCGGCCTGACCGACCTCGCCGGCGCGCATGGCCGCTGGCGGTTGCGCGACCGGCGGATGTTGGGCATCGACGTATTGGAAGAATACGAAAGAACCCGCTGATGTTCACCGGCATCATCACCGATATCGGCACGATCGAGAGTATCGAGCAACGCGGCGACCTGCGCGTGCGGATCGCGACGGCGTACGACACCGCGACGGTCGATCTCGGCGCATCGATCTCGTGTTCGGGTGTCTGCCTGACCGTCATCGACAAATCAGGTCCTGGGGGACCCGGTTGGTTCACTGTCGACGTCTCGGGCGAAACCGTGTCGCGCAGCGCGCAGGGCCAGTGGAGCCAGGGCCGCAAGCTCAACCTCGAACGCGCGATGAAGTTGGGCGACGAACTCGGCGGGCATATCGTCACCGGTCATGTCGACGGCGTCGCGGAGGTGGCTAGCGTCATGCCCGCGGGCGATTCGCGCGTGATCGCGTTCAAGCTGGCGCGCGACCTCGCGCCGTTCGTGGCGGCGAAAGGATCGGTGACGGTCGATGGCGTGTCGCTGACGGTCAACACGGTGAGCGACGCGGCGGACGGGACGACCTTCGCGGTCAACATCATCCCGCACACGCAAGCGGTGACGACGCTCGGCGGACTGGAAACGGGCCAGGCGGTCAATATCGAAATCGACGTCCTCGCGCGTTACCTCCAGCGGATGCAGTCGCTCGCCACCAAGTAGCGTCCGTCATGCCGGCCTTGTGCCGGCATCTGCAGAGCCACAAGCCGTACCGCCCGAGGCGACGCAGACCCGGCACAAGGCCGGGGTGACGATAATGCTGGCAATGTTGGATTTGCCTTGCGACCATCTCGCCATGGGCAGCATGCTGATCGACGACATCACACGGAAAAACGAATACCCGGCATCACATTACCGCAGAACAACCTCGCCAGTGTCAACTTCGTGTCAACTTAGCCCGGCCAATGTGAAAATACGTTGGACTCATCACATTACAGTGTGATATCCGCCGACTCATGAGCACGATGCTGATCGATCGCGTCCGCGATCTCGTCGCCTCGGGCGGGATTTCCCGCTCCGGGCTCGCCCGCGCCGCGGGCCTCCACGCCAATTCGCTGCGCAGCCTCGACGAGCAGGAATGGAATCCCACCGCGGACACGCTCAAGAAGCTCGAACATTATCTGACACAGCGCGAAAAACGCCCCGCGCTCGTCCCGATCGAAGAGATCATCGAGGAGGCGCGCAACGGCCGCATGTTCATCCTGGTCGACGACGAGGACCGCGAGAATGAAGGCGACTTGATCGTCCCGGCGCAGATGGCGACGCCCGACGCGATCAACTTCATGGCGAAGCACGGCCGCGGGTTGATCTGTCTGGCGATGACCAAGGATCGCATCGACCAGCTCGGGCTCGACCTGATGAGCCGCCACAACGGTACGCGGCACGAAACCGCCTTTACCGTGTCGATCGAGGCGCGCGAGGGCGTCACCACCGGCATCTCCGCGCACGACCGCGCGCGCACCGTCTCGGTCGCGATCGACGCGGCGAAGCACCGCCAGGATATCGTGACGCCCGGCCACGTCTTCCCGCTGGTCGCGCGCGATGGCGGCGTGCTGGTCCGCGCCGGACATACCGAGGCCGCGGTCGACGTGTCACGGCTGGCGGGACTTAATCCCTCCGGTGTGATCTGCGAGATCATGAAAGACGACGGCACGATGGCGCGGATGGACGATTTGATCGCCTTCGCCGAGACTCACCGGTTGAAGATCGGCACGATCCGCGACCTGATCGCCTATCGCCGCCAGCACGACCACCTCGTCGAACGCCGCGCCGAAGCGAAGTTCGCGAGCCGCTGGGGCGGGGATTGGCTAGCCCGCACCTATTTCAACAAGGCGACCGGCACCGAGCAGATTGCACTGATCAAGGGCCGGATCGACCCCGACAAGCCGACCCTCGTCCGGATGCACGCGATGAACGTCTTCACCGACATGTTCGGCGAAGGCGGGGCGCGCGGCGACTTGCTCGCGCGGTCGATGGAATTGATCGGCGAGGCCGGATCGGGCGTGGTCGTCCTGCTGTCGCCGAGCGGCGCGGGCGGGTTCAGCCAGGCGCTCGAACGCAAGGCGGGCGGTCCGCCGGGCGACGAGATCCGCGATTACGGCGTGGGCGCGCAGATCCTGACCGAGTTGGGCGTCGAGGACATGATCCTGCTGACCAACACGCACCACACGCTCGTGGCACTCGACGGCTACGGCCTGTCGATCGTCGGCGAGCGCGCGATCACCGGAGGGACCAACTGATGGCCCACGTCCTGATCGTCGAAGCGCGGTTCTACGACCATCTCAACGACATGCTGCTCGCCGGCGCCCGCGCCGCGATCGAGGCGGCGGGGCACAGCCACGAGACCGTCACCGTCCCCGGTGCGCTCGAAGCTCCCGGCGCGATCGCCCTGGCGATGGAGACCGACCGCTACGACGCCTATGTCGCGCTCGGCGTCGTGATCCGCGGCGAGACCTATCATTTCGAGATCGTGTCGAACGAAAGCGCGCGCGGAATCATGGCGCTGACCATGGACGGCATCGCGATCGGCAACGGGATCCTGACCACCGAGAACGAAGCGCAGGCGATCTATCGCGCCGACCCCGCGCAGGCGGACAAGGGCGGCGGCGCGGCCAAGGCGGCGCTGGCGATGCTCGACCTGAAGCAGCGCTTCGGCTGATGAAGCTGGAGGCGCCGCCGTCGCGTTACCGCGTGGTCGAGCGCGGCGGCCGGCTGGTGGTGCTCGATTCGGTCGCGGGCGGGACGCCGTTGAAGGCGAAGGAGTTGCTGCCCGCAGCGACCGACGACGTCGACGCGCCATCGTTTCGGCCTCCCATGGAGAGTGACGACCAGCGAATCGGCACAGCGCAGGAGTTTCTCCTCCAGGCGCTGGCGTCGCGCCAAGCGGGCTATACCGCGAGCCAGTCGCCGATCGCCCAGCCCCCGGGCTTGCTCCGCAACGTCGCGGCGACGATATGCAGCGACAAGCGCGACGGCGATGGCCGGTTGCTGTGGACGACCGCACGCTGGTTCGACGCCAAGGGCCCGCGCACGATCGCGCTGTCGGCAAAGGCCGAGCCCCAACTCGGGTTCGCTACTTTGATGCTGCTCGCCGCCGCCTTTTTCGCGGTCATCCTGATCGTCGCGGTGGGCTTCGTCGCCTTCATCATGCTGTTCGTGGTCGGCTCGTTCCTCCGCCAGGCCAAGCCGGCATCGACCGCCTGGATCGACAGGCTCGCCGCTAGCTAGCCGCGGCGGGCCGCCGCAAACGCTGCAGCAACAGCCGCCAGAAGACGATCGAAAACAGCCCGACCTGCGCCACCCAGGGCTGGAAATAGGCGATGACGATCGACGTCGCCGCGCCTAGGATGACCGACCAGCCGCGGACCTTGATCGTCGCGATCCGCTCGGGGTCGATGCCGTCCTTCACGATGCCCGGCGACACGGCGATGCTGTTGTTCCACAGGTTGAAGATCGCGACGATCGTCAGCCAGATGCAATAGACCATCGTCGGCACGCGATTGCCGACATTCTCGCTCATGAACGCGGTGAAGAACGGCATCGCCGCGACCGAACTCAGCAAGCACAGATTGGGCAGGCCGAGCCGCGGCGACCAATGCTGCGCGCAATCGAACGATCGATGGTGCCCGCCCCAGAACGCCCCGATCACGAAGAACGACACGAAGAAGCCGATGAAATTGGGCGTCAGATTGGCGAGCGCCTGAACGAAGTCCACGTCGGGCGCCCCGAACTTCAGGATCGGCGCATGGAGTTCGACCCCGAGCAGCGTGATGGAGATCGCGAACACCGCGTCGGAAAAGAATACCAGCCGTTCCAGCGCATGCGCCGGCGCGCCGTGGTGCATAGACTGATCGGTCGTCGCGTCACTCATGCTTGCCCCCTTAAGCCGAACTTCATGCTGCCCGCATCGCCGCCGCTTGCCAAGCGCCCTCGCCTTTCGCCACAAGGGACCGTCGAGGGAGAGCCACATGTCCGACCAGAGCGTCTATCCGGTCCCACCCGAATGGGCGAAGCGCGCGAAGGTCAATCGTGCGGGATATGAGAAGCTCTACGGCCGCAGTCTGGCCGATCCCGGCAGCTTCTGGCTCGAACAGGCACGCCGGCTTGACTGGATCAAGCGGCCGGAGATCGCCGGCGACTGGTCGTTCGACAAGGCTGACTTCCACATTTCCTGGTTCGCCGACGGCAAGCTCAACGTCGCGGCCAACTGCCTCGACCGGCACCTCGCGGCGAACGGCGACAAGGTCGCGATCATCTGGGAACCCGACGATCCCGCCGAACAACCGCGCCGGATCACCTATCGCCAGCTTCACGCCGACGTCTGCAAGTTCGCCAACGCGCTGAAGGAGCGCGGCGTCGCGAAGGGCGACCGCGTCACGATCTACCTACCGATGATCCCCGAAGCTGCAGTCGCGCTACTCGCGTGCGCGCGGGTCGGGGCGATCCATTCGGTCGTATTCGGCGGTTTCTCGCCCGAAGCGCTGGCGGGACGCGTCGAGGATTGCGGATCGACCATCGTCATCACCGCCGACGAAGGCCGGCGCGGCGGCAAGAAGGTCCCGCTCAAGGCCAATGTCGATGCCGCACGCAAGCTGGCACCGGGGCTCGATCAGGTGATCGTCGTGAAGGCGACCGGCGGCGCCGTCGCCATGGGCGATGGCGACCATTGGTATCACGACCTGCTGGCAACCGCGGAGCCCGAATGCCGTCCGGAGCCGATGAACGCCGAAGACCCGCTGTTCATCCTCTACACGTCTGGCTCGACCGGCAAGCCCAAGGGCGTGCTCCACACCACCGGCGGCTATCTCGTCTGGGTCAGCCTCAGCCACGAACTGACCTTCGATTACCGCCCGGGCCAGATCTATTGGTGCGCCGCCGACATCGGCTGGGTCACCGGACACAGCTACATCCTGTACGGCCCGCTATCGAACGGCGGCACGACGTTGATGTTCGAAGGCGTCCCCAACTGGCCCGACGCCAGCCGCATCTGGCAAGTCTGCGACCGCCACGGCGTCGAAATCCTCTATACCGCGCCCACCGCTTTGCGCGCGCTGATGAAGGAAGGCGACGAGTTCGTCACCCGCACCAGCCGCTCGACGCTCAGGCTGCTCGGCACGGTCGGCGAGCCGATCAACCCGGAGGCGTGGCGCTGGTATCACGACGTCGTGGGCGAGGGCCGCTGCCCGATCGTCGATACCTGGTGGCAGACCGAGACGGGGGGGCATATGATCACGCCCCTGCCCGGCGCGACCGACCTGAAGCCTGGCAGCGCGACCTTGCCGTTCCCCGGCATCGACCCGCAGATCGTCGATGGCGAGGGCGCGGTCCAGACCGGCGCGACCGAAGGCAACCTGGTCATCGCCCGCAGCTGGCCCGGCCAGATGCGCACCGTGTGGGGCGACCACGACCGCTTCTTCCAGACCTATTTCACCACCTATCCCGGCAAATATTTCACCGGCGACGGCTGTCGTCGCGATGAAGACGGCTATTATTGGATCACCGGCCGCGTCGACGACGTGATCAACGTATCGGGCCACCGCATGGGCACCGCCGAGGTCGAGAGCGCGCTGGTTCTCCACCACGCCGTCGCCGAGGCCGCGGTGGTCGGCTTCCCGCACGACATCAAAGGCCAGGGCATCTACGCCTATGTCACGCTGAACGCCGACGAGACGCCATCCGACGACCTGCGCAAGGAGCTGGTCGCCTGGGTTCGCACCGAAATCGGGCCGATCGCGACCCCCGACGCGATCCAGTTCGCGCCGGGCCTGCCCAAGACGCGCAGCGGCAAGATCATGCGCCGCATCCTGCGCAAGATCGCCGAGGGCGACGTGTCGAGCCTGGGCGATACGAGCACGCTCGCCGATCCGGCGGTGGTCGACGATCTGGTCGCGAACCGGGTGGGGTGAAAGCGCTCGTCGTCTCGTCGCTGGCGCCCGACTTCGCCGGCTGCGCGCTGGCGGACGTCTCCGATCCGATGCGGCGACCCGGCCAAGTGTTGGTCCGCGTGCGCGCGGCGTCGCTCAACTTTCCCGACCTGCTGATGACCGAGGGCAAGTATCAGCTCAAACCCGATCTGCCGTTCGTGCCGGGCATGGAAGTGGCGGGCGAGGTGGTGGAAGCCGACGCCGATAGCGGTTTCTCAGAAGGGGTCGCAGTGGTCGCGGGTACGCGGCTCGGCGGGTTCGCCGAATTGGTCACGGTCGATGCCCGGAGCGTCCGCGCCAAGCCCGCGAACCTCGACTTCGCGCACGCGGCGAGCGTCGGTGCGGCGTATAACACCGCCTATGTGTCGCTGGTCCGGTTGGCTGATGTGCAGCCGGGCGAGTGGGTCGTGGTCCATGGCGCCACCGGCGGCGTGGGGCTGGCCGCGGTCGATCTCGCCAAGGCGCTCGGTGCACGCGTGATCGCGACGTCGCGGTCCGCGGAGAAGCTTGCAGTCATAGCCGACGAATACGCCACCGACGCAACGCTGACGGCGCCCGGTTTTCGCGAGGCCGTCAAGGAACTGACCGGCGGCGGCGCGGACGTGATCTACGACCCGGTCGGCGGCGACGTATTCGACGAAAGCACGCGCTGCATCGCATTCGGCGGGCGGCTGCTGGTGGTCGGCTTCACCTCGGGTCGGATCGCGACCGTCGCGACCAACATTCCGCTGATCAAGGGATTCTCGGTCATCGGCGTCCGCGCCGGCGAATATGGCCGGCGGTTTCCCGACAAGGGTCGCGAGAACCAGGATGCAATCTGGACACTGGCGTCGGCGGGCAAGATCCACCCGCGCGTCGATGCCCGCTATCCGCTGGCCGACTGGCGCACCGCGTTCGAAGCGATGCGCGACAGCCGCATGGTCGGCAAGATCGTGATCGAGCCTTAAAGGCCCGCGAACGAGCGCAGTGCCGCGATGTTGGTGACCAGCACCGACCGGTACAGCGGTACGACCCACTCCCTTTCAGCCAGCGCCAGGATATGCCCGCTCGCCGACTTGCGGCTGAGCCCGCACATTTCGGCGACGTCGGCCTGGGTGGCGGCGACCACGCCTTCATGGTCGGCGAGCTGCGCCAGTCGCGCCGCGATGCGCTGGCGCGGGGTCAGGCACAGGTTGAGCGCCGCCGCATGCACTGCCGCGTCCAACTGATCGTATAGCAACGCGATCACCGCCGCCCATGCGCCCGGCGCCTGTTCGGCGATCCGCGGCAGCGCGATGTCGGGAACGAGCAGCACATGGCCCGCGCGCTGCGCCGACGCGGTGACGATCCGCCGCCCACCGCCGAACCGTCGCGACTGACCGATCGCCTGCCCTGCGCCGATCAGGCCGAGCAACACGCCGCGATCCCTGCCCGCGCTGACCTCCAGCCGCAGCACGCCGTCGACCACCAGGCACAGGCCGGGTTCCTCGTCGCCCTCGCTATAAATCCACTGCCCCTCGTCGAGCGCGCGCACCCGCCCCGCCGCGACCAGCGCGTCGGCCAGCGCCGGATCGAGCCCGCCGAACCATCGACCACGCTTCAAGGCCGCCATCACGTCCATCGCGCAATTGCTACGATCGTAGCATTCGTTCCGCAAGCGACTCGCTAATCATCGGCGCAAAGGAGAGGGCCAATGCATATTCAGCCGATCGCCGATCAGTGCGGCGCCGAAGCCAGTGGGATCGATCTCAAGACGCTCGACCAGTCCGGGATCGACGCGCTGAAGACCGCCGTCGCCGAGCGCGGCGTGTTGTTCGTCCGCGACCAGGAACTGACGCCCGAGGATCACATCGCCTTCGCGCGGCGCTGGGGCGACATCGACATCAACAACTACTTCCCGGCGAACGGCGGCCACCCGGAGATCGCCGAAGTCCGCAAGGCCGAGGCGCAGACGACCAATATCGGCGGCGGCTGGCATACCGATCACAGCTATGACCAGGTGCCCGCGATGGGATCGATCCTGCTCGCGCGCGAGACCCCGCCGACCGGCGGCGACACGTTGTTCGCGAGCCTTGGGGCGGCGTACGATTCGCTGTCCGACGGGCTCAAGGGGACGCTGGCGACCTTGCGCGCTGTCCACTCCGCCGATCACATCTACGGGGCGGACGGCGTCTACGCGAAGACCGACCAAGGCGCCGACCTGAAGGGCCACGACGTCCACGCCAATGCGGTTCACCCAGCAGTGATCCGTCACCCGGTGACGGGCCGCAAGATCCTGTACGTCAACCCGGCTTTCACGCTGCACTTCGAAGGCTGGACGCGCGAGGAAAGCATGCCGCTGCTCGCCTACCTCTATTCGGTCGCGATGCGCCCCGAATTTCAATGCCGCCTGCAATGGGCGCCGGGATCGCTCGCGGTGTGGGACAATCGATCGACCTGGCATTGCGCGATGAACGACTATCATGGGCATCGCCGGCTGATGCACCGGATCACGATTTCGGGGGTGCCATTGAACTAGGCCGAGCGCTGCTGTTAGCCTGTCCCCGCACGATCGAGGGGAATGGCGATGGCCCGGCAATTGACACGGCGACAGATGGTCGGCGGCACCGTGGCGGCGGGGGCGCTGGCGAGATGGTCGCCGGGCCTCGCCCAGCAATCCGCGCCGATGACCCTATTCAAGGAAGTGATGCTGGTCGATGGCACCGGAGCACCGAGCCGGCTCGCCAACGTCCTCGTGTCGGGCGATCGCATTGCCGATGTCACGGAGCCGACCGGGCGCCGGATTGCGGCGGGCGCGGCGCGCACCGTCGCCGGCGAAGGTCGCGTGCTCGCACCGGGCTTTATCGACATGCACAGCCATGGCGATCCGCTGGAGGATTCGTACGAGAGCTTCCTTGCGATGGGCGTGACCACGATCACGCTCGGCCAGGACGGTGACGGGCCGCGGATCGGCAAGGACCTCGACCCGAGGAGCTGGATGGCGGCGGTCGACCGCGCCGCGATCGATCTTAACGTCGCGCTGCTCGCCAGCCACGGCACGCTGCGCCGCGCCGCGGGCGTACCCGACTCTGTCCGCAGGCCCGACGCCGACGGACTCGCGCGGATGGCGGCGCAGCTCGAGTCCGAACTGCGCGCGGGTGCGTTCGGCCTGTCCTACGGCCTCGAATATGTTCCCGGCATCTATTCCTCCGCGCCCGAGCTCGCCAATCTCGGCCGTGTCGTCGCGCGTCACAGCGGCGTCGTCATGAGCCATATGCGGTCGGAGAATGACGACGAGATCGAGGCGTCGATCGACGAGCTGGTATCCACTTCGCTCCCCGCCCGCCCGCACATCTCGCACCTCAAGGTCGTGTTCGGCAAAGGCGCGGGGCGCGCGCAGCAACTGATCGATTTCCTCGAGACGAAGCGGCGCCAGGGAGTCGATTTGACCGCCGACGAATATCCCTACGAGGCTGGCTATACCGGTATTGCGATCCTGTTTCCGCAATGGGCGTTGCCGCCGACCGACTATGCCGGCGTGATCGCCTCACGCCGCCAGGAATTGCGTGACTATCTGATCGCGCGGATGACGCGGCGCGGCGGACCCGAAGCACTGCTGATCGGCACGCCGCCATACGCCGGCAAAACATTGGCGCAGGCAGCGCAGGAAACGGGGCTGCATTATGCCGACTTGCTGATCAAGCTTGGCCCCGACGGTGGATCGGGAGCGCACTTCACGATGAACAAGGTGCTGCAGGACGCTTTGCTGCGCTACAAACAGGTGGCGTTTTCAACCGATGGCGGCCCCGGCATGCGCCATCCGCGCGCGACCGGTACCTACGCCAAACTGGTCGAGGAATATGTCGTGCGCGACAAGGTGTTGACGGTCGAGGAGATGGTGCGCAAGGCAACCGGTTTCCCCGCTGCGATCCTACGCCTGCCCGACCGAGGCGTGATCCGGAAAGGTGCGAAGGCGGACCTCGTGCTGTTCGACCCGGCAAAGGTCAAAGCGCGCTCGACCTATGTCGATCCGTTCGCGATGGCGACGGGGTTCGACTTGGTGATGGTCAACGGACGGCCGGCGTTCGAAGACGGCAAGCGTGTCGGCAAGGCCGGGCGGCTGCTGCGGGCGGTATGATAGTTCGCCGGCGCTGAAGTGTCGAAATCGGCGACTAACCGTCAGGCCGCTTGGATTTGGAGCCAAGGCTCAGGATTAGCGCCGCGGCGATGCAGATCACGAAGCCGACGATGCCGGCAATGATACCTAGCTGATGTGTCATGCTGATCCCTCCGCGTGCTACTTCATCAGCACCAATTCCTCCGCCATCGTCGGGTGCAGCGCGACGGTGGCGTCGAAATCGTCCTTGGTCAGCCCGGCTTTCACCGCGACCGCCGCGGCCTGCAGGATTTCCGCGGCTTCGGGACCGATCATGTGGATGCCCAGAATCTTCCCCGTCTCACCGTCGCAGATCATCTTGTAGAGCGCGCGTTCGTTGCGGTTCGCCAACACGTTCTTCATCGGGCGGAAGTCGCTCAGGTACACCTTGACTGATCCATGCTTCATCTTCGCCTGGCTCTCGGTCATGCCGACGCCCGCCATTTGCGGGTGGCTGAACACCGCCGCTGGGATGCAGTTATAGTCGACCCGCGTCGGTTTGTTGCCGAACACGGTGTCCGCGAACGCCTGCCCCTCGCGGATCGCGACGGGAGTCAGCTGGACGCGGTTGGTGACGTCGCCGACCGCATAGATGCTCGGCACGTTGCTGCGACTGTCCTCGTCGACCTTGACCGCGCCCATTTCGGTCAGCTCGATCCCAGCCGCTTCCAGGCCCAGGTTCTCGGTATTCGGCACGCGGCCGGTCGCGAACATCACGCAATCGACCTCGATCGGCTCGTGATTCGACATCGACACTTTCAGGCTGCCGTCGGGCTGCTGTTCGATCCCTTCGAACTTCGCGTTGAAGCGAAAATCGATGCCCTTCATCATGCTGATCTGTAGCAGCCGATCGCGGACCGACTCGTCATAGCCGCGCAGGATCACGTCGGTGCGGTTGATCAAGGTCACCTTCGCGCCGAATTCGTGGAAGATGCCGGCGAACTCATTGGCGATATAGCCCGCGCCGGCGATCAGGATGCGCTTCGGCACGCTGTCGAGGTGGAATGCCTCGTTCGAGGTGATGCCGTATTCGTGTCCCGGACAAGTCGGAATGTGCGGCCGCGCGCCGGTCGCGATCAGGATATATTTGGCGGTGACCTCGCGCCCGCCGGCCAGCTTCAGACTGTTCGGCCCGGTGATCTCGGCATGTTCGTTGATGATCTCGACGCCGTGGCTGTCGAGCGTCGCGGTATAGGCCTTGTTGATCCGGTCGACTTCCTCGAACACGTTCGCGGTCAGCGTCTTCCAGTTGAAGGTGCAGTCCGGTACCTCCCATCCGAAGCGTCGCGCGTCCATCAGGTCCTCGGCGAAATGCGCGCCATAGACGAGCAGCTTCTTCGGCACGCAGCCGCGGATCACGCAGGTGCCGCCGACGCGATATTCCTCCGCCACCGCCACCTTCGCGCCGTGCGCCGCCGCGACCCGCGACGCGCGCGTGCCGCCCGATCCCGCGCCGATGACGAACAGGTCGTAGTCGTAGTCGGTCATTCTATTTCCCTATTCGTCACCCCAGCGAAAGCTGGGGTCTCCCGCAGTATATCTCCGCCCGAGATCCCAGCTTTCGCTGGGATGACGGATCGCTACCCGAACGCCCGCTTCAACAGATCGTTGGTGGAGACATCGAAATCGCCCCCGCCCTTTGCCGCCGCCTTCGCCATTTCCTTGCCGAGTTCGACCCCGAACTGGTCGAACGAGTTGATGCCGAGCAGCACGCCGTTCACGAACACGCGATGCTCGTGATACGCGATCAGCGCACCCAGCGTCCGCGCGTCGAGATCGTCGAGCAGCAACGTCGTCGAGGGCCGATCGCCCGGATAGGCCCGCGCAAGATCGTCGGGGTTGGGCTTGCCCTTCATCAACGCAGCCCCTTGCGCGAACATGCTGGTCAGCAGCGCCTTATGATGGTCCTCGGCCAGCGTGTCGCCGGGTTCGATCACGCCGATGAATTCGAGCGGCACGACGTGCGTTCCCTGGTGCAGCAGCTGGAACACCGCGTGCTGCTGATCGGTGCCGACGCCGCCCCAGGTGATCGCGGCGGTCGGGCGACCGACGGGCTTTCCGTCGAGCGTCGCGCCCTTGCCGTTCGATTCCATCTCGAGCTGCTGGAGGTAGGAGGGAAGCAGCCGCAAGCGTTCGTCGTAACAGAACACGCCGCGCGTCTCGCAATGCAGGACCTGGGTATAGAACAGGTCGGTGAACGCCGCGAGCGCAGGAACGTTCTCGTGCAGCGCCGCCAGCCGGAAGTGCCGGTCCATCTCCGCCGCGCCTTCGAGCAACTCGCTGAACGCGTCCCAGCCCAGCGCGATCGCCGCCGGGAAACCGATCGACGACCACAATGAATAGCGCCCGCCGACCGTGTCCGCGAACGGCAGGACGCGTGTTTCATCGACCCCCCATTCGATCGCCTTGTCGGGGCTCGCGGTCAGCGCGACGACGCGGCCATAGGGATCCTCGACCCCGCCCTCTTGCATCCACGCGATCACGCTGTCGGCGTTCATCATCGTTTCGGTTGTGGTGAACGTCTTCGACGCCACGGCAAGCAAGGTCGCGGTCGGATCGAACCGCTTGAACACTTCTTCCAGCGCCTGGCCGTCGACGTTGGAGACGATCGCGACCTCGTACCGCGTTTCCTCGCGGCCCAGCGCATCGACCAGCAGGTCCGGCCCCAGCGCCGACCCGCCGATCCCGACGTGCAGGATGTTGCGGATCGGGCCCAACGCACCCTGTTCGATCGCGTCGATCAGCGCGCGCATCCGGGCATGGTACCCTTGCGCGACGACGACATCGTCTTTGTTCCCCTCGCCGCGCTCCATCGTGTGCGTGACGGCGCGGTCCTCGGTGGTGTTGATCACTTCGCCCGCGAACAGCGCCTCGCGCTTGCCCGCCAGGTCACACGCCTTGGCGAGCCGTTCGAACGCCTTGATGCCGTCGTCGGTCAAATGCGTCTTCGACCAATCGAAATGGATGCCGGCGACGTCGGCGCTGTATTTCGACAGCCGGTCGGGATCGTCGGCGAAAAGCTGGGTCAGCGGGGTCCGCTTGAGTGCCTCGATCTCGCTCCAGTCGGCCATTCGAACGCTCCTTTTTGACTCGCGATGTCTCAATGGGCGTTCACAACGTCCCGTTCAAGGAACCGGGTCCAGTTACCTCCGCCTTGACCTTACGACACACCATGCGCAAACCCCGCGCCATGACCGACACGCCAGAGGCGCCCATGGTGGCACCGGACCCCATTCCGACTCCCGCCGCGCCCGCACCGGTGACGAAACCCGTGAAGGAAAAGAAGAAGGAGGACTGGCGCGACACGCTGAGCTTCCTGCTGAAGCTCGCGGTGGTCGTATTCATCTTCCGCAGTTTCCTGTTCTCGCCCTTCTCGATCCCGTCGCAATCGATGCTGCCGCGGTTGTACATCGGCGACTATCTGTTCATCTCGAAGTGGAATTACGGCTATTCGCGGCACTCGCTGCCGTGGAGCATTCCGCTGATCCCGGGCCGCATCCTGGCACGGACCCCGACCCGCGGCGACGTCGCGGTGTTCAAAACCCCGGCGGGCAATGGCGAGGATATCATCAAGCGCGTCATCGGCCTGCCCGGCGATACGATCCAGATGCGCGGCGGCCAGTTGATCCTGAACGGCGTCGCCGTGCCCAAGCAGCGTGTCGCCGACTTCGTCATCCCGCTGACCCCGAACTACAACGAAAAGCCCAAGCTCAACCCGATGGAAGAAGCGGACTGCCCCGCCTCCTATGTCACCACAGCGAACGGCGCGCCCGCGTGCAAATATCAGCAGTACAAGGAAACGCTGCCGGGCGGGCCGAGCTATCTGGTGCTCGATCGCGGCCTGCGCGCCGGAGCGGACGATACCGACGTGTTCACCGTGCCGCCCGGTCATGTCTTCATGATGGGCGACAATCGCGACGATTCGGGCGACAGCCGCTTCCCGGTGGCCGAGGGCGGACTCGGCATGGTCCCGATGGAGAATCTGGAGGGCAAGGCGGTCATCACCTTCTGGTCGACCGACGGCAACGCGCAGTGGTTGCTGCCCTGGACCTGGTTCACCGCCGCGCGCTGGAGCCGGATGGGGCAAGCGTTCTGATGAGCGACACCCTCGCCGCGTGGCTTGGCGAGACCTTCGATCACCAGCCCAACGACCTCGCCGGGTTCGCGCGTGCGCTGACGCACGGCAGCCAGGCGGCGGATAATTACGAGCGGCTCGAATTTCTCGGCGACCGCGTGCTCGGGCTGGCGATGGCCGAATGGCTGTACGAACTGTTCCCCGACGAGCCCGAGGGTGGCCTGTCGAAACGGCTCAACGCGCTGGTGACGGGTGCGGTGTGCGCCGACGTCGCGCGCGGGATCGGCGTGCAGCCGCACCTCCGCCTCGGCAAGCAGGCGCGCGACGACGGCGCGAGCGACAGCGACAACGTGCTGGGCGACGTGATGGAAGCGCTGATCGGCGCGCTGTACCTCGACGGCGGCTACGCTCCGGCGCAAGCGTTCGTTCGCTCCGCATGGCGCGACCGCGTCCATGCGGCCGCCCGCGCGCCGCAACACCCCAAGTCCGCGCTTCAGGAATGGGCCGCCGCGCACAATCGCAAGACCCCGCACTACGAAGTCACCGATCGCTCCGGCCCGCAACACGCGCCGCGCTTCACGGTGCGTGTCAGCCTGGGCGGGTTCGCCGAGGCCGAGGCGACGGGCACGAGCAAACAGGAAGCGGAGACCGCGGCGGCGGCAGCATTGCTCGCGCAGGTGGGAGCATGACCCAGCATTGCGGCCTCGTCGCCGTGCTCGGCGCGCCAAATGCGGGGAAGTCGACGCTCGTGAATGCGCTGGTCGGGCAGAAGGTCGCGATCGTCAGTCCCAAGGCGCAGACGACGCGCACGCGGCTGCTCGGCGTCGCGATCGAGGGTGAGACACAGCTGCTGCTGGTCGACACGCCCGGCATCTTCGCGCCGCAACGGCGCCTAGACCGCGCGATGGTGGCCGCGGCCTGGGGCGGGACCGAGGGCGCGGACGTGATCGCGCTGGTGGTCGATGCCAAGGGCGGGCTCGGCCCCAAGGTCATGCCGATCGCCGAGAGCATCGCGGGACGGCCCGAGCGCAAGTTCCTGATCCTCAACAAGGTCGATCTCGCGGACAAGGCCAAGCTGCTGGTCCATGCCGAGCGGCTGAACGCCGCGGTCGCGTTCGACGAGACCTTCTTCGTGTCGGCGGAAACCGGCGACGGCCTGCCCGAGCTGAAGAAGGCGCTGGCGTCCAACATGCCCGAGGGGCCGTGGCATTTCCCCGAGGACCAGGTGTCGGACGCGACCGAGCGCGCGCTGGCCGCCGAGGTGACGCGCGAGCAGCTCTACCTCCAGCTGCACGCCGAACTGCCCTATGCCAGCGCGGTCGAGACCGAGAAGTTCGACGAGCGCGCCGACGGATCGGTCGAGATCCACCAGCAGATCCTGGTCGCCCGCCCGACCCAGCGCGCGATCGTGCTGGGCAAGGGCGGCACGCGGATCAAGGAGATCGGCGCGCGGGCCCGGGCGCAGCTTCGCGAACTGCTCGACCGACCCGTGCACCTCTACCTTCACGTGAAGGTGAAGGCCGATTGGGACGAGGACCGCGAGGTATTCAAGGACATCGGGCTGGACTGGGTCGAGTGACTGCTCCGCGCCGCTAAGTTGACACCAGGGTGACACTAGCGACGTCGATCGCGGGACGCCGAAAGTCAGCTTTTCAGCATCGCCTCCACCCATGCCGGCACCAGCTCCCCGGCCGGCCCGCGCCGGCTCTCGGCGAACCAGCCGCTGCCTTCCGACGGGTCGAGATTCATCTCCAGCGTCCGCGCTCCGTGGTATTTCGCGGTCTGGACGAAGCCCGCAGCGGGATAGACCGCGCCCGACGTGCCGATCGACACGAACAGGTCGGCGCGCGCCAAGGCACGCTCGATGACATCCATGTCGTAGGGCATCTCGCCGAAGAACACGATGTCGGGCCGCAGCGCCGGCGCGCCGCATGTCGCGCAGATTTCGCCCGGCGGCATGTCTCCCGACCACGCCGCCCGCTCGCCGCAATCCGCGCACAACGCCGACAGTAATTCGCCGTGCATGTGGAGCATCCGCGTCGCCCCCGCCCGCTCGTGCAAGTCATCGACGTTCTGCGTGACGATCAGCAATTCGCCAGGCCATTCGGCATCGAGCTTCGCCAGCGCGCGATGCGCCGCATTGGGCTCGACGCCCGCCAGCGCCGCGCGGCGGAGATCGTAGAAACGATGCACCAGTTCCGGATCGCGCGCGAGCGCCTGTGGCGTGCAGACATCCTCGACCCGATGCCCCTCCCACAGCCCGCCCGGCCCGCGAAACGTCGCAATCCCGCTCTCGGCCGAAATGCCCGCGCCGGTCAGCACCACAATGTTTCGGATGTCGGCCATCACCGATAGCTGACAGGCGAAATCCTACATTGCCAGCACTCTTTACAACCGCGCGATTTCGGGGCCTGTCGCGATCATGATCGATTTCGCGGCGACCCGGCGGCTGTTCCATTTGCCCGAGGGCATGATCTATCTCGACGGCAATTCGCTCGGGCCGTTGCCGGTCGCTGCCGAGGCGCGGGTGGCCGGCGTGATGCGCGGCGAATGGGGCGGCCAGCTGATCAAGGCATGGAACACCGCCGACTGGATCAACCTGCCGCGCCGCGTCGGCGACCGGATCGGCACGCTGATCGGCGCACCGGCAGGGAGTGTCGCGACCGGGGACACGCTGTCGATCAAGGTGTTCCAGGCGCTGTCGGCGGCGTTGGCGATGCGGCCGGAGCGGAGGGTTGTATTGTCGGACACCGGCAATTTCCCGTCCGATCTCTACATCGCGCAGGGGCTGCTTCAGGCACTCGGGCGCGGGCTCGAATTGCGGCTGGTCGCGCCCGAGGACGTCGCCGACGCGATCGACGAGAGCGTTGCGGTCACGCTGATCACCGAGGTCGATTACCGCACCGGGCGGATGCACGACATGGCGGCGCTGACCGCGAAGGCGCATGCGGCGGGCGCGATCGCGGTGTGGGACTTGGCGCATTCGGCGGGCGCGATCCCGGTCGATCTGACCGCCGCCGATGCCGATTTCGCGGTCGGCTGCACGTACAAATATCTCAATGGCGGACCCGGCGCTCCCGCGTTCATCTACGTCGCGCCGCGCTTCGCCGAGAGCGCGCAGCCGATCCTGTCGGGCTGGATGGGACACGAAGCGCCGTTCGCGTTCGACCTCGATTATCGCCCGCACGCCAGCGTCGAGCGGATGCGCGTCGGGACACCGCCGGTGCTGGCGCTGGCGGTGCTCGATGCCGCGCTCGACGCGTGGGAGGGCGTAGATATGGCCGATATCCGCGTCCAGTCGACCCGCCTCTCCGAACGATTCATCGCGGAGGTCGAGGCGCGCTGCCCGGACCTCGACCTCGCGTCACCCCGCGATCCGCACGCACGCGGCAGCCAGGTCTCATTCCGCCACCCACAAGGCTATGCGATCATGCAAGCGCTGATCGCGAACGGGGTGGTGGGCGATTTCCGCGCCCCCGATCTGATCCGGTTCGGCTTCACCCCGCTCTATCTGAGCGAGGACGAGGTGGTCGACGCCGCCCGCATCCTCGAACGCGTGATGACCGAACGCTTGTGGGACGACCCCGCCTATGCGACGCGCTCGGCGGTAACATGACCGAAAAACCTTCTGATGCCGGCGACGCCGGCGGGCCCGAAACCGATTTCGCCGACAAGATGGCCTATGGCGACTATCTGCGCCTCGACTTGATCCTCGGCGCGCAGGAACCGCGATCCACGGCGCACGACGAACTGCTGTTCATCATCCAGCACCAGACGTCCGAACTGTGGATGAAGCTGGCCGTTCACGAGCTCGAATCCGCGCGCGACGCGATCGCCGGCGACCAGCTGGCGCATGCGTTCAAGATGCTCGCGCGAGTGGCGCGCATCCTCGAACAGCTCAACAACGCCTGGGACGTTCTGCGCACGCTGACGCCGAGCGAATATACCGAGTTTCGCGAGGACCTTGGCCAGTCGTCGGGCTTCCAGAGCCACCAATACCGCGCGATCGAATTCCTGTGCGGCAATCGCAACGCCGCGATGCTGAAGCCCCACGCGCACCGGCCCGGGATCGTCGGCGAGTTGCAAGCGATCCTGGCGCGGCCGAGCCTGTACGACGAGGCGGTGCGGCTGCTCGGCCGGTCGGGTTTCGATGTCGGCGAAGAGCGCGTCGGTCTGGCGGACCAGCGCGAAGAAAGTCCCAAGGTCCAGGCGGCCTGGCGCGCGGTCTATCAGGCGCCCGAACAGCATTGGCCGCTCTACGAACTCGCCGAGAAACTGGTCGATCTCGAAGATTATTTCCGCCGCTGGCGCTTCAACCACGTCACCACGGTCGAGCGCGTCATCGGCCTGAAGCGCGGCACCGGCGGCACGCAGGGCGTCGCGTATCTCCGCCGGATGCTCGAGGTCGAGCTGTTCCCCGAGCTGTGGCACGTGCGTACCGAGCTCTAGTGCTCCTGCGAAAGCAGGAGCCCAGAGCCACAAGCGACGTCGCCCATTATCCTGGATTCCTGCTTTCGCAGGAATACGGGGTTGACGGCACCATACCCGATATTCCAATTCGGGAGGAAGCCGTAGCGTCATGAAACGCGCGGCAGGAGAGCCGCATGACCGCATGGACCTACGCCAATATCTGGGAATCGGTCGCGGCGGCGGTGCCGGACCAGCCCGCCATCGTCCAGGGCGAGCGCGTCGTCAGCTTCGCAGAATTCGAGGCGCAGGCCGATGCACTGGCCACGCATCTGCTCGCCGCGGGGTTGCAGCAACAGGCCAAGGTCGCGGTCTACGCCACCAACTGCCCCGAATTTCTGGTCGCCTATTACGCCGCGTTCAAGGCGGGGCTCGCGCCGTTCAACGTCAATTATCGCTACGGGCCGGAGGAGGTCCGCTACCTGCTCGACAATGGCGATGCCGAGGCGGTGGTGTTCGAGAGCGGGTTCGCGAGCATCCTCGACCCGATCCGCGCCGCGATGCCCGGCGTGAAGAGCTGGATCGCGATCGGCGCCGATCCGCCCGCCTGGGCCGAGAATTTCGCCGCGCTCGCCGCGCGCGTTCCCGCCGAGCGGCCGACGATCGCACCTTGGGGCCGCCATAACGAGGACCTGCTCCTGATCTTCACCGGCGGCACGACCGGCATGCCCAAGGCGGTGATGTGGCAGCAGGGCGATCTGATGGCGAAGGGCGGCTACGGATCGAACCCGCTGCTCGGCGTAGGACCGATGAGCGCGCCGGAGGAGGCCGGTCCGCGTGCCGCCGCGTCGCCGATCAAGCCGCGCTCGCTGATCGCCCCGCCGCTGATGCACGCGACCGGCCTGATCGGCGCGTTTACCGCGATCTCGTCTGGCGGCGCGGTCGTACTGCTCCCGCACGGCAAGTTCGATCCCGAGGAGGTGTGGGCCGCGGTCGAACGCTGGCGCGTCACGCGGATGACGATCGTCGGCCAGCCCTTTGCGCAACCCTTGCTAGAGGCGCTCGACGCCAATCCTGGGCGTTGGGACTTGTCCTCGCTCTTCATCATCGGCTCGTCCGGCGCGATGTGGAACCGCGAGAACAAACTCGGCCTGATCCGTCACATCCCGCAGGTCAATCTGATGGACAGCTACTCCTCGTCCGAAGCGTTCGGGATGGGTATCTCGACCACCAACGCGCAGGGCGAAAGCGCCACCGCGACCTTCGCGCTCGGCCCCGATTGCGCGATCTTCACCGAAGACGGGCGGCGGGTCGAACCGGGATCGGGCGAGAGCGGACGGCTCGCGGTCGGCGGGTACATCCCGCTCGGTTACTACAAGGATCCGGTGAAGTCGGCGCAGACCTTCCCGACCTATGAAGGGCAGCGTTGGTCGATGCCCGGCGACTGGGCGAGCGTCGATGCCGACGGCACCGTCCGCATCCTCGGCCGCGGGTCGCAATGCATCAACACCGGCGGCGAGAAGGTCTTTCCGGAGGAAGTCGAGGAAGCATTGAAGCGCCACCCCGGCGTGCGCGACGCGGCGGTGACCGGCGTGCCAGATGCGCGATTCGGCGAGCGGATCGTCGCGCTGGTCGAGCCGCATGCCGGCCAATCGCCCGACGAGACGGACTTGCGCGACCACGTCAAATCGCAACTGGCGACCTACAAGGCGCCGCGCCACGTCCTCGTGGTCGACAGCGTTGCGCGCGCACCCAACGGCAAGCTCGACTACAAAGCAATCAAGGAGCGCGCGATGGCGGCATTCGGGGAGCAGGCCGCGTGACGATCCGCAACAAGGCCTATATCGCCGGCGCGTTCGAGCATCCGACCCGGCTCGCCCCCGACAAATCCACGCCGCAGCTTCATGCCGAATGCGCGGCCGGCGCGCTCGCCGATGCGGGCCTGAGCCTCAAGGACGTCGACGGCTATTTCTGCGCGGGCGACGCGCCCGGCTTCGGCGGCATGTCGATGATCGACTATATGGGGCTGAAGGTACGTCACACCGACAGCACCGAAACCGGCGGGTCGTCGTACATCCTCCACGTCAGCCACGCCGCGCAGGCGATTGCCGCCGGGCACTGCTCGGTCGCGCTGATCACGCTCGCGGGACGGCCGCGATCGGAGCCGTTCGGCCGCTTCCCCGGCGGCGCGCCCGAAGCGCCGTTCGAGGGCTGGGTCGGCAGCACGACGCACAACAGTTACGGCATGTGCGCCGCGCGCCACATGCATGAGTACGGCACCACGTCGGAACAGCTGGCCTGGATCAAGGTCGCCGCATCGACCCACGCGCAGTACAATGAACACGCGATGCTGCGCGACGTGGTGACGGTCGACGACGTCCTTAATTCGCCGATGATCTCCGACCCGCTCCACCGCCTCGATTGCTGCGTGGTGTCGGACGGCGGCGGCGCGTTGCTGGTCGTCGCGCCCGAAGTGGCGAAGTCCTTGAAGCGCCCGCTGGTCGCGGTGCGCGGCGCGGGCGAAGCGGTAAAGGGACCGCGCGGCGGCATGAACCTAGATCTCACCACCTCGGCGGCAGCGGTATCCGGCCCGGCGGCGTTCGCGGAGGCCGGGTGTACCCCCGCCGACATGAAATATGCGTCGATCTACGATAGCTTCACGATCACCGTGCTGATCCAGCTCGAGGACCTCGGCTTCTGCAAGAAAGGCGAAGGCGGCAGGTTCGTCGCCGAGGGCAACCTCATTTCGGGCACCGGCAAGCTGCCGTTCAACACCGACGGCGGGGGGCTGTGCAACAATCACCCGACCAACCGCGGCGGCATCACCAAGGTGATCGAAGCGGTCCGCCAGTTGCGCGGCGAGGCGCATCCGGCGGTGCAGGTGCCGAATTGCGACCTGGCCGTCGCGACCGGGATCGGCGGCTCGCTCGGTGTGCGCCACGGCGCCGCGACCCTCGTGCTGGAGAGGCAGTGATGAGCGACCCCCGGAAGATCCCCGCACCCCAGCCGAACGTCGAGAACCAGCGCTTCTTCGACGCCGCCGCACAGGGCAAATTGCTGATCGGCCAGTGCGACGCGTGCGGCCAGCCGCATTATTATCCGCGCGCGACATGCCCGTTCTGCTTCGGCGCGACGACGTGGGTGGAGAGCGGCGGCAAGGGCGAAATCTACTCGCTCTCGACGATGCGTCGCGGTGCCGGCGCGCCCTACACGCTCGCCTATGTGACGCTCGACGAAGGCCCCGCGGTGCTTACCAACATCGCCACCGACGACCATGATTCACTCGCCATCGGCCAGCGCGTGAGCGTCCGGTTCACGCCGACCGAGGGCGGCCCGCCGGTCCCCATGTTCGCGCCCGAAGGGGAGTGAAACCGACTAATGATCGTCACCCCGGCCTTGTGCCGGGGTCCGCTGCGCCGCAAGCGACGTCAATGACCATGATCGGCATCGCGCGCTCCACGGCGGATGCCGGGACGAGCCCGGCATGACGAATCTGGGCGACACCCGCACCCTCGCCGAACGCGAGGCCGAGTATGACGCGTTCGTCGCCGCGAACCTGCGCCGCAATTTCATCGCGCATTTCACGCACGGCATGCTCGGCATGACCGGGTTCCGCCTGATCTACGCGCCGACCTTCATCCCGACCTACATCCACCGCCTGACCGGCTCCGACGCGCTGGTCGGGCTCGGCACCGCGCTCCTCCAGTTCGGCGCGATCCTCTCGCCGATCTTCAGCGCGTCGCGGTTCGAGACCAAGGAGCGCATCCTCCCTTACGCGATCCGCACCGGTACGATGTTGCGGGTGATGATCCTCGGCATGGCGCTGGCCGGTTGGTTCCTCCACGGCGAGGCGCTGCTGATCGTCACGCTCGTCCTGTTCTTCCTGCTCGGCGCGTTCAACGGGACGCAGCGCGTCGCCTTCCAGATGCTGATGTCGAAGGTCATCCCGATCCACCGTCGCGGGCGGTTGCAAGCCTATCGCAACGTCGCGGGCGGGATCATCGCGGCGATCCTGTCCTACGCCGCCGGACGCTGGCTGATCGGCAACGACGTGTGGGGCAACGGTTACGCCACCACGTTCTTCGTCGCGTTCGTGCTGACCAGTATGGGGCTGACCGTGCTGCGGCTGCGGATGGTCGAGCCGGTGCCCGTGACGGTCCGCTCCCCGATGAAGTTCGTCGATCGCGTGAAGACCTTCCCGCAATTGCTCGAGGATCGCGGCTATCGCTGGTTCATCCTGGCCGAGGCGTGCTGCGTCTGCGCGCGGATCGCGACGCCGTTCTACATCCTCTACGCCGGCAGCCAGCTCGGCCTGTCGGGAATCGTGATCGGCGAACTCAGCCTCGCCTATCTCGGCGCGGATACCGTCTCCAATCTGCTCTGGGGCAATCTCGGCGATCGTACCGGCTATCGCTCGACCTTCACCCTGGCGGCGGCCCTCTGGGCCGGCGGGATCGTGTTGCTGCTCAGCGTGCATCACCCCTGGGCGGTATTCGCCGCCTTCTGCTGCCTCGGCGCGGGCAATTGCGGGTATCAGATGAGCCAGCAGACGATGGTGCTCGAATTCGGCGAGCGCGCCGACGTCGCGATGCGACTGGCGCTGTCGACGACGATCGAAGGGACGATATCCGCGATCGGTCCGTTGATCGGCGGCCTCGTCGCGTATCGCTACGGCTACCCGCCCGTCATGTGGACCGCTTTCGGTTTCCTCAGCGCCGCCGTCCTTCTCCTGATCTTTCGCGTCCGCGAGCCTCGCCAGCGCCACGTCGCGCCGGTATTGGAAGGCGACCTGCCCAACCCCGAAAGCGTATCATGACCCTTCCAACCCGCCAGCTCGGCCCGCTGACCGTTTCCGCGATCGGGCTCGGCTGCATGAACATCTGCCATGCTTATGCGACGCCGCCGTCTGAGGAAGACGCCGGCAAGCTGCTCAACCGCGCGCTCGACCTCGGCGTGACGTTTCTCGACACCGCGGCAATCTACGGCCTCGGCCAGAGCGAGCGGCTGATCCAGCGCTACGTCATGCACCGCAAGACCGAGTTCACGCTCGCTTCCAAGTGCGTGATGGATGCGCCCGACGGCAAGACGCGCGTGCTCGACGCCAGCCCCGCGGCGATCACCGCGACGCTCGACCGCGCGCTGCAGCGGCTGCAGACCGATCATATCGACCTCTATTACCTTCACCGCCCCGACCGGAACGTGCCGATCGAGGAGTCGGTCGGCGCGCTGAAGGATGCGGTGCAGGCGGGGAAGATCGGCGCGATCGGCCTGTCCGAAATGGGCGCCGGCCTGATCCGTCGCGCGCACGCCGTCCATCCGATCGCCGCGGTGCAGAGCGAATATTCGCCGATGGTGCGCAACCCCGAGGTCGCGGTGCTCGACACGTGCCGCGACCTCGGCATCGGCTTCGTCGCCTTCTCGCCCGTGGCGCGTGGCATGCTCGCGACCGGCGTGCGTGACGATCGGTTCGAGAAATACGACATCCGCCATACCATGCCGCGCTTCACCGGCGACAACCTAGCGCACAATCTGACGGTGGTGGCGACGTTCGAGGCGGTGGCGCGCGAGGCGGGATGCACGCCCGCGCAACTCGCGCTCGCCTGGGTGCTCGCGCAGGGCGATCACATCGTCCCGATCCCCGGCACGCAGAACATCGCGCATCTGGAGGAGGACGTCGCCGCCGCAACGATCGCGATCGCGCCCGACGTGCTGGCGGAAGCCGCGACGATCTTCGCCGGCACGATCCGCGGCGCGCGGTATGCCGCCTTCGCCCAAGCGACGGTCGACACCGAATTGCTCCCCGACGAAGAGCTTGCGGCCTAGGCTTCGTCATAGAGGGCCGTTTCGCACTAGCCTGTGCTCCGGCGCAGGCCGGAGCGTAGGCGATCGCAGCGAATGCCGGCCAACGCTCCGGCCTGCGCCGGAGCACGGTCAACGAAGGCGCGAAGACCTACCAGATCAGCACGACCACGCCGAGAATGACCCCGGCCAGCGCAAAGCTGACGAGGTGCATCGCCAGGCCATAGCTGCACTGACTGTTCGATGCATGAAAGCCGTGCATCATCCTCTCCCGGACGCGCTATCGGCTTGTCGCGATTGGTCGCGTCGGGCGGGAAGCTACGCTTGTCGAGGACGACTCGCAAGCGCCGCCGTGATCAGACCTCGTCCCGGAATTGTTCGTGGTGGCGGATCACTTCGTCGATGATGAAGCGCAGGAATTTCTCGCTGAATTCGGGGTCGAGCCGGGCGTCCTCGGCGAGTTTCCGCAACCGCGCGATCTGGCGTTCCTCGCGACCCGGATCGGCGGGGGGCAGCCCGGCCTTCGCCTTGTAGCGCCCGACCGCCTGCGTCACCTTGAACCGCTCGGCGAGGATGTGGACCAGCGCTGCATCGATATTGTCGATGCTGCTGCGATAGGCGTCCAGTATCTCGTCGCTCATCCGGCCCTCCTTGAGTCGCCTGCGTTCTGCGCATGCATCCCGGGATGCGCAAGCCGCGCTTGCGTTCGCGAGGCCGCTCCGCCAAACGCCTCACAAGATGAGCGCCACGATCCACCGCCTCGATCCGACCCGCCCGGCCCCCAGCCTCGAGCCGATGATGAGCCTGGTCGCCGCCGACATGAACGCGGTCAATGCGGTGATCCTGGATCGCATGCAGTCGGAGATCCCGCTGATCCCCGAACTCGCCGGTCACCTGATCGCGGGCGGCGGCAAGCGGATGCGGCCGATGCTGACGCTCGCGAGCGCCAAGCTGCTCGGCTACACGGGCAATCGCCACCATCGCCTCGCCGCGTCGGTCGAATTCATCCACACCGCGACCTTGCTCCACGACGATGTCGTCGACGGCAGCGACCTGCGCCGCGGCAAACGCACCGCGAACCTGATCTGGGGCAACCCCGCATCGATCCTGGTCGGCGATTTCCTGTTCAGCCGCAGCTTCGAACTGATGGTCGAGGATGGCAGCCTGAAAGTGCTCAAGATTCTGTCGAACGCGTCGGCGGTGATCGCGGAGGGCGAGGTCAACCAGCTGACCGCCGCGCGTCGCGTCGATCTGGGCGAGGAACGCTATCTCGACATTATCGGCGCGAAGACCGCCGCCTTGTTCGCCGCCGCGTGCAAGATCGCCGCGGTCGTCGCCGAACGCTCGGACGGCGAAGAGGCCGCGTTGGACGCGTTCGGGCGCAACCTGGGCATCGCGTTCCAGCTGGTCGACGATGCGATCGACTATGTCTCCGACGCCGGGACGATGGGCAAGGATACCGGAGACGACTTCCGCGAGGGCAAGGTCACGCTGCCGGTGATCCTGGCCTATGCGCGCGGGTCGGAAGAAGACCGCAAGTTCTGGAAGGACGCGATCCTGGGCTTCCGCGCGTCGGACGAAGACTTCGTCCACGCGGTCGACCTCGTACGCGCCACCCGTGCGATCGACGACACGCTGGCTCGCGCCCGCCATTACGGCCAGCGCGCGATCGACGCGATCGCGGGGTTTGCGCCGGGGAAAGCGCGCGACGCGATGACCGAAGCGGTCGAGTTCGCGGTGGCTAGGGCGTATTAGCCCCTTCGTTCCGGACACCTTCGCCGTGCTCCGGCGAAGGCCGGAGCGTTGGCCAACGCAGCCGTCGATTTCCAGCGCTCCGGCCTTCGCCGGAGCACGTCATCCTATCAGGACTAAGTCGAACGGGCGATTTGAGATTTCCTCGCGCTGATCCTCGCGATAAGCTCTCTCACAAGGGGGGGACACTTGATGGATCGACGCGATTTCCTCATGTCGAGCGCCGCCGTGGCGCTCGCGGGTTCGGCCGCCACACCGGTGCTGGCGACACCGCCCGCCGACCCGCTCAACCCGCCCGGCATCAAGGTCGCCGGCATCCGCATGCTCCCGGTGCGCCGCGGCAAGTATCAGGTATGGACCAAGACGATCGGCGACGGCCCGATCAAGGTCCTGTTGCTCCATGGCGGTCCCGCCGCGACGCACGATTATCTTGAGGCGTTCGAAAGCTTCCTGCCGCCCGCGGGCATCCAGATGATCTATTACGACCAGCTCGGCTGCGGCAATTCGGACATTCCCGACGATCCGTCGCTCTGGACCCTCCCCGGCTTTCTCGGCGAGCTCGAGGAGGTGCGCCAAGGTCTCGGGCTCGACCAGTTCGTGCTGTTCGGTCACAGCTGGGGCGGGCTGCTCGGCATCGAATATGCGCTGAACTACCAGCAGCATCTGCGCGGGCTGATCATTTCGAACATGGCCGCCGGGGTAAAGGCCGTCCTCAAGCATACGCAGGAGATCAAGGACTGGCTTCCCCCTGCCGAGCGCAAGCGGCTCGACGAACTCGAAGCGAAGCAGGACTATGATAATCCCGACTATCACCGCATCGTCGAGGGCATCCTCTACCCGCAAATGATCTGCCGCACCGTGCCTTGGCCGGAGCCGGTCACCCGGTCGATCAAGAAGTTCAACCTGAAGATCTACGAACAGATGCAGGGCAAGAGCGAGTTCCTGGTCACCGGCAACCTCAAAGATTGGGAACGCTGGGACCGGCTGCACGAGATCAAGACGCGCGCGCTGACGATCGGGTCGCGCTACGACGAGATGGATCCGGCGGACATGCTCAAGATGGCGACGCTGATGCCCAATGCACAGGGGTTCGTCTGTCCCAACGGCAGCCACATGGCGATGTGGGACGACCAGGCCTATTATTTCGACCATCTGCTCGCCTGGCTGAAAAAGGTTTGATCTGACCCAGCCGCTCGACATCGCGATCGCCGGGTGCGGGCCGTGCGGGCTCGCCACCGCATTGTTGCTGTACCGCGACGGACACCGCGTGACGCTGTTCGAACGGTTCGATACGCCACGCCCGATCGGCTCCGGCTTGATGATCCAGCCGACCGGCCGTGCGGTGTTGCGTGAGCTGGGGCTGGAGGAGGCGCTGATTGCCGGCGGCGCGCGAATTGAGCGACTGTTCGGGTTGAACGATCGCGGGCGGAAGGTGCTCGACGTCCGCTACGACGCGCTTGATGCCGGGGCCTTCGGGATCGGCATCCACCGCGCCAGCTTGTTCGATCTGCTCCATCGCGCCGTCGCGAACGAGAAGATCGCGATCGAAGGCGCCCGCACGATCGCCGGGCGCGATGGCGGCGCCTTGCTCTTCGCCGACGGCAGCCGCGCCGGCCCGTTCGACCTGATCGTCGATGCGTTGGGGTCGCGCAGCACGCTAGCGCCGCAGACCGGGCGGGAGCTCGCGTACGGCGCACTCTGGGCAAGCCTGGACTGGACCGAGGGGTTCGACGCCCACGCGCTCGAACAACGCTATCGCGCCGCGAGCCGGATGGTCGGCGTCCTGCCGATCGGCGGCAACCACGCCGCCTTCTTCTGGTCGCTCCGCGCCGACCGCCTCGACGCATGGCGCGTGGCCGGGCTCGATGTTTGGAAGGACGAGGTCCGCGCGCTCTGGCCCGCGACCGCGCCTTTGCTCGATCAGGTCGCCGATCCCGATCAGCTCACCTTCGCACGCTACGCCCACCGCACGCTCCGCCGTCCCGTCGAGCCCGGCCTGATCCACCTCGGCGACGCGTGGCATTCGACCAGCCCGCAGCTCGGCCAGGGCGTCAACATGGCGCTGCTCGACGCCTGGGCGCTCGCATTCGCTTTGCGTGAACGCGAGTCACTTGCCGACGCACTGGCGCTCGCCGCCTCGCTCCGCCGCGAGCATGTCGGCCTCTACCAGTTGATGAGCCGCCTCTTCACGCCGGTCTATCAGTCCGACAGCACAATGCTGCCGCTGCTCCGCGACGTCGTCGTCGCCCCACTCGCCAAGACTTGGCCCGCACCCAAGGTGATGGCGGCGATGGTCGCAGGGATCGTCGGCAGCCCGCTGCGGCGGCTGGGACTGGCTTAGCTTCGTGCTCCTGCGAAAGCAGGAGCCTAGGGCCACAAGCGACGTCACTCTTGGCTCTGGGTTCCTGCTTTCGCAGGAACCCAAGTCGCTAGCAATCGGTCGCGCACGCCTCGCCGCGTTCGATCTGGATCGTCGCGTGGCCGATCGCGAACCGCTCTTGCAGCATCCTCTGCGCATCGGGCAGGAAGGCGTCCGCCGGCATCTCGACCATCACGAGATGCGCAGTCAGCACCGTCTCCGTCGTCGACATCGGCCAGATATGGAGGTCGTGCATCGCGGTCACGCCGGGCAGGCCTTTCAGCGCCGCGGCCACCTGATCGATATCGATCGCGCGCGGCACCGCGTTGAGCGACATCTCTATCGTCTCGCGCAACAGCCCCCAGGTCTGCCAGAAGATCAGCGCCGACACGACGATGCTCGTCACCGGATCGATCCAGTTCGCGCCGGTCCACCAGATCGCGACCCCCGCCAGCATCACCCCAGCCGACACCGTCGCGTCGGCCGCCATGTGAAGGTACGCGCCGCGCAAATTGATGTCCGACTTCTGCCCGCGCGCGAACAGCCAGGCGGTCGCCGCGTTGACCAGGATGCCGATGGCGGCGACCACCACGACCACCGCGCCCTTCACCTCGGCCGGCTGGCCGAACCGCATCACCGCTTCGAACACGATCGCGCCCATCGCCATCAGCAACAGCAGCGCGTTGATCAACGCGGCCAGAATGGTCGATGCCTTGAAGCCGTAGGTGAACCGCTTGGTCGCACCGCGCCGCGCCAGCGTCGCACCCGCCCAAGCGACCGCGAGACCGAGCACGTCGCTGAGGTTGTGCCCCGCATCGGCCATCAACGCGACCGATTGCGACACGAAGCCGAGCCCGAACTCGACGATCACGAAGAGGATGTTGAGGCTGATGCCGATCGCGAACGCGCGGTCGAAGGTCAGCGGGCCGTGATGATGGCCGCCCGGGCCATGGCTGTGGCCGGCGTGGCTGTGCCCGTGATCGTGCTTGTGCGCCTTCCCATGATCGTGCGCATGGTCGTGGCCGTGATGGTCATGGTCGTGGGGAGGCATCGTCGCCCTGCCTAGCATTGCCCATGCGTGTGATACTAGGACGCTGAATCGCATGACCGATCTTCCCGTCCTTGCCGTCCTGCCCAACCTGCTGGCGTCGCTTGGCCAGCGCGCGAACGCGGTGCTCGTTGCGCCGCCGGGGGCGGGCAAGACGACAGCGGTCGCGCCGGCCTTGTTGGGCGAGGCGTGGTGCGTCGGCGAAATCCTCCTGCTCTCCCCCCGCCGCATCGCTGCGCGCGCCGCCGCCGAGCGGATGGCAGCGCTGGCGGGCGAACCGGTCGGCAAGACGTTCGGTTACGCGACGCGGATGGATTCGAAGCGGTCGGCGACGACGCGGGTGATGGTCGTGACCGAGGGTATCTTCGTCGCGCGGATTCAGGCCGATCCCGAACTGGCCGGCGTGTCGGCGGTGTTGTTCGACGAAGTGCATGAGCGCAGCCTCGATTCGGACTTCGGGCTGGCGCTGGCGCTGGATGCGCAAGGCGCGTTGCGGCCCGACCTACGCATCGTCGCGATGTCAGCGACGCTCGACGGTGCACGGTTCGCGAAGCTACTCGGCGACGCGCCGGTGATCGAGAGCGCGGGGCGCAGCTATCCGCTCGACCTGCGCTATCTCGGGCGGCGCGGCGAGGCGCGGATCGAGGACGAGATGACCGCCGCGATCCGTCAGGCGCTGCGCGAGGAGAGCGGCGGCGTGCTCGCTTTCCTGCCGGGCGTCGCCGAGATCGAGCGGGTGGCGGAGCGTCTCGGCGACCTGCCCGGCATCGCGCTCCACAAGCTCCACGGCCAGATTCCGCCCCCCGCGCAACGCGCCGCGATCGCGCCGGAGTCCGCGCGCAAGTTGGTGCTCGCGACCAGCATCGCCGAGACCAGCCTGACGCTCGACGGCATATCGGTGGTGGTGGATTCGGGTCTCGCGCGCCGCCCGCGCTACGATCGCGCGGCGGGGATGACGCGGCTGGTCACCGAACGCGCGAGCCAGGCGGCCGCGACGCAGCGCGCCGGGCGGGCCGCACGCCAGGGGCCGGGGGTCGCGTATCGGCTTTGGGAGGAAGCGGCGACCGCAGGCCTGCCGAGGTTCGACCCGCCCGAAATCCTCGAGGCCGATCTCTCGGCGCTGGTGCTCGACTGCGCGATCTGGGGCGTCGCCGACCCGCGCTCGCTGGCCTGGCTGGACCCGCCGCCCGAGGCCGCGGTGGCGGAAGCGCGGGCGCGGCTGGCGACGCTGGAGGCGGTCGATGCCGACGGGCGTCCAACCGCGCACGGCCGCGCGATCGCAAAGCTGCCGATGCCGCCGCGCTTGGCGCACATGCTGGTCCGCGCGGCGGAGATGGGGATGGCGCAGGAGGCGGCGGAGGTCGCGGTGCTGCTCGGCGAACGCGGGCTGGGCGGGCCGGGGACCGATCTGGAGACACGCGTGCGCCGGTTTCGCGGTGAGCGCGGGCCAAGGGCGGAGGGTGCGCGAAGGTTGGCGGAGCGGTGGACTAACCTCGTTCGTCATCCCCGCGAACGCGGGGACCCAACACCCAAGATTGCAACAAGCGGCACGGTTGGGGAGATGGGCCCCCGCGTGCGCGGGGGTGACGGCGTAAGCATCGCCATCGCTCTAGCCTTCCCCGATCGCGTTTCCCGCCGTCGCGATGCATCCGGCGAGCGCTGGGCGTCGGTCGGCGGGCGCGGGTTCCGGCTCGATCCGGCAGATCCGCTCGCGACCGCCGAGTGGCTCGCCGTCGCCGAAACGCAAGGCACCGCTGCGGGGGCACGTGTCCTGTCGGCCGCCGCGATCGACCAGGCGAGCGTCGAAGCCCTGTTCGCCGACCGCATCGAGACGCGGCGCACCTTCGCGTTCGATCCCGCGGCCGGCGCGGTCGAGGCGGTGCGCGAGCGACGGCTGGGTGCGATCGCTCTGTCGCGCGGGCCGGACAGCAACACCGATCCCGCCGCGATCGCCGGGGCGCTGGTAGAAGGCGTGCGCGACCATGGTCTCGCGCTGCTGCCGTGGAGCGAAACCGCCACCGCGCTTCGCCACCGCGCCGCGTTCGCTGCCCAGCACGGCTGGACCGAGTCGCTCGACGACGAAACGCTGACCCACCGTCTCGACGATTGGCTGCCGCCCCTGCTCGCCGGCAAGCGAAGACTATCGGCGGTAAGCGACGCCGACCTCGCCGAAGCCCTCCGCAACTTCGCCGGCTGGGACGCGATGCGCGCGCTCGACCGCATCGCGCCGGCGCGGCTCGACACCCCCGCGGGGTCGAGCGCCGCGATCGATTATGCCGCCGAAGCCGGCCCGACCGTCGAACTCCGCCCGCAGGCCTTGTTCGGCCTCGCCACCCACCCGACCGTCGCCAACGGCGCGGTGCCGCTCGTCCTCAGCCTGACCTCGCCCGCCGGCCGGCCGATCCAGACGACGCGCGACTTGCCCGGCTTTTGGGCCGGCAGCTGGGCGGCGGTGGCGAAGGAAATGCGCGGCCGCTATCCGCGCCACCCGTGGCCGGACGATCCCGCAGGCGCGAACCCGACGCTGCGCACGAAAAACGCTGATGCGCGGCGCGACAAGTCGCGCTAGTGCGTTGAAGCGCACGGTGCCGGCCCGCTCCCCCACCCGACCGCCCATAGGTTACCGTAACTGGGCGGTCGGGTGGGGGAGCGGGCCGGCACCGCGAACAACAGGATCACTCATGGCCAAAGCCCGCATCTTCCAACGCCCCAAGAACGCGATGCAATCCGGTCGCGCGCGCACCGATCGCTGGACGCTCGAATTCGAGCCCGCCGAGGCCAAGCGCCCCGACCCGTTGACCGGCTGGGCCGGGTCGGGCGACACCAACGAGCAAGTGCGGCTGGGCTTCGCGACGGCGGAAGACGCGATCGCCTATGCCGAGAAGGTCGGGCTCGCGTTCGAGGTGGTACCGACGCCGACGCGGACGCTGAAGATCCAGACGTACGCGGATAATTTCCGCTGACTCCCCGTGCTCCTGCGAAGGCAGGAGCCCAGGGTTGTGCTATCCGAATTACCCTAGGCTCCTGCCTTCGCAGGAGCACAGTTAGGCAAGCAAACCCGGCCCCAGCAACGTCAACAGTTTGACGTCGATCGCAACCCCGACGGCACGGCGCTCGGCGACGAACTCGGCGATATCGCCCAGCGCCACGCGGTGGACGATGATGTCCTCGTCTGCCGTCCCGCCGCCATTCCCAACCTTCGTCAGTCCTTCTGCTCGCACCAGCGTGAAGCACTCGCTCACCATGCCCGGCGAGGCATAGAAGGTCCCGAGCGACGTCACCCGCTCGGCGCGATACCCCGTCTCCTCCTCCAGTTCGCGCGCGGCGGATGCTTCGGCGGTCTCGCCCGCTTCCTCGTCGCCGACCAGACCCGCCGGCAACTCCAGGCATCGCCGCCCGAGCGGCACGCGATATTGCTCCACCAGGATGACATGGCCGTCGTCGATCGCGAGGATCACCGCCGCCTGCGTACCGCCGACGCGGCCGACATATTCCCAGCGCCCGCGCTTCTTCATTTCGAGGAAGCGGCCCGCCCATACCGTCTCCTCCGGCACATCGGCGTCGGTCACGCTCACAGTTCGATCAGCCGATCGGGCAGCTCGTTGCGGTCGTGCTCGGTCTTGGGGAAATGTTCGGCGACGATCGCGCCGATCGCACGCACCGCCGCCGCCATGCCCTGTGCCGGGCGGCCGTCGCGTACCTCATCGACCAAAGCCGCCATTGCGTCCCCCCAGCGTTCGGGCGGGACCTTGGCGTGGATCGCGGCGTCGGCGACGATCTCCGCCAGCCGCTCGTCGAGCGAAAGGTAGAGCAGCACGCCGACCCGCGCCGCCGTCCGCTTCTCCGCGCCGACCTTGAAATAGCGGATCGCTCGCCCGCGTACGCGTCGCGCACGGACGGTCGGCGGGGTCAGCGCGATCCGCAGCCGGCCGTTGCGGAACAGCAGCAACGCCAGCCCGAACACGACCGCCTCGATCACCAGCAAGGTCACGAACCGCGCCGCCATGCTCGGCACTTCGCCCCAGCCGCCCGTCACCAGCGCGATCTTGGCGTCGATCGTCCCCGGCAGCACCGCCGCCAGCGCGACCACCAGCAGCATCGCCATCGCCGCCCAGATCAGCCCGGTATCGCGATACTCGTCGGACCGCCGCGTGACGATCGTCACGATCTCGCCGTCAGTCCCCGCCTCGGCCGCGGTCACCGCATTGCTGACGAGGGCGCGATCTTCGGCGCTCAAGGGAAAGCCGGTCATCACCATCCCCCCGATGCGCCGCCGCCGCCACCGCCGCCACCGCCGCCACCCGAAAAGCCGCCGCCCCAGCTGCTGCCGCCCGAATCGCTCCACGACGACCCGCCGCCCGAACTCCAGCCCGACCCGCCGCCCCACGACGATCCGTTCGATCCCCAGTCGCTCAGGCCCGGTCCCCACAGGATCACCGGCGCGCCGCCGCGGCGATAGCGCTGGCCGCGCCGCCCGTTGCGCAAGCTCGACAGGATCACAAAGCCGATGATCAATGCCCAGATCACCAGCCCGATCGGAAAGTCGCCGCTGCCGCTGCTGCTCGACGATCGCTTGCGCTTGTCGAATGCGGCGATCGCGGCGTCGGTGCGGGCCTTGGCCTCGTCGGGCGTGGCGCGGAGTTGTTCGATCAGGGCGTCGGCTCCCGCCGTCATCGCCTGCGGCACTTGCCCCGCCTTCAACAGCGGCATCATCTTCTCGTCGATGATCTGCCCGGCCAGCGCATCGGTGACGATCGGCTCCAGCCCGTACCCGACCTCGATCCGTGGACCGCGATGCCCGGGCTGTTCGTTGGGTGCGATGAACAGGATGATACCGTTATTGACGTCTTTCAGCCCGACGCCCCAGGCGCGGATCAGCCCGACGCCGTAATCCTCCAGCGTATAGCCCTGCATGTCGGGGATCGTCGCGACGATCAGCTGGCGATGCGTATCGCGTTGCAGCGCATCGAGCTTGGCGGTCAGGTCCGCCTTGGTCGCGGGGTCAAGCACGTTGGCGGCATCGACCACGAAGCCGCTGAACGGCGGATAGGTTTGCGCGAGCGCCGGCGTGGCGGCGACGAGCGCCGCCAGCACCAACACCAGCAGACGGATCAGGCGCATGGCCGGTTCCTATGATCCCGCGTCAGTTGCTGTTGCCGAAATCGATCGTCGGGTTGGCGTCCGCGCCCGGCGCTGCCTGGAACGGTACCATCGGCTTCGCACCGTAGACGATCTTGGCGCCGATCGCATCGGGGAAGGTGCGAATCTTGGTGTTATAGGCCTGCACCGACGTGTTGTAGTCGCGGATCGCGATGTTGATGCGGTTGTTGCTGCCCTCGATCTCGCGGATCAGCGCCTGGAAGTTCGCTTGGCTCTGCAGCGTCGGATAGGCCTCGACCGTCGCGAGCAGGCGACCGAGCGACGCGCCCAGCGCGCCCTGCGCCTGCTGGAAACTCGCCACCTTGGCGGGATCGGTCAGGTCGCCGGCATTGATCTGGACCTTGGTCGCGTTCGCGCGGGCGTTGACGACATCGGTCAGGATCTTACCCTCGGACGCGGCGCTGCCCTTCACCGTCGCGACGATATTGGGGATCGTGTCGGCGCGGCGCTGATACGCGGCCTGGACGTCGGCCCAGCGCGCCTTCGCCGCCTCTTCCGCGGTCGGCACCGAATTGACCCCGCACGCCGACAACGTGGCGGCGATGGCGAGCATGATCACGGCACGAAACTTCATGGGGATAAGCCTCCAGAACCCTTGCGGTCCGCAATGTAGGGGGTCGCATATTCGGCGAAAAGGGAAATGCGACACGGGTGCTTGCCGAGCCGATATCCACAGGCCTAACCTGCGTTGCGGGTAGCAAGCAGGGAGACTGCAGATGTTCAAGGAATTCAAAGCCTTCATCATGCGCGGCAACGTGATGGACCTGGCCATCGCGGTGATCATCGGCGCGGCATTCGGCAAGATTGTCACTTCGCTCACCGACGACATCATCATGCCGTTGATCGGCAAGGTCTTCGGCGGGCTCGATTTCTCGAGCTATTTCCTGGTGCTCAACGCCGACAAGGTGCCGCCCGCGCTGGCCGGATCGACCGACTATGCGGCGCTCAAGAAGGCCGGCGTGCCGTTGCTCGGCTATGGCGAGTTCATCACTCAGGCGGTCAATTTCTTCATCATCGCCTTCATCATCTTCCTGATGATCCGCGCGGTGAACCGGGTAATGCCGAAGCCCGAAGAAGCCGCCGCAGCCGATCCGGCCGACGTCGTGCTGTTGCGCGAGATCAGGGACGAGCTGCGCGCGAAGCGGGGCTGAACGCTCCCCCTCCCTGGAAGGGAGGGGCCGGGGGTGGGTCGAGGCTTGCCGAAACGCAAGCCTCCGATCTCACCTCACCAGTATCGCGATACTCCCACCCACCCCTAACCCCTCCCTTCCCGGGAGGGGAATATGCAGGTCACGCCGCGACCAAATCCTCCGCCCCCGCATCGGCCAGGCTGGTGCCGTCCAGGATCCGCGCGGTCTCATCCCGCACGCGCGCCATGGCGTTACGGATCGCGCAGGTCGCCTCGTCCTTGCAATCGGCGCAGCGGCGATACGCGGTGCGGCTGACGCACGGCACCAGCGCGAGCGGCCCCTCGATCACACGGATGATCTCGCCCAGCGAAATCAGGTGGGTCGGGCGCGACAGGCAGTAACCGCCCGCCTTGCCGCGATGGCTGTGGATGAACCCGGCCTCGCGCAAGTCGGCGAGGATCAGCTCCAGGAACTTGCGCGGGACGTTGGCGCTGTCGGCGATGCGGTTCATCGGGATCGGCGGACCACCGGCGGGGGCTTCGGCCAGATAGAGCATCGCGCGGAGCGCGTAACGGGAACGCTGCGTCAACATGATGATACTTTATTGCGCGATATTATGGCGCAGGGAAGGCAGGCCGGTATTTTTTGGCGCCGCAGCGTGGCTCAATCGCCACAGCATGGCAGCAGCTATGCCACACACCCCGCCCGCCACTTTTCTTTAAGCGCCAAGCGCCTATATTGGTCGGTGCAAGGGCTTCGGCCCGGCTATGGCGATAAACGACGGCGTATAATAGACGCAGCGGACCCGGGGGCAGTACCCGGCGGCTCCACCATATGCCCCTGATAACACAGGGGTTTCTGACGGGGCCGAACCAGGATCGACGTGTGTTGAAAGGCGCTGACTTTTGCTCGGAATGGGACCACCGTGACGGCCCGTACACAAGTGCCAACGATAACGAAGCACTCGCTATGGCGGCCTAACCCCACGGCCTAACGGCCTAAGGTTAGACTAAAATGCGCGGTCGGACCCACCGGGCAACAGAAGGGAATCCAGCGGTTCGGGGAGCACCGGGCAACAGAAGCTCCCCACTTCCCCTCCCCTTCGAAATTGCGGTATGCTCACGTCCGACAAAGACTCGGAGAGTGACGATGGCAACGCTGGCGACGGTCGATACCACCAACGAAATGGCCCCGGGCGAGTGGGAAGCGCGGGTCGATCTCGCCGCGGCCTACCGCCTGGTCGCGCTGTACGGCTGGGACGACCTGATCTTCACCCACTTGTCGGCGCGCGTGCCGGGGCCAGAACACCATTTCCTGATCAATCCGTACGACATGATGTTCGAGGAGATCACCGCGTCGAGCCTCGTCAAGATCGACGTCGACGGAAATCCGGTCGGCAAGTCCGAGCATCCGGTCAATCCGGCCGGCTTCACGATCCACTCGGCGATCCACATGGCGCGCGAGGATGCCGCCGCAGTGATGCACCTCCATACCCCGCAGGGTCAGGCGGTGTCGGCGATGGAATTCGGGCTGCTCCCCCACACCCAGACCGCGATGATCGCCAAGCACAACGTCGCGTATCACGAGTATGAGGGCATCGCGACCGACCTCGACGAGCGCGAGCGGCTGGTCCAGGATCTGGGCGACAAGCATGCGATGATCCTGCGCAACCACGGCACGCTCGCGGTCGGCAAGACCGTCGGCGACTGTTTCCTGCGACTCTATTTTCTGGAGCGCGCGTGTCAGGCGCAGGTGATGATGCTGTCGGCCGGGTACGACCATCTCTACAACCCGCCGCAAGGTACCGAGCACAAGGTCGAAACCCAGACTCCGCCCGCCGGCATGGCAATGGCGGCCGAGCGGCTGGCGTGGCCGGCGCTGCTTCGGAAGCTCGACCGGATCGATCCGTCGTTCCGCGACTAGCAACGGTTGGCCGACCGGCAGGTACGCGCCGGCCGGCCGCCCACTGTTACACGCCGGGGATCAAGCGGCGAGCACCAACGGGGTGGCATGACGGCGCCGCATCGCTGCGCCGATCAGCCCGAAGCCCATGATCATCATCGCCCAGGTCGCCGGTTCGGGCACGCCCGACACCGCGGCGGGATAACCGTAGCCGCCGCCCGGTAGCGGGCTCAGCGCGCCGCTCGCACTCGCCAGCGATCCACCCGCTGACACGTTGACGCCGGTGACCTTCGCGGTGTTGAAGAAATCGACCGTCCCGTCGTCGACATCGTCGGCGTATAGCCAGCTCGCGAGCGTGAACACCGAACCCGCCGCCAGATCGAAGTCGAGCGTAAAGCTGGTCGGGTCGATCACCGTCATGCCGGTCGAATTGGTCGAGCATTCGTCGTCGGGGCACAGCGCGCCCGATGCGATCAGCGAATAATTCGCTTTCACGTTGTTATAGGCGGCCAGCAATTGCGGCCCGCCCGCCGCCGTATTGGTGTATTGGAAGGTCTGAAACGCGCCGCCGTTGATCGAGCGCTGGAAGAAGCCATCGTATAACCGATTGACCGTGACGTTGTTGCCCGACGCCGAGGTGATCTCGTAATATTCGCCGAGCGGCCCCGTATCCCGCAGCGCGCGTGACGCGAAGCTTCCCGGCCCGCCGTTGACGTTGGTGTAGTTATAGAATCCGTCGAAATCCCGCGCGTCGGCGTAGGTGACCAGGCCCGCCGTGGTCCGCTTCAGGATCAGCGTGTCATAGTCGTTGCCGGTCGAAAGCTGGCGGCCGTAATTGGTGCTTTGCCACCCGTCGCTGCCGTTCAGCGACCAGTCGCCGCCGCGCAGCGCCGCCACTTTGTAGTTCCACGCGCTCGACGCATTATTGCCCGACACGGCGCCGTCGATCGTGAAAGTGAAGCTCAGATGGACCATGCCGGTCCCCGCCACCGTGAAGGTGTCGAGCCATGCCGAGCTGGCATAGACTTCGGTCGTGGACGTACCCTGCGCGAAGATCTTGTTGACGCCGTAATCGGTGGTGGCGCGGGCATCGACGCCGTTCAGGTTGGTTCCGACGATCCCCCCGGCAGTCGTATTCACCCGCGTATCGTCATTGCCCGCGCCCGGCGGATCGGCGCTGACGGCAGTCAGTATCTGCTGCTGCGCGCTCGCCTCGCCGCTCGCGAAGATTGCCATCCCCAACGCCGCCGCTCCCATCAGGCGCGTCATCCTGCTGCTTCGCGATACCATCTCTTTCATCCCCCGATTGACTTCGATGGAGTGGGGATTGGCAGCGACCGCGGCGTGGCAACATCCCGGATTGTATGGTGAATTAACGAAAATTTACCGGCACGACTGCCCCGATGAGGGACAATGGACCCGCTCAATCGAGCGCATCGACCACCAGATGCGGGTGCGAATAAGCGAGCATCTGCCCCGCCTCCGCCACCCATCGGATCGGCGTGTCGGGGAGTTTCACCCGCCAGTAATCGAGCGCATCCTCTGGGCTGCGCAACATCGACGATCCGCCCTGGACGATGCGCCAGTCGGTCATGCCCGGCATCGCCGTGACGTCGTACCCCGATACCCAGGCGACCTGTTCGGCCACGTACCCCGCAATGCGTCCCTGCTGAAACCCGCGCACGGCGCGGATATAATCGGCGGCGAAGCGGGGATCGTTGCGCGCCAGCGCCTCGTCGGGCGGGCTGTCGCGAAACGCCCGTAGCGCCCCCGAATAGAAGCTGGCCGGAGTCTGCCGTTTCGCGATCACCGCCAGCAATGCGCCGATCGCCCAGGGGCGGCGGGCATAGGCGCGCTTGACCGCGCCGAGCGGTCCGGTCGCACCCGACGTAAAGGCGTAGGCCGGCGTGGGATTGACCAGTACCGCGCGTCGAATCAACCGCGAATGGAGCTGGTGGAGCCGCATCGTCGCCATGCCCGGCCCGCGCGCGACGACATCGATCGTCGCGAACCCCAGTTCGTCGCACAACGCCTTCAAGTCGTGCGCGGCCTGGACGAAGGGATCGCTGCGCTTGGGGCCGGCGTCGGTGTCGCCATAGCCGGGCCGGTCGATCGTGATCGGGCGATAGCCGCGGGCACGCAATTCGCCGACCAGCCGCGTCGGCGGCGCGCGGCTGGTGATCGCGCTGTGCAGGACGACCACCGGCTTACCGTCCGCCGGTCCGTAATCCGAATAGCCGATCGTCCGGCCGCTCACGTGCAGGATGCCCGCCGGCATCGTGTGCTCGGTATGGCGTTCCATCGCCGCGATCGTTTCCACGCCCGGCACGCCGAGTCCGGCGCTCGCGACGACGCGTGCGATCTGGCCGGCGCTCTGCGTCCCGAGGACGAGGTTGATCTCCTTCAGCTCGGCATCAACCACCGAGGGCGAGATCGCCAGCCGTTCGGCGATTTCCTCGCGCGACCGGAGCGTGCCGACGTCGTGCGCGATCGCGAATTGGCGGTCGGTCAGGCTGAACAGATCGTGGCGCACCGGCTCGTGCGCCCCCGCCTTGAATTCGAGCACCATGGCGATCAGCATCGGCACCGTGGACACGCCGAACTTGTCCTTCAGCGCCACGACACCGTTGCGCGCGGACGTATAGGAAATGCCGAGCCCGTCGGCCGCCTCGCGAACCCCGCCATACTCGATCAGCGCCGCCAGCAACGCCGTCTGGCGCGGGGTCAGGCCATAGGCGGTCCCCACATCGTCGAACGAACTACTCGGAAACGCGGACCCCACGGTACCCAGCTTACGGGGCTTGCCGGTCAAGGCAATCGCAAAACCCGCCCCGTTTCATCGCCTCGCGGATTATTCTTACCGCGCGTTGAACCATCTTTCGCGCGCCCTGCACTGAGATGCGGGGGTGGCGCGTGTGCGTCCCCTCGCGCGTGCCACTCCCGCGATCCGTCAAGCCGGCGGATCGCCTATCGCAACAGGAGCTGGCACATGCGTAAGACGATCCCCGCGATTCTCGGACTTCTCCCCCTCGCCCTGATCACCACCCCCGCCCATGCGGCGACCGTCGTCGATGCGACCGGCGATTTCCTGCCCACCTATGTCGGGCCGCTGCTTGCCGACCTCGACGTGACCAGCTTCTCGGTGAACTACAATTCCACCACGAGCATCTTCACGCTCGGTGCGACCTTCGCCGGCGCGATCGATCCGGCGACGGTCGGGTTCTACGTGTTCGGGGTGAACACCGGTACCGGCACCGCGCGTCCGTTCGCCGCGCTGGGCCAGGAAAACGTGATCTTCAACCAGGCGATCACGATCCGCAAGGACGGCACCGGATCGATCGGCGCGATCGCGCTCAACCCCGCCGACATCTCGATCGCGGGCAACATCCTGACGTTCAAGATCGCCGCGTCGCTGATGCCGTCGACCGGTTACGCGCCCGAAAATTACGGGTTCAACCTGTGGCCGCGGATCGGCACGGGCAACAACAACCAGATCACCGACTTCTCGCCCGAAAACGCGACGCTGGCGGTCATCACGCCGGTGCCGGAACCGGCGACCTGGTCGCTGATGATCCTGGGCTTCGGCGCGGTCGGCGGCGTGATGCGTCATCGCCGCCGCAGCCCGCGCGTGCGGTTCGCCTATTGAGCGACGACATCGAAGCCGCCGGTCGAAAGCGCCGGCGGCCTCGGCCGTTTACCGATCGGTAACGGGTGATGCCTCAGCATGGTGTCATGCTCCATCTCGCCTGCACGCTGGAGAAATCGCCGCGCGTCGAGCAGCGCAAGTTCGCACGCGTCGAACTCGGCGCGCCGGTCAGCGTGCGGTCGCGCGAGGGCGGGCGCGAAACGGGCATGATCGAGAATCTGTCGGCCGGCGGCTGCGCGATCAACGCGCCCGGCACGTTCCTGGTCGGCGCACGGATGTTCGTGACGATCGCCAATTTCCAGTCGTTCGCCGGCAAGGTCGTTTGGCGCAACGAGGACGGCCGGTTCGGGATCGAGTTCGACACGCCGCTGCACCCGGCGATCGTCGACCATATCGCGCGGTCGAATCCCTGAACGCAAAAAAGGGCCCGGCGTCGCCGCCGAGCCCCTTTTCTTATCAATAGCGGATCAGCCGCTTAGCGGAACGACCCGCTCAGCATCACGCCGAACACGCGCGGATCGTTGTAGATGCCGGCGCGGTAGTTCGACGTGTCAATCGCGCCGATCAGGTTCTTGCGGTTGGTGAGATTACGCACGAACGCCGCGATCTCATACTTGCCGAACGCATAGCCGACCTTGCCGCCCAGCTCGTAATTGCCGTCCGAACTATATTCGACGCTGCGGTACAGGACCAGGTTGGTCTTGCCCTGCATGTTGAAGTCGCCGGCGACGAACAGCTTGTTGTCCCCGCCCAGCGGCAGGTCGTACCGCGCGCTGACGTTGATGTTGTAGTCGGGCGCGTTCGGGAACGGATTGCCGTTGATATTGGCGTAATAGTTGTTGCCGATCCGCACCGTCGGGTTGAGCACGGTCTGCGACATCACGCCGTTCGCCGCACCGACCTGCGCGAACACGGTCGGGGCGTTGATTTCCGTGTGGAGCAGGCTGAGGCCCGCGGTCACGCGGAAATTGTTGACCGGGCGCGCCTCGATCTCGAACTCGGCGCCGTAGCCCTTGCCCTTGCTGCCGTTGAACAGCACGCCGTTGCCGTTGCTGTCGTTGCCGTTCAGCTGGATGTTGTCGATGTTATAGTAAAAACCTGCAGCGCTGAAATTGACGCGACCATCGGCGAACGAGCCCTTGATTCCGCCTTCATAGCTGGTGTTCTTTTCCGAATTCGCGGTCGAGTAGGCCGAGTTGAACACCGCCGAACGGCCCTGCACGGTCGGCCCGCGGAAGCCGCGTGCGTAGCGTGCGTACACGCTGACCTCGGGCGCGATCTTGTAGAGCAAGCTCACGTCCCAGCTTGGCTGCGTGTCCGACAGGCGACAGAATTGCGCGGTACCGCACGCGTAGGAAGAGGTCGGCACGCCCGCCGGCACGGTCAGGTTCGCGAAGTTCGGGTGGAGCAGCAGATTGGTGCTCTTCGTGTCCTTCGTGATGCGACCGCCGGCCGTGAAGGTCAGCTTGTCGGTCAGGTCGTAGCTGACCTGGCCGAACGCCGCCCAGCTGGTGTTGACGTTGCGCAGCAGCACGAAGTTGTTCGGGTTCGGCGCGGTGCCGAGCGAATTGTTCACGAGGAAGAACGAGCGCTGGTCGAACTCGGTCTTGTCGCGCGCATCGAAATAGATGCCGCCGATCTGCCACTTGAACGGGCCGGTGTCCGGGCTGGCGAGGCGGACTTCCTGCGTCCACTGGTCGAGCCCGCGCAAGCGACCCTGCGACTGGCCGCACCCGACCGCGCAGATGTTCGGCGTGACACCGCCGAAGTTCGCCGCCGCACCGCCGTCGGTGTCGCCGCGGCTGAAGCCCGCCGCATGCTCCCACGCGGTGATCGAGGTCAACGTGACGCCGCCGAAATCGTAATCGGCCTTCAGCGAGACGCCCTGGTTCTTGTACGCCTGCGTGTTGTTCTGCGCTTCGTCGTACGAGACGAGCTTGCGGTCGAACGTCGACGGCACGGCGTTGGTGCCGACCTTGATCGAGCCGCGATAGAAGATGGAAGCGGTGCCGTTGTAATCGCGCAGGTGGCCGGCGAGGCGCAGGCTGAAGCGATCGCTCGGCTTGAACAGCAGCTGGAGCTTGACGTCCTTTTCGTCGAAGCCGCCCATCACGTTCTTGCCGGGGACGGTGCCGTCGTCGGACGGGCCGGTATAGGTGTTGCTGATCCAGTCGTCGCGATGCTGGTACAGGCCCGACAGGCGGAAGCTGATCGTACCGTCCTTGGTCAGCGGGCCGCCGACGCCGACATCGGCGTTGACGCTGTTGAAGCTGCCATAGCTCAGCGAGCCCTGGCCTTCGAAGTTCGCGGTCGGCGCGGCGGTGTCGAACTTGATGATGCCGGCGGTGGTGTTGCGGCCGAACAGCGAGCCCTGCGGACCCTTGAGCACTTCGACCTGACCGATGTCGAACGCGGGGTTCGACTTGAGGACGACGTGTTCCTTCACGACATCGTCCTGGATGATCGACACCGGCTGCGACGCGCCGAGGTAGAAGTCGATGTTGCCCAGACCGCGGATGTAGAAGCGCGGGAAGATGCGGCCGGTCGTCGATTCGACGTACAGGCTCGGCACGCGACCGGCCAGCGACAGCAAAGTATCGCCACCGGCAGCCTGCAGATCGCGCAGCGTTTCGGAACGGACGACCGACACGGCGACCGGCACGTTCAACGTGTTTTCGCTGCGGCGGTTCGCGGTGACGATGATGTCGCCGTCGGGCGCGCCGTCATCGGTCGTGACGGGCGCGGCGGCCGGCGTGTCGGCGGTCTGCGCGCTGGCGATCGGCATCGTAGCGGCGGTTGCCGCTCCGGCGAGGAGCAGCGCGGCGAACTTCTGAAACTTCATGTCGATGATCCCTTGCGAATGGACGCCGCCCTTATGGTGCAGCGCAACATACGCGGGCGCCTCTGCGCGCGAATTGTGACCGGATTACGACAAGCTTCCTCGCTCCGCCGTCTTCGCGGTTGATCATCGGGTCCGATTTCGCGAACGTTCCGCATGGCCAACACCGTGACTCGTTATGCCCGCCGGATGGGGGCGGTCTATCGCACCTACGGCGCCGGCGGGTTGGCGGCGCGCATCATCGACAAGGTCCGGTCGGCGTTCGGCGTGTCGAGCAAGGCGCATCGATCGTTCATCGATGCCAAGGCGAAGAGCGACGCCGCGTTCGATGAGGCGGCCGAGGCAGACACCGGCGGCGTCCAGCATCTGCCCGGATTGACGATCGCCAGCGCCAACCGAGTCCACGGCAGCAGTCACATCGCGATCAATCCGGCCGAGTTCACCACCTCGCTCGCCGTCGCCGAACAGGATTTCGTCGCCGTCGATCAAACCACGTTCGTGGATCTCGGCTCGGGCAAGGGGCGCGCGTTGCTGATGGCGGCCGACCGTGGCTATCGCCACCTGATCGGCGTCGAATTCGCCGCGGAGCTGGACGCCATTGCACGGCGTAACATCGCACAGCGCACCGACCGGGAGCGGTTCACGCTGATCCATGGCGACGCGACCGAATTCGACCTGCCCGACGGACCCGTGCTGCTGTTTCTCTATCACCCGTTCGACCGGCCGATCATGGCCGAGGTCGCGCGACGCGTCGGCGCGTCGTGGCGGGCGGATTCGCGACAGCTGCGGGTCGTCTACCAGCATCCGATATTTGCCGACGTTTGGCTTCAGGCCGGATGGCGCTCGATCGCGACCCCGCCCGATTGCACCATCTTCGATCCGGGTTCGCTGCCAAAAGGCTGACCTGCAGATAGTTACTGAATCGAGCGGATAATCAACAACCCGGTGATAACCGTGTGAAACGGTCATATTGGTTGATTTGGATCAACTATCAATTTCAATCATTGATTGTCCCAATAGTACACATTGCGAATCCACCTTCTACGAATAATTTGCTACGGTAATCTCAGGGAAAAAAATACGATTCGTACTAGCGGGGTTACTTGATTTTAGCTTAGCGTTCAGGACTTCACCTTGAGAAGTAAAGATTTTTCTCCGGGAAATGACGGTCGCCGCGGCATCGCGGGGGCCGAATCCCGCCGCGGGCTGCGCGCGACAGCGAACGTCGTCGTCAGACGCATGCGGCAAGTGGCAGCGTTGCTGCGTCGGCCGGGGCCGGCCCTGCGACTGAAGCGGATCGCGGGCCGCGCGCGCAAAAGCGGCCATGCCAGTGCCGATGCGTCGATCCCGCTCAAATATGTCGGCGACTATCTGTCACTCAGCCTGTCGCCCGGCGAGCGGTATCGCGCACTCGCCTTTCACTATGGCTTCCTGGAAAGCACGATCACGGGCGTCCGGATTGAGCCCGGCCTGGTGCTGTGGCAATCGATCGACGACGAAGGCAAAACGCACGACGTCGTGCTGCAACCGGCCTGGGCGGCGCCGATGGAGGGGGAAACCGAACTCTGCTTCCGGCTCGACGGCGTTCGCCTGTTCACCCTGACCTTTTGCATCGTGCAGGGTGGCCTGGTGGGATCGGCCGAGCCGGCGGTGATATTCGTCGGCGGCGTCCAGGGCATCTTCTTCGGCAAGGATCGGATCCGCTACGCCGCGCGCAAGAACCAGGAGATCGCGCCGCTCGCCATGCTGTTGCTGGCGATCGACGCCGTCGCCGAAATGCTCGGCATCGCGACGATCGTCGGCACGTCCGACACTGCGCAGGCGGCGAGCCAGACATCGGTCGACGGGCGCTCGACGACGATCGACTATGCGGCGCTGTGGCGCGACATGGGCGGGATCGACGACGGTCGCGGCCATTATTGCGTGGCCGTCGGGCAGACGTCGGGGGCGGAAAAGGAAGTCGCGGGCAAGAACAAGGCGCGCACCAGGCGCCGGCGGTTGCAGCGGCGCGCCGTTCGCGACGCGATGATCGGGATGCTGGCGGTGGCGCTGGGCCGCGATGCTCCTGCCGCCGCGCCCGCCCGCAAACCGATCGCCGATCGCGACGGTGACGGCGCGCGCCGCCGCGTTACTGCCAGCGGATCTGCGACCCCTGTTGCAGCGACCCCATCAGGCCCTGCAGTTCGGATATCAGCACGCTAAGGCTCTCCGCCTTGAACACCAGGGGCAGTTCGGTCCCGCCCTTCAACGTCATCAGGATCACCGGTTCGCCGTCCGCCGTCTTCCCGGTCTGTAGGCCGGTCGGCCGGATCATCTGCTGATCCTTGCCTTGCGCATTGAACTTCTCGGCCTCGGACGCCAGCGCCGCGACCAGCGCCCCCGCACAGTCGGTGCTGACCTCCAGCGTGTGCGTCTGCTCGTCCTCGCCCAGCATCTCGAGCTGGACGGTGTCGCCCTTCGTCGCCCATTGCACGACCCGGACGTACTTCACCGCAACACTCCTTCGGTCGACGACGACGCGGTGCCGCCCTCCTTGGGGACCAGCAACCTGGCCGGCCGCCGTTCGCGCGCGGTCTTGAACAGCGAATAGGTCTGGCCGACGATCTCGGTCACGCCGGTGATCGACGCCATGTAGCTTTCCAGCTCGGGCGTCTTGGTCGCCTCGACCAGCCGCACCGGCGCCGCGGGATCGGCCCCTTCGAACCGCACGTAGAATAACGGCTCGCCGCGCCGCAGGATCAGGTCCTTCGACGTGTCGTGCCACTCGAACGCCCATTGCAGCGCGCGCGGCCAGATATCGATCGGGAAGCGCCCGCTGATCTGGATGCCCGGCCGCCGATCGCCGGTATAGTGGAAGATCGGCGGGTATTGGTTGATGTAGAGCGGGTCGTCGGAAACGAACACGAACGCGGTCAGCATCTGCAGCACGGGCCGCTGCGGATTGCGCCATTCGTGGCGCGGCTGGAATACGATCCAGCGCTGCAGCGCGTCGGCGCGGATCGGGCTTTTGTCCGCCAGCACGTTGGTGACGTCCATGCCCGTCGCGGTCAGGTTCACGCGCAGATGCACATCGATCGGGCAGTTGATCACGAAATGCTTGCGGTCGAAATCGAGCACCGAGGGGCATTGCCCGACCGAGCGCGGATCGTTGCTCTGCGATTCCATCCGCACCGGCCGCGGCGTGTCCCAGATCACGCTGGCATTCTCGCTGTTGAGCAGCCAGCCGACGGTATTGGTGCGGGATTCGCCCGGTTCCGGCGCGGCAGCGGCGGGAGCCGGCTCGACCGCGGCCTCGTCGTCGCGCGACCCCTTCGAAAACAGATTCTTCAGCATAAGCGCGTTCGCGGCCCTCGGTCCTGACAGGCGTCGCGCGTAGCACGGAGATCCCCCGCCCGCTAGCGTGCCGGCTTCCCCGTCCCCCGCACCGCCCGCATCCCGCGGTCGAGCGCGCGACGGCCCGCGGCGGGGTCGGGCGCGGCCTCCGCGCGCAGCTTCTTCTCGAGCCGATCGAGCTTGTGCGCGATGCTCGCGAACACCTCCTCGGACGTGCGCGGCATCCGGAACGGCCGCCCCGGCCGCTTGCCGATCTTGTGCACGCGCGCCTGGTGCTGGGCGAGCAAGGTGATCGCCTGATCGACCGACATCGGCTCGATCGGAATATCCTGGTCGTACGCGACCGGCGCGAAGGCACGCCCGGCATTCTCGATCAGCGCGAGTTCGAGCGCCTGATATCCCTCCGCCAGCGCCGCGTCCCAGCGCTGCTCGAAATCGGGCCACCGGTTATAATGGTTATAGGCCGCCGCCTGGCTCATCCCGACCGCGCGGCATGCCGCCGCCACATTGCAGCACGCCGCGAGCGCCGCCAGGAAGCGCGCTTCCGTGCGCGGCGTCCATTGGTTCAGGCGCGCCCGCGCGATCTGCGTTCGCCGCCCGTTAGTGCCGCGTACGGCCAACTCCTCGCCATTGATCGCTCGCCATGTCGCAACAGGCTCGACTCCGTTCGCCTGCGCGCGCAGCCTTTCCCGCGCCGCCGTGATCGCTGCCTCCATCCGTGCCCGGAAGTCCGGATCGGTTGCCCGGTGGAGCGACATCCACGACCGCGACACTCGCGCGGCCTCGGCGGCAATCGTCTGGTTGCCGGTCTCTTCGAGCGCGCGAAAGAACGCCGCGATGCGGGCGGGGGACGTCTTGCGGGTCATGGGTGGCCTCCCGGGGATGCGAGACAGGGAAGCGGGGTACGTATGTCGAAGTGGGGGCTGTAGGAAAGCGCGGCGCCAAGATTTAGCGACGCTAAATCGCGATCAAGCGCCGCGCCGGCCGGCGGCGCGCCAGCGCCCTGCAACCACTCGGAAGCAGCAAAACGATCTTGTCGAATCGATATTTCGAGAATAGTCGAAATATCGTGATGCAATTGCCGACAGCCGTAGAGGCACTATCCGCCCTAGCGCATTCAAGCCGCCTCGCCGCATTCCGGCTCCTCGTGCGAGCTGGCGCCGACGGCGTAGCCGCAGGCGACATCGCCCGCGAAATCGGCGCACTTCCCAACACGCTTTCCACACATCTGACGATTCTCGGCAGCGCCGGATTGATCACGTCTCAACGGAAGGGCCGCTCGGTGATCTATTCGGCCGATTATGACGGAATGCGCGATCTTCTCGGCTTTCTCGTCGCCGACTGCTGCGGCGGACAACCGGCGATATGCGGTTCACTCGGCGACCTCGCAAGCAAGGCCGATTGCCGTCCATGACGATGACCCGACGCGTCACAGCCGAATTTGTCGGCACCGCCATGCTGCTGGCTATCGTGGTCGGATCGGGAATCATGGGCGAACGACTTGCGGCCGGCAACGAGGCGATCGCTCTGCTCGGCAACACGATAGCCACCGGGGCCGGTCTGATCGTTCTCATCCACATTTTCGGCCCGATCTCCGGTGCGCACTTTAACCCGGCTGTCACGCTCGCCGTCCTGCTGAAACGCAAGACAACGGTCTATGACACGATCGGGTACATCGGCGCCCAGATGATTGGGGCGATCGTGGGCGTCTGGGCGGCGCATGCGATGTTTGCCGAACCAATCCTGCAACTCTCGATCAAGGCACGTGACGGACTGCCACAGGGATTTGCCGAATGTGTCGCGACGTTTGGCCTGATCGGAACGATCTTCAGCACGCAGCGCAGCCGACCCGAAATCACGCCCACCGCGGTCGGGCTCTATATTACCGCGGCCTATTGGTTCACGGCATCGACATCCTTCGCGAACCCCGCCGTGACGATCGCACGAAGCATTTCGAACAGCTTCGCCGGGATAGCGCCGCATTCCGTTCCCCTGTTCGTCGCGGGGCAGTTGGTCGGTATGGTAGCCGCAGTCGGCGCGTTCACTTGGCTGTTGAAAGAGGAAGCCGTCAGTGACTGAAGCGTTCCCGATCACGATCTATCACAATCCGGACTGCGGCACGTCGCGCAATACGCTCGGCATGATTGAAGCAGCCGGGTATGCGCCGACGATCGTTGAATATCGCACCGTTGGCTGGACGCGAGCAACGCTCGACGAATTGCTGACCGCGATGAGAATGACGCCCCGCGATGTTCTGCGGGCCAAGGGCTCGCCAGCAGCCGAACTCGGCCTGCTCGATCCATCGGCGTCCGACGACGCGATTATCGAAGCCATGATTGCTCACCCGATCCTGGTCAACAGGCCCATCGTGGTGACGCCGAAGGGCGCGAAGCTTTGCCGTCCGTCTGAAGGGGTATTCGATCTTCTGGATCGCAAACCCACCGAATTCACGAAAGAAGACGGCGAAGTGGTTCGGCTCTAGACCCACCAAAAAAGGCCCCGGCGTACCGGCGAGGCCCTTCTCTCCCCCTCCCGGAAAGAACCGCCGCCGATTCATACCGGTCGGCGAGAACTGTTCGACCAACCCACCCGACGCGGAATGAATCCGCGTCGTCGGTCCTCGCTTGCGCGAGGCCGGCCGGGCGGGCGGCGAGTCCGCCGTTAGCGCGTTGGTTCGCTTCGCGACCAGGCACTAACGGCGGCCGCCTTCGCCTCAGTCGTCGTTGCCACCCGTCAGGAACGCCGGCGCAAACTCGGGCGCGGGGCCGTCGTCGTTGCCGCCTTCCGAGCGCTCGCGACGCGGACCTCGGTCGCCGCCGTCACGGCGCGGGCCGCGATCGCCACCATCGCGACGCGGGCCACGGCCCCCGTCACGACCGCCACCGCCATCACGACGCGGACCACGGTCGCCACGCGGGCCACGGTCGCCGCCTTCACGCGGTTCGCGCGGCGGGCGGGTGTCTTCCAGCTCGGCGCCGGTTTCCTGGTCGACGACGCGCATCGACAGGCGGACCTTGCCGCGCTGGTCGATCTCGAGGACCTTGACCTTGACTTCCTGGCCTTCGCTCAGGACGTCGGACACCTTTTCCACGCGCTCGTTCTTGATTTCGGAGACGTGGACCAGGCCGTCCTTGCCGCCCATGAAGTTCACGAACGCGCCGAAATCGACCAGGTTGACGACCTTGCCGTCATAGACCTTGCCGACTTCCGGCTCCTCGACGATGCCCTTGATCCACTTGATCGCGGCTTCGATCTGCGCGGTGTCGGACGACGACACCTTGATCACGCCCTCGTCGTCGATGTCGACCTTGGCGCCGGTCGTCGCGACGATCTCGCGGATGACCTTGCCGCCGGTGCCGATGACGTCGCGGATCTTCGACTTGTCGATCGAGAAGGTTTCGATCCGCGGCGCGTGCGCCGACAGTTCTTCGCGCGTGTGGTCGAGCGTCTTGTTCATCTCGGCCAGGATGTGCGCGCGGCCTTCCTTCGCCTGGTTCAGCGCGGCTTCGAAGATCTCCTTGGTGATGCCGGCGATCTTGATGTCCATCTGCATCGTGGTGATGCCTTCGGACGTGCCCGCGACCTTGAAGTCCATGTCGCCCAGGTGATCTTCGTCACCCAGGATGTCGGACAGGATCGCGTAATCCTTGCCTTCGAGGATCAGACCCATCGCGATGCCGCTGACCGGGCGCTTGAGCGGCACGCCCGCGTCCATCATCGACAGCGACCCGCCGCACACCGTCGCCATCGACGACGAGCCGTTCGACTCGGTGATGTCCGACAGGATGCGGATCGTGTAGGGGAAGTCCTCCTTCGACGGCAGCACCGGGTGCAGCGCGCGCCAGGCGAGCTTGCCGTGGCCGACTTCGCGACGCCCGGGGGCGCCGAAGCGGCCGACTTCACCGACCGAATAGGGCGGGAAGTTATAGTGCAGCATGAAGTTGGAGTAGGACAGGCCGTTGAGGCCGTCGATCATCTGCTCGGCGTCCTTGGTGCCGAGCGTGGTGGTGCAGATCGACTGCGTCTCGCCACGCGTGAACAAGGCCGAGCCGTGCGCGCGGGGCAGGAAGTGCGTTTCCGCGACGATCGGGCGGATCTGGGTCGTGGTGCGACCGTCGATGCGCTTGCCGTCCTTCAGGATGGCGCCGCGGACGATGTCGGCTTCCAGCTTCTTCGTGAGCTTGATGCCGGCCATGACTTCCTGCGGGCTGAGGCCGTCGGCGGTGAACTGGGCCTTCGCCTTCGCGCGCGCTTCGTTGAGCGCGTTCGAGCGGGCCGACTTGTCGGTCAGCTTGTAGGCGGCGGCGATGTCCTTGCCGATCAGGTCCTTCAGCTTGGCCTTGATCGCGGCAGTGTCGTCGCCCTTGGCCATGTCCCACGGATCCTTGGCGGCCTTTTCGGCGAGCTTCACGATCGCCTTGACGATTTCCTTGCACGCGTCGTGCGCGAACAGGACGGCGCCCAGCATGACCTCTTCCGACAGCTCGTTGGCTTCGGACTCGACCATCATCACCGCGTCGTAGGTCGCGGCGACGACGAGATCGAGATCGCCCGCGGCAACCTGCTCATCCGTAGGATTCAGGATGTACTCACCGTCGACATACCCGACGCGCGCCGCCCCGATCGGGCCCATGAACGGCACGCCGGAGATCGTCAGTGCGGCGGAGGCGGCGACCATCGCGAGGATGTCCGGCTCGTTCTCGCCGTCATACGACAGCACCTGCGCGATCGCGTTGATCTCGTTGTAGAACCCTTCCGGAAACAGCGGACGGATCGGGCGGTCGATAAGGCGGGAAACCAAAGTTTCCTTCTCGGTCGCGCCGCGCTCGCGCTTGAAGAAGCCGCCGGGGATGCGGCCGGCCGCGGAATATTTTTCCTGATAGTGGACGGTGAGCGGGAAGAAGTCCTGCCCTTCCTTGACCGACTTGGCGGCGGTGACCGCGCACAGAACGACGGTCTCGCCGAGCGTCGCCATGATCGCGCCGTCGGCCTGGCGGGCAACCTTGCCCGTTTCGAGCGTGAGGGTCTTGCCGCCCCACTCGATGCTTACCTTCTTGGTATCGAACATTTTATTTCCTTCGTCCGGCGGCCCTATGCCTGCCGGTGCCTGTGATAGGGTCTGCCTTCAGACCCGGGTGGCGGAGAGTTCCGCCGCCGGCCCGCACCGAATTGTACGGGGCCGAATAAGCGAAACGGCGCCCGCGGGCGCCGTTCCTGGATTACTTGCGGAGACCGAGCTTCGCGATGAGAGCGAGATAACGATCGCCCTCGGTCTTGCGGAGATAGTCGAGCAGCGAGCGACGCTTGTTGACCATCATGAGCAGCCCGCGGCGCGAATGGTTGTCCTTCGCGTGGGTCTTGAAATGCTCGGTCAGGGTCTTGATGCGGTCGGTTAGGATCGCGACCTGGACTTCGGGCGAACCCGTGTCGCCTTCGGCGCGGGCATGTTCCTTGATCAGCGCTTCCTTGCGCTCCGGCGTAATCGACATTCTGTTTCCTTCGACATCGCGGACTATAGGTTGAAGCCGCGGACGACACGGGCTTCCCCGCTGGTGACCACCACCAATGCGACGGGCGTGTCGCCCAGGGTCGCGAAGTGCAGGCCATCGTCTTCGGCAATCCCGGCCAGAACGCGCCCCTGACGGAGCGCCCCTGCCTGGTCGGGATCGAGCGCGAGAGCCGGGATGTCGTCCAGCCCCGCCCTCAGCGGCAGGAGATGTTGTTCAAGGGTGCGGCCCTTAGCGGCTTCGTCCAGTTTGTCCAGCGATATCGCGTGGGACAGGTCGAACGGGCCGGCCTTGATGCGCCTGAGATAGGTGACGTGGCCGACGGTGCCAAGCGCGCGGGCGATGTCGCGGGCGAGGGAGCGGATGTAGGTGCCCTTGGAGACGTGGGCGGTGAGGGTGACACTATCCATAACCTCGTCATCCCCGCGAAAGCGGGGACCCATCTCGTCGCCGTGCCGCGCATTGGACAGGACGGGAGATAGGCCCCCGCTTTCGCGGGGGTGACGGACTAAAGAATAGACTGTTACTGAGCGGCACTTCAGTTCAACATCTTCCCCCGCTCTCGCCAGATCATACGCCCGCTCGCCATCGACCTTCAGCGCCGAATAGGCTGGCGGCACCTGGTCGATCGCGCCGGTGAATTGCGGTAGGACGGCATCGATCGCCATCATGCTTGGCCGCACGTCGCTCTCCGCGACCGCCTTTCCCTCCAGATCGAGCGTATCCGTCTCGACCCCGAACGCGACTGTGAAGTCGTAGACCTTGTCGCTGTCGAGCATCCGCCCGGCGAGCTTGGTCGCCTCGCCGATCGCGATGGGCAGCACGCCTGTCGCCAGCGGATCGAGCGTGCCGCCGTGCCCGACTTTTAGCTTCCTATACCCACCTTGACGCAACGCACGCTTGACCGCGCTCACGCCTTGCGTCGAGCCGAGCTCGAGCGGTTTGTCGAGGATGATCCAGCCATGCACCGCGCGGCCCTAGCGGCTCGGCGCGCGGCGGTCAGCCCTTCTTGACCTTCTTCGGCTTGGGCGGCGGGCCGTTGCTCGCAGTCAGGCTGTCGATGTGACAGCTTTGGCCGTCGACCAGCAACGTACCGGTGCGGTCGAGCTCGCTGCCGCCGAACCGCGTATCGACCGCGATCCGGTTCGCGAACGGCAAGCCGGTGCACACGCCCGAAATGCGCGCATAATACCAGCGTCGTTGCTGGTCCTGCAGGTAGACACCCTGATCGTCGCGCGCCTCGAAATCGTAAATACCGATCGTCCCGAAACGGGATGCTCGTTTCCTTGCCGAGCTTGTCCGCCGGCCAGGTCGGCTGCTTGGCGAGCGCGGGTGTCGACACCAGGATTGCCGCACCCAGAATGGCATGTCTGATCATCGTCTTTCTCCGCGACGACCCTTAGCGCGCGGCGGCTGAACGCTCGGTGAAGTGCTTGCGGCACAAGGCCACATAGCGGTCGTTACCGCCGATCTCGGTTTGCGCTCCGTGCGCGACCGCCTTGCCCTCGGCATCGACACGCAGGTTCATCGTCGCCTTGCGACCGCATTCGCAGACCGACTTGAGCTCGACCAGCGAGTCGGCCAGCGCCAGCAATCGCGCCGACCCTTCGAACAATTGTCCCTGAAAATCGGTGCGCAAGCCGTACGCGAGCACCGGAATGCTCACCACGTCCGCGAGATGCGCGAGCTGATCGACCTGCGCGGCGGTCAGGAACTGCGCCTCGTCGACCAGCACGCACGCCACTTTCTCGTGCGCATGCTTGTCCGCGACGATCGCGGCAATGTCGGTCTTCGCATCGAACGGCGTGGCCGACTGGTCGAGCCCGATCCGCGAGGTGATCGTCCCCGTCGCGAAGCGATCGTCGATCGCGGCGGTGAACAGCATCGTCGCCATGCCCCGCTCGCGATAGTTGAAATCGGCCTGCAGCAGGGTGGTCGATTTCCCCGCATTCATCGAGGCGTAGTAGAAATAGAGCTTGGCCATGACGCGAGCCTAGCCACGGATCGCCCCGCGCGTCTATGCGGCTGGTACGAGGGAGTATGCGATGCGCGGTGGAATCTGGGTGCTCACGATCATGGCCGCCGTCTGGGGCGTGGCCGCCATCATGGTCGGGCATGCGCCGACATGGCTCGTCGTCATCCCGATCGCGATCTCGCTGGCGTTGCTGTTCTGGGCGAGCCGCCAGCCGGTCGGCACCGGCAATCCGGTCGAGGGCGGCCATGTCGGGCGCGTCGTCGGCATCGCCACCGGGATCGAGGGTGTCGCGATTTTCGTTGCGGCGAACGTGCTGATCAACCTCCACCTACCGACATTGGTCATGCCCGCGATCGCGATCATCGTCGGGCTGCATTTCATTCCGCTCGCGCGGTGGATTCCGGTGGCGCTCTATTACCGCACCGGGGGTGCGCTGATCGCGGTCGGGGCCGCGACGTCGTTCTTCCCGCCGGAGCAACGCGCCAGCGCGACCGGTGCGGGTGCGGCGGTAGTGCTGTGGGCGAGCTGTATCCTGCTGGTCCGCCAGGGCCGCGGCTAGTCGTCCGACGCGATATCCTGCGCGACGTGCGGGTCGCGGAGCAGCGTGTCGATGTGGCTGCCCTCGTCGAAACTTTCGTCGGCGATGAACTTCAGACGCGCGGCGTATTTCATCTTCACCGCGTGCGCGACTTCGCGCTGGAGATAGGCGGTGTTGGTGCGCAGCGCCTTGAGCACCGCCTCCTCGTCCTTGCCGAGCAGCGGCTTCACGAACACCGTCGCGTGGCGCAGGTCGGGCGACATCCGCACTTCGGTGATCGACACCATGTGGCTCGCCAGCGTGTCGTCGTGCACGTCGCCGCGCTGCAGGATGTCGGACAGGATATGCCGTACCTGCTCGCCCACGCGCAGCGTGCGGACCGAGCGTTCCTCGGTTGAACCGCTAGGCCGCACCATCGTCGCTCTCGGTCGGTGCGGGCGTGAAGAACGTCAGCTGGTTGTGCGCGGGGTCGTGGATCGTGATATCGCGCGAACCCCAGGGCATGAGCTGCGGCTCGCCCGGACGCGCATTGCCATGCTGCTTCGCGCGCAGTTCCGCCATATAGGCCGAGACGTCATCGACCGGGATGCGCATCGCGGACCCGGGCGCCCCGTCGCCATAATGCTCCGACAGATGCAGCACGCAATCGCCCTTGCGCACGCCCATGTAGAGCGGCGCCGACGCCTCGAACCGATGTTCGAACACCAGCTCGAAACCAAGGAAGTTCAGATAGAAATCCTTGGTCCGCGCCTCGTCGAAACTGCGCAGGATCGGGACGGGAGCGCCGAGCATCCTCCGCCCTTACAGCGTCCGCTCGCGCAGCTCGACCTCGAACGTTTCGAGGAAGTCGCCGGCCTTGATATCGACGAAGTTCTGGCTGAACGTCACGCCGCATTCCAAGCCGGCGCGAACCTCCGCCACATCGTCCTTGAAACGACGCAGCGATGCGATCTCGCCGGTATAGATGATGACGTCGTCGCGCGTGATGCGCGCCTTGAGCGCCTTGCGAATGACGCCTTCGGTGACCAGCAGACCCGCCGCCTTGCCGTGCTTGCCCGCCGAGAACACCTCGCGGATTTCGGCGCGGCCGACGACCGTTTCGAACGCTTCCGGCCCGAGCTCGCCCGCCATGCCGGCGCGGATTTCGTCGGTCAGTTCGTAGATCACGTCGTAATATTTGAGCGCGACCTTCTGGCGTTCGGCGATCTCGCGCGCCTTGGCGTTGGCGCGGACGTTGAAGCCGATGATCGGCGCGCCCGATGCACCCGCGAGCGTCACGTCGCTCTCGGTGATGCCGCCGACGCCCGAATGGAGCACGCGCGCCTTGATCAGATCGGTCGAGATCTTGTTGATCGCGCCGACGATCGCCTCGACCGTCCCTTGCGTGTCGGCCTTGACCACCAGCGGATATTCGATCGCCTGCTTCTCCTTCAGCGCGGAGAACATCGAATCGAGGCTGGCGGGTGCGTTGGTCGTGCGCTTGGCCTGGATGACGCCGGCGCGATACGCCGCGACTTCGCGGGCACGCGCTTCGTTCTCGACCACCTGCAACGGATCGCCCGCCGCGGGAACGCCGGTAATGCCCAGGATTTCGACCGGCATCGACGGGCCGGCTTCCTTGAGCTGCATACCCTTGTCGTTGACCAGCGCACGGACCTTGCCGCTTTCGGCGCCGATCACGAACACGTCGCCGACCTTCAGCGTACCGCGCGTGACGAGCACCGTCGCGACCGGGCCGCGGCCCTTGTCGAGCTTGGCCTCGATCACGGTGCCTTCGGCGTCGCGATCGGGGTTGGCGCGCAGTTCGAGCAGTTCGGCCTGGAGCTGGATCTTCTCGATCAGCTGGTCGAGCCCGGTCTTCTTGGTCGCCGACACTTCGACGTCCTGCGTCTCGCCACCCATCTCTTCGACCACGACTTCATGCTCGAGCAGACGCTCGCGGATCCGCTGCGGGTTCGCCTCGGGTTTGTCGACCTTGTTGATCGCCACGATCATCGGCACGCCGGCCGCCTTGGTGTGGTTGATCGCCTCGATCGTCTGCGGCATCAGCCCGTCATCGGCCGCGACCACCAGCACGACGATGTCGGTGACGTTGGCACCGCGCGCGCGCATTTCGCTGAACGCTTCGTGGCCCGGCGTGTCGAGGAAGGTGACCTTCGACTTGTCCTTCAACGTGACCTGATACGCGCCGATATGCTGGGTGATACCACCGGCTTCGCCCTTGACGACGTCGGTACCGCGCAATGCGTCGAGCAGCGAGGTCTTGCCGTGATCGACGTGACCCATGATCGTCACGACCGGCGGACGCGGCTTCAGGCTCTCCGGCGCATCCTCGACCGTGTCGGTCGCGAGATCGACGTCCGAATCCGACACGCGCGTGATGTTGTGGCCGAATTCGGTCACCAGCAGTTCGGCAGTGTCCTGATCGATCGTCTGCGTGAGCGTGACGGGCATGCCCATCTTGAACAGCGCCTTGACCAGGTCGGCACCCTTTTCCGCCATGCGGATCGCGAGTTCCTGGACCGTGATCGATTCGGGCACCGCGACGTCGCGGACTTGCTTGGCCTGCGCCTCGCGCGGGCCGCCCATCCGGCGATGTTCCTTTTCGCGCGCACGCTTCAGCGCAGCGAGCGAGCGAGCGCGGGCGCCGTCTTCGCCGCCGAGCGCACGGTTGACCGTCAGCTTGCCGCCGCGGCGCTCGTCGCCGGTACGACCGCGCTGGCCGGGACGCTGCGGCTGGGCAGTGTCGGCCGCGCGACGCGGGGTCGCCTGGCCGGTACCGGTCGGCAGCGCGCGCGCGGCCGGGGTCGCAGCGGACGCGGACGCGGCCGCGGCCGCGGCGGGTGCCGGTGCGGGCTTGGGCTGCGGCTTGGGGATTTCGGGACGCGCGACCGGGGTGAAGCGGCGCGGCGCGGGCATCGACGGATCGAGTTCGAGCGCGACGATCGGTGCCGGCTCGGGAGCGGGTGCCGGCGCAGCGGCAGGCGCCGGCGCCGGTTCGGGCGCAGCCACCGCGGCAGGCTCGGCCGCCTTGTCCGCGGGCGCCTTGGCCTTTTCCTCGGCGCGACGCTTCTCGTCCTCGGCGGCCTGGTGGCGCTCGGCGTCCTCGCGACGACGCGCTTCTTCCGCGCTGGCGAGGCGCTGGTCCTCGGCCTCGCGCATCAGGCGAGCCTGACGCTCCTGCGCGGTTTCCGCCGGGGCGGACGGCGCGCGCGCGGTTGGCGCCGCAGGAGCCGGCGCGGGCGCCGGTGCGGGGGCTGCCTCGACGACCGGGGCTTCGGCGGGTGCACCGCCCGGACCCAGGATGCGGCGACGCTTGACCTCGACCACGACGGTGTTCGAGCGTCCGTGGCTGAAGCTCTGCTTCACCTTGCCGGTCTCGACCGTGCGCTTCAGCCCCAGCGGCTGGCGCATTCCGAGTTTCGGCTTGTCGTTTTCGTCGCTCACTCAAAATCCTCGTCGTTGCCGGCCATCCCGACGCTCGCGCGGAGCGCCGATGCGCCCTGCGAGGCCGTTTCGCAAGGCTCGGGTGTCAAATCAGGGCCGATAAAATGCTGCCAGCGGTCCAGCGCGTGCTTCACGCGGTCCGCGGCGGCGGGGTCGGTCACGGCGACATGTACCACATTTTCGCGGCCAAGTGCCAAGGACAATATGGGGCGCGGGACCGGGAGTGCCAAGCCCTGTTCGCCCGATCCTTCCAGATCGCGCCCGACCCGCCACGCCTGGGCGAGCTTGCCGGCGCCGTCCGGGCGTGCATCGGATGCGTGAAGCAGCAGGTGGACCTGGCCCGATCGCGCGGCATTGTCGATCTTCGCGGTACCGGTGGTGATGTGACCGGCCTTCGCTTCGAGACCGAGCCGGTCGAGAAACGCGCGCTGCAACTGGTCGGCGATCCGCTCGCTCAGATCGACGGGGACCGTCAGTTCGCCGGTCTTGAACGCCCGGCTCAGCGCGCCCTTTAGCTTGCCCTTAGCGATCGCGATGTCGAGCTCGGCACGCGGCACGCCGATCCACGCGCCGCGGCCGGGGGCCTTGGCACGGATATCGGGCAGCACCTGACCGTCCGGCGCGAGCGCCAGACGGATCAGCCCCTCGCGCGGCCCATGCTCGCGCGACAGGATGCAGGTACGCTCGGGTCCTAGCGCAGTATCATTGTGAGGATTCCGCATCAGCGTCCTCCTCTGCCGACGCGGGTTCGTCGTCGAACCAGTGCGCGCGCGCGGCCATGATGATCTCGTTACCCTGCTCTTCGGTCAGGCCGTATTCGGCCAGCACGCCGCCCTTGTGCTCGGGGCGCTTGGGGGCGTCCTCGGCGCGGCGACGGGGTTCCTGGCGCTTCTTCTCGATCAGTTCGTCGGTCGCCAGATCGGCGAGATCGTCGAGCTCCTTGATCCCGGCCTTGCCCAGCGTGACCAGCATCGCTTCGGTCATGTACGGCATCCCGGCGAGGTCGTCCGACACGCCGAGCGCGATGCGCTCCTCGCGGTTGGCGGCTTCGCGGCGATCGAGCGCTTCCTGCGCGCGGCTCTGCAACTCGGCGGCGAGGTCTTCGTCGAAGCCTTCGATTGTGGAGATTTCGTCGGCCTCGACATAGGCGACTTCCTCGAGGCTGCCGAAGCCTTCGGCGACCAGCAGCTGCGCGAGCGTCTCGTCGACGTCGAGCTCGTTCTGGAACATCTCGGTGCGCTCGAGGAACTCCTTCTGGCGCTTCTCGCTGGCGTCCTGCTCGGTCAGGATGTCGATTGCCTTGGCGGTCAGCTGCGAGGCAAGGCGCACGTTCTGGCCGCGACGGCCGATCGCGAGGCTCAGCTGATCGTCGGGCACGACCACCTCGATCCGGTCCTCTTCCTCGTCGATCACGACGCGGCTGACGGATGCCGGCTGCAGCGCGTTGACGACGAAGGTCGCGGTGTCTTCCGACCAGGGGATGATGTCGATCTTCTCGCCCTGCATTTCCTGGACGACCGCCTGGACGCGGCTGCCCTTCATGCCGACGCAGGCGCCGACCGGGTCGATGCTGCTGTCGTGCGAAATCACGCCGATCTTGGCGCGGCTGCCCGGGTCGCGGGCGGCGGCCTTGATCTCGATGATGCCGTCGTAGATTTCGGGCACTTCCTGCGCGAACAGCTTCTTCATGAAGTCGGGGTGTGCGCGGCTGAGGAAAATCTGCGGCCCGCGATTCTCGCGACGGACGTTGAGGATCAGCGAGCGAATGCGATCGTTGACGCGCACGACTTCGCGCGGGATCTGCGCGTCGCGGCGGATGACACCCTCGGCACGGCCCAGATCGACCACGACATGGCCGAACTCGACGCGCTTGACCACGCCGGTGATGATCTCACCCATGCGGTCCTTGAATTCCTCGAACTGGCGCTCGCGCTCGGCGTCGCGGACCTTCTGGAAGATCACCTGCTTGGCGGCTTGCGCAGCGATGCGGCCGAACTCGATCGGGGGCAGCGGATCGACGATGAAGTCGCCGATCGCGGCGTCGGCCTGCAGCTTCTGCGCGCCCTTCAGATCGACCTGCTTGAAATAGTCATCGACCAGTTCGACCACCTCGACGACGCGCCACAAACGGAGGTCGCCGGTATTCGGGTCGAGCTTCGCGCGGATGTCGTTCTCCGCACCATAACGGGCCTTGGCGGCGCGCTGGATCGCGTCCTCCATCGCCTCGATAACGATGCCCTTGTCGATCATCTTTTCGGTCGCGACCGAATTGGCGATCGCGATCAGTTCGGCGCGGTTGGCCGTAACGCCAGTGCTACCCGAGGTGGCCATCAATCCTGTCCTTCTTCTTCGTATTCGTCAGCGCCCTCGTCGGAGAGCGGTGCAGTTGCGGCTAAAAGTCTGTCGGTGATGAGCAGCTTGGCGTCGGCGACCTGGTCGAACCCGATCGTCATGCGCTCGTGTTTCTTGACGTCGATCGCGATGCGGTCGCCGTCGAGCCCGGCGAGGTCGCCGGTCAATTGCTTGCGGCCGTCGATCTCGTCGGTCAGCTTGATCCGCGCCTCATGCCCCGCCCAATCCGCGAAATCCTTGAGTCGCGTCAGCGGCCGGTCGATCCCGGGCGACGACACTTCGAGGCGATAAGCGTCCTCGATCGGATCGATCTCGTCGAACTTGTCCGAAATCCGCCGCGACAGATCGGCGCAATCGTCGATCGTCAGCTGGCGCGTGTCGGGGCGTTCGGCCATCACCTGCAGCGTCAGATCGTCGCCGCCGCCGAACATCCGCACGCGCACGAGATCGAAGCCGAGCGCTTGCGCCTCGGGCTCGATCAACTGCGTCAGTCGGGCGATGTCCGCCATATGGTTCCGTAAGCAAGCAGGTTCGGCGCCGGAAGCGGGAGCCTCCGACCTCTTCACCTGGCGATGTAGAGATTGTGGCGATGATATAGTTCGGTCGGCGCGCGCTGGCAAGCGGGCAACCTTGCATCGTGCGGCGGCGTTGTGAGTCGTGATCGACCGTTTGGAGAATACCGGATGTTGCGCTTCGCCCTGCTCGGCTTGTTGGTCGCCACCGCTTGCTCGGCCGCGCCGCAGGACAGTGCCAAGCCATCGACCAAGGTACCGCGTAATTCGCCGCTCGAACCCGACATCAAGAATGTGCCCGCGACGACCGGCCGCGCGAATCTGGCGCCGACGCAGCCGCCGTTCACGATCACCAATATCGGCAGGTTCGACGAACCGTTCGCGATGGCGTTCATGCCCGATGGGCGGTTGCTGGTGACGGAGAAAGCCGGCCAGCTGAAGCTGCGCGCGGCCGATGGCACGGTCGTGGCCATCACCGGCGCGCCGCCGGTCGCCAAGGCCGGACAAGGCGGCTTGCTCGACGTCGCGATCGCGCCCGATTTCGCAACGAGCAAGACGATCTACCTGAGCTATGCGGAACCCGGCGCGGACGGCAGCGCACTGGCGCTGATGCGTGCGACGCTCGACGAGCCGACACACGCGCTGACCAAGACCGCGGTGATCTGGCGCTCGGGCATGAATGGCCCCGGCGGACAGTTCGGCGCCAACATCCTGTTTTCGCCCGACGGTAAGTATCTGTTCCTGAGCTCGGGCGAGCGCCAGCGCTTCACACCCGCGCAGGATCCGAACCAGGCGCTCGGCAAGATCCTGCGCCTGACGCTCGACGGCAAGGCCGCGCCGGGCAACCCGTCGTTCGATAAGGGCGGGGTCGAGGCGATGACCTGGACCACCGGGCATCGCAACCCGTACGGCATGATCTTCACGCCCGACGGGCGCCTTTGGGAAGAAGAGATGGGTCCGCGCGGCGGCGACGAGCTCAACCTGATCCTTCCGGCCAAGAATTACGGCTGGCCGATCGTCAGCAACGGCGACAATTATTCGGGCCAGATCATTCCCGATCATCCCAGCAAGCCCGAATTCGAGGCGCCCAAACTCTGGTGGAACCCGTCGATCTCGCCGGGCGGGATGATCTATTATTCGGGGGCGATGTTCCCCGAGCTGAAAGGGTCGCTGCTGATTTGCGCAATGTCCGATGCCGGCCTCGCGCACATCACGCTCAACGGCGACACCGCAACCCCGGCGCATTTCTGGGACTTCGGCACGCGGCTGCGGGACATCGCGCAGGCGCCCGACGGGTCGATCTGGCTGCTCGAGGATGGCGGCCAGGGTGCGCAGGGCCGCCTGATGCGGCTGACTCCTAGGACCTGACGATCAGGTAGTTCATGCGCGCCGCCGCGATCGGTTTGGCGGGGTCGTCCTGCCATGCGGTCGCCTCGACATTGGCGACACGCGTGCCGAGCCGCGTCACCACGCCGCGGCTGCGCGTTTCCTTGTCGCGGCCGCCGCGCATGAAATCGACCGTGACGTTGATCGGCTTGATCTCCCCCCCGCCCTCGCTCTCCAGCGCGGCATGCAAGGCGACGATCGCCGCCATCTCCATCAACCCGCTGATCGCGCCGCCATGAAGGAAGCCGGGACGGCCGAGCACTTGGGTCGCGAACGGCATCATCAGCACGGGCGCGCCGTCGTCGCCGGTTTCGGCGACCAGGCCGAGCAGGTCGGCATAAGGCGGCAGCCGCATCATCGCGGATAGCCTTCGGGCGCCATGAACGTACCGGCGACGTGCGCGAGCGGATCGTCGGGATCGCCGTCATGCGCTTGGCCCCGCACGAACGCGATCGAGCGCGTCAGCCGATAGCATTCGCCCCGCCCGATCACCGTCTTGCCCGGGGTCGCCGGCCGCAGATAATCGACCCGCAGGTCGAGCGTCGCGTGGGCTACGAACGCATCGGCGCGCAGCCACACGCCCATGCTGGTCGCCATGTCCATCAGCGACAGGATCGGCCCCGACGCGATCACGCCGGTACCGGGGTTGCCGACCAGTTTCCCGTCATAGGGCAAGGACAGCTCGGCCCAGTCGGCGCCATGCGCGTGATACTGGATGCCGAGCGCACCGCCATGGCCGAGGCCGGCACGGAAGAAGCGTTCGGGGTCGAAACCGGTGAAAGTCATCGCCCGCGCCCTAGCACGGTTGCGAGCGCCGCCAACCCCGCTTAGCGTGCCCGAAAAAGGAGGGGCGGGTGCATCCGAGCGTCCATGCCAAGGCTAATCCCGACAAGCCCGCGCTGATCGTCGCGGAGACCGGCGAGACATGGAGCTATGCCGAGCTCGACCGCCGCGCCAACCGCGTCGCGCAGCTGTTCCGCGCGCGCGACCTCGCCGTCGGCGATACGGTCGCGTATTTCCTCGACAACGTTCCGGATTATTTCGCGCTGACCTGGGGCGCGCAGCGAGCCGGGCTGTTCTATGTCTGCATCTCGTCGAAGCTGACCGCCCCCGAAGCGCACTACATCGTCGAGGATTCGGGCGCGAAACTGGTCGTCGCCTCGGCCGCTCTGTCGCACGTCGCCGAACGGCTGGGACCGATGATCGGCGACCGCGGCAAGCTGGTGCTCGGCGGCGACGTCGACGGATGGGAACGGCTCGAAGACGCGCTCGCCGCCCAGCCCGACACGCCGATCGCCGACGAGCGCGCCGGGATCGACATGCTCTATTCGTCGGGCACGACTGGGCGGCCCAAGGGCGTCCGCGTCGCGCTCCCTGAAGACCCCAACCCCGCCGCCGGCAATGTGCTGATGCAACTCGCCGCGGGGCTCTACGGGTTCGGACCCGACAGCATCTATCTCAGCCCCGCGCCGATGTATCACGCAGCACCGTTGCGCTGGTCGATGACCGTCCATCGGCTCGGCGGGACGGTGATCATGATGCAGCATTTCGATCCGCTCGCGGCGCTGGCGGTGATCGAGACCTACCGGGCCAATTGCAGCCAGTGGGTGCCGACGCATTTCGTCCGCATGCTCAAGCTCGAGCCCGACATGCGTGCGCGCCATGACATTTCCAGCATGAAGGCCGCGATCCACGCCGCCGCGCCCTGCCCGATACCGGTCAAGGAAGCGATGATCGAGTGGTGGGGGCCGGTGATCTACGAATATTATGCGGGGTCGGAGGGGAATGGCTTTACCTCGATCACGTCGGCGCAATGGCTCGAGCACAAGGGATCGGTCGGCAAACCGGCCTACGGCATCGCGCATATCTGTGGCGAGGACGGCGAGGAATTGCCGCCGGGTAGCGAGGGGCTGATCTATTTCGAGGGCGGCGGGCAGTTCGAATATCACAACGATCCGGGCAAGACCGCGGAGGCACGCAACGCGCACGGCTGGTCGACGCTCGGCGATATCGGGCGGCTGGACGAGGACGGGTTCCTGTATCTGACCGACCGCAAGAGCTTCATGATCATTTCGGGCGGGGTGAACATCTATCCGCAGGAGATCGAAAACCGCATCATCACCCATCCGCGCGTCGCCGACGTCGCGGTGATCGGCGCGCCCGATCCTGAGATGGGCGAGCGCGTCGTCGCGGTCGTGCAACCGGTCGATATGGCAGAAGCCGGGCCGGCGCTCGCGGACGAGATCACCGCATGGTGCCGCACCGAACTGTCGGGCGTGAAGATGCCGCGCCAGATCGACTTCACCGCCGAACTGCCCCGCCATCCGACGGGAAAACTCTACAAGCGCCTGCTGCGGGATCGCTATTGGGGCAACAAGGAAAGCCGCATCGTATGACACACATTGCGTCATCCCAGCGAAAGCTGGGATCTCAGGTGGGGAAATACCGCACGGGACCCCAGCGTTCGCTGGGGTGACGATTTAGGAGACTAAAATGAACGACCGCGTTTCGATCACCGTCACCGACCAGATCGCCGACGTCCGCCTGACCCGCGCCGACAAGATGAACGCGATCGATCCGGCGATGTTCGCCGCGATCGGGGCAGCGATCGACAGCCTGACCGAGCGCAAGGACGTGCGCTGCGTCGTGCTGTCGGGCGAGGGCAAGGCGTTCTGCGCGGGACTCGACATGGCGAGCATGCAGGCGGGCGGCTCCGGCACCGGGCGCGGCCGCAACGATCAGGGATCGATCCTGCCGCAGCACGTCACCTGGGGCTGGCGGCAATTGCCGATGCCGGTGATCGCCGCGGTGCATGGCGTCGCGTTCGGCGGCGGCTTCCAGATCATGTCGGGCGCCGATATCCGCATCGTCGCGCCGGGCACGCGGTTCGCGATCCGCGAAAGCTATTGGGGGCTCGTCCCCGACATGGCGGGCTGGCCGATCTGGCGCGGGCTGGTGCGCGACGACGTGCTGCGCGAATTGGCCTACACTGCGCGCGAGTTCGACGCCGACGAGGCGCTGGCCCACGGCTTCGTCACGCGCATCGCCGACGATCCGCATGCCGCTGCGATGGAACTGGCGACCGCGATCGCCGGGCGCAGCCCGCACGCGATCCGCGGTATCAAACGCCTTGCCAATGCGGCGCACGACGCCGACCCGCGCGCTTTGCTCGAAATGGAAACCGACGAGCAGGTCGCCGTCATCGGCAAGCCCAACATGATGGAAGCGGTCGCCGCCAACATGGGCAAGCGCGCGGCGGTATTTCAGGACTAACCGTAAGCGCGCGCGAAGAACACGATCGTCGTCACCCCGGTCACCAGCAGGGTCCAGACGCGCACCCATTCGGCGGGCAGTCGCTTGCCGACATGCGCGCCCGCCCAGCCGCCGATGACCGCGCCGGCCAGCATCGGCAGGCAAGCGGTCCACCGCACCATGCCGGCAGCAACGAACACGATCGCCGCCGCTAGGTTGGCGATAGCCAGCATCAGCGTCCGCGGTGCGAACAGCTCGCGCGGCGTGTGCCCGGCTAACAGGCCGTAGGTAGCGGTCGTCATCAGTCCGACCCCGCCGCCGAAATAGCCGCCATAGATGCCGAGCAGCATCTGGACGCTCAACAAGGTGTTGCGCCCGATCGTCACGCGCTGCTGCAACCAGGCCGACGCGCGCTTGCCGAACGCCAGCACGACGAACGCGTAGAGCACCAGCCAGGGAATGATGAAATCGAACGCCTTGCTCGGCGTCACCACCAGCAGCACGCTGCCAACCAGCCCGCCGGCGAACGTGATCGCCGCCAGCGTTCGGATGCCGACCCCGCCGACCGGCCCGAGCTCGTCGCGAAACGCCCAGGCGCTGGTCCCCGCGCCCGGCAGCAAGGCGACATTGCTCGTCGCGTTGGCGATATTCGCGGGCAGCCCGATCGCGAGCAGCGACGGCAGGGTCGCGAACGTCCCGCCACCCGCAAGCGCATTCATCGCCCCGCCGACGAACCCGGCCGCGAGGGCAAGCAACAGATAGGCGATCGTCACCAGCCGCTCATCGCGACCGCGCGGTGCTTTGTCCATGATGCAAAAGAGCCGCCGACCCAAGGCCGACGGCTCCCTTACGCAATACTAAAGGCGTGAGCCCTCAGGTAAAGCGAATGCGCGTGCTCGTCTTCGGACGGCGGCGCACGGCATAACCGAGCCCGGCAAAGCCGAACATCATCAGCGCCCACGACGCCGGTTCCGGCACGGCGGTCGTCGCGGTCAGATTGCCGGTGCCGTTGAAATTGCCCAGTCCTGAACCGAACGTGATGTCGTACCGAACGGTCTGCGAATAGGGCAGCGATAGGTTCAACGCGTTGGTGCCGCTCGAAACGCCCGTGCTGCCGAACGTCGCGGACTGCAGCAGCGTACCGCCGAACAGTGCATTAGCGGCGCTGTAATAGCTGCTCAGCACGACGTTCGCATTCGCGATCGTGTTCGACGTGAACGTGCTGGTCAGGAAGCCGTTGAACGCGGCCAGATCGGTCTGCGTAATATAGATGCTCAACGTCCCGGCGGTGTTGCCGGCCTGCTGGATGTTGACCGACTGGGTCAGCAGGTTGGGCTGGAGCAGGAGCGGGAAACCCGTCCCGTTGGTGTTGAAGAAGAAGCCGTTCGACGTCGTGTTGAAGTTGGCGGAGCCGATCGTCGAATCCGTCGCCACTTGCGTGATCGGGCCGCCGTTGAACGAAACGCCGATGAAAATGCCGGCCGATGCCGGACTTGCTGCCGCGATCGCCAGGGCGGACGCCGCCAGCGCGAACAGAGTACGCTTCATTACGCAACCCCTTTTACTGGAAAGCCCGCGCCCACGACCATCGTCGAGCACCGCTTTCGCTTGATGCAACGCGCAGCGCAGCCCTGACCGCGCCGACGTTATCGTCGCGTGCAAAGCGTTAACGTGCCGTAAAGGTTGCATGGTCACGAAAATTTTATTTTTGCGGCTGGCTGTCGCTGCTCATCGCTTTGGCGCGCTGCCGCGACGCTTGACCGCTTTCCGCGTGGAAAACGACACGATCTTAAGCACTTCTATACCAAGTTCGGTGCGGGTGGGTTGGATGAAAGCTGGTTTGATCTTGGCATTCGGCGCGTTGCCGCTGCTGGTTGGCTGCGGTGACGGTGGGGGAAGTAGCGGGACCGCGAGCAATGGCGGACCCGTCGTGGTCCCCGCGCCGACCCCGACGCCCGCCCCGACCGCAACGCCGGCCCCAACGCCCGCGCCCTCGCCCACACCGACGCCAACGCCAGCGCCGGTCGGTTGGGCCGCCCAGGCGGCAGCGCTGTACGACGTCCAGCCCAACGCCGCGGCCTGCACCGCCGGAACACTGAAGGCCGCGGTGAAGGCCGATTTCCTCGCCAAACTCAACGCCGTCCGCGCGCTGCACAACCTCGCCGCCGTGACCTATTCGGCGGTCGAGGACGACCAGGAGGCTGCATCCTCGTTGATGATGGCGGTCAACAAGACGCTGAGCCACACGCCGCCGACGACCTGGATTTGCTACACGGCAGGCGGCGCGACCGCGGCGGGATCGAGCAATCTGATCGGCGGCTGGGGCACCGGCCTCGGCTTCTCGACCGAGGACGATTATCTCGCCGGCTGGCTGCGCGAAAACGGCAGCGCGTCGATCGGCCACCGGCGGTGGATCCTCGATCCCTTCCTGGGCAAGGTCTCTTACGGCCGCGTCTCGCTCGTGTTGGGCGACGGCAGCCGCGCAAGCGCAGCATCGATGAAGGTCTTCAACTTCAACGGCGGCGTGTCGGTGCCGAGCGGCGTACCGGGCTTCGTCGCCTATCCCTATGGCGACTATCCGGCGCGCTATTTCCAGGCTGGCGACTATCTGTCGTTCACCGCGATCGCCAATACCGGCGGCGCGTTCGGATCGAACGGATCGATCAACTTCACCGGCGCGACGATCCGCGTGACGGGGCCGTCGGGCAACCTGACGGTGACCGACGTCGCCAGCGACAATGACGGCTACGGCGTCGCCAACAGCGTGCAATGGCACGTGACGGGATTGCAGTCGGGCGTGACCTATACCGTGACGATCAGCGGCGTGACCGGCGCGCCGCAGACCAGCTACACTTATAGCTTCAAGATCACCTAACCGAGCGCGGCGAGCTTTTCCTCGGCCTGGCGGTCGAGCTCGGCGCGGCTCTTCTTCTCGCTCGCGGTCTTGAGCTGCCCGCACGCCGCGTCGATGTCGCGACCGCGTGGCGTGCGCACCGGCGCGGAGATGCCCGCTTCGAACACGATGTTGGAAAACGCCCGCACCCGCTCCGGCGTCGAGGTGTCGTAGGGCGCGCCCGGCCAGGGATTGAACGGGATCAGGTTGACCTTGGCGGGCAGCTTGTACTTGCGGATCAGCCGGACGAGTTCGCGCGCATCCTCGTCGCTGTCGTTCTTGTCCTTCAGCATCACATACTCGAACGTGATGCGCCGCGCGTTGTTCGCGCCGGGATAGTCGGCGCACGCCTGAAGCAGTTCCTCGATCCCGTATTTGCGATTGAGCGGCACGATCTCGTCGCGGATTTCCTTCGTCACCGCGTGCAGCGACACCGCGAGGTTCACCCCGATCTCCTCGCCCGCGCGCGCCATCATCGGCACCACGCCCGAGGTCGACAGCGTGATCCGCCGTTTCGACAGCGCGAGGCCGTCGCCGTCCATCACCAGTTTCAGCGCATCGCGTACATTGTCGAAATTATAGAGCGGTTCGCCCATCCCCATCATCACGATGTTGGTAAGCATCCGCCCCTCGGGCTGGCTCGGCCATTCGCCGAGCGAATCGCGCGCCAGCATCACCTGCCCGACGATCTCCGCCGGGGTCAGGTTGCGCACCAGCCTCATCGTGCCGGTATGGCAGAACCGACAGTTGAGCGTGCAGCCGACCTGGCTCGACACGCACAGGGTCCCGCGATCGGCGTCAGGGATGAACACCATCTCGTAATCCTGCGCGTCGGGCGAGCGCAGCAGCCACTTGCGCGTGCCGTCAGTCGAGACCTGCTGCTCGACCACCTCCGGCCGGCTGATCACGAAGCGGTTGGCGAGCCAGGCGTGCAGCGTCTTCGAAATGTCGGTCATCACCGAAAAGTCGGTCGCGCCGCGATTGTAGATCCAGTGCCAGAGTTGCTTGGCGCGCAGCTTGGCCTGCTTGGGCTCGAGCTGCGACGTCTCCAGCGCCATGCGCAGGTCGTCCTTCGACAGGCCGAGCAGGTCGATGCGCCCATCGGCCCGCGGCACCACGGCGCGCGGGACGGGCACGGGATCGATGTGCCCGGGAATGGGCATGAGGGCTGACGACGCTGTCTGCATGGCGGCGCACATAGGGCAAAAGCGCAGACTTTTCTAGTGACAGCCGAGCGCGGCGAGCGTGGTGCGCATCGCCTCGTCGAGCGGGGTATGCGGCTCTACACCAATGGCCTCGACCAGCGACCGGTTGTCGAGCCGCACGGGGTTCTCCCAGAACGGCCGCATTTCGACCATTTCGCGCATCGTCGGGTTGAACAGGCCGATCAGCGGCAGCACCGCCCACGGCATCCGCCACGTCTTTACCGTACGGTCGAGCGCATGGCCGATCGATGCGGCGAAGCTTGTGCCGTCGGCATCCCAATCCCCGGCGAAATGATAGCGCACGAAGCGAGGCAGATCGTCACCCTTGTCGAGCAATCGCGCGAACGCTTCGCCGACGTCTGGCAGATAGGCCCAGGCATGGCCGACGCCCTTGCGCCCCGGCACCATCACGCGACCGACCGGTTTGCCGGGCGTGACCATGCCCTGGCTCAGCCAGCTATTGCCCGGACGCGGACCGAAGAAATCGCCGGCGCGCAGGATAACCGCTTTCACCCCCGATGCCTCGATGGCGCGCTCCATCTCGACGCGGATCGCCCCCTTATTCGTCATGGGCCGCTGCGGGTTGTCGGGCGCGATCACCGGCGAAGTGGCGGGATCGAAATTGTAGATCGTGCCGGGCAGCGCCAGGCGGGCGTCGTTGGCTTGCGCCGCCGCGATGCTATTGGCGAGCATCGGCATCACCAGCTTTTCCCAGTCGCGATAGCCGGGCGGGTTCACGGCGTGGACAATCGCATCGACACCCTTGGCGGCCGCGAGAACCGCGTCGCGGTCCATCGCATCGCCGACGATCCAATCGATCCCTTCGCCTTGTCGCGGCGTTCGGGTCAGCCCGCGCACCGACCAGCTGTGCGCGATCAACGCTCGCGCGGTCTCGCCACCGACCCCGCCGCTCGCGCCCAATACCAATGCCGTTTTCATCGTTCGTCTCCTCATCCGATGAAGGCGATATCGGCACGGCAGAGGCTAAAGAAAATTGTCGAATAGCGACAATCGGCCTATAAGAAATTAATGAGCGAAGATTGGGAACGTCACCGCGCTTTCCTAGCGGTCCTGCGCGAAGGCAGCCTATCGGGCGCGGCACGGCGGCTTGGTCTCGCGCAGCCGACAGTGCGCGGGCGGATCGCCGACCTCGAAGCCGGATTGGGAGTCGCCTTGTTCACGCGTGCGCCCGACGGGCTGGTGCCGACGGACGCCGCGTTAAGTCTGCGCCAACATGCCGAAGCGATGGAGATCGCCGCCGCCGCTTTCGCGCGCGGCGCGACGCAAGGGGCGGAAGTCGCCGGTCCGGTCCGCGTTTCGGCAAGCGACGTGATCGCGGTCGAGGTACTGCCGCCGATCCTCGCCGCGCTGCGCCGCCGTCATCCGCGCCTGGTCGTCGCGCTCAGCCCCAATAACCGTGCCGAGGACTTGCTCCGGCGGGAGGCCGACGTCGCAGTGCGAATGGTCGCACCGCAACAGGGTTCGCTGGTCGCCAGGAAGATCGGGGCGATCGAGCTCGGCCTGTTCGGCCATGCCGATCTCCTCACCGGCCGCGCGCTCCCGGCGACGATCGACGATGCTGTGGCGATCGGGTTGATCGGAGTCGAGACCGACAACGATGTCGTTCGCGCCCTACGGGCCGAAGGCATTCCGCTGCTCGACAAGGATTTTGCATTCCGATCGGACAGCGACCTCGCGCACGTCGCCGCGATCCGCGCGGGCGTGGGTGTTGGGCTATGCCAAGTGCCGCTCGCCCGGCGCGATCCAGACCTCGTCCGACTGCTGCCCGATCGTGTCAGTTTCCCCCTCCACACCTGGGTCGTGATGCATGAGGATCTGCGCACGTCCGCCCCCATCCGCGCCGTGTTCGATGCGCTTGTCGCCGGGTTACAGGCCTATCTAGCGACGGCAGGCTAGAGCCGCAGAGTCGATCGCGGAGGCGGCGCCGGACAGCGCGTAGGTGTCGGCGAACGGCGCGCCGCCGCGGCCGAGCGCTTCGACGCTGAGCGAGCGGCTCGATCGCATCGCGGCGACGATCGCGGCGTCGGTGCGCGCATCGGGCGCCCAGGCATCGGTGTCGTTCGCGATCAGATCGAACCGACGCTCGCCGATCGACAGCGTGACGCGTGCGGTGCCGGCGCGGGGACGGCTGAGATGGACGTAGAGCTGGCTACGCACGTTGCGGTCGGGCCAGGTCGCGATGCTGAGCGATCCCGCGCGTTGCGTGGGATCGACCGGCTGCGCGATCGCAAAGCACCGCGCGGGGCTGTCGTCGCGGAACGCACCCCAGCCGCCATAGACGCCGATCGTCTCGCGCGCGCCGAGCAACAAGAGCGCGAGCAGCGCGCTCACACACGCTCTCCGCCGCCGCCGATATGGACGACACTCTCGACGCCGCGTTCGATCATCACGAGCGATCCTTGCGGCAAATGCCCGGCCGCCGGTGCGCCGAACCGCTCGACGATCGGCGCGCCGGTCATCACGCCGCGCATCACGCGGCTGGAAATGCCGTGCATGATGACCAGACGATCGCCGTCGCCGCCATCGGTCTCCGCGAGCCAGCCCGACACGCGCTCGGCAATCTCATGATAGAGTTCGCCGTCGGGCGCCGACAGCAACAGGCCGCTCGGCCGGTCGATCACGTCGCCGGCCTCGGCCATCACGTCGGCATAATAGCGTCCGCCCCAGCTGCCCATGCCGATCTCGGTCAGCCGCGGATCGGTGTTCGCGTCGTGCCAGTCGAGCCCGACATGCTCGGCCATTACCGCCAGCGTCTGGAGCGCGCGCCCGGTTGGCGACGCCCACAGGGTCAGCGCCGGCTTGTCGCCCAGCAGATGATGCAGCGCCTCCCCCATCTCGTCGGCCTGCGCGAACCCGGCGCGCGTCAGCGGCGTGTGCGGCGCTTCGCCCTGCAAGCGGCCGGCGGCGTTGAAGACGGTCTCGCCGTGTCGGGCGATGAAATCGCGGCCCCGCCGGTTGGTTCGCATGGCTCCCGTTTCAACCCCCTGTGGCGCGAAAGCAACGGATTTCCGCGTTTATCTGAGGTTCATGCAACCTCCCGAGCCCTGGCGCGCTTGGCGCAACCCACCCACGGTTTCGGGTGGACTTAATGGAGTTGTTTTATGCGTAAGTTCGTTCTCGCCGCCGCCAGCCTCGCAGCTCTGGCCGCTACTCCCGCCTTCGCGCAGTCGGGTCCCCCGTCCGATCCCGACCAGGAGTTCAGCGGCCCCCGTGCCGGCATCCTGCTCGGCTATGATCGCGTCCAGCCGGGCAAGGTACCCAATTCGAATATCGACGACAGCAATTCGGCGAGCGGTCTGACCTATGGCGGCGATGTCGGCTACGACATCCAGAGCAACCGCTGGGTGTTCGGCGTCGAGGGCGAAGTGACCGGATCGACGAGCAAGGTGACGAACAATCCGTCCGCCGCCGGCGCGCTCGGCTATGGCCGGGTCAAGGCTGGCCGCGATCTCTATGCCGGCGCCCGCATCGGTTATGCGGTGGCGCCGCGCACGCTGATCTACGCGAAGGGTGGCTACACCAACCAGCGGCTCGATCTGGTCGCGTCGAACGGCACGACCGAAACCGGCCAGCACTTCAACCTCGACGGCTGGCGCGCGGGCGCGGGACTCGAGCAGAAGCTGGGCCGCAACACCTATGCCAAGCTCGAATACCGTTATTCGAACTACGGCAACGCACGGCTCGAATATCCGAACGGTGCCAACACCAACAACTTCGATGTCGATACCGACCGGCATCAGATCGTGGCCGGGCTGGGCTTCCGCTTCTAAGCGGTGAATCCCCGCAAAAGCTGTGGGAAACCGGGGTCGGAGCGCTTGCTCCGGCCCCTTTTCCGTTTAAGGAAGCAAGACGGCAAAATGCCCCCGGATTCGGTATGTCTGGCGGGAAGGAAATGGGCGCCGGCCCGGGGGTAGGTTCATGAAGGCCACGATCGAACGCGCAACGCTCCTCAAGGGGCTGAGCCATGTCCAGTCGGTGGTCGAACGCCGCAACACCATCCCGATCCTGTCGAACGTCCTGATCGATGCCACCGCCGACGGCCAGCTGAAGCTGATGGCGACCGACCTCGACCTCCAGATCAACGAAAGCGTCGCCGCCGCGGTCGATCAGCCGGGCGCGACCACCGTCTCCGCGCACACGCTGTTCGACATCGCGCGCAAGTTGCCGGAAGGGTCGCAGGTCAGCCTGTCTGCCGCCGAGGGCAAGATGACGATCGTCGCGGGCCGCGCGCGGTTCCAGCTCGGTACGCTGCCGCGCGACGACTTCCCGGTGATTGCCGAGGGCGAGCTGCCGGTGTCGTTCGAACTGCCCGCCGAAACGCTGAAGCAGATCATCGACAAGACGCGCTTCGCGATCTCGACCGAGGAAACGCGTTACTATCTGAACGGCATCTTCTGGCACGTTGCCGACGACGGCCAGCCGGTGCTCAAGGCCGCGGCGACCGACGGCCACCGCCTTGCCCGCGTCACCTTGCCGCGCCCCGACGGCGCGGAGGGCATGCCCGACATCATCATCCCGCGGAAGTGCGTCGCCGAACTGCGCAAGCTGCTCGACGAGATCGACGGATCGGTCGGCGTGTCGCTGTCGGGGTCGAAGATCCGCTTCGACATGGGCCAGGCGCTACTGACGTCGAAGCTGATCGACGGCACCTTCCCCGATTACAGCCGCGTCATCCCGACCGGCAACGACAAGATCCTGAAGATCGACCCGCGCAGCTTCGAGGAAGGCGTTGATCGCGTGTCGACCATCGCCACCGAAAAGACCCGCGCGGTGAAGATGGCGCTCGACCGCGACAAGATCACGCTGTCGGTGACCAGCCCGGAAAACGGCACCGCGGCCGAAGAGGTCCCCGGCGACTATGCGGCGCAGGGGTTCGAGATCGGCTTCAACAGCCGCTACCTGCTCGACATCCTCGGCCAGATCGAAGGCGATTCGGTCGAGGTCCATCTCGCCGACGCGAGTGCGCCGACGCTGATCCGCGAGAACGACAAGTCGCCGGCGCTGTACGTTCTGATGCCGATGCGGGTCTGAGCGAGGCGCGCAAGCTGGCTTGCAAGCCGGTGCGCGGCGCGCACGCGAAGGACCGGCCGGCGCGGCCCTGCCGCGGCCGACGGCGCGGAATTCACTTCCGCGCCCTGCTTACTCCGACAGCGCCAGTAGCTTCCGCCGCAATTCCGGCCAATCCTCGAATCCCCAGGTTTCGGGCCGCTCGATCCCGATGATCGGGTCGGCCTTCGTGCTCATCCGCTGAAATGGCACCGGCGCGCCGCCGATATAGCGGAACACCGCGACCATCGGATGCAGCGGATCGCGATCGGTCTCGTCCAGCACCACCGCCAGCCGGTCGCTGCGCAACCGTACCAGCGCGCCGGGCAGGAACGTCCCGACCACGCGGACGAACGCCCGCACCACGCGCTCGTCGAACGCGCCGCGCTCGGCCTTCAGATAATCGATCGCCTGGCTCGACGGCCATTTCTCGCCGCCCGGCGGCGGGTTCGTCGCCTTGTCGTAAAAGTCGCTGACCGCCGCCATCTGCGCGTACACGCTGATCGATCCGCCGATCAGTCCGAGCGGATAGCCGGTGCCGTCGGGGCGCTCGTGATGGTTGTGGCACACATCGAGCACGATATCGGGCATGTCGGGCATCGCCCTGAGGATGTCGTAGCCGCGCTGCGGATGCTCCCGCAGCAGCGCGTCGTCCTGCGCCGACAACCGGCCCCGCCGCTCGAGCAGTTCCTGCGGCAACGTCGCCTTGCCGATATCGTGCAACAAGCCGGCCAGCCCCGCGTCGCGGACCAGTTCCGGGCTGAGCTGCAGTTCCTGCGCCAGCGCGATCATCCAGCCGCACACCGCGACCGAATGGAGATAAGTCTGTTCGTGCCGCTCGCGCAGCCGTGTGATACTCGGCAAGGCCAGCGGATCGCGAACCAGCGACGCCGTCACGGCATCGACGATCTCGACCAGCTCGGTCGTCTCGAGCGGCTTGCCCGCCTGCACCGCCGCGAACGATTCGGCCATCGCCTCGCGCCCGGCGCCGATGATCGCGATTGCCCGCGCGCGCTCTTCCTGATGCGATGCGGGTCGCGCGCGAAGATGAAGCTCGCGCGCCTTGCCGAACGCCGGCCGCGGACGGGCAGCAGCAGGCTGAACCGGTTCCGACCCGCGCCAATCGCCGGAAAGAAAGGCGCGGTCGTCGTCCATTACCGCAAAGTTCTCCGTCCGCTGGTGTGATCAATAACTTGTATCAGCCCGCGGCCGTAACGGACGATCACCTAGATCAATTGCAAAAATCGGACAGAAACCGGGGGTTAAGCGGTTTTGCGCATGAAGGGCTTGACCGAACCTCCCGTTTCGCTTACTAACATTAATGTCAGTAAGGAATCAGACCGATGGCCGCTAAGCTCCCTCCCTTCCCCGGCACGACCGGACGCCGCGACTGGAAGACCGCGTTCGACGCGATCAAGAAGCTGCTCGCGAACGGCGACGACACGACGCAGGTGTTCCGCATCATGCGCGCGCTCAACGTCGGCAATGCGCCGATGAACTATGCCAAGTTCATCGCCACGGCCGAGGGCGGGCGGATGGCGTACGAGCGGCACGAGCTGGCGCAGGTCTTCTCGCAGCCCGGCTACGCCAAGCAGTTCGCGCCCGGCACCGTCGGCGCGGCATACAATCACTTCCTCGAATCGACGGGTTATTCGGCCGACGGCCTTGCCGACGTGTCGAAGATCAACAACGAGGAAGACATGCGCCACCCTTATGCCTGGTTCGGGCGGCGGGTGCGCGACACGCACGACATCTGGCACGTGCTGACCGGCTACAAGGCCGACGAGAGCATGGGCGAAGCGGCGCTGGTCGCGTTCAGTTATGCGCAGGTCGGCGGGCTCGGCTGGGCCTTCATCGGCGGCGCCGCCGCCCTCAAGAGCCGCAAGGTGACGGGCAATAACCTGTTCATGAAGGCGGTCTGGGAAGGCTATCAGCGCGGCAAGAAGGCCAAGTGGATTTCGGGCGAGGATTACGAAGCCCTGATGCACGAGCCGCTCGATGTCGCGCGTCAGCGGCTCGGTCTGGGTGAACCGGTCGCCTATCTCAAGGCGCAGCGCGAACTGGGTGAGCTCGCCTCGTACATGAGCGCGCCCAAGGTCGAGACGCCCGCGATGCCGGAGAAACTCGCGGCCTGACGTTCTTTGCGCCGCTCACGCGGCCGTCGCTGTTTCAGCTTTACTGAAACAGCCGCTACAGACGCCGCGATGCTGTCGCGCCTGGTCCTGACCGATTTCCGCAATCACGCCGAAGCCGTGCTCCACCCGGGGCGCGGCTTTGTCGTGCTGACCGGGGATAACGGCGCGGGCAAGACCAACGTGCTGGAGGCGGTGTCGCTGCTCGCCCCGGGCCGCGGGCTGCGACGCGCGCCGCTGTCGGACATGGCACGGCAGGGCGGCGCGGGCGGGTTCGGCGTGGCGACGACGCTTTTCCCCTCCCGCTTGCGGGAGGGGTTAGGGGAGGGCGTGTCCTTTGCCCCGTCGTCTAAGGACTTGGCGGAACCCCTCCCCAACCCCTCCCGCAAGCAGGAGGGGGAGTCACAAGTCGGCACCGGCACCCTGGCAACCGCGCCCGAGCGCCGGATCGTCCGCATCAACGGCGCGACCGCCGCCGCGACCGCGCTCGCCGAATGGCTGACGGTGCTGTGGCTGACCCCGGCGATGGACCGGCTGTTCGTCGAGCCCGCGGGCGAGCGGCGGCGGTTCCTCGATCGGCTGACACTGGCGCTGCGCCCCGATCATGCGGGCCACGCCAACCGCTACGAAGCGGCGATGCGCGCGCGCAACCGCTTGCTTGCCGAGGACGGACCGCATGACGATGCGTGGCTGAGCGCGCTCGAGGCGCAGATGGCCGAGCATGGCGCGGCGATCGACGCCGCCCGGCGCGAGACGGTGGCGCGGCTGGGCGAGCGGCTCGCCGATCAACCGGCCGGGCCGTTCGCCCGTGCCGGTCTGGCACTGGAGGGGTGGACCGACACCGGCACGCTCGCCGCCGATCTGGCGCAAGGCCGCCGCCGCGACGCCGCCGCCGGGCGTACGCTGGCCGGGCCGCATCGCAGCGACCTCGCGGTTACGCATCTCGAAAAGCAGCAACCCGCCGCTCTGTGCTCGACCGGCGAGCAGAAGGCGTTGTTGCTCGGGCTCGTCCTCGCGCACGCCGAACTCACCGCCGCGCGCACCGGCCGCGCCCCCGTTTTGCTACTCGACGAAGTCGCCGCGCATCTCGACCCGTCGCGCCGCGCCGCGTTGTTCGATCGGCTGGCCGCGACCGGCGGTCAGGTGTGGATGACCGGCACCGAGCGCTCGCCGTTCGACGGCATCGGTCAGGCCAGCTGGTACGACGTCGCCGACGGGCGGATCACAGCCCGATCTTAGCCGCCAGCCAGCGCGCGGCCGCATCGGGACTGGCCTTCGCCGTGTCGCGATCGACCATGTAGTTCGCCTCGCGCATCGCCGCGACGTCGATGCGGCCGATGAGCGGGCGGAGCACGGCCAAGAACTTCGCATTCTTCGCGAACCGCGGCGAGATCGTCAGGATCGCGTCGTAGTTCGGGATCGCATGCTTCGGATCGGCCAGCACGACCAATTTGTCCGCCGCGATCCGCCCATCGGAAGTATAGGCGGAAATGACGTCGGCGCGACCGCCTGCCAGCGCACGGTACATGAAGGTCGGGCTGTACGCGTTCGCCGCGCGGAAGCGGATCGGATAGGCCGCCTTCACCGCTTTCCACTCGGGGCGTTCGAGGAATTCGGGGTCGCTCGCGAACGACAGATCGTCGGCCTTTGCCGCGAGATCGTCGAGGCTGACGACGCCCAACGCTCGCGCCCGGTCGCCGCGCATCGCGAAGCAATAGGCATTTTCGAACCCCAGCCGACCGAGCAGGTTGAGGCCTTTTTTCGCTTCCCACGCGCCGATCGCCGCCAGCATCGCATCGCGCGGCACATTGTCGCCGCGCTTCATCTCGTTGGTCCAGATCGTGCCGGTATAGTCGATCGCGACATCGACATCGCTCGACGTCAGCGCGGCGAACATCACGCCCGACCCCAGCCCCTCCTTATACTGGACGTGATACCCCGCCGCTTCCAGCCGATGCCCGACCAATCGCGACAGGATATATTGCTCCGAAAAGCCCTTCGCGCCGATCACGACGGTCGGTTTCGACGCCGGCAGCATCGGCGCCAGCGCGACCAGGATGCCCGCGGCGAGCAATCCGAGCGCGACCCACACGCGACCGCGTTTGCGCTGGGCGATACCGTGCTCGATCACGCCGAGCAGCGCATCGACCGCCAGCGCGAGTGCCGCCGCGGCGAAGCAGCCCGCGAGTACCAGCGCCCAATTCTGCGTCTGCAACCCGGCGAAGATCATGTCGCCCAGGCTCGGCTGGCCGACCGTGGTGGAGAGCGTCGCCGCGCCGATCGTCCACACCGCCGCCGTCCGGATCCCCGCCATCAGGACCGGCGCGACCAACGGCGCCTCGACCAGCCGGAGCTTCTGCCCTGCGGTCATGCCGACGCCGTCGGCCGCCTCGATCACCGCCGGATCGATCCCCGCGAGCCCGGTCACGCCGTTCCGCAAGATCGGCAGCAGCGCGTACAACGTCAGCGCAAGCAGCGACGGCAGGAAACCGAGCGCCGGAATACCCCCGCCCACCAATGTCGAGAGCGACAGCAGCAGCGGGTAGAACAGTGCCAGCAACGCGAGGCTCGGAATCGTCTGGACCAGGCTGGCGAACCCCAACGCCACCCGCCCGACGACGGGCACGCGCGCCGACAGCACCGCGAGCGGCAGGCTCAACACGATGCCCAGCACCAGCGCCGCCATCGCCAGCAACAGATGCTGCGCCAGCAGGTCCGGCGCGCGGCCGAGCGCTTCGAGGAAGTCGCTCACGCCCCTGCCTCCAGCGCGGACAATCGCCGCATCTGGTCGCGCGGCACCGCGACCAGCGCCTGCGCGGCCTCCCCGCCTTCGCCCGCCAGCAACGCCTTGGGCGTCGCGTCGGCGACGATCCGGCCCTGGTCCATCACCAGCACGCGGGTCGCGAGGATCAGCGCCTCCGCCATGTCGTGCGTGACCATGATCGTGGTCAGCCCGAGCCGATCGTGCAGGTCGCGGATCGCGGTGCCGAGCTGATCGCGCGTCACCGGGTCGAGCGCCCCGAACGGCTCGTCCATCAGCAGCAGCTTGGGCTCGGTCGCCAGCGCCCGCGCCACCCCGACCCGCTGGCGCTGCCCGCCCGACAAGGCATCCGGCATCCGCGCGGCGAAATCGGCGGGCAGATCGACCAGCGCCAGCAATTCGGCGACGCGATCCGCGGTCGCCTTCTGCCCCTCCAGCCGCAAGCCGATCGCGACATTCTCCGCGACGGTCATGTGTGGGAACAGCCCGATATTCTGGAACACGTAGCCGATCCGCCGTCGCAGCCGGAACGGGTCGCCCGCCGTCACGTCCGCGCCGTCGATCGCGACCGATCCCGCGCTCGGTTCGATCAGGCGGTTGATCGTCTTCAGCAGCGTCGATTTGCCCGACCCCGAACTGCCGACCAGGGCGACGAAACTGCCCCCGGCGACCTGTAGCGTGACATTGTCGACGGCCGTCGTGCCGCCCGCATAGCTCTTGGTCACCCCATTCAGGGTCACCGAAGGGCCGGCGGTTTGCGAAGACACTGGCATCCGGCGCGACGATGCGGGATGACGGGGCAAACGACAAGACAATCAGGGAGGCCCGGCGAATGGCAACCAAGGCGATCTTCATCACCGGCGGCGGGTCGGGCATCGGCCAGGCGGTCGCAATACGCTTTGCGCGCGAAGGCTGGCGCGTCGGACTGGCCGACGTCAACGCGAGCGGGCTGCGCGAGACGGCGGCGATGCTGCCCGCGGGGATGGTCGACACCTACACGATGGACGTCCGCGACCGCGACGCATGGAAGGCGAACCTCGACGACTTCACCGGCAAGTCCGGCGGGCGGCTCGACGTACTATTTAACAATGCCGGGATCGGCACGGGCGGCCCGATCGCGCAGATGAGTTTCGAGGACATGGACCGCGTCGTGTCGATCAACCTGGGCGGCGTGCTGAACGGCGCGAAGATCGGCCATGCCTATCTCGCGAAGACGCCCGGATCGTGCCTGCTCAACACCGCCAGCGCCTCGGCGATCTACGGCACGTCCGGGCTGGTCGTCTATTCGGCGACCAAGTTCGGCGTCCGCGCCTTGACCGAAGGGCTCGACGGCGAATGGTATGGCGACGGCATCAAGGTCCGCGACCTGATCCCCGGCTTCATCGACACGCCGCTGTTGCAGGGGCCGATCGAGGGCAGCAACCAGAACATTCGTGAGGTGGTCACCGGCGCGGGGCTGGAACTGACCAGCGCCGCCGACGTCGCCGAAGCGGCGTGGCGCGCGGTCCATGGCGACGACGTCCACACCTATGTCGGCAAGACCGCGTTTCGGCTCAAGTTCGCGGCGAAATGGCTGCCGAAGCGGATCCGCCAGCAGATGCGTCGGGGGATCGCGGCGCCGCAATAATTCCTCCCTGCGCGAAGCGTGGGGAGGGGGACCATCGCGCAGCGATGGTGGAGGGGCGACGCGCGAAGCGCGGCGATGCCGCGTCCCCTCCACCGCTTCGCGGTCCCCCTCCCCATCTGCGATGGGGAGGATTTAATCCACCAGACTATCGATCGCCTCGGCCATGGCGACGTCGCGCGCCGACAGGCCGCCGGCGTCGTGCGTCGTCAGCACGATATCGACCCGGTTCCATACGTTCGACCATTCGGGATGGTGATCGGCTTTTTCCGCGAGCAACGCGACACGCGTCATGAACGCGAACGCTTCGCTGAAATCGGCGAAGGTGAAGCTGCGCGAGATCGCGTCGCGGCCCTCGTCATAGTCCCATTCGTCGAGCTCATCAAGCGCGTCGGCGCGTTCGTCCTCGCTCAATTGCTCGACCATCGCCGCTCTCCCTTGCTTGCCGCACGTCCTTCGCTCGGACTATGCCGAGCCGCATGAGCGGGCAAGAGCAACGCGCGCCGAGCGCTGAGGAGATCGAGGCGATCGCGCGCGCCACGCTGGCGTCGCTGCCGCCGCAATTCGCCGCGCATCTCGGCAACGTCGTGCTGATCGTCGAGAATTATGCCGATGACGAGACGCTCGACGCGCTGGGCATCGACGATCCCTACGATCTGACCGGCGTCTATCACGGCCGCCCGATCGGGGAGAAATCGTCGATGGATTCGGGCGCGCCGCCCGACCGCATCCACCTTTATCGCCGCGCAATCCTCGACGAGTGGGTGGCAGACGGCGAGGATCTGGCGACGCTCGTCCGCCATGTCGTGATCCATGAGGTGGGGCATCATTTCGGGCTGTCGGACGCCGACATGCACGGCCTCGAGGACGAGGCTTGAGCCTGCTCGTGTTCCGCGACGTCACGTGCGAGCGCGGCGGACGCGTGCTGTTCGAAGGACTGTCGTTCGCGCTGGAACCGGGCGGCGCGGCGCTGGTCACCGGCCCGAATGGCGCGGGCAAGTCCAGTCTGATCCGTGTGGCTGCGGGACTGTTGCGGCCTGCCGCAGGGGCGGTCGAGGGTGAAGCACCACGCGCCTTACTGACCGAGGTGGCATCGCTCGACGAGGAACTGCCGCTGGCCGAGGCGCTCGGGTTCTGGGCGCGGATCGATGGTCGCGCTGACGCGGTAGCCGACGCGCTGATAAAGACGGCACTGAGCGACCTCGCCGAGGTGCCGGTGCGCTTGCTCTCGACCGGCCAACGCCGCCGCGCCGCCTTCGCACGCGTCGTCGCCAGCGGCGCGCCGGTCTGGTTGCTCGACGAGCCGGCCAATGGCCTGGACAGCGCGGCGTTGGCACGGTTGGAGGACGCCATCGCCCGTCACCGCGCCAATGGCGGCGGTGTACTCATCGCTAGTCACACGCAGATTGCTTTGCCGGACGCCAAGCCCATCCACCTGCCGTTCCCCGGCGAAGGCCGGGGTCCAGTTGCGACCGGCCCGATACTGGTCCCCGGCCTTCGCCGGGGAAGCGATTGATGGGGGCCTTTCGCTCTTTGATCCTCCGCGACGTCCGCCGCGCCTGGATCGGCGGCGGCGCTTTGCTGCCGGTCGCGTTCTTCCTGCTCGTCGCGATCCTGTTTCCGTTCGCCGTCGGCCCCGATGCCGCCTTGCTCGCGCGCGTCGGAGGTGGCGTGTTGTGGGCGGCGACCCTGCTCGCCGCGCTGATCCCGGTCGAGCGGCTGGTGGCGCCCGATCTGGCGAGCGGAGTGATCGACCAATTGCTGGTGCGCGGGCAATCGGCGGCGACAATCGCCTTGGCCAAGCTGGTCGCGCACTGGCTGAGCTTCGCGCCGCCGATCCTGATCGCCGTGCTCCTCGCCGCGGCGTTGCTCGACCTACCGCACGACACCCTGATCCGCGTCGAAATCGGCCTGCTGATCGGCACGCCCGGCCTCGCCGCGCTCGCGCTGGCGGTCGGTGCGCTGACCGCGACGTTGCGCGGTGCGGGGGCGCTGGCGGGCCTGCTGATCCTGCCGCTCGCGATCCCGTTGCTGATCTTCGGCGCGGGGAGCCTCGACGGTGGGACCGGGGCGCTAAAGCTGCTGGCAGCAGTCAGCCTGCTGCTCGTTGCGGGTGCGCCCCTCGTCGCCGGCGCCGCAATCCGGGCCAGTCTCGATTAACGTTGCAATGTAGGATTTCGCCTGGCAGCGTCAGCGCGGTATTCGAGGCTTTGTCATTTAAGTTCAGAGAGATACGAAACGGGAAATCGATCGCGCTAGTGTCACCCTAGTGTCAACTTAGCGGCGCCACCGTGCCCAGATCGCCGTGGGCAGCAACAGCCCGCGCGCTTCCTCTCGGACCGCGAGTTCGCCCGCCTCGACCGCGCCGGGCAGGTCGGCGAAAGCCTGACTGACCAGCTCGCCGATCGCCAGCGCCGACATGCGGACGGCGTAGACCGTGAGGAACAGGAACCGTGAATTCTCGTCGAGCAATTGGCGGCAATCCTGGATCAGGCCGGGCAGCCCTTCCTCCAGCCGCCACACCTCGCCTTCCGGCCCGCGCCCGAACTTGGGTGGGTCGAGCAGGATGCCGTCGTAGCGGCGCCCGCGGCGTACCTCGCGCGCCGCGAATTTGGTCGCATCATCGACCATCCAGCGCACCGGCCGGTCGTCCAGCCCCGCGAGCCGCGCATTCGCCCGCGCGCCCTCGACCGACTTCTTGGAGGCGTCGACATGGACCATCTTCACGCCCTGCGACGCCAGCGCCAGCGTGGCGACGCCGGTATAGCCGAACAGGTTGAGCGCCTCCGCGTCCGCCACCCCGTCGAGCCGCTCGCGCATCCACGACCACACGGGTGCCATGTCGGGGAAGAAGCCGAGGTGACGGAACGGCGTGGTCTGCGCGGTGAAGGCGACGTCGTCCCATTTCATCGGCCAGCCGTCGCGCGGCACTTGTCCGCTATACTCCCAGCGCCCGCCGCCTTCTTCGTCGGAGCCGGGGATGAATTCGGCGTCGGCCTTCCAGTCCGCGCTCGCCGGCGCCCACATCGCCTGCGGTTCGGGGCGGACGAAGCGGAAGCGGCCATAGCGCTCCAGCTTGCGCCCGTGCCCGCTGTCGATCAGGCCGTAATCGGCCCAAGGCTCGCCGATCAGCGTGTCGAGTTTCATGCCGCGGTCTTGGCGATGTATCCGGCCACCGCCTCCAGCGTCGCGGGCAGCGTCTCGTACCCTTCCTCGCGCTCGAACAGGTTGCCGATCCGCGCCGGCAAGGCGGGCCGCGCGCCGGTCGCGCGCTCGACCGCGTCGCGGAACTTGGCGGGGTGCGCCGTCGCCAGCGTCACCACCGGCACGTCGAGGTCGCTCGCGCGCGCCGCCGACAGGCCGATCGCGGTGTGCGGGTCGATCACTTGCCCGGCGCGCTCGCACGCCCAGCGCATCGCCAGCGCCATGTCGTCGAGATCGACGCGCGCGCTGCCGAACAGGCCGGCCGCGCCCTGCAGCTGCGCGTTGGTCAGCCGCATGGCCTTCGACGCTTCGAACCCCGCCATCTGCTCGCGCATTGCCGCTCCGTCGCGCCCGCCGAGGTCGAACAGCAGGCGCTCGAAGTTCGAACTGACCTGGATATCCATCGACGGCGTCGGGGTCGCGACGACGCCCTTCGCCGAATAATCACCCGACGACAGCGCACGATGCAGGATGTCATTCACATTCGTCGCGACGATAAGCTTGGCGACCGGCAACCCCATCTTCGCCGCGACGTAGCCCGCGAAGACGTCGCCGAAATTGCCCGTCGGCACCGAAAAGGCGACGGCCCGTTCCGGCGCGCCGAGCCGCACGGCGGCGTAGAAATAATAGACCACCTGCGCCATCAGCCGCGCCCAGTTGATCGAATTGACCGCCGACAACCGCAAATGCCCCAGCGGCCCGGTCCCGGCGGCGTTGGCGTTGAACATCGCCTTCACCATCGCCTGCGCGTCGTCGAAGCTCCCTTCGATGGCGATGTTGTGGACGTTGGGCGCGAGCACCGTGGTCATCTGGCGGCGTTGGACGTCGGACACCCGGCCCTTGGGATGGAGCATGAAGATCTCGACATGCTCGCGCCCCGCCAGCGCGTCGATCGCCGCCGAGCCGGTATCGCCGCTGGTCGCGCCGACCACGGTCAGCGGCCGGTCGGTGCCGGTCAGGAATTTCTCGAAGAGCAGCCCAAGCAGCTGCAGCGCCACGTCCTTGAACGCCAGCGTCGGGCCGTGGAACAGTTCGAGCAGCCAGTGCCGGTGGTCGAGCTGGACGAGCGGCGTCACCGCCTCGTGGGAGAAGCGACCATAGGCTTGCGTGCAGAGCGACCGCAGCTCGTCCTCGCTCAGCGCGTCGCCTACGAACGGCGTCATCACGCGGACCGCGGTTTCGACATAGGACAGGCCGGCCAGCGCCGCGATCTCGTCGCGCGTCAGGCTCGGCCACGCATCGGGCAGATACAGCCCGCCGTCGTTCGCCAGCCCGGCCAGCGTGACCTCACGGAAATCAAGCGCGGGCGCGGTGCCGCGCGTGCTGACGTAGCGCATCTTCTATCCCCTCTGCGCGCGACGGCGCAGCGCGAGGCCGTAGATGACCAGCGCGATGGCGGCAAACGCGAACCATTGCACGGCGTAGGCGAGGTGGTTGTTGGGAATCGATTCGATGCTGGGGACGGTGTTCGCCGTCAGCCCCGGCGCGGGCGTGTCGGCGACGAGCAGCAGCGGCTGGGGCGGCGCCTTCCCGAACAGCCCCGCGATCAGCGGCCGATTACTCGGCGCATGGCTCAGCATTCCGCTGACGTGCCCGCCGGACCATTGCGGCTTGAAATCCAGGTCGCGCGTCGTGCCGAGCTGGACGTCGAAGCCCGGCCCCTCGGCGCCGGTCTTGCAATGCGCGATGATGCGATAGCCGGCGTTACCCGCGCCTTCGGTCGAAAAGCTGATCGGCGTCAGGCACATGCCGCCCGCGTGGCGAAACAGCAGATCGTCGCCGATCGCGGGGATCGGCATCGCGATCGGCGGTTTGGCGGGGTTGGCGGCGAGTACCGCCAGCGCGGCCAGCTTCTCGGTGCGGCGTTGGAGCTGCCAGAAACCAAGCCCGATCATCGCCGCAGCCGCCGCCATCACCAGGATGGTGGCGACGATCGGCAGTCGCCGCCGCGGCGCCGCCGTCTCGGCCGGCGCCGGATCCATCGTCAACCCGCGTGGATCGGTGCGCCCCAGCCGCCCCAGACATAGATGGTGACGAACAGGAACAGCCACACCACGTCGACGAAGTGCCAGTACCAGGCGGCCGCTTCGAACCCGAAATGCTGCTTCGGCGTGAAGTCGCCCTTGTACGCGCGGACCAGGTTCACGATCAGGAAGATCGTCCCGATCAGCACGTGGAAACCGTGGAAGCCCGTCGCCATGAAGAACGACGCGCCATAGTTCAGCCCCTTGAACGGGAACGGCGCCTCCGAATATTCGTACGCCTGGATCGAACTGAACAGCAGACCGAGCACGATCGTCAGCCACAGCCCCTTCTTGACGCCGTCATTCTCGCCGACGCCGATCAGGCCCCACAGGCCCTTCATCGCGCCGCCGCGCTGGTTGTGGATCAGCGCGTGGTGCGCCCAGGTCACCGTGGTACCCGACAGCAGCAGGATCAGCGTGTTGAGCAGCGGGAACTGGAACGCGTTGATGACCTCGATGCCCTTGGGCGGCCACACCGCGGCGGCCTTGGCGCCGGCGTCGGTAACAAGGTTCGCGCTCTTGGCCGCTGCGTCCCACACGACCGGCGCCGGGAACAGCGAGAAGTCGAAGAACGCCCAGAACCAGCCGACGAAGAACATCACTTCGGATGCGATGAACAGGATCATGCCGTAGCGCAGGTGGAGCTGCACGACGGGCGTATGATCGCCCTGATGCGCTTCCTTGATGACGTTCGACCACCACGAATACATCGTGATCAGCACGCACATCACGCCCAGGCCGAACACGACCGGCGCGTGCGCCGCGCCCTTCATCCACATGATCCCGCCGGCCGCGAGGATCAACGCGGAGAACGCGCCGATGATCGGCCACGGATCGGGCTGGAGGATGTGATAATCGTGGTTCTTGGCGCCGGCCATGGGTGCTTCCCTGTCTTTACTTCACACCGCTCTAGCTAGGAGTTTTGCCGGAATCCACCGGGTAAAACGTGTAACTGAGCGTGATGGTCTGGATGTCGCGCGCATCCGGGTCCTTCAGGATTGCCGGATCGACGTAGAAGATCACCGGCATGCGCTGCGTCTCGCCGGGTTTAAGCGTCTGCTGGGTGAAGCAGAAGCACTGGATTTTCTTGAAATAGACGCCCGCCTGCGCCGGGGTGACATTGAACGTCGCGGTACCGGTCAGCGTCCGGTTCGACGTGTTGGTCGCGGTGAAGAACGCCATGTCGCGCGCGCCAATGTCGATCGTCTCGGATTCGGCCTCGGGCTTGAACTTCCACTTGAGCTGAGGCGACACGTTGGTGTCGAACGCGACGGTAATCTTGCCGTCGACCGCGCCAGGCGCGCGCACGCCGCGTCCCGTGGTGCCGTTGAGGCCGGTAACCTGGCAGAACATGCGGTACAGCGGCACGCTGGCCCAGGCGAGCCCGCTCATGAAGCAGACCCCCAGCGCCAGGAACAGGACGGTGCGCCGCGTGCCGGTCATGGATGGCGCATCCCGATCTTGGCGATCGACACCGCGAACATCAGGATCACGAACGCCCCGAGCAGGATCGCCATGACGCGCGCGTTGCGCCGCTGTGCGGCCAGCCGGCGTTCCTCTTCGTCAGGCGTCATGCCAGCCACCGGTCGACGACCACCGCGCCGAACAGGACAAATAGATAGACGATCGAGAACGCGAACAGCCGCTTTTCGGGGCGCATCGTGTCGCTTTCCTGCGTCGATCGCGTCGCGACGCGGAGCGCCAGCAACGCGAACCACGCGGTCGCGACGATCGCCACCACGCCGTAGATCGCGCCGGTCAGCTTGAGCGGCCACGGCACGATCGCTGCCACCGCCATCGGAATCGTGTAGAGCCCGATCTGCGTCCGGGTCGCGCGCTCCCCGGCGACGACGGGCAACATCGGGATGCCGGCATTGGCGTAGTCGGTCTTCACGAACAGCGCCAGCGCCCAGAAATGCGGCGGCGTCCACAGGAATACGAGTGCGAACAGCAAGACCGGCAACGGCGCCAGGCCGCCGGTCGCCGCCGCCCAGCCGATCAGCGGCGGGAACGCGCCCGCCGCGCCGCCGATGACGATGTTCTGCGGCGTGCGGGGCTTGAGCCACACGGTATAGACCAAAACGTAGAACAGGATCGAGGCCGCGAGGATGCCGCCGGCGAGCACGTTCACCGCGAGCCCCATCAGCAGCACCGAAAACGCGCCAAGCCCGACGCCGAAATGCAGCGCCGATTGCTTGTCCATCCGCCCGGCGGGCAGCGGCCGGCCAGCCGTCCGCCGCATCTTGGCGTCGAGATCCGCCTCATACCATTGGTTGAGCGCCCCCGCCGCCCCGGCGCCGAGCGCGATGCACAGGATCGCGGTGAACCCGATCACCGGATGCACCGTCACCGGCGCGGCGAGCATGCCGCACAACCCGGTGAACACGACGAGCGTCATCACGCGCGGCTTGGTCAGCGCCAGGAAATCGCGCCAGTCGGCGGGCAGGGCAATCGTCTCGGTCGTCATGGGATGCGCGCGCTATAAGCGGGAGGTCCGTCCCTTCCAACGAAAAACGCCCCGGATCGCTCCGGGGCGCTCGTTCGTGTCGACCTGGGGTCGATCAGTGATGATGGGAATCGCCCTCGTCTATAACGGGCAACGTCTCGAACTGGTGATACGGCGGCGGGCTCGACAGCGTCCATTCGAGCGTCGTCGCCCCCGAACCCCAGGGATTGTCGGGCGCCTTCTTGCCCGCAAACAGCGACCACAGGATGTTGACGAAGAAGATCACCATCCCCGCCGCCATGATCGAATAGCCCCAGGCCGATGCGATGTGGTTCCAATAGGCCAGGCCGTCCTGGAAATCGGGCATGCGGCGCGGCTGACCCTGCAGGCCCAGGAAGTGCATCGGGAAGAACAGGATGTTCACGCCGGCGAAGAACACCCAGAAGTGCAGCTGGCCCAGGAACTCGCTGTACATCCGCCCCGACATTTTCGGGAACCAGTAGTAGAAACCGGCGAACAGCGAGAACACCGCCCCGAGCGACAGCACGTAGTGGAAGTGCGCCACGACGTAGTAGGTGTCCTGCATGTAATCGTCGACGCCGCCATTGGCGAGGACGACGCCGGTCACGCCGCCGACGGTGAACATGAAGATGAAGCCCATCGCCCAGACCATCGGAGTCTTGAAGCTGATCGAGCCGCCCCACATCGTCGCGATCCACGAGAAGATCTTGATGCCGGTCGGCACCGCGATGACCATCGTCGCCGCGGTGAAGTACATCTTCGTGTTCACCGACAGACCCGTCGTAAACATGTGGTGCGCCCACACGATGAACCCGACCACGCCGATCGCGACCATGGCGTAGGCCATGCCGAGATAGCCGAACACCGGCTTTTTCGAGAAGGTCGCGATGATCTGGCTGATCATGCCGAAGCCCGGCAGGATCATGATGTACACTTCGGGGTGACCGAAGAACCAGAACAGATGCTGGTACAGGATCGGGTCGCCGCCGCCTTCCGCCTGGAAGAAGGTCGTGCCGAAGTTCCGATCTGTCAGCAGCATCGTGATCGCCGCCGCGAGCACCGGCAGCGCGAGCAGCAGCAGGAAGGCGGTGACCAGCACCGACCACACGAACAGCGGCATCTTGTGCAGCGTCATGCCCGGCGCGCGCATGTTGAAGATCGTCGTGATGAAGTTGATCGCGCCCAGGATCGAACTCGCGCCCGCCAAGTGGAGCGACAGGATCGCCATGTCGGTCGACGGCCCTGCTTCTTGCGTCGAAAGCGGCGCATAGACCGTCCAGCCCGTCCCGGCGCCGCCGTCCGCACCGCCGAAGAACGGCGACGCCAGCAGCAGCGAGAAGCTGGGCACCAGCAGCCAGAACGAGATGTTGTTCATGCGCGGGAACGCCATGTCCGGCGCGCCGATCATCAGCGGCACGAACCAGTTGCCGAACCCGCCGATCATCGCCGGCATGACCATGAAGAACACCATGATCAGGCCGTGTGCCGTCACCAGCACATTCCACAGATGCTTGGCCTGGTCGACATTGACGTCGCCGCCGCCGCGCAGATGGTTGAGGTAGTTCGCCCAGGTGCCGAGATACTGGAGATGCGGCGAGGCGAGCTCGATCCGCATCAGGCCCGAAATCGCGCCGCCGATGATCCCCGCGGTGATCGCGAAGATCAGGTACAGCGTCCCGATATCCTTGTGGTTGGTCGACATGAACCAACGCGCGAAGAAACCCGGCTTGTGATCGGCGTCGTGATGCGCGTGATCGTCATGATGCGCCTCGAAGCGCTCGGGGGTGAGGGCGATGTCGCTCATGATCAGTTTCCGGGGTTGCCGGCGCCCGCAGGATTCGCGGTCGCGGCTTGATTGGAGGTCGGCGCGGCGGTCGTCGCGTTGACGGTCGGACCGGTCGTCGCTGCAACCGCGGCATTGTCCGACGCGGGCGGCGCGACGGCCGCACCGGCGACGGTGCCGCCCTTGGCGACGACCCAGCGGTTATAGACGTCGAGCGGCACGGCCTGGACCGCGATCGGCATATAGCCGTGCTTCGGCCCGCACAGTTCGGAGCATTGGCCGAAATAGAGGCCAGGCTTCTCGATCGTGAAACTAGTCTCGTTCAGGCGGCCGGGAACCGCGTCGAGCTTGATCCAGAACGCCGGGATCGCCCAGCTGTGGATGACGTCGGCCGAGGTCGTGATCAGGCGGATCGGCACGCCGACCGGCAGCACTACGCGATTGTCGACCGCAAGCAGGCGGGGGCCGTCGGCCTCTTCGCGCGCACGCTCGCCGGGGGCGACCTCGTCCTTTTCCTTCAACAGGTTCGACGTGATCTCGAACCCGCCATTATCGGGATAGGTATAGGTCCAATACCATTGGTTGCCCGTCACCTTCAGCGTGATGGCGTCCTTGGGCGGCGGCTTGAACTGCGCCGACAGCAACCCGATCGACGGGATCGCGAGCAGCACCAGGATCAGCACCGGGACCAGCGTCCAGACGACTTCGATCGTGGTGTTGTGCGCGGTCTTCGACGGCACCGGATTGGCGGCCGCGCGGAAGCGGAAGACGACCCACAACAACAGGAACAGTACGAACACGGAAATCGCGATGATCACCGGCAACAGGATGGCGTTGTGGAAGTGCTTCGCGCGCTCGCCGTTCTTGGTGACCTGCGGCTGGATGCCGATATCGCCGTCGACCGCGTCGCCGATGCCCTTGGTCGGGGCGAGTTCGGGGGCGCCGTCGCGCGCCAGCATCTCGGGATCGGCTGCCGGAGTCGCGGCGGCCGCCGGTGTCGTACCCGCCGGCTTGACGTCGGCCGTCACCGGCTGCGCAGGGGCCGCCGGCGCGGTCGCGGTCGATGGCGTCGTCGCCGTGGCGGCCGAGTTGGCGGCCTGCGGTGCGGCATGGCCGGCGCCGGCGAGCATCAGCCCCACCGCCAGCATCGTAGATTTCAGCCCGATAAAGCGCATCGTGTCGCGTCACCCTGTTGAACCGACCCGCCATGGTCACGGCGCGTCGCATACCCATGTTGTTCGGGCGGATTTCGCCCCTATCGCCCGGGCCTATACGCCGCGGTCGCCGCGATCATCAAGGCTCGCCGCACATTTTGCTGTGCGGGTAACGTTGCGCGGCCTCAACCGGCTCCGTATCTGTCGCCTTCGATGAGCGTTTCCACCGCCAACTCGTTACGCCTGGGCGTCAATATCGACCATGTCGCGACCGTCCGGAATGCGCGTGGGTCGGGTTATCCCGATCCGGTGCGCGCGGCGCTGCTCGCAGCGGAGGCGGGGGCGGACGGCATCACCGCGCATCTGCGCGAGGACCGCCGTCACATCACCGACGACGATATCGCACGGCTGTCGGCGGAGCTGCCGATCCCGCTCAACCTGGAGATGGCGGCGACCGAAGAGATGCTGGCGATCGCGCTGCGCCACCGCCCCCACGCCGCGTGTATCGTCCCCGAAAAGCGCGAGGAACGTACGACCGAGGGCGGGCTCGATGCTGCCGGACAGCACAACCACCTGGCGCCGATGGTTCGCGCGCTGGGCGAGGCGAACGTCCGTGTGTCGCTGTTCATCGAGCCCGATCCGCGCCAGATCGAGGCCGCTCTGAGCCTCGGCGCGCCGGTCGTCGAGATACACACCGGCCGTTTCTGCGAATTGGCGGGCGAGGAACAGGCCGCCGAACTGCGCCGAATCGCCGACGCCGCCGCTTTGGCGGTCAAGAACGGGATAGAGCCGCATGCCGGGCACGGCCTGACCTTCGACAATGTCGTGCCGATCGCCGCGATTCCGCAGATCCGCGAGCTCAATATCGGCCACTTCCTGATCGGCGAGGCGATCTTCGACGGCTTGGCGCCGGTGGTGCGGCGGATGCGCGCGTTGATGGACGAGGCGCGGTGATCATCGGGCTCGGCTCCGATCTGTGCAATATCGAGCGCATCCAGAATTCGCTCGACCGGTTCGGCGAGCGGTTCGAGCAGCGGGTCTTCACCGAGACAGAGCGCGCCAAAGGCAACCGGCGACCGTTCACCAAGGCGGGAACGCTGGCCAAGCGCTTCGCCGCCAAGGAAGCTTTTTCCAAAGCGGTCGGCACCGGATTCAAGGCCGGCGTATTCATGAAGGATATCGGCGTCGTCAACGCGCCCAGCGGCAAGCCGACGCTCGCCTTGACCGGCGGCGCCAAGGCCCGGCTTGACGCGATGACCCCGGCGGGCCACGTGGCGCACATCCATATCACCCTGACCGACGATCATCCCTGGGCGCAGGCGTTCGTCGTGATCGAGGCGCTGCCCGCGCCCGCTACCGGATCCTAGTATGAGTGAAGAGTTGGCGTTGAACGACGATCAGATCGGCGGGCCTGCCGAGCAGACCGCGACACCAGGCAAGCGGCGATTCGCGATCAGCGGCAGAGCGGTATGGCGCGAAATCCGCGGCATCTTCTGGCTCGTGCTCGCGGTGCTGGCGTTCCACAGCTTCGTCGCCAAGCCCTTCTACATCCCGTCCGAATCGATGCTGCCGGGCCTGCAGGTCGGCGATCAATTGGTCGTGACCAAATATCCCTACGGTTGGTCGTTCATCTCCCCCACGCTGCCCAATCCCGTCGCGATGTGGAAGGATCTGGTGCTCAAGCAGCCGCAGGAAAGCTGGGGCGTGCAATTGCCGTTCGTGAAGGGGCGGCTGTTCGGGCGCCTGCCGGAACGCGGCGATGTCGTCATCGTGACGCCGCCGGGGCGCAACCAGGATTATATCAAGCGCGTCATCGGTCTGCCCGGCGATACGATCGAAGTGCGCGGCGGCACGGTGCTGATCAACAATGTGGCGGTGAAGCGCGGGCCGATGCATAACCTGCTGGTGCCGATCGACGCCAACACGACCTGCAACGACGTGCCGGGCGGCCGCCGCACGGTGAATGGCAAGGCGTATTGCCAGTTGCCGCTGGTGCGCGAGACCTTGCCCAACGGCCGCAGCTACGAGACGGTCGACCTGGGTTATTCCGACGGCGACTTTTACGGACCGGTCAAGATACCCGCCGACCGGATCTTCCTCATGGGCGACAATCGCGATCGATCGGCCGACAGCCGCGTACCGCTCGCGTTGCAGGGCCTCGGCGGTCCGGTGCCGTGGGAATATGTCGGCGGGCGCGCCGAGTTCATCACCTTCAGCAAGAACGGCCAGGCGACCTGGAATCCGCTGACCTGGTGGGGCGGCCTGCGCGGTGGCCGCGCCGGTACCTCGCTGCATCCGGCGCGCGACAAGTGAGCACCGAGCGGCCCGACGCCGGCCTGGTCACCGAACCGAGCCCGCACGAGTTGCGCGATCCGGAAATGCGCCTGGAGTTGAGGCGCGCGGGCATCTGGCTGGGGCTCGCCGCGGTGACGTGGTGGGGCGGCCTGCGCGGCGGTCGGGCCGGTACCTCACTCCATCCGGCGCGCGACAAGTGAGCACCGAGCGGCCCGACGCCGGCCTGGTCACCGAACCGAGCCCGCATGAGCTGCGCGATCCGGAAATGCGCCTGGAGTTGAGGCGCGCGGGCATCTGGCTGGGGCTCGCCGCGGTGATGGCGCTTGTGGTGATCCTGATCCAGCCGATCCTGGTCATCCTGGCGGGGCTGGTATTCGCATCGATGCTCGACGGCGGGGTTCGGTTGCTCGGGCGTTACCTGAAGATCGGGCGCGGCTGGCGGCTGTTGATCGTGGTGGTGCTCACCGTGCTGTTCATCGGCCTGACCGTCTACAAGACCGGCGCCGGGATCGTCATCCAGTTCCAGCAACTCCAGGCGACCCTGACGGTGCAGTTCGACCGGCTGTCGCACTGGGCCGCCGCGCAGGGTTTCCTGCCGGGCGCCGACGACCTCAAGGGGCTGGCACAGCAAGCGATGGGCTCGGTCGGCAAGCTGACGAGTTGGATCGGCACCGCACTGGGCGCGATCACCACATTGTTCATGATCATGGTGATCGGCTTGTTCGTCGCGATGGAGCCCAAGCTCTACGATCGCGGGCTGCAATGGATGGTCCCGAGCGACCAGCGCGCCGAATTCGCCATCACGCTCGAACGGATGGCGAAGCAGCTGCGCCGCCTGCTCGCCGGCCGTCTGGCGGGGATGGCCTTCGAAGGGCTGTTCATGTGGCTCGCGCTGGCGCTGGCCGGCATCCCGATGGCGCTGGTGCTGGGCATCATCACCGGCATGCTCGCCTTCATCCCCAATATCGGCGCGTTCATCAGCGGCGTGCTGATGATCTCGGTCGGGTTCTCGGCCGGAATGGACAAGGGGCTGCTCGCGATCCTGATCTATTTCGGGGTGCAGACATTCGACGGCTGGGTGGTGATTCCGCTGGTCGCGAAAAAGACCGTCGATTTGCCGCCGGCGCTGACGCTGTCGACGCAGATTCTGTTTTCGACCTTGTTCGGTATCCTCGGCCTGGCGCTCGCCGATCCGCTGACCGCGATGATCAAGGTCGCGATGGAGCGCAATTCGGAACGCGCGATGGAAACCTCACCCGCCCCCGCCCCCAACCCGCCGCGACGACGGCGAACGCGAGCGAAGAAGGCATGATCCGGCTCTACGATTACTGGCGCTCCTCGGCGAGCTATCGCGTCCGCATCGCGCTGGCGATGAAGCATGTCGATTATGAACGCCACGACGTGAATCTGCTGGCGGGCGAGCAGGGCGACGACGCCAATCGCGCGCGCAACGCACAGGGGTTCGTGCCGACGCTCGACGTGGACGGGCAGACGATCGGCCAAAGTCTCGCGATCATCGACTATCTCGACGCGACCTATCCCGATCCGCCGATGGTGCCGCGCGATCCGCTGGCGCGGGCGCATACGCTGCAGCGCGCGCTGGTGATCGCCGCCGACATTCATCCGGTGAACAATCTGCGCATCCTCAAGCGGCTCGGCGCGATGGGGATCGATCAGGCTGGGCGCGACGAGTGGTATCGGCACTGGATCGCCGAAGGATTCGCCGCGCTGGAGGCGTTGGCAGGCGACGGGCCGTATCTGGGCGGCGACGCGCCCGATCTGTCGGACGTCTGCCTGGTGCCGCAGATGTACAATGCACGGCGGCTGGAAACGCCGCTCGATGCCTATCCCAAACTGGTCGCGATCGACGCCGCCCTGACCGCGCTGCCCGCCTTCGCGGCCGCGCATCCGGACAAGTTCAGCCCTGCATAAGCCGGCGTTCGAGTATCAGTTCCTCGAACAACCGGACGTAGCGCTCGACCGAATCGTGGCCCCGCTCTGGCACCGGGTCGGGGCGCGGACGGCCCGGGGTCAGCCAATGATCGAGCGCGGCGACGAGCGCGCGGTCGTCACCCGTCGGGACGATGCTGCCATGGCGCGGGTCGGCGACGAGTTCGCGGATCGCGACGCTCGAATCGGTAGTCACCACCGGCGTGCCGACCGCGAGCGATTCCTGGAGCACGCCGGGCACGCCCTCGAAATCCGAGGTCAACACCAGCGCGCGGGCGCTGGCCAAGGCCGGCCGCGGATCGCTGGCATAACCGGGCAACCGCACGCGATCGTCCAGTCCCAGCGCGGCGACTTGCCGTTCGAGCGCGGGCCGTTCCTCGCCCTCGCCGAGGATCAACAGTTTGGTATCCGCGCGCGCGACGTCCGCCAGCGCGGCGATCGCCCGGTCCCAGCGTTTCTGCGGCGCCAGCCGGCCGATACCGATCAGATAGTCGCTGCCGTTGATGGGCGGGGTCGGCGCGCCGCTGCCCGACAGACCGGGCGGGTTGGCGATGACACTGACGCGATCGGCGCCGATGCCGGTCATCGCGACGGTTTCGTCCGCCATCGCCGGCGTCATCGCCACCATATGGTCGATGAATCCTGGATGCGCGCGGAGCCAGACGCGATAGCCCTGTCGTACGGGGAAATGCTGGTCATCGCGGTCGAGCCGGTTGGAAACCTTGGCCACGATCGGCGGACAATCCCGCCCCAGCCGCGCCTTCAACCACGCGGCGGCCCCCGAATAATGATTGCCGGGGCAGAAAACGATCGCGGGGTCGGCGCGACGTACCAAGCCGGGCAGCGCCGCGATCAAATTGAAATAGGCCCCGTCGATCTGAACCAGTTCGACCCCTGCGGGCAACTCACCGGCATGAGGACCATCGCTCGTACCCAGCGCCAGCGTCACGCGATGCCCGGCATCGACCCACCCGTGGATCAAGCGCAGCAAGGCGCGCTCGACACCGCCGTTATGCAGCGATTTCGCGAACGTGAAGATTCTTACGGGTCCGTAAGGACTGAGCATGCGGGCCGGATAACGGCGATTTGTGTCAAAAGTTTCGCAATCAAGCAGCAAGGCTGACATAAATCGTGCTGAAGCACCGATTCACCGTTGTGCAGCGCAACATTCTCTTGCCAAATGCGTTGCCCCACCCCAAATGCCGCGCCGATCACCAGGGGGCGATCATCGCGAGGTCGGAACCTTTGCCGTTAAGCCGCCATTATTCCCGGGCAATCGGGCGTCGATCGGACACCGTCCCATCGTGGACATGCAAGATTCTGGAGCGTCGATGAACAGTTTTGTCGAGGCTTCGACCAATCCTGCGGCCAATCCTGCGGCCAATCTGGCCCCCAATCTAGCGCACGCCGCCGAGGATCTTGCCGGGCTCGAACCGGTCAAGACGATCAAGAGCCGCTGGCCGATGATCATCGCCGGCGTGCTGACCGTCGCCATGATCATCGGGCTTGCCCGCCAGTTGCTGAAATCGGGTCTTCACGGGCTGGACCAGGCGACACCCGACAGCTGGCTCTACTACGTCGCGTTCGTCCTGCTCTATCTAGCGCCGCCGGTTGCCGACTACATCATCTTCCGCAAATTGTGGCGCATCCCGCTCGAAGGTCTCGGCGCGCTGATGAAGAAGCGCATCGCGAACGAGGTCGTGCTGGGCTATTCGGGCGAGGCCTATTTCTACGCCTGGGCGCGGCAGCGCGCGCAGATGGTCGCGGCCCCGTTCGGCGCGGTGAAGGACGTGATGATCCTGTCGGCGATGGCCGGCAATTTGATGACGCTGGCGATGACCGCGCTGGCGCTGCCCTGGCTCCCGGCGCTCTATTTCCGGCCGATGTTGATCGGCATGGGCGTCGTGGTGGCGATGAGCCTGCCCTTCCTCATTTTCTCTCGGCGTGTCTTCTCGCTCGATCGCAAGACCTTGTGGTGGGTGTTCGCGGTGCACCTGGCCCGGCTCGCGGCGACCAGCGTGCTGATCGCGCTCGCGTGGCACTTCGCGCTGCCCAGCATCGCGATCGGCGCGTGGCTGCTCCTGTCGGCGACGCGAATGATGGTGTCGCGCCTGCCGTTCATTCCCAACAAGGATCTGGTGTTCTCGACCGTCACGATCGCACTGCTGGGCGAGAATAGCGACTTATCGAGCCTGATGGCGTTCACCGCCGCCGCGATCCTGCTGACCCACGTCGTGCTCGCCGCAGGCTTCGCGGTGCAGAGCCTGATCAAGCGGGAGGTCTGAGCCCGCGATGCGGATCGTCGATGTCAACGAATTCTATTCCCCGACCGGCGGCGGGGTGCGCACCTATATCGACCGCAAGATGGCGCTGATGGCGGAGATGGGTCACGAGCTGATCTGCATCGCCTGCGGCCGCGACAAGGAATATGTCGACGAGCGGGTCGGCGGCGGGAAGGTCATCTATCTCAAGTCTCCGGGGCTGCCGTTCGACAAGAATTACGGGCTGTTCTCGAAGCGCGATCCGATCTGGCGATTGCTCGACGAACTCGATCCCGACGTCGTCGAAACCTCGTCGCCTTGGCGACCCGCCTGGATCGTCGGCCAATGGCAGGGCCGCGCGCTCAAGTCGTTCTTCATGCACAACGACAATATCGCGGCCTATCCGATGCGCTGGCTCGAAGGGCTCGCGCCGCCCGAGCAGATCGAGGACGCCTGTTTCATCTACGCGCAGTACATGAATCGCTTCCTCGATATGTACGATACCGTCGTGACCAACGGCCCGGCGCTGCAGAAGCGGTTGCTGCGGCGCGGGGTGCGGATCGACACCGCGATGACGTTGGGGATCGAACGCAGCCATTTCTCCCCCGATTTGCGCGACGAGCGGTTGCGTGCGGCGATGCTGCGCCAGCTCGATCTGCCGCCCGAGGGGCATTTGCTGCTCGGGCTGGGGCGGCATCATGGCGAGAAGCGCTGGCCGATGGTCGTCGATGCCGTCGAACGCGCCGGCGCGGGGCTGCCGGTCGGGCTGATGCTGCTGGGGACGGGTCCTGAGAGCAAGCGGATCGAGGCGCGGATCGCGGGCAGCCCGCACATCAAGATGTTCCGCCCGGTCTATGATCGCCCCGAACTCGCGCGGATCATGGCGAGCTGCGATGCGCTGATCCACGGATCGGAAGCCGAGCCGTTCGGATTGGTCGCGTCCGAAGCGATGGCGTCGGGCCTGCCGCTGATCGTTCCCAATACCGGCGGATGCGCGGAAGCGGCCGATCCGCTGACGAGCGAGAAATATGCCCCTCGCGACGCGGCCGACGCCGCACTGGCGATCGAGCGGATGTTTGCGCGCGAGCCGGCGATCCTGCGCAAGGCCGCGAGGGTCGCCGCGGGCCGCGTCCGCACCGACCGCGAGCACACGGTCGACCTTATGGACTATTACGCCGACCGGATCGCCGAAAAGGCCGGACAGCGCGCCCGCCTCGTCGCCTGATCAGATCGTCGTTACACGCCGCCACGGCGCCGGACTGCGCATGTCGAGCCGGCACAGTCCGGCAAGCCGGTGCTTTCTCGCATACGCCATGACGCGCGCGTCGTAGTCGGCCGCTTCGGGACTCGCGACGTTCCAGTCCGGAGGGTTGAAGGTCGAAAAGCCGTTCAGCGTCGGTAACCGCCAGCGCTCGGCGAGGAACATCGCATCGACGTTGTGCGGATAGAGCGCATTGAGCCGCCGATCGACATAGATCGGCTCGCCCGGGCGAACTACGACCACGTAGAACGCGTGGCATTCCGTCGGTGGGGCGGGCACGGCATCGAGCGCGGCGAACTGAGCCTTGCGGCTGAGCTGCGCCGGTTGCGCGAGATTGATCTGCTCGAGGATCAAGAGGGCGATCAAGCCCGCGGCCAGCACGGGCCGGCGTCGCCAAAGCCTCGTGAGCCGGTGGCGAAACACCGTTCCGACCAACAGCAGGACCGGCAGCACGAGGAACAGCTGATAGCGCAGCACGACGCGCAGGCCGGACGCCGCCGGGACCAGATAGTGGACCAGAATCCACGGCGACACTTGCCAGATCCGCAACGTCAACGCCCAGCTGATCACGATCGCCAGCGCGAACACGCGCGCGAACCCCGTGTCGCCACGCCGGCGAACCAGGCGATAGGCGGCCGCGCAGGTCAGCGCGAAGAGCAATAGCGGAAAACCCGCCTCGTGCTCGCCGCCAAGCCATGCTTTCTCGAGCCGGCTGCCGGCGGGCGTCACCGTATGCACCATGCCGGCCAACGCCCGGACCAGCCATCCCCACAGCAAATTCCGTTCGCCCGTATTGACGAGATCGGTCGGCTGGACGGTGTAGGACAGGACGAATCCGTGTCCGCCCGTCTCAAGCATCTTGGGCGCGTAAACGAGAACGAAAGGGATTGCCGCGAGCACGAAGACGCCAACGAACACCGCGGCCGTTCGCCGATGCGCGTGAAACAACCGCGCCAATTCCGCGGATCGCCAGCGCCCGGTCACCCACAGCCAGCAGGCGACGAAGGCGATCGAAAAGTAGATCGTGAACCAGGCGAAATAGAATGACGTGACGAGCCACAGCCCCATCATCGCGGCGGCGGCGATTGCCCACCGATAGGTCCGGCCTTGATCGCTGGTCTCTGCGCGAGCGGCCTTGATCGCGAGCCCCGCGACGATCGGCAACAGCGCCAATGTCTGGATCTGTGCGTGGATCGATTGCAGGAACATGTTGTTCGCGATCGTCGCCAGCGTGGCGATCAGGATCGCCGCTCCCCACGACCAGCGCAGCACGCCGCGCACCAGCCACAATATCGCGACGAACCCGACGCTCTTGTACGTCAACGCCGTCATCGTGTCGGCGACGAACGGATCGAACCACAGCCGCCATCCCGAATAGACCACGCCGGACAGCAGGTATCCGTCGTTATAGCCCAACGTGTCGGTGTAGGGATGGAAATAGAATGGCTGGTTCCAGCGCGCCGCGCCCAGCAGGACCGACCGCCAATGTTCCAGGATGCTGATTTCGATGATCGCATCCGTGCGGTCGCCGAACCCGAGATCGAAACCGCTCAGGATCGTATCGCGGAACACGATGCCGATCGACAACAGGTAGGCGGCAAGGGCACCCAGCGGCCCCATGCTCCTGCGCCACATCTAGCGATCGGGCCGCGCTGCGAACACGGAGATGGTGTCGCGCCCCAACGGCTTTTGCACCTTCAGGTCATACCCCGCCGCCATTCGCGCGATCACCAGCGCACGAAGCTCGGGCCGTTCGCCGTTGAACGGCAGGCGCATCACCACCACCGCCGGCTTGAGCGCCAGGATACGCTCGATCTCGGCCTGCTGATCCACCCCGATCGCGCCACGCTCGCGCTTGCGGACGAGATGGCTGGGAAAGACGTACGGGCTCAGGCGGCACCGCCCGGTCGCCGGATAGAGCATCGGCTCGCCCGAATAGACATACAGGCAGCCCGGACCGCGCCCCACGGCCGCGACGACATCGGCAAACTGCCCCGGCCCACCGCGGCCCAGTCGCTTGGCGATCACCGTGGCCTCGCCGCCTAGCAGCGCGATCAGCAGCACGGCCGCGGTGATCCTGGGCGAGCGGCGGGGATCGTCGGCGAATCCGGCGGCGCAAATGCTCAAGGGGACCAAAACCGGCAGCGCATAATGGTCGAACCACGATCCGAACACGAGTAGCCCGAACACCGCCGCGACGAGCCAGGCGAACAACCAGCCGCGGATCCCTTCCCAATGCCCGCGGGGCAATGCGAGGATCGCCGCGGCGAACAACGGCGACGTGATCAGCACGATCTGGGCGAGATTGCCGAATTGCTCGCCCATCGGGTCGGGCCGGCGCGCGGCGATCGAAGTGAAGTTGGCATAGAGGTATGCCGCCCCCTGCCCGATCGCCTGATAATAGACCAACGCGAGCGCGGTCGGGATCAGCGCCACGACAGCGAGCAACGCGCCTTCCGCCAGCATCGGCACCGCGTGCCGCCGTCGCATCGCCTCGCGCCACAGCCACCACAGCCCGAAGAACAGTCCTTCGAAAACCACCGAATATTTGATCTGCAGCGCGACCCCGACCAACAGCATCGCGCCGAGCCCGCGCCGCAGACGGCTCCGCGGATCATGATCACGGTCGCTCGACGCGATCAGCGCGGCCGCTCCGACCATCAGCAGATTGTAGAAGACTGGCGCCTGCCCCCCCTGCCCCTCGAGCAGATCGAGCCACACGATATACGCGATCGCTCCCGCCAGCGAACCGCGCCGCCAGCCCGCGCGATCGGCCAGCCGGGCGATCAGCAACGCGGTCGCGACGACCGCCGCCAGCGCCATCGCCTGATAGACCCAGATGCCAAGCGGCAGGCCGAACAGGGCGGCGGGGACGTAGAGCAGGAACAGGCCGATCGGCTTGCGGTCCCACACGTCGACATAAGGCAACGCACCGTCGAGCATCGACCGCGCCGTCGCGAAATAGAAGCTTTCGTCGACATGCACGATCGGGTTGCCGAACGTCGCGGCGCGCGCGATGATCGCGACCAGCAACAGGATCGCCCAGCGCGGCAATCGTTCGAGGGACCGGAGGGACGGCGTCACGCGCGCGCCCCTAACAGCCGGGCCGGCGACTGTCACCAAAGCGACATCGAGCGGGCGCAAGCACGCTGCGAACAGGGAGAACGACATGCTTCGGATCGATCGCCGCTCGTTGCTGATGACCGGAACGCTGGGATTGGGCGCCTATGCGATTCCCGGATTCGCGCAGACCGGCAGCGTCGCCAACCTGCGCGGGTTCACCCACAACGTCGCGTCGGGCGAGCCGGCAAGCGATTCGATGTTGCTCTGGACGCGCTTCGTCCCCGCCGACGAGCGGCCGATCCACCTGATGGCCGAAATGTCCCCCACCGCCGATTTCGCGCGGATCGTGGCGAAGGGTACGGCGATCACCGGCCCGTGGCGCGACTGGACGACCAAGATCACGGTGAGCGGGCTCGAGCCCGGCACGCGGTATTTCTACCGCTTCGTCGGACCCGACGGCTCGCTGTCGCCGGTCGGCCAGACCAAGACCCTGCCCGAAGGACCGGCGAAATCGTTCAAGGCGGCGATCTTCTCGTGTTCGAACATGCCGTTTGGCTGGTTCAACGCCTATGCCCATGCCGCGGCGCGCGACGATCTCGACCTCGCGATCCATCTCGGCGACTATTTCTATGAGTATAAAATCGGCGGCTATCCGCCGCTCAAGGACCAGGTCCGCCCGACCGAGCCGGCCGGCGAACTGATCCGCCTGATCGACTATCGCATTCGTTACGCCAGCTACCGCGCGGACCCCGATCTTCAGGCACTCCATGCCCGCGTGCCGTGGATCGTACAGTGGGACGACCACGAATCCGCGAACGATTCGTGGGAAGGCGGCGCGGAGAACCATCAGCCCGACGAAGGCGATTGGAGCAGCCGCCGCAATGCCGCACTGCAGGCCTATCGCGAATGGATGCCGATCAGCGACGAGCCGTGGAAGACTTATGAGATCGGCACGCTCGCGACGCTGTTCCGCACCGAAACGCGCGACCTGGCGCGCACCGAACAACCCGACATTGCGCCGTTGTTCAAGGAAGCCGACCCCGCCGCTGCGCTGAAGGCGTTCCGCGACGGCGCGTGGATGGACCCCGCCGCGACGATGATGGGGACGCAGCAAGCGAACTGGCTGTTCCACGCGCTTCGCCAATCGGTGAAGGCCGGGCAGAAGTGGCAGATCGTCGGGTTCGGCACGATCATGGGCCAGACAGTGATGCCTGACGCGGCAATGGGCTGGCTCGATCCAAACGCGAACGAGCGCGCGAAGGGCTATATCCTGGGCGGCATTCAGGCGGCCAAAGCCGGCCTGCCCTTCAACTACGACAATTGGGGCGGCTATCCGGCCGAGCGCGCGCGGTTCCTGAAGGCGGCGCAGGGCGCCGGCGCCAACCTGTTGGTGATCTCGGGCGACAGTCACAACGGCTGGGCCTACGACCTCGGGCAGGACGGCAAGCCCGCCGGCGTCGAATTCGCCGGGCACAGCGTCACGTCGAACGGCTATGAAGGATCGATCAAGACCGATCCGAAAATCGTCGCGGCCGGTCTGGTCGCGGCCAATCCCGAACTCAAATGGTGTGACACTTCGCGGCGCGGCTACATGGCGCTGACGATCACGCCGACTAAGGTGTCGAACGACTGGCTGTTCGTCGATTCGGTGAAGACGAAATCGTCGAATGCGGTTGTCGGACACACCGCGACGGTCGCGCGGGGCCGGAATGTGATGGCCTAGGCGCGGACCGCCGTTACGAAATAGTCTAGCTGCGTGCTGTCGCCGACGGCGAAGCCTTTGCCCGGCGAAACGCCCAGCCCCGACACGTCGATTACCCGCAACTCCACCGCTTCGACCAAAGCGGTCAGTTCGTCCGGAGTCAGGAACTTGTCCCAGTCGTGCGTGCCCTTGGGGATCATGCCGAACCCCTCGCCCACGGTGATCATCGCCAGCCGCGACAGCGCGGTGCGGTTGGGAGTGGATAGGATCAGCAAGCCGTCTGCGGCCAGCGCGCCCGCCAGCCCCGCGACGAACGCCGCCGGGTCGGTGACGTGCTCGATCACCTCCATCGACGTGACGAGATCGAACGTCTCGCCCGTCAGCGTCTCGATCCCGCCCGCGCGATAGTCGACCGCCAAGCCGCTCAGCGCAGCATGCGCTCGCGCGACACCGATGTTCTCCGCCGCCGCGTCAAGTCCCGTCACCGCCGCCCCGAGCCGCGCGAGCGGCTCGCACAGCAACCCCGCGCCACACCCGACGTCGAGCGCCCGCTTGCCCGCGAGCGGCGTGAACCCGACCCCGTCGCCCAGCCAATGTCGGTCAATCTGGTCGCGGATGTACTTCAGTCGCGGCGGATTGAGCCGGTGGAGCATCGCCGACGACCCCTTCGGGTCCCACCAATCCTTCGCCAGCTTGCCGAAATGCGCGGCTTCCTGCGGATCGATAGTTACGGACGTTACGGTTGCGCTATCCATGCGGCCTTCCTATCAGCGCCGCTCCGCCATTCCAAAGGACTTCCGCGCCCCGCCATGGCCCGCATCGTGATGAAATTCGGCGGGACGTCGATGGCCGGGATCGAGCGCATCCGCGCCGTCGCGCGTCGCGTGAAGCGCGAAGTCGATGCCGGCAACCAGGTCGCGGTCATCGTCTCGGCGATGGCCGGCGACACCGACCGGCTGGTCAATTTCTGCCGCGAAGCGTCGTCGCTCTACGATCCGCGCGAATACGACGTGGTGGTATCGTCGGGCGAGCAGGTCACGAGCGGGTTGCTCGCGATCGCGCTGCAGGCGGCCGGGGTGAAGGCGCGGAGCTGGATGGGCTGGCAATTGCCGATCCACACCGACGACGCCTTCGCCAAGGCGCGGATCGAAGACATTGACACCGCAGCTCTCGACGCATCGCTGACCGCGGGCGAGGTCGCGGTGATCCCGGGGTTCCAGGGGCTGGCCGACAACGGCCGCGTCACGACGCTCGGTCGCGGCGGGTCCGACACGTCGGCGGTCGCGATGGCGGCGGCGATGAAGGCCGACCGTTGCGACATCTACACCGACGTCGATGGCGTCTACACCACCGACCCGCGCATCGTCCCGCGTGCGCGTAAGTTGAAGCAAGTCACCTACGAGGAAATGCTCGAGCTCGCGAGCGTCGGGGCCAAGGTGCTCCAGACGCGCTCGGTGGGCCTGGCGATGAAGGAAAACGTCCGCGTCCAGGTGCTGTCGTCGTTCACCGGCGACGACGCGCCGATGGCCGACACGCTGCCCGGCACGATGATCGTGGGCGAAGAGGAGATCGACGAGATGGAACGCCAGCTGATCACCGGGATCGCGCACGACAAGAACGAGGCGAAGATCACGCTGACCAACGTCAGCGACACGCCCGGATCGGTCGCCGCGATCTTCGCGCCGCTGGCGGCGGCGAACATCAACGTCGACATGATCATCCAGAACATCGCGCATCAATCGGCGGGTCGGGCGGGATCGACCGACGTCACCTTCACGGTGCCCGCCGTCGATCTCGCGCGATCGATCCAGGCGCTCAACGACGCGAAGGACAAGATCGGGTTCGAGGAACTCGTCCACGACACCCGCGTCGCCAAGATCTCGGTCGTCGGCGTCGGCATGAAGAGCCACGCGGGCGTCGCGAGCACGATGTTCACGACGCTGGGCCAGCGCGGGATCAACATCCAGGCGATCTCGACCAGCGAGATCAAGGTTTCGGTCCTGATCCACGAGGACGAGACCGAACTCGCGGTGCGGGTGCTGCACACTGCCTATGGACTAGATGCGGACGAGGCGGCCTAATCCCGCAAATTCAGGGTCGCGGCTGACAACGCGATTCGGCTTGGCTTAGCCTGAGCAGCCGCTCGGCCGTTTCGGCATCACCCGCGCGAAACGCGTTCGCCGCATTCTCGAGCGTCCCCGCGTCGAAGACGTAACCGCTCGTCGACAGCCGTTCGACGTCGCGCACGAGCTGGCGCCCCTCGACATCGGTGCCGGCGATCGGCTTCGCGAACAGGCTCGCGACCCGACGGAGCGATCGCGCCAGCGCGGCTTGGCTGAGCCAATACCCATTCGCCATCACACCGCGGCTATGGCGGTAGGCGTCGGGGTCGGTCAGCGGATTGCGCGGCAGCAACACCAAGTCCGCCCGCATCCCCGCTTTGACGAGTCCGAATTCGCCTTCGCGGCGAAACGCGCGCGCGGGTTCGACGGTGGCGGCGCGCAATACTTCTGCCGGAGACAGGCCGGCCCCCACCAACAAGTCCAACTCGTCGAGCAAAGCGAAACCCGCGACAGTATATTTGTACCCATCGGCATCCGTGCCGGCCAGGAATTGCGCGCCGACTGCGTGCAGCGCTTTCACGATGACGATCATGTTCGCAAGCTGGCCGTCCTGCGAGCGCGGACCACCCGTGTCAGCCTCAATTGCTTTGCGCCAGCGTTCCCGGTCCGCTAGAGGGACATAGGCGGCCTCGGGAGCCGAAAGCGCCGCACGCGCCGCCGCACCGCGGAGGTTGGGCTGAGTCGCATAGAGTGTCGGCACCACCCACATCGATCGGTAATCCTTCGCAACGGCATAGTCGCGATCGTCCAGTTGCAGCGTTCCGTCGTTCAGCCAGCCCTTCAAATGCTCGACGGTCCGCATCCCGGCCTCGGCGGCGCGGCGCACCGAAATTGCGTGCGGCACATGCCCGACCAAATCCACGCGGACCGCCTTCGCTTCGTCCGCGATTGCGTCGAACACCTCGGGGCGAAGCACATTATGGATCTTGATGAATTCATACCCACACGCCGCCTGCTCCCGGACGATCCGGCGCCCATCTTCCGGTGTCCTCGCGGGCACGGCATAGCCGTCGAGTGAATTGCCGTTGATGATAGTGCCAGCGACATAGGGAATCGGCGCTAGCATCCGACGATTGCGGGTCTGCGCTCGCCACAGGAGCATCCAAGGAAACCCATCCATTTCGCGCACGCTCGTAATGCCGTTGGCGAGGTGCAACAGGTGCGTCGCGGGCGAACTGGAATGAACGTGCGAATCGACCAGTCCGGGCGACAGAAATTGACCTCTTCCGTCTAGGACGAACGCGCCCTTCGGTAGCGGTTGCCGGTTGCCGCCGACGGACACGATGATCCCGTTGCGCACCAACACGGTGCGATGCGCCACCATTTGTGCACGCAACGGATCGACGACGCTGACATCGCGAAAAACGATGGTTCGCGAAGGTGCCTGCGCTCGCAATGCCTGTAGGATCGACGCCACGCCGGCAGCTTGGCTGAGCCGCACGATAGCGGATGGCCCGGCAGCAGGATCGACGATGTCCTGCGCTGATGTCGGTTGGCCTGCCAACGACAGTGGAAGGGCCAGAGTCAGCGCAGCAATCGTCTTATTGAACATCGTTGTGCTCCATCCACGCGATGACCGCTTCCTCACCGCACCGCCAATGGTCGCGCACTGCGTCGCTGGCGCTACGCGCGTCGCCGTCGGCGAGCGCGGCGATGATCGTTTCATGCTGTCGATGGGAGCCGGATGTATCCACCATTCCGCGCCGCATGGCGCCATCCAGTCGGTATGCAACTGCCTCTTGCGCGCCCAGCAGGCGAAGTAGTGGCTGATTCGTACAGGCGCTTCGTAAGGCGGCGTGAAATGCCCGGTCGGCAACCCTGGATTTTTGCGGCGAGACCGCCGGAAGTGCGAGGCCGGCGTTCAGCGTGCGCAATTGCGGCACTTGGTCGCGGAGTGCCGCGCAGGACGATTCCACCACCAGCGCTTCGAGGCTGCCGAGCATGGGATAGAAATCCCGAACGGCCTTCTGATCCAACGGCGCCACGATGAATCCGCGGCGCGGACGCGAGATTACCAACCCTTCCTGCTCGAGACCGTGAAGCGCTTCTCGCAGCGGCGTGCGGCTTACGCCTAGATCGGCGGCGAGGCCCACCTCCTCGAGACGGGCACCCATGGCGAAGTCGCCGGCAATGATTCGCGACCGAAGATCGGTACGCAACCGATCGCTCAATCGTGGCCAATTCGAATGCGACATGCATCTTGTATACAAAATACAATCGATGGCGCAAGTACATGATCCTTTGCTTGCTACCCGACCCAACACGCGGCTAGTCGCCGACATATGAGTAACGCATCTTCCATCGGCGCCGAGCGCCTTGAGCGGCGCATGGCGCGGGGCGTCGAATTTCTGGGCAGCGAGGTCGCGATCCTGTGCGGGGCGATGTCGTGGGTGTCCGAGCGGAACCTGGTCGCCGCGATCTCGAACGCCGGCGGGTTCGGACTGATCGCGTGCGGGGCGATGACGCCCGAACTGCTCGACGCCGAGATTGCCGGAACCAAGGCGCTGACATCGAAGCCGTTCGGCGTGAACTTGATCACGATGCACCCGATGCTGTTCGAGCTGATCGCTGTGTGCGCGAAGCATGAGGTCACGCACGTCGTATTAGCGGGCGGATTGCCGCCCAAGGGGTCGCTCGAGGCGATCAAGGAGACCGGCGCGAAGGTGATCTGTTTCGCCCCCGCGCTCAGTCTGGCGAAGAAGCTGATCCGCTCGGGCGTCGATGCTTTGGTGGTCGAGGGGATGGAGGCCGGCGGGCATATCGGGCCGGTATCGACCAGCGTGCTAGCGCAGGAGATCCTGCCCGAGGTCGCCGCCGACGTCCCGGTGTTCGTCGCGGGCGGGATCGGCCGCGGCGAGGCGATTTCGGCCTATCTCGACATGGGCGCGGCGGGGGTTCAGCTCGGCACGCGCTTCGCCTGCGCGACCGAGAGCATCGCGCATCCGAATTTCAAAAAGGCGTTCTTCCGCGCTTCCGCCCGCGACGCAGTGTCGAGCGTCCAGATCGACCCGCGCCTGCCCGTCATCCCGGTCCGCGCGCTCAAGAATGCCGGCGGCGAGCTGTTCACCGCCAAGCAGCGCGAGGTCGCACAACTGCTCGACGAAGGGAAGGTCGAGATGCTGGAGGCGCAGCTCCAGATCGAGCATTACTGGGCGGGCGCGCTGCGCCGTGCGGTGATCGACGGCGATGTCGAGCATGGCTCGCTCATGGCCGGCCAGTCGGTCGGCATGGTGACCAAGGAGGAACCCGTCGCCGACATCATCGCGCAACTGATGGCCGAGGCCGCGCATGCGCTGGAGAAACGCGCGGCCTGACCGCTAAGTTGACACCAGGGTGACACTAACGCGGTGTTCCGCCGGCGGCCCAAACTTCCGCGTTTTTTAGATTTCCCGTGTTCCTGCGAAAGCAGGAACCCAGGACCTCATGGCATACCGATCGCGATAGTGACCCTGGGCTCCTGCTTTCGCAGGAGCACGGGCGGGATAATCGCGATGTCAAAGAGCCGGACGACGCTGTCAGGCGAAATCCTACATTGCAAGCGTCACCGCTTGGCCACCGCGATCCGCCACAATTCCTTGCCGCATTGCAGGACCCAGATCACCCCGCCGACGATCAGCGCGTAGTGGATGCCGAGGTTGGTGCTACGGTCGATATCGGCGATCTGGCCGGCGGGCATCGTCGCCGAGGTCGCGGTCACCCAATGGCCGGCCTGGTAGACGATCACCAATATGCCGATCGCGGCCGCCGCGGTGCCGACGCTGAGCACGCCCCGCACCGCCTTCCAGCGCGGGCGCAGCCATTGTACCAGGTTGAACACCGTCCGCGCGATCAGCAGCACCAGGATCGGCAGCCACATCACCGTCCAGATCGGATCGGGGACCAGGGTCAGGCCCTTGACGTCGGTATAGGCGATCGGGAGCGGGACGAAGCCGGCCCACCACGCGATGATGCCGATCCCGACAACGACTTCGAACACCGATTCCCACTGGCTCTGCGGCTTGGTCTTGATCTTGAGATCGCCCAAATCGGGCAAATGCTCGGGCGACCAGCGGCCGAGATGATCGGTCAGCCAGCCGGTGCGTTCGATGATCGCGAAGATCAGCGTGACGAACCCGGCATTGCCGAGCAGCGACCACCACGCCCCGCCGAGCACGTGCGCCAGCGACTGGAGCGGATGCCCGCCGGCAACGATGTCGCCGACGCCCGACAGCAAGGTCAGCAACACGCTGATCGCGAGCACGACCTTCAGCGCGAACCAGTAGAACGGGAACAGGTCCGGCCCGATCAGCCATTGCTGCGTGCCGTAGCGCGCGGCGACCACCAGCGGATGGCCGAAGTCGCGCAGCACCACGCCGACTTCTTTCTCGTCCAACGGGCGGCCGAGCGCGTCCTCGCGTTCCTCGATCCGGTTGCCGATCACGTCGCGCAGTTCGGCCAGGATATCCTCGGCGTTGCTGCCGCGCGGCAGGTTCCAGCGGATCGCGGACAGATAGCGGTCGATCAAGTCCATCTTACTTGTCCTTTTCGGTGAGGCGCAGGATCGATTCGGAGATCGCGTTCCATTCGCCGAGCAATTGCGCGAGCGTTTCCACGCCCTGGGTCGACAGTTGGTAGAATCGCTTGGTGCGCTTGGCGTCCTCGCGCCATTCGCTGGTCAGCAGGCCTTGGGCTTCGAGCCGGCGCAGCAGCGGGTAGAGCGCGCCTTCGTCGATCGGCAGGCCGGCCTCCTCCAAGCTCTGGCGCAACGTGTAGCCATAGCGTTCCTCGCGAAGCGCCCCGAGCACGGCGAGCACCAGCGACCCGCGGCGCAGCTCGACGCGCATTTTCTCGAACAGATCGTCATCGGTCGGCAAAACCTGTGTCTCGCATAGTGTGTGACATACACTGTATGATACACAGTAATTGAAGAGTCAAGCGCTCGGATGCGATTGGCTGCGCATGGAGATGAAAGCAGGGCTGCCGGTCATCGCGTTCGACGACCTCGACGCGTGGGAAAAATGGCTCGCGGATCAGCCGCGCGAGGCGAAAGGCCTGTGGCTCAAGATCGCCAAGGCAGGGAATGCCGATTCGGCGCTGACCAAGGCGCAGGCGATCGATGGGGCGTTATGCCATGGATGGATCGACGGGCAGATCGACAAATATGACGACGCCTGGTTCCTGACGCGCTTCACCCCGCGCACGGCGAAGAGCAAATGGTCGGAGAAGAACCGCAAACGCGTCGAGCAACTGGCGGCGGACGGGCGCGTATCGACAGCGGGCCATGCCGAAATCGCCGCGGCGAAGGGCGACGGCCGCTGGGACGCCGCCTACGCCCCCGCTTCCACCGCGACCGAACCCGACGACCTGCGCGCGGCGCTCGACGCCAACCCCAAGGCGCGTGCGTTCTTCGACACGCTGACCGGCGCCAACCGCTACGCCATCCTCTACCGCGTCCACGACGCGAAGAAGCCCGAGACACGCGCCGCGCGGATCGCCAAGTTCGTCGCGATGTGCGCGGCGCACGAAACGCTGCACTGAAAGTTCCGAATAAACGTGCCTAACGCGAAATTGACGGCTCTTTTGAAGGAGTTGTTGGCCGCATCCAGGTGACCATTCCTCTGTCGCGCCGCGTGGGGCTGGCGCGCCTAGGGGGTTGTAACCATGCGTATTCTTCTTGCCTTGCTGCCGCTGACTCTCGTCGCGGGGGCGCCCGCCGCCGCACAGACGTTCAAGCCGGCGGTCGTCGATGCCGACATCTCGCCGCTCGAAACCTTGTGGCACGTCCGCGTCGCACTGAACGTCGCAGCACTCGGCTGCCGCGATGCCGACGAAGCGACTACGGTCGCCGCCTATAATTCGCTGATCCGCCGCAACAGCGCGGCGCTGACCGCTGCCAACGCCGCGGTCGATGCGCGCTACAAGGCGCAATATGGCGCGAAGTGGCAGGACGCCCGCGAACGCGACATGACCAAGCTCTACAATTTCTTCGCGCAGCCGCCCGCCCAGGCCGCATTCTGCGCGACCGCCAAGGACGTGCTCGCGCAGATCGGTACCGTCGATCAGGGCGCGCTGATGGCGTTCGCGAAAGCCGAACTGCCCGTGCTCGAAGCGCCGTTCTGGAGTTCGTCGCCCCAGGATCAATTCGCCGGCGGCCCGGCATCGACGACCGTCGTGGCGGTGTCGGCGGCGGTTCCCATCGCACCGCGCGGTTTCTGACGCCGCAGTTTAAGTTGCGGCGGCTGCAATGGCGCCGCCGCGACCAAACTGCTAGCGGTTGGGAATGGCCGTTACCGCTGCTGCCTCCGCTCGCGAAATCCTCGTCAACCTCCATGAGGTGATGGCGGCGCGGTCGAGCCCGCAAGCCAAGCTCGACGCGGTCGTCCGCATCATCGGGGAGGCGCTCGATAGCGAGGTCTGCTCGATCTATCTGCTGCGCGAAGGGCTGCTCGAACTCTACGCGACGCGCGGCCTCGACCAGGCCGCGGTCCACGTCACCAAGCTCGCGCTCGGCGAGGGTCTGGTCGGGACGATCGCGCAGAATGTCGAGACACTGAACCTCGACGAGGCCACCGCGCACCCCGACTTCGCCTATCGCCCGGAAACCGGCGAGGACGAGTTCCACAGTTTTGCCGGCGTCCCGATCATCCGCCGCGAACGCGCGATCGGCGTGCTCGCGGTCCAACATGTCGATCCGCGCAAGTACGAAGACGTCGAGATCGAGGCGCTGCAGACCGTCGCGATGGTGCTGTCGGAACTGATCGCCAGCGCCGGGCTGGTCGACCAGCGCAACGACCCCGCCTCGCGTCCGCAATCGACCGCCGCGATCCGGCTCGACGGACTGAAGCTGGTCGAGGGCATGGGGATCGGCCACGCCGTCTATCACCAGCCGCGCATCACGATCGAACACACCGTCGCCGAGGATACCGAGGCCGAGCGCCACCGCGTCTATGCCGCGTTCGACAAGATGCGCGAGCAGATCGACAAGATGGCCGCGCAGGCCGAGTTCGGCGTCGGCGGCGAGCATGACGAAGTGCTCTCGATGTACAAGATGTTCGCGTATGACGAGGGCTGGTCGCGCCGCATCAACGAGGCGATCGATAGCGGCCTGACCGCCGAAGCCGCGATCGAGCGCGTCCAGCAGCGCACGCGGATGCGGATGCGCCAGATCGGCGACCCGCTGCTCCAGGATCGCATGCACGATCTGGAGGATCTGTCGAACCGGCTGCTGCGCATCGTGTCGGGCCAGATGGGGACCGCCGCGCAGCTCGGACTGCGACAGGACACGATCCTGATCGCGCGCAACCTGGGGCCGGCCGAACTGCTCGAATACGACAGACGCCGGTTGAAGGGCGTGATCCTGGAGGAAGGATCGCTGACCGCGCACGTCATCATCGTCGCGCGGGCGATGGGCGTGCCGGTGCTCGGCCGCGTCCGCAACGTGCGCCAGCACGTCGCCGAGGGCGACCAGTTGCTGCTCGACGTTACCGGCAACGGGTCGGCGCTCGTCCGACCGTCGGCCGCGATGGAGGAGGCGTTCGACGCCAAGCTGATCCTCCGCCAGAAACGCCGCGCCGCCTTCGCCGCGCTCAAGGCCGAAGCGCCGATCACCAAGGACGGCGTGCGGCTGACGGTGATGTGTAATGCGGGCCTGCGCGACGACGTCGCGGCGCTCGACGTGACCGGCGCCGACGGGATCGGGCTGTTCCGCACCGAATTCCAGTTCCTCGTCTCGGCGACGTTGCCCCAGCGCGAGCGCCAGTTGCGGCTGTACAAGGATGTGCTGGAGGCGGCGGGCGACAAGCCCGTGGTGTTCCGCACCGTCGATATCGGCGGCGACAAGGCATTGCCCTATCTCAACACGCACGACGAGATCGAAGAGAATCCGGCGATGGGCTGGCGGGCGTTGCGGCTCGCGCTCGAACGCGGCGGTTTGATGAAGGCGCAGGCGCGTGCGCTGATCGAGGCGGCGGGCGGGCGGACGCTCAACGTGATGTTCCCGATGGTCAGCGAGCCGTGGGAATTCGACGAGGCCAAGGCGATCTTCGAAGCGCAGCGCCAATGGCTCGCCGATCGCGGCAAGCGGCTGCCCAACGAGATCCGCTACGGCGCGATGCTCGAAGTGCCCGGCTTGGCCGAACAGCTCGACCTGCTGCTCCCCAACCTGCAATTCTTGTCGGTCGGCACCAACGATCTGACCCAGTTCCTGTTCGCCGCGGACCGCGCCAATCCCAAGCTCGCCGAGCGTTACGACTGGCTGAGCCCGTCGATCCTGCGCTTCCTCAGGCGCGTCGTCGGGCCGTGCCGCGATGCCGGGGTCGACCTGGCGGTGTGCGGCGAGATGGGCGGGCGGCCGCTGGAGGCCATGGCGTTGATCGGGTTGGGAATCGAAAGATTGTCGATTACGCCGGCGGCGGTCGGGCCGATCAAGGCGATGGTCCGCAGCCTCGATCGCGGGGCGATCGTCGCCGAGATGGGCCGGCTGCTCGCCGCGCCGCCGCGCGACGTTCGCGGCCACCTCACCGAGTGGGCGACGCGAAACGGGGTCGAGCTCGTCTGAATCGACGGCGAATCGTGCCGGATTGGCGTTGACGGCGGCGGGGCTTTGGCCGACATCCTGCCGTCATGGCGGAGGGCCATAATAAGTCGCACCCTGTACGCCGGAGAGATTGATGGACGAGGAACAGACGCCGGATCAGGCATCGCTCTTTCCCAAGAGCACCGGCGACAAGTTGCGCGAAGCGCGCGAGGCGCAAGGGCTGACGCTGGCTGACATCGCCAGCCGCACGCGCGTGCCGATGCGGCACCTCGAGGCGATCGAACAGGGCAATTATGCCGGCCTGCCGTCGTCGACGTACGCGATCGGTTTCGCCAAGTCGTACGCACGTGCCGTCGGGCTGGACGAAAAGATGATCGCGGCGGAGGTGCGCAACAACCCGCAGCTCCCGCTCGCGCCGACGACCGACTACGAAACCTACCAGCCCCGCGATCCCAAGCGCGTCCCCTCGCCGGGCCTCGCGACGGTAGCGGGCATGATCGGCATGCTGGTCGTGATCGCCGTGATCATCTGGTACGGCACCAGCATGTTCCGCGGATCGAGCGAGCCAGCCGCGCCGGTGGTCGAGAACACCATCGCCGCCGCGCCCGAAGCGACGCCGACGCCGGCCTCTGGCGGCCAGGTATCGCTGACCGCGACCGACGCGGTCTGGCTCAAGATCTACGACGCGACCGGCAAGACCCTGCTCGAAAAGACGATGGCGGCGGGCGAGCGCTACGACGTGCCCGGCGATGCCAACAATCCGATGATCAATGTCGGCCGGCCCGACAAGATTCAGGTCACGGTCAACGGATCGGCGGTCCCGCCGCTCGGCGACGGCAAGGTTGCGATCAAGGACGTGCCGATCAGCGCCACCGCGCTCCAGGCGCGCGGTACCGCCGCCGCGCCGGTCGCTGCAGCACCGACGCCCGCGGCGACCGCCAGCCCGCGCGCCATGGCCATCCCACCGGCGTTCCAGCCTGCCGCCGCGCCCACGCCTCGCGCCACGCCGACGCCGCGCGCGACCTCGGCCCCCGACACCGCTCCCGCGCCCGCGCCCGCCGCCGGGGCGACGCCGATACCGTGATCGGGTGACACTAACGGCGGGTTCGGGGATAGGTGAATCGAGGATGAGTTCGGGGATGGGTATGCGCAAGTTCGCGATGATGGTGACGGTCGCCGGCGGCCTGATGGCGGCCGGGCCGGTCGATGCGCAAAGTACGGCGGCGTCGCTCGACGCGCGGATGACGCAGGTCGAAAAGCGGCTCAATACGGTCGAGCGCGCGGTGTCGCGCCAAAATGGCGGCGCGACCATGGTCCAGCCCGAGATCGGCCCGCCCGATGCCACGACCAGCGCCGCCGGAACGCCCGCCAGCGCCCCGCTCGCCGATCTGACCGCTCGGATCGCCAGCGTCGAGGGCGAGGTCAGCGGCCTCACCAACCGCGTCGAGACCGCCGAGCATCGCCTGCAACAGCTCGAAGCCGATTTCGCCGCGTACAAGAAGGACACCGATGCGCGGCTGCGCGCGCTGGAGGACGGGCGATCGGCCAACCCGGGACCGAACGTGTCGGCCGGCCCGGTCGACACGCCCGCGCCGTCCAAGCCGACCAAGCCGGTCGCGACCACCCCCAAGCCTGCCGATATCGATGCCGACCCCGCCCGCGCCGATCGCGTCGCGGCGGTGCCCAAGCCGACCGGCGCCGACGCTCCGGACAAGGCGACCTACGCCTACAATTACGGCTATCGGCTGTGGAAGGCGCAGCTCTATCCCGAGGCCGAGGGGCAGCTCGAAAAGTACGGCACGCGCTTTCCCAAGCACCGCTTGGTGAGCCGCGCGCAGAACGTGCTGGGCCTGGTCTATCTCGACGACGGCAAGGCGCGCGAGGCGGCGCAGATCTTCTACGAGAATTATTCGAAGCTGCCCGACGGCGACCGCGCACCCGACAGCCTGCTCAACCTGGCCAGGGCGCTGACCGCGCTCAAGCGCCCCGCGCCCGACGTCTGCCAGGTGTATAAGGAGCTCGGCGACGTGTACGGCGACAAGTTGAGCGCCGCGCAAAAGGCCGAGGCCGACAAGGGCCGTGCCACCTACAAGTGCAAATGACCTGAGCCGCGCGGCGGTCGCGCGGTTCGCGCGCGACCTTGCCGCGCTGGCCGATCCCGACACGCACCTGCTCGTCGCGGTTTCGGGCGGTCCCGATAGCGTCGCGCTGCTGTTGCTGGCGCATGCCGCGCTCGGCGAACGCTGCAGCGCCGCGACGGTCGACCACGGTCTCCGCTTCGAATCGGCCGATGAGGCGACCTGGGTCGCCGATCTGTGCGCCGCGCGCGGTATTTGCCACGCGATTCTGACCGCGCCACTACCCGACCGCGCCGGGCGCACCGCGAACCTGTCCGCCCGCGCTCGCGAACTCCGCTACGGCCTGCTCGAAGCGCAGGCCGACGCGATCGGCGCCGACTATATCGCCACCGCGCACCATGCCGACGATCAGGTCGAAACGCTGATCATGCGGCTCAACCGCGGCGCCGGGGTCGCGGGTCTGGCCGGGGTGCGTGCGACGAGCGGACGAATCGTGCGGCCGCTGCTCGGCTGGCGGCATGCCCAACTGGTCGCGTTGGTCGCCGCGCACGGCATCGATCCGGTCGACGACCCCAGCAACGTCAGCGACCGATTCGACCGCGCGCGACTCCGCAAGAATCTCGCCGCGATCGACTGGCTCGATACCGACCATATCGCCGCCAGCGCCGCCGCGCTGGGCGATGCCGACGATGCGATCGGGTGGATGGTCGATCGGCTGGCGGCGAAATTGTGCCATCGCGACACGGCGGGAATCGTGCTCGACGTACCCGGCGACCTGCCGTTCGAACTGCGCCGCCGCCTGGTCGAGCGCTGCGTCCACGACATCGACGCCATGACGTCATCACGCGGCAGCGCGGTCGCCGCGGCGGTGCGCACGCTCGAATCGGGTCGACCGGCGATGCTCGGCACTGTATTGGCGCACCCCGCGCGCATGGGCGAAACCGGCACGCAATGGCGCTTTTCGTTGGCTCCGCCGCGCCGATCGGCCTGATCGACCGAATGCGCGGCTTGTTCCATTGCCATTAATAGTTGGTCGCTTATCTTGTAGGGCGACGAAAAAGGTAAAGCGACGAACATGAACGACGACAAGCAACCGGACGGCGGTAACAACTGGATGAAGAACCTGGTGATCTGGGTCGGCATCCTGGTCGCGCTGGCATTGGTGGTGTCGCTGATCGGCGAACGGACCACCGCGTCGCCCGGCAAGTCGCTGTCCTATTCGGCGTTCCTCAACCAAGTGAAGCAGGGCACGGTCGCTAAGGTCGAGATCGCCGGCACCGTGGTCAGCGGGACGATGAAGGACAATTCGACCTTCCGCTCCAACCTGCCGGCGGTTGTCGATCCGCAGCTGATGCCGGCGCTGACCGCCGCCAATGTCGATGTCGTCGCCAAGCCCGAGGAAAGTCCGTCGATCTGGCAGTATCTGCTGGTCCAGTCGCTGCCGTTCGTGCTGATGCTGGCGATCGCGTTCTTCGTGCTGCGCCAGATGCAGAAGTCGAGCGGGTCGGGCGCGATGGGCTTCGGCAAGAGCCGCGCCAAGATGCTGACCGAAAAGCACGGCAAGATCACCTTCGACGACGTCGCCGGCATCGACGAAGCGCGCGAGGAATTGCAGGAGATCGTCGAGTTCCTGAAGGATCCGACCAAGTTTGCACGGCTGGGCGGAAAGATCCCCAAGGGCGCGTTGCTGGTCGGCTCGCCCGGGACCGGCAAGACGTTGCTCGCCCGCGCGATCGCGGGTGAGGCCGGCGTGCCGTTCTTCACCATTTCGGGCTCGGACTTCGTCGAGATGTTCGTCGGCGTCGGCGCCAGCCGCGTGCGCGACATGTTCGAACAGGCCAAGCGGTCGGCGCCCTGCATCGTCTTCATCGATGAAATCGACGCGGTCGGTCGTCACCGTGGCGCCGGGCTCGGCAACGGCAACGACGAGCGCGAACAGACGCTCAACCAGCTGCTGGTCGAGATGGACGGGTTCGAGGCGAACGAAGGCATCATCATCATCGCCGCGACCAACCGTCCCGACGTGCTCGACCCCGCACTCCTGCGTCCGGGTCGCTTCGACCGCCGCGTGACGGTGCCGTTGCCCGATATCGAGGGCCGCGTGCAGATTCTGCAGGTCCATATGAAGAAGGTGCCGCTGGCCCCCGACGTCGATGCGCGCACGCTTGCGCGCGGTACGCCGGGCATGTCGGGCGCCGACCTCGCGAACCTAGTCAACGAAGCGGCGCTGATGGCCGCACGGCTCGGCAAGCGGCTGGTCGCGATGGCGCAGTTCGAACTCGCCAAGGACCGCGTGATCATGGGTACCGAGTGGAAATCGCTCGTCATGACGCCCGAGGAAAAGCGCATGACCGCCTATCACGAGGCGGGCCACGCGCTGGTGCGCATCCACGAGCCGGCGTCGGACCCGATCCACAAGGCGACGATCATCCCGCGCGGCGGTGCCCTCGGCATGGTCGTCTCGATGCCCGAGCGCGACAATTATTCGTACCACCGCGACAAGATGTACGCCGACCTGGCCAGCGTCATGGGCGGTCGCGTCGCCGAGGAAGTGATCTTCGGCTACGACAAGGTATCGTCGGGCGCGTCGGGCGACATCCAGCAGGCGACCAAGCTGGCACGTGCGATGGTGATGCGCTGGGGCATGTCCGACAAGCTCGGCCCGCTCGAATACGAAGAGCAGCAGGGCGAGACGTTCCTGGGCTATTCGCAGTCGCAGCGGCACAACATGTCGAACGAGACCGCGCTGTTGATCGACAGCGAGATCAAGCGGTTGATCGAGGACGGACACAAGCGCGCGACCCAGGTGCTGACCGAGAATATCGATCAACTCCATGCGGTGGCGGGCGCGCTGCTCGAATACGAGACGTTGACCGGTGACGAGATCAAGCGGCTGGCCGCGGGCGAAGGCATTGGCCGTGACGACGGCGGCGCGAGCGCGACGCCGATCCCGGCCGCGGGCACCTCGATTCCGAAAACCAAGCGTCCCAACGGTCCGTTCGGCAACCCGGCGCCTGCGGGCGCGTAATCGCCACCTTCCTCCGTCACCCCGGCCTTGTGCCGGGGTCCACCGGGAGGCAACGGCTGGGCAAAGGGCTCGACTTCAGCCGGTGAGGCTAAGCGGACCCCGGCACGAGGCCGGGGTGACGCCGATTGTTAGGCGATCGATAACCTCAGAAAATCCCCAGAAACTTCTTCTTCTGTTTCTGCTTGACGGCGGGCGATTCCTTGCCGCTTTCGGTCTTCGACGTCGTGCCATTGCCGACATCGTCGCGCGGTTTGCCGCCCTTGGTCCGCATCGCCGCGGCGTGTGCGCCCGCCAATACCGGGCCGCACTGCGCGCTCTTGGCGTCGCCGATATCGACGAACGCCAGGATCGCCGCGAGCGGGCTCGCGACCACGCCCAGACCGATGCCGGCGCCCGCGCGGCCGACCAGTTCGGGGCTGATCACGTCGATCCCCGGCTTGGCGAAATAGCCGTTCAGCCCGACCGGCGATTGGCCCGAAAAGATCGAGAATTTCTTGCCGTCGGCGCGGAACGCCATGTCGAGGCTCTCATTCTTGAAACTGAACCCGCCGCGTCCGAGGATGACGTTCTTCTGCGTGTCGATCAGGATCGGGTCGGCCGCCGCGATGCCGTCGCGCACGGTGAAGCCGATCAGCCCGCAATTGATCTGCACCGGCTCCTTCAGCTTATGCTCGAACATCTTCTGGATGAACGTGCCGATATCGAGCTCGCTCAACTGGACGTTGCGGGTCCAGAAGCTGCCGCTCGGCATGACGAAGGCGATGCGGCCCGTCGCGCTGGCGAGCGAATCGTGGATCGTGTCGCCACGCCCGGCGAGCTGGATCCGGCCCTTGATCGTCCCCGACGTGCCCGATTCGTCGACGCCATAGCCGGCGAGCAGGCGGCCCATCGGCGTCGGCGACAGGCGGATGTCGTAGCTGTCCGCCGCCGGCCGAGCGCGGGTGTCGAAGACGATGTCCGACGCGACGTTACCGCGCGCCATCGCGAAGGTCAGCGGCGACAGCGCCAGCTTGCCGTGATCGAGCGACAGGGTCAGGTCGACGTTCGACACTGGAACATTCTTCGACTTGATATCGCCGATCGTCCATTTGAGCCCCGCATCGAAGCGCTGCAGTTCGGCGACTGGCAGCGCGGCGTCGGGCATGATCCGCGTCGGCCCGGCGCCCGTTGCCGCCGCGGCCGCCATCGCGCCCTTCGTCGCGACGATATCCGGATTGTAGCCGATGAACGGGGCGGCATCGACGATATCGAGGCTCCGCGTCGCCAGCACCGAGTCGAGCCGCAGCCGCTCGCCGTTGGTGACGGTCAGCCGCCCCGCCAGGTCACTATTGCCGAACCGCCCCGCCAGATGCGTGAAGCGATATTCCGGCCCGTCCTTCACCATTTCCGCGCGCAGATCGTAGCCGCGCGTATTGGGCAGCACGACGCCGATGATCGCGAGCAGTTCGGCCAGGTTGCGCCCCTGCGCGCGCGTCCTGAGCTGCACGTCCTCGACATCGGTCGCCGACGGCAGCGTCCCCGCGACGTCGATCACGTTGTTCGCCGCCCAGGCGCGCAGGGTCAGCTTGTTCTCGCCGCGATTGACCGTCGCATCGGGCGACAGCAATTGCGCGACGACGCGGAACGGCGTGTCGCGGATCCGGCCGGTACCACGCAAGCCCACCGCCTTGCCGATCGTCTTGTCGAGCGCGGTGACCGTGTCGATCGCCAGATCGGTCGCCAGCCGCATCTGCGGATCGATGTACCGCACCGTCGTCCCCGCCACCGTCGCGCGATCGATGCGGGGGATCTCGAACGGCTTCCCGCCCGTATCGGCGAAGGTCCAGGTGTTGGTCGTGTGCGCGGCGTTCCATTCGAGGTCGATCGCGCCCCCGGTCAGATCGAGCCAGTAGAGCCGCCGTTTACCGAAGATCAGGCTGAGCGGCGCGATTCGCGTATCGACCTTCTGCGCCTGGAACAGGTTCGGCTTGGTCGCCCATTGCGGGTTCGCGACGCTCAGCCCCTCGGCGTAGAATTTGATCTGGAGCGGCGCGAAATAGAGTTGGAAGTCGCCCTGCACCTTGACGGGGCGGCCGACCAGCTTGGTCGTGATGCTCTCGAACGGATGCTTCAGGAACCGGCCCTTGGTGATGTAGAGCACCAGCCAGATCAGGAAGAGCGTCGCCACGATCCCAAGCACGACGTTGCGCGCGATCCGGAACCAGCGCCGCTTGTGGACGGGTAGCGGCGCGACGGCCGCGTCCTGGGTTATGGCCGGTGTGCTCATATCCATGGCGGAATGAATCGCGCCAGGCGGCGGAAAGGTTGCATTTCGCAGGGAGCGCCGCTATGCGCGCCAGCTTCCCGAGCAATGCGTGGAAAGAACGGCCCGGCCATCAAGGGCTGCCGCGGCCGTTCCAGCGTTGCTCAAACCGAAAGGACCAAAATGCCCAAGCTCAAGACGAAGAGCGGCGTCAAGAAGCGCTTCAAGCTCACCGCGACCGGTAAGCTGAAGCACGGCGTCGCCGGCAAGCGCCACCGGCTCATCAGCCACAACGGCAAGTACATCCGCCAGAATCGCGGGACCTCGGTCCTGTCGAAGGCCGACACCGCGACGGTGAAAGCCTGGGCGCCGTACGGCCTGAACTGAGGAGCTAGAGAGACATGGCACGCGTCAAACGGGGTGTAACCACCCGCGCCAAGCACAAGAACATCCTCGAACAGGCCAAGGGCTATCGCGGTCGTCGCAAGAACACGATCCGCATCGCTCGCCAGGCCGTCGAGAAGGCCGGGCAGTACGCCTATCGCGACCGCAAGGTGAAGAAGCGGACCTTCCGGGGTCTGTGGATTCAGCGCATCAACGCCGGCGTCCGCGCCGAAGGTCTGACCTATTCGCAGTTCATGCACGGGCTGAAGCTCGCCGGCATCGAACTCGACCGGAAGGTCCTGGCCGATATCGCGATGCACGAAGGTGAGGCGTTTACCGCCATCATCGCGCAGGCGAAGGCGGCGCTGCCCCAGGCCGCCTGAAGCGACCTGTAGCGCGCAACGAATATGGGGCGTCGGTGGCAACACCGGCGCCCTTCGTTGTTTGCGGGGCCGCCGAGTCCCGAAAAGCGACGTTGCCTGATCCAGGTTGGTAAGAAAGCGGTTAACGTTAGTTGGGAAGCACGCCGAGCAGTGGTATCGTTCCGGCCGTAGATTGACTTGCGCCGAGTCGCGGCGCGGCAAGTTTCGTTGCGTAAAGGGGTAGATCATGAAGAAGCTGATTCTCGCGCTGGCCTGCGCGGTTGCTTTTCCGGCCACGGCCTATGCCGGCCCGTTCATCAATGGCAGCTTCGAGATCCGGGACCAATCCGGGCGTATTCACGCCGTTGGCCGCCGGATCGACCGCGATCACCGGCTGGACCGTCGGCGGCGACAGCGTCGATTATATCGGCACCTACTGGAACGCGCAGAACGGTTCGCGCAGCGTCGATCTGTCGGGCAACGCGCCGGGCAGCATCTTCCAGACGTTCGATACCATGTTGGGCCAGGTCTATAACGTGACCTTCTTCCTCGGCGCCAATGGCGACGGTCCGCCGCCGACCAAGACGGTCAGCGTAACGGCGACCGGCAACGCCGCCGGCAATTATTCGGTCGGCACCACGCCGTTCCCGCCGAACGTCGTGACGTGGTCGCCCTTCAACTACGTTTTCACCGCGACCGGCACATCGACGACGCTGACCTTCACGTCGACCGGCCAGACCGCCTATGGCGCAGCGCTGGACAACGTCAACGTGACGGCGGTGCCGGAACCGGCCACTTGGGCGCTGATGGTCTTCGGCTTCGGTGCGATCGGCGGCGTCCTGCGCCGCCGCCAGGGCTCGTTTGCCTTCGCCTGACACGATACGTCACTGGGTCTAGGAAGGGCGCCGGTGGCGACACCGGCGCCCTTCTCGTATCTGGATACCTCGCATGCACTTGCTTGCCATGACCGACGCGCATTTCGCCTGGCTGCTCGGCGAGCCCGCACCCGCCGACGCCCCGCGCCTGGCCGAGGGCGGACTGGCGCCGGCCGAGATCGTCGCCCTGCTTCGCGGCGTTGCGGCCGAGGTCGGGGGCGAAGCGGCGTGGATGATGGTTTCGGACGGGGAGGGCGTCGGGATGATCAGCGTCAAGGAACGCGACGCGAAGGGCCGCTGGGACATCGGCTATGGCGTCGCGCCGTCGCGTGAGGGACGCGGCCACGCCGGTGCCGCGGTCGCCGCGCTGAAGACGATCGCGCAAGCGGCGGGCGCGACCGGCTTGACCGCGGAGACCTTGCCCGACAGTGGAGCCTCTCCGCGCGTGCTCAAACGCAACGGCTTCGTGTGCATCGGCCAGTTCGACCATCCGGAGGATGGCATGGTGGATCAATGGGTGGTGGAATGGTGACCGATCTCGACCAATTGCAGACCGACCTGCTCGGGCAAATCGACGCGGCGGCGACACCCGAGGCGATCGAGGCGGTGCGTGTCGCCGCGCTCGGCAAGTCGGGCAGCGTGACCGGGCTGCTCAAGACGCTGGGCGGCATGAGTCCCGAGGAGCGCCAGGTCGAAGGGCCGCGCATCCACGGCTTGCGCGAAACCGTCACTGCGGCGCTCGGCGACCGCAAGGCCGGGCTGGAGCGCGTCGCACTCGACGCGCGGCTGGCGGGCGAGACGCTCGACATGACGCTCCCCGCCGACGTGCCGCCCGCCGGAACGATTCACCCGGTCAGCCAAGTGATGGACGAGCTGGCGGAAATCTTCGCCGACCTGGGCTTCGCGGTCGCGACCGGGCCGGAGATCGAGAACGACTGGTACAATTTCACCGCGCTCAACATCCCGGAAACGCACCCGGCGCGCGCGATGCACGACACCTTCTACCTCGCCGGCGAGCACGAGCAGCCGATGGTGTTACGCACGCATACGTCGCCCGTGCAGATCCGCGCGATGCAGGCGGCGGGCGGCAACCAGCCGGTGCGCATCATCGCGCCTGGCCGCACCTATCGCTCCGACAGCGACGCGACGCACACGCCGATGTTCCACCAGGTCGAGGGGCTGGTGATCGACAAGGGCATCACGCTCGGCCACCTCAAATGGACGCTCGAGACGTTCCTGAAGGCGTTTTTCGAGCGCGACGACATCGTGCTGCGGCTGCGCCCAAGCTACTTCCCCTTCACCGAACCGTCGGCGGAGGTCGATGTCGGCTACACGATCGTCAACGGCAAGCGCGTGATCGGCGGGTCGGGTGGCGGAAACGGCGGCGGCTGGATGGAAGTGCTCGGCTCGGGGATGGTCCACCGCACCGTGATCGCGGCGGGCGGCTACGACCCCGACCAGTGGCAGGGCTTCGCGTTCGGCTGCGGGATCGATCGCCTCGCGATGCTCAAATACGGGATGGACGACCTGCGCGCGTTCTTCGACGGCGATGCGCGCTGGCTGAAGCATTACGGCTTTTCCGCGCTCGATGTGCCCACGCTCAGCGGGGGAGTCGGGGCATGAAGTTCACCTGGCAATGGCTGGCGCGGCATCTCGATATGCCGGCGCAGGTCGGCTTCGACGACATTATCGACGGCCTGACGCGTATCGGTCTGGAGGTCGAAGGCGTCGAGAATCCGGGCGAGAAACTGGCCGGATTCAAGATCGCCAAGGTGCTGACCGCGGAACGCCACCCGCAGGCCGACAAGCTGCAAGTGCTGACCGTGGACGCCGGCGACGGTGTACCGCTCCAAGTCGTGTGCGGCGCTCCCAATGCGCGCGCGGGCATATTCGGGGTGCTCGGACTGCCCGGCGCGGTCGTTCCGGCCAACGGCATGGAGTTGAGGGTTTCCGCGATCCGCGGTGTCGAATCGAACGGCATGATGTGTTCGACGCGCGAGCTCGAACTCGGCGAGGACCATGACGGCATCATCGAGCTGGACGGCATGGATCCGAGCGCGGTGGGTCGCGATTTCGCCGATTATGCCGGCCTGAACGATCCCGTCATCGACGTATCGATCACGCCCAACCGCCAGGACTGTATGGGCGTCCGCGGGATCGCGCGCGACCTGGCGGCCGCCGGCCTGGGGACGCTTGTGCCGCTCGACGTGCCGACCATCGACGGCGCCGGGACCGGGCCGGACGTGCGGACCGACGATCCGGACGGCTGCCCCGCTTTCTACGCCCAAAGCGTGTCCGGCGTGGTCAATGGCGAGGCGCCCGATTGGATGCGTCGCCTGCTGACCGCGATCGGGCAGAAGCCGATCTCGGCGCTGGTCGACATTACCAATTTCGTGTCGGTCGATCTCGGCCGGCCGCTGCACGTCTACGACAAGGCCAAGCTATCGGGCGGGCTCGTCGCGCGCAGGGCGACGCCGGGCGAGCAGGTGCTGGCGCTCAACGGCAAAACCTACATGCTCGAGCCGGGCATGACGGTGATAGCCGACGACAAGGCCGTGCACGATATCGGCGGGATCATGGGCGGCGAGGAATCGGGCGTGTCCGAGGCGACCACCGACGTCGTCATCGAATGCGCCTATTTCGATCCCGACCATATCGCGCGGACCGGGCAGAAATTGATGCTGACCAGCGATGCGCGCCAGCGGTTCGAGCGCGGCGTCGATCCGGCGTTCCTGGACGACGGGCTCGCGATCGCGACGCAGCTGGTGCTTAGCCATTGCGGCGGCACCGCAAGCACCGTCACGCGCGCGGGCAAGCCGCCGCTCGAACCGAAGACGGTCGCATACGATCCGGTCCGCGCGGAAACGCTCGGCGGGCTCGCCGTCGCCGCGGATCGCCAGCGCGACATCCTGACGCGGCTGGGCTTCGTCGTCGCCGACGACTGGACCGTCACGGTCCCGACCTGGCGCCGCGACGTCGACGGTCCCGCCGACCTGGTCGAGGAAGTCATCCGCATCGAAGGGATCGACAACGTCCCCTCGACCCCGCTGCCGCGCATCCCCGGCGTCGCGACGCCGACCGCGACGCCCGAGCAGAAGCTCGAGCGAAAGGTCCGCCGCGCGGCGGCCGCGCGCGGGCTCGACGAGGCCGTGACCTGGTCGTTCCTGAGCCAGACCGAAGCCGATGCGTTCGGCGGCGGCGCGTGGAGCCTCGCCAACCCGATCAGCGAAGACCTGAAGGTTATGCGTCCGTCGTTGCTCCCGGGCCTGCTGTCGGCGGCGGCGCGCAACCTCAATCGCGGCGCGGTGAGCATCCGACTGTTCGAACTCGGCCGCCGCTATCTCGCCGACGCCGAACGCTCGACCTTGGGCGTCGTGCTGGCGGGCGACAAGCGCGCGCGCGGCTGGCAGGCCGGCAAGGCCGCACCCTACGACGCGTTCGACGCCAAGGCCGAAGCGCTGGCACTGCTCGCCGCAGCCGGCGCGCCGGTCGACAATCTGCAGGTCATGGGCGAGGCCGGCGATACGTGGCATCCCGGCCAGTCGGGCACGCTCCGGCTCGGACCGAAGACCGTGCTCGCCGCGTTCGGCATGGTCCACCCCTCGACCACCAAGGCATTCGACCTCGACGGACCGGTCGTCGCGGTCGAACTGTATCTCGACGCCATTCCTGCCAAGCGCGGCGGCAACGGCTTCATGCGCCCGGCCTACGCCCCGCCCGCGCTGCAGGCGGTCAAGCGCGACTTCGCCTTCACCGTCCCCGCCGGGCTGACCGCCGACGCGCTGACGCGTGCCGTGCGCGGCGCCGACAAGGCCGCGATCACGGGCGCGCGCGTGTTCGACCTGTTCGAACGCGACGGCGTGCGGTCGATGGCGGTAGAGGTGACGCTGCAGCCGAGCGACAAGACCTTCACCGAAGCGGATCTGAAAGGCATCGCGGATCGCGTCGTCGTCGCAGCCGAAAAGCTGGGCGCGAGCTTGCGTGGCTGATCCGGTCGCGCTCCGGTCGGACGGGCTGTCCGCGCTGATCGATCCGCTCGGGGCCGAATTGGTGTCCCTCAAGGACGCCCAGGGTCGCGAGTTGATGACCGATGCCGATCCGGCGTTCTGGACCGGGCATGCGCCGATCCTGTTTCCGATCGTCGGGCGGCTGAACGGCGACGTGCTGCGGATCGACGGGCGCGACTATCCGATGAAGCAGCACGGCTTCGCGCGGCGGATGGTTTTCGAGGTCGTTGCGCATGACGATTCCGGCGCGCGCTTTCGCCTGACGGCGAACGACGAGACTCGCGCCGTCTATCCCTTCGACTTCGCGCTGGACGTCGCCTTCACGCTCCGTGATGCGACGCTGGCGATCGACGTCAGCGTGCACAATCGCGGCGATGTACCGATGCCGGCAAGCCTGGGTTTCCACCCTGCCTTTGCGTGGCCCCTGCCCTATGACCAGCGGCGTGAAGATCACCGCATCGCCTTCGACGGCGACGAACCCGGCGCGATCGTCGAATTGGACGATGGCCTGTTCGCGGCGACGCGCCCCTCGCCGCTCGACGGACGGCTGCTACATCTCGCCGACGATCTGTTCGCCGACGACGCGCTGATCTGGGATCCGGTGCGCTCGTCGGGCGTGACCTATGGCGCCACCGTCGGCCCGCGCCTCCGAATCGATTTTCCCGACACGCCGTATCTCGGCATCTGGACCAAGCCGGGCGCGGCGTTCGTCTGCATCGAGCCGTGGCACGGCCACGCCGATCCGGTGGGCTTCACCGGCGATTTCCACGACAAGCCGGGCGTCTTCGAGGTTGCACCCGGTGCCGAACGCACCTGTTCGATGCAGGTGACGTTGCTGCCCTGACCCGCTAGGGGGTCGCGATGACCCAGATTTCGGCCAAGATTTCGGACCGCCGCACCTTCGCGATCATTTCCCACCCCGACGCCGGCAAGACCACGCTGACCGAGAAGCTGCTGTATTTCGGCGGCGCCATCCACTTGGCCGGCGAGGTCAAGGCGCGTGGGCAGAACCGGCGCGCGCGATCGGACTGGATGAAGATCGAGCAGCAGCGCGGGATTTCGGTCACGTCGTCGGTGATGACGTTCGAGCGCGAGGGCATCACCTTCAACCTGCTCGACACGCCGGGCCATGAGGACTTTTCCGAAGACACCTATCGCACGCTGACCGCCGTCGATTCCGCCGTCATGGTGATCGACGCGGCGCGCGGGATCGAGGCGCAGACGCGCAAATTGTTCGAGGTGTGCCGGCTCCGCTCGGTGCCGATCATCACCTTCGTCAACAAGGTCGATCGCGAGGGGCGCGACCCGTTCGAACTGCTCGACGAGATCGCCGACATGCTCGCACTGGACGTGTGCCCGATGTCCTGGCCGGTCGGGATGGGCGGGCAGTTCGAAGGCGTGTTGAACCTGGCCGACAATAACGTCGCGCGGCCCGAGGGCGACAGCCGCACGTTCCAGGGCAAGGTCGATGCCGACCCCACGCTGCCGGGCAACATCGCCGACGAAGTCGAGCTGGCGCAGGGCGGCTATGCCGAATTCGATGCCGAGGCTTATCGCAACGGCGACCTGACGCCGGTCTATTTCGGCTCCGCGCTCAAGGATTTCGGCGTCGCCGAGCTGATCGCTGCGCTCGCCGCCTACGCCCCGCCGCCGCGCCCGCAGCCCGCCGAGCCCGCACCCGTCGCGCCGGACAATCCCGAGGTCACCGGCTTCATCTTCAAGGTCCAGGCGAACATGGACCCCAACCACCGCGACCGCATCGCGTTCATGCGACTGTGCTCGGGCACGTTCAAGCGCGGCATGAAGCTGACGCCCACCGGCCACGGCAAGCCGATTGCGGTGCATTCGCCGATCCTGTTCTTCGCGCAGAACCGCGAAGTGGCGGACGAGGCGTTCCCCGGCGACATCATCGGCATTCCGAACCACGGCACGCTCCGCGTCGGCGATACCTTGTCCGAGCGCGCCGACGTGCGCTTCACCGGTCTGCCCAATTTCGCGCCCGAAATCCTGCGCCGCGTCGCGCTGAAGGACCCGACCAAGACCAAGCAGCTGCGCAAGGCACTCGACGACATGGCCGAAGAAGGCGTGACGCAGGTCTTCTATCCGGAGATCGGGTCGAACTGGATCATCGGCGTGGTCGGGCAGCTCCAGCTCGAAGTGCTGATCAGCCGGCTGGACGCGGAGTACAAGGTCGCGGCAGGGCTGGAGATGGCGCCGTTCGAAACCGCGCGCTGGATCTCCGCCGACGATCCCGCCGACCTCAAGACCTTCGCCGACCTCAACCGTGCCGCGATGGCGAAGGATCGCGACGGCAATCCGGTCTATATGGCGAAGACGTCATGGGACGTCGGCTACGTCGCCGACCGTTATCCCAAGGTGCGGTTCGCCGCGACGCGGGAGCGCTAGTCTTCGGACTCGACCCAGCCGTTCTTGAGTGGCTTGATCGCGAGAAAGGCGAGCGCTGCGGCGACGAGGTACAGCCCCACCGCGATGATCGCCGCGATACGCAGCGAGTCCGCGCCGTAACTGCCCTTCAGCGCCACCGACAGCGCGCCCATCAGCCATGGGCCAAGCCCCAGTCCCATCAGGTTGTTGACGAGCAGGAACGTGCCCGACGCCCCCGCGCGCATCCGCGTCGGTGCGAGGTGCTGGACCGCGGCGATGATCGGCCCGAGCCACAAAGTGTTGAGCGCGTTGGGGATCAGCAGCACGAACCAGGCGATCAGCGGCGACGGCGTCAGCAGCCCGATCATGAAGGTCGGCGCGGTGATCAGCCAGGCGATGGCGGGGATGCGCACGTACCAGGCGCGATCGGCCTTGCCGAACTTGTCGGCCAAGACGCCGCCCATGAACACGCCGGACGCCCCGCCGACCAGCAACAGCGATCCCATGAACAGCCCGACCGTGAACAGATCGGCCTTGGCGGTCCAGCCGTAATGGACCGCGATGATCTTGGGCACCCAGACGGCGAGTCCGTACCCTGCCATCGAGCTGCACCCCGCGCCGATCGCGAGCAGCCAGTAGGCGGGCTTCTTCCACAGGATCGGGATCACCGCGACCGCCGAACCGGCGTCGGCGGTAGCGGCCGGGCCCACTGGACGCGGCTTGTCGCGCACCAACAGCATGAAGATCGGGGCGATCAGGATGCCCGCGACCCCGACCGTGATGAACGCAGTCTGCCAGTCGACCCGCGACGCGATCCACCCGCCGAGCAACACGCCCGAGCCGAGCCCGATCGGCACGCCCATGCCGTAGATCGCCAGCGCGCGGGCGCGACGTTCGACCGGGAAATAATCGGCGATCAGCGCATAGGACGGCGCGACGCCGCCTGCCTCGCCGACGCCGACGCCCAAGCGATAGAGAAACAATTGCCAGAACCCCGCTGCGGTCCCGCACAAAGCGGTGAAGGCGCTCCACACTATCAGCGACCCGGCGATGACGCGCGTCTTGCCCCAGCGGTCGGCGGCGATCGCGAGCGGCACGCCGAGGACAGAATAGAGGATGGCGAAAGCCGACCCGGCGATCGCCCCGAATTGCGCATCGTCGAGCTTAAGACTGTCCTGGATCGGTTTGGCGAGGATGCCGAGGATCTGACGGTCGAGGAAATTGAAGGTGTAGACGAGCAACAGCATCGCCAGCACGATCCCCGGATAGCCCGGCCGCTCGGTTCGCGTCGTCACTCGCCTCTCCTACAAAAAAAGAGGCCGGGCACGCGGTGCGTACCCGGCTCTCTTCCCCCTTATCAGTCGATCAGAACTTGAGCGAGAAGGTTCCGAATATCTGGCGCGGATTGCCGTAGAACGCGCTCGCGACGCCTTCCTTGCCCAAGGTCGGCGTCACGCCGCCGGTCGGGGTGTAGATGATCGCCCCGGTCGCCGCGTTCGCCGCCAGATATTGATACCCGCCGATCTTGTAGTGGACGTCGGTCAGGTTCTTGGCATGCACGCCGATCGAATACTGGCCCTTCGACCCGAAGCTGTAGGTCAGATTGGCGTCCCACAGCGTGTAGCCGGGCTGGTCGAGGAACGGGCTCGACACTTCGAACTGATGCGTCGTGCTGCGATACGACACGACGGTCGACGCGTTCAGGTCGCCGCCGCCGATCGGCAAGTTCGCCGCGAGCGTGCCCGAGGCCGTCCATTTCGGCGTGTTCTGGAACTGGCGGAACGCCGCGACGTCGGTGCCGGTCGGGCCGATGTAATTCTTGTACTTGGGCTCGATGTAACCGACCGCGCCCGACAGCGAGACGTTCGATCCAGGCCCGGCAAAGCCGCGCGCGAGGACCGCGGTGCTTTCCAGTTCGATACCCTTGATGGTCGCCTTGGCGGCGTTGGTCGTGATGCCGCAGAAATTGGGCGCGCCGTTGACGACGCAGGCGACCGAGCCCGGAATCTGGACGTCGGTATAGTCGGCATAGAAACCGTCGAGCGCCCAGGTCAGCCGCTTGCCGAACGCCGAACCCTTCCAGCCGATTTCGTAGCTCTTCACGATCTCGGGATCGAACGAGAGGTAATTGTAGATGTCCTGATAGGTACGGCCCGCCGCGGCGTTGCTGATCGGCGCCGACGTGCCGGAGCCGCGCGGATCGAACCCGCCGCCTTTGAACCCTTCAGAATAGGATGCGTACAGCAGGTGGTTCTCGCTGGGCTTGAAGCTGATCGACGCGCGCGGGGTAAAGCGCTTGAACATCGCGCGGCCGCGGAAATTGGTCGCCGGGGCGCCGAAAGCCGTCGGGTTGCCGCCGAATTCGGACGTCGGGCCGAGGATGTAGTTCGCCTTGTAGACGAACGACTTGCGCTCATCCCACGTATAGCGGCCGCCCAGCGACAGGCTGATCTGCGGGGTGAAGTCGTAGGTGAAGTCGGCGAAGATCGACTGCGTCTCGGTCCGGACGTCGCCGGCGGTGTAGGCGTCGAACTGCGGATAGGGGCCGAACAGCGGCGCCCCCGCCGGAATGGCGTCGCCGGTCGTGTACAGCAGCACGTCGAACCCGGTGGCTGCCTTCGCGCCGAGATAATAGAAGCCGACCAGGCCGTTCAATTTTTCGCTCGAATAGGCCAGCTGGAATTCCTGGCTGGTCTGCTCGTTGCGATAGACGGCGGGAACATCGACGTCGACCGACGGGGTCGAATCGAAATCGATCGGCGTGAAGCTGCGGTCCTTGCGCCACGCGCTGATGCTGCGGAGCGTGAACCCGCCGCCCAGCTTCGCGGTGACCGCCATCGACAAGCCGCCGGCCTGGATGTCCTGCTTCGGATTCTTGAGCCCGGCATTCGTGTCGAAGACGTTCGACAGCAGCGGCGAACCGGTCAGCAGGCCGGCGAACAGGCGATGGCCGTTGCGCGGCGCCGAGGTGTCGTGGGTGTAGTCGCCGGTGATGCGGACGAACAGCCCGCCGTCCGGGCTCTCGAACTCGACCGTGCCGCGGCCCGCCCAGATGTTCTTGTTGTAATTGTCGATGTTGAGGAAACGGTTCTTGCCGAACCCGTCGCGCGTCAGCCGCGCGCCCGACACGCCGATCCGGACCATGTCGCCGATCGGCGCCGACAGACTGACGATGCCGTCGGCCTGGTTGTACGACCCATAGGCGCCGCGAATCGATGCCGAGAACGTGTCGGGCAGGCGCTTCGTCACATACTTGATCGCGCCGCCGATCGTGTTGCGGCCGTACAGCGTCCCTTGCGGCCCGCGCAGCACTTCGATCCGCTCTACGTCGTAGATGTCGAGCACCGCGGCCTGCGGACGGTTGAGATACACGTCGTCAAGATAGATACCGATGCCCGCTTCGAACCCGGGAACCGGATCCTGCTGACCGACGCCGCGGATGAAGGCTGCGAGCGTCGAGTTGGTGCCGCGCGCGTCCTTGATCGTGGTATTGGGGGATACGGCCTGGAGGTCGGTCAGATCGACCGCGCCGATCTTGTCGAGCTTGTCGGCCGACAAAGCGGTGACCGCGATCGGCACGTTGAGTAGCGTTTCCTCGCGGCGGCGCGCGGTAATGACGATGTCGCCAGTGCCGCTGTCATCCTGAACCTCGGTTGCCGCCGGTGCGGGCGCGTCCTGCGCCGATGCGGGTGCCGCCAGCAATGCCGCGATCGCCGCCCCCGAATAGAGCGCCGCGTGGATCATGCGCGTGCGAGTGCCGATCATGTCATCTCCCTCCCGAAAAATCGTCTATCGTTCGCGCCGGCAACGATCCGGTTGAACGCTTCTGGATCGTGCGTATACTGAAACCTGAACCGGGTTTCAACTTCGGTGTGTGGGGGAGTGAGAAAAGATGGCGCAGCGTGGCGGAACGGCAACGCCAGTCACGGACGCGGAGCGCGATCGCCAAGAGCTCGACGCGACTGCCAGCGCGGGGAAGGCGCCGCGCACCGATCGCGGCCGTCGGACCTTGCGCGCGCTGCTCGACGCCGCCGCCGCCGAGTTCGGCGAAAAGGGTTTCCATGAAGGGTCGATCAGCGGGATCACGCGGCGCGCGGGCGTCGCGCTGGGCAGTTTCTACACCTATTTCGATTCGAAGGACGCGATCTTCCGCGCGCTGGTCCGCGACATGTCGGACCAGGTCCGCGATCACGTCGCCCCGGCGTTACGCGCCGCGCCCGACCAGATCGCCGCCGAACGCGCCGGCCTGCTCGGGTTCCTCGAGTTCGTGCGCGGTCACAAGGAAATCTACCGGATCATCGACGAATCGGAATTCGTCGATCCCGCGAGTTTCCGCGCGCATTACGCGACCACGGCCGAGCGTATCGAACAGCGTCTGAAGGCCGCAGCGGGGCGCGGCGAGATCCGCGCCGACGTATCCGACGTCCATGCCTGGGCGGTGATGGGGATGAACGTATTCCTGGGCCTGCGCTACGGCGTCTGGGACGAGGATCGCACGCCCGACGCAGTCGCCGACACCGTCGCCGATATGCTGCGGACTGGTCTGGCGCCCCGTTAGCCCCGTACGATGATGGTCCGCCGCTAGTGCTCCGGCGCCGGCCGGAGCGTTGGCCGGCAACGGCTGCGATCTCCGGAGCTCCGGCCTACGCCGGAGCACAGCTCAGTTAGTTCTGGGCGAGCGCCGTTGCCAGCAGGTCCCGAATCGATGTCAGGCTTGCCGCATCCACCGGCGCTCCGGCGACGGGCACCGGGGCGGCGGGTACGGGCGCGGCGCGCGTTTCGCTGGCGAGCAATTTCTGCACGCCGCGCACGGTATAGCCCTCCTGGTTGAGCAGCGAATCGAGCCGCCGCACCAGCGCCACATCCTCGGGCCGGTAATAGCGCCGCTTGCCGGCGCGCTGGAGCGGCCGGAGCTGGGGAAATCGCGTTTCCCAATAGCGCAGGATGTGCTGCGGCAAGCCGGTGTCGCGCGAAACCTCACCAATGGTGCGGAACGCGCCAGCCGCCTTTTCGCCGGCCGCAGCGATGGCCGTCAGCCCGCGCTGACGATGCGGTCGCGCATCATCTGGCTCGCCCGGAACGTCAGGACGCGACGCGGGGCGATCGGCACCTCGACCCCGGTCTTCGGATTGCGTCCGATGCGCTGACCCTTGTCGCGCAGCACGAACGTGCCGAAGCCCGAAATCTTGACGTTTTCGCCGCGCGACAAGGCGTCGCACATATATTCCAGAATATCTTCGACCATCTTGGCCGAATCGGCGCGCGACAATCCGACTTCGCGCTGCAGCGCATCGGCCAGGTCTGCTCGCGTCAACGTACCCACACTCATCTACGCCCCTCCCCAGGTGCTAGAAAACCAACGTAACACAATGAACGCGGCTAGGAAAAGCGATAGTTACGTGGCCGTTACCGGCCCGTGACACTCGCCGTTAGGTGCGTAGCACCGCAGCGCCCCAGGTGAAGCCCCCGCCCATCGCCTCCAGCACGACGATCTGTCCCGGTTTGATCCGTCCGTCGCGACTCGCGGCATCGAGCGCGAGCGGCACGGAAGCGGCAGAGGTATTGGCGTGTTGATCGACCGTGACGACGACCTTTTCGGCGGGCAGCCCGAGCTTGCGCGCGGTCGCGTCGAGGATGCGGGCATTGGCCTGGTGCGGCACGACCCAATCGACATCGGCGGCGGTCAGCCCGATCGCACCGAGCGATTCGTCCATCACACTCGCCAAATTGGTGACCGCGTGACGGAAGACCTCGCGGCCCTTCATCCGCACCTTGCCGACCGTCCCGGTGGTCGAGGGGCCGCCATCGACATAGAGCAGTTCGTTGTGGCGCCCGTCGGCGTGAAGCTTGGTGGTCAGGATGCCGGGCCCGTCCTCCGCCACGTCCTGCGCCTCGAGCACGACCGCACCCGCGCCGTCGCCGAACAGCACGCAGGTCGCGCGGTCTTCCCAGTCGAGGATGCGGCTGAACGTCTCCGACCCGATCACCAAGGCGCGAGTCGCGACGCCGCCGCGAATCATGCTGTCGGCGACCTGGATCGCGTAGAGGAAGCCGGAACACACCGCGCCGACATCGAACGCAACGCAATCGTTTATCCCCAGCATCGCCTGGATCTTGGTCGCAGTGGCGGGGAAGGTCTGGTCGGGGGTTGCGGTCGCCAGCACGATCAGGTCGATTTCGTCCGCGCGTTTGCCGGCCGCGGCCAGCGCCGCCTTGGCCGCGTCGCAGCCGAGCGTCCCCGTCGTCTCGTCGGGGCTGGCGATGTGGCGGAAACGGATGCCGGTGCGCTCGACGATCCAGTCGTCGGAGGTATCGACGGTCTCGGCGAGTTCGGCGTTGGACACGCGCCGCGCCGGCAGCGCCGATCCGGTGCCGAGCAGGACCGCGCGCCTCATGCCGCGGCCTCGGCGGTTTCTGCGGGCATCGTCTGGGCGAAATGCTGGAGGTCCTCGGCGATCTTGGTCGCGAGGTCGTCGCGCACGCTCTTCGCCGCGACCGCGATCGCGTTGGCGACACCGGTCTCGTTGGCGCCGCCATGGCTCTTCACGACCAGGCCGTTGAGGCCGAGAAAGACCGCGCCGTTATGATTGTTGGGGTCGAGCCGATCGCGCAGCAGCGCCGTCGCCGGGCGCGAGATCAGGAAGCCGATCTTCGACCGCACCGAACTCGAAAAAGCGATGCGCAGCAGGTCGGCGACGAACCGCGCCGTCCCTTCCGCGGTCTTGAGCGCGACGTTCCCGGAAAAGCCGTCGCACACGATCACGTCGACATCGCCGCGCGACAATTTGTCGCCCTCGATGAACCCTTCGAACGTCAGCGGCAGGTGCGTCGCGGCGCGCAAAGCGGCGGCGGCTTCGCGGATCTCATCGGTGCCCTTCATGTCCTCGGTGCCGATGTTGAGCAACGCTACCTTCGGGCTTTTGAGGTCGAGCATGGTCCGCGCATAAGCGGCGCCCATGATCGCGAATTCCTCGAGATTGCGCGCGTCGCACTCGGTGTTGGCGCCGAGATCGAGGACCACGGTGTCGTGCTTGCCGAGGCTCGGCATCAGTCCGGCGAGCGCGGGGCGATCGATGCCTTTCATCGTACGCAGCGACAGTTTCGCCATCGCCATCAGCGCGCCGGTATTGCCCGACGACACTGCGGCGGCGGCGCGGCCCTGCTTCACCAGATCGATCGCGACGCCCATCGACGTCGTCTTGGCGCGGCGCAAGGCGGCGCCCGGCTTCTCGTCGCCGCGAATCACATCGGGCGCGTGGACGATTTCCGAATTGGCGGTGAGGTTGGGGTGCTTCTTCAGCCCCTCGGCGATCCGCGCCTCGTCACCGACCAGGAAGAAATGCGTGCCGTCATAGCGACGCCGCGCTTCCGCGACACCCGCCAGCATCACCGCCAGCCCCTCGTCACCGCCCATTGCGTCGACGGCGATCCAGGAGCCGGTGGTCACGTTCTATTCCTCTTTACGGTCAGCCTTCGACCGAAACGATCTCGCGGCCGTTATAGTGCCCGCACGACCCGCAAAGGTTGTGGGGACGCTTCAGCTCGCCGCAGTTTGGGCATTCCTGGAATGCCTCGACCGACAACGAATCGTGCGCGCGGCGCATGCCACGACGCGAGGGCGAAGTTTTGCGTTTTGGAACGGCCATTGCGGCGACAACCTTCTAAGACAAAATCGAATTGATCAGGACGATTAGGCCCGGAACACGAACCGCGCAACCGACGGGTCGGCGCGCGGCACAAATCGGCGGGCTGAATCGCGAAGCGTGCGCCTATACCGAATTGTCGCGCCGTTGCAACCCGAAGCGCCCGGTGGCACGGTCCCGCCATAACAAGGGGAGCCCGACATGATCCTGCCGATAACGCTCGTGATGGCCGCCGCGGCGGGACTGATCAACATCTGGCTGGCGGTTCGCGTCACGCAAGTGCGGTCGAAGAACAACGTCTGGCTCGGCGACGGCGGCAGTGAGGCCGTAGTCGCCCGCACCCGGGCGCACACCAATTTCGTCGAATATGCGCCCTTCGTCCTGATCCTGATCGCGCTGATCGAACTCGCGCGCGGCCCCAGCCTGTGGCTGTGGGGGCTGGGCATCGCGTTCACGCTGGCGCGGTTGTGCCACGGGATCGGCATGGACCCGACCGCGCCACGCATCCTCCGCCGGATCGGCGCAATCACGACGCTGGTGGTGTTGCTCGCTTTGTCGGGCTGGGCGCTGGCGATCGGCTACCAGGGCGCCGCCGAGAAGCCCGATGCCAGTCCGATCATCATCGGCGCGCCACCCGCGCGCGGTTAGGCCAAGACCGAATCGGCGACGAACGGGTTGCTCGCGCGTTCCTGCGCGAAGGTGCTCGGCTGGCCGTGGCCGGGCAGGAACACGGTATCGTCGCCCATCGGCCACAGCCGCGTGACGATCGAATTGATCAGCTGGTTGTGGTCCCCCCGCGGGAAATCGGTGCGGCCGATCGATCCCTGGAACAGCACGTCGCCGACGATCGCGAGCTTCGAGTCGGCGTTGTGGAACACGACGTGACCGGGCGTGTGGCCCGGCGTGTGATGCACCGCGAACGTCACCTCGCCGACCGTCACCTCGTCGCCCTGGTCGAGCCAGCGCGCAGGAACGAACGACCGCCCCGGTATGCCGTATTGCACGCCGTCCTCGCCGAGCTTCTCGATCAGCCAATTGTCGTCCGGATGCGGCCCTTCGATCGGAACGCCGAGATCTTCCGCCAGCTGCGCCGCGCCCGCCGCATGATCAAAATGCCCATGAGTGATCAGGATCTTCTCGATCGTGACGCCGTATTTCTCCATCGCCGACTTGAGCATCGGCAAGTCGCCGCCGGGATCGACGAACGCGCCGCGCATCGTCTTCGTGCACCACAGGAGCGTGCAATTCTGCTGGAGCGGCGTGACGGGAATGATCGCCGCGCGGAGCGGCTGGCTGGGCTCGGTCATGGGTGAGACCTAGGCAACCGGCGCAATGCGGGCAAGCAGGGCTTGCCCCCGGAGACGACCGGTTGCATCTGCCGCGCAGTGATCCGCCGCGACCGCCCCTTCGTGTTGCTCGACGATGCCCGTGCCGCGGGTGCGGCGCCGGCGCGGCTGTACCAGGACCCGACCGGCACCGTCGAAGCACGGGCGCTGGTCGAGGTGAAGCCCGCGCTCGACCGTCTCCGCGCGGCGCGCCATCGCGGGCTGCACGCGGTAGGATACATGGCCTACGAAGCGGCCGCGGCGTTCGAACCGGTGCTGGGCAGCCTGGCCGCCGACGACGCGCCATTGCTGTGGTTCGGCTTGTTCGAAAGCTATGACGAGATCGCGCCCGACGATGTGCCGGCGCTGCTTCCCGACCCCAATTCGGCCTGGGCCGGGACACCGCTGCCCGATGTCGATCGCGGTGGCTATGCCGACCGTTTCGACCGCATCCATGCGCTGATCGAGGCGGGGGACATCTACCAGGCCAATCTCAGCTACCGTGCCCGCGTCCCCATCGCCGGCGACCCGCTTGCGATTTATGCCAAGCTGAGGGCGAGCGCGCAGGCGGGCTATGGCGCGGTGGTATCGACGGGGATCGACTGGCTGTTGTCACTGTCGCCCGAATTGTTCTTCGCGCTCGACGGGGCGACGCTGACCGCCAAACCGATGAAGGGGACCGCGCGCCGCGGGGCCACGCCCGACGAGGATCGCAAGCTCGCCGCCGAACTGGGGAACGACGCCAAGCAGCGTGCCGAGAATCTGATGATCGTCGATCTGCTCCGCAACGATCTGTCGCGCGTCGCCGGCAATGTCGCGGTGCCGGAATTGTTCGCGGTCGAGACATATCCGACGATCCATACGATGACCTCGACCGTCACCGCGACGCTCGCGCCCGACCAGGACGCGATCGACGTGCTCGCGGCGCTATTTCCCTGCGGATCGATCACCGGCGCGCCGAAAATCCGCGCGATCGAGGCGCTGGCCGAGATCGAGACAGAGAGCGCACCGCGTGGGCCCTATACCGGCGCGATCGGGCGACTCGACGCAGGCGGCGGGGCGATGTTCAACGTCGCGATCCGCACGCTCGCGATCAATGGCGACGACGACCACGCGACGCTCGGCGCGGGCGGCGGCATTGTCGCCGACTCGCGTGAAGCCGAGGAATGGGACGAGGCGCTGGCGAAGATGGACTTCGTCACCGCCGGCGCGCGCACGATCGACTTGATCGAGACGATGGCGTTCGACCCGGTCGAAGGCTTGCCGCTGCTCGAGCGGCACCTCGCGCGGATGAAGGACAGCGCCGCATTGCTAGGCTTCGCGTTCGATCGTCACGCCGCGCGCAACGAACTTCAGGCCGCGACCTTCCGGCTGCGCGAGCCGAAACGGATTCGGTTGCTGCTGGCGAAGACAGGGGCGGTCGCGATCGAGGTTGCGCCGCTGCCGCCCGCATCGACCGATCCGGTTGCGGTGGCGATCGTTCCGATGCCCGTCGCGCGCGCCGATTTTCGCCTGCGTCACAAGACCAGCGATCGCGCGTTTTACGACCGTGCCCGCGGCTCCGCGTTCGAAGTGCTGTTCGAGCGCGACGGACAACTCACCGAAGGCAGCTTCACCAATCTGTTCGTCGAGCGCGACGGCATGTTCCTAACCCCGCCGCTCGGCCTCGGACTCCTACCCGGCGTCCTGCGCGGCGACCTGATCGACAGCGGTCGCGCGGTCGAGGCTGTGCTGACCCGCGCCGACCTCGCCGACGGCTTCATGATCGGCAATGCGTTGCGCGGCCTGATTCCCGCTACGCTCGCCTGAAAGATTTGTTGCGGTTGCGAAGGTCCGTCACACCGCTATAGCCGCCCGCGACATAGGGGTAACGTTCATGCAACCTTCCGCCGCGCTCAACCGCATCAAGCCGTCGCCGACGCTGGCGATCACCAGCCGCGTGCAGGAGCTGAAGCGCGCCGGGATCGACGTGATCGGCCTTGGCGCGGGCGAGCCCGATTTCGACACACCGGACTCCATCAAGGAAGCCGGGATCAAGGCGATCCGCGACGGCCAGACCAAGTACACCAATGTCGACGGCACGCCCGAACTGAAGGAAGCGGTGCGCGCCAAGTTCCTGCGCGACAACCAGCTGACCTACGGCATCGACCAGATCACGGTGAATGCGGGCGGTAAGCACACGTTGTTCAACGCGATGGTCGCGACGCTCGATCCGGGCGACGAAGTGGTTATACCTGCCCCGTATTGGGTGAGCTATCCCGACGTCGTGCTGTTCGCGGGCGGCACCCCGGTGTTCGCGCCCGCCGGCGCCGACCAGCAGTACAAGCTGAAGCCCGAACAGCTCGAAGCCGCGATCACGCCGCGCACCAAGTGGCTGATCCTCAACTCGCCGTCCAACCCGACCGGCGCCGCGTACAGCGAAGCCGAGTTGAAGGCGCTCGGCGCGGTGCTCGAACGCCACCCGCATGTCTGGATCTATGCCGACGATATGTACGAGCACATCGTGTTCGACGACTTCCGGTTCACCACCATCGCGCAGGTCCGTCCGTCGCTCTACGACCGCACGCTGACCGCGAACGGCGCGTCGAAGGCCTATGCGATGACCGGCTGGCGGATCGGCTTCGCGGGCGGGCCGGCGTGGCTGATCAAGGCGATGTCGAAGCTGCAGTCGCAATCGACCAGCAACCCCTGTTCGATCGCGCAGGCGGCGACGGTCGCGGCGCTCACCGGCGACCAGGCGTTCCTCAAGACCAATGCCGCCCTGTTCCAATCGCGCCGCGATCTGGTCGTGTCGATGCTCAACCAAGCGAAGGGCATCACCTGCCCACGGCCTGAGGGCGCGTTCTATGTCTATCCCGAATTCTCCGCACTGATCGGCAAGAGCACGCCGAACGGCCGGCTGATCGCGACCGACGAGGATTTCGTCGGCTATCTGCTCGACGACGCGAAGGTGGCGGCGGTGCAGGGAGAGGCGTTCGGGCTCTCGCCGGCGATGCGGATCAGCTATGCGACGTCGGACGATCTGCTGCGCGAAGCGTGCGAGCGCATCCAGACCGCGTGCGCCGCGTTGCGGTAACCATTCCTGCTGGCCGATGAACGGCTGCGCAACGATTGGTTCAGTCCCGGAAACCTAATGTTCACGCATTGATGGTTGAAGCGGCGCGGGGACGCGCCGATTTGAGCTGCGTGAAGGGACAAGAGACATGAAAGCCATCCTCAAATCCGCGATGCTGTGGCGTTTCCTCGGCGGGTTCGCGCTGGGCGGGCTCGGCGTCATGGCGCTCCATCCGGCAACCGCCGAGACGGTGTCAGCGCCGACCGCGATCGAAGCGCAGCGCTGACGCGCATCCTTGGCCGCGGCCGGGCCGTTCCTATATTCAAAGGAACTCCGGAGCCGACGACCATGATCAAGACGACATTATTGAGCCTCGCGCTGACGGGCGCCATCGCCTTCGCGGCGGGACACACCAGCGCCGCTCCCGAGCGCGCCGTCGCCATCCCCGCCCCAGCGCGTGACGTCACGCCGACCGCCGCACCGCGCGTCGCCGTGTTCGCCGGCGGGTGCTTCTGGGGCGTGTCGGCGGTGTTCGAGCGGGTGAAGGGCGTGACCGGCGTGACGTCGGGCTATGCCGGCGGCACCGCGGCGACCGCGACCTACGACCAGGTATCGACCGAGACCACCGGCCATGCCGAGGCGGTGCGGATCACCTACGATCCGCGCGTCGTCAGCTACGGCACCCTGTTGCGCGTCTATTTCTCGATCGCGACCGACCCGACCTCGCTCAATCGTCAGGGGCCGGACGCCGGCCCGAGCTACCGGTCGGCGATCTTCCCGCAGAACGACGCGCAGCGCGGCGTCGCGGCGGCGTATATCGCGCAGCTGACGGCCGCCAAGGCGTTCCCGCGCCCGATCGTGACCAAGCTGGAAACCGGCCGCTTCTTCCCGGCGGAGGACTATCACCAGCGGTTCTACGACAAGAACCCGAACCATCCGTACATCGTGAGCTGGGACAAGCCCAAGGTCGCGGCGTTCAAGACGGCGTTTCCGCAGTTGGCGAAATAACGCCGTGCTCCTGCGAAGGCAGGAGCCCAGGATAGTTCGCGCTGCACAACCCTAGGCTCCTGCCTTCGCAGGAGCACGGGTCAGGCTGCCAAGGGAAATCTCAACAACCGGTCGGCCAGCGGCACCAGCGCCTCGCCGTCGCGGCCGACCGCCCGAATGATTTCGGGATGGTGGATGTCCAGCCCGCCCGTCAGCGCGCCGAACGCCGGCAGGATCAGCTTGCTGTCGGTCGCGACGAAGCAGCGCCGCGACACCAACCGTCCGCGTACACGGACGCGGAGTTTGGGGTGGAAATGCCCCGACAGTTCGGGGCGCGGATCGCGGCGGTCGGCTTCGTGGCGCAATACCAGGCCGTCGACCACCGCATCGTCGATCACGACGCCGCCGCACGGATTGCCGATCGCCGAATCGTGATTGCCGACGATCCACGTCCAGCGATGCGCCGCGGTCAGCGCGCGTAACCGCGCTTGCTCGGCGTCTGGAAGCCGGTCGCACCCGCGCGAGTCGTGGAAGCTGTCGCCCAGGCACCAGATCTCGACCGGATCGGTCGCCCCGACCACCGCTTCGATCGCGGTCAGCGTCGCCGCGCTGTCGTACGGCGGCAGCATTTGGCCGAAGCTCGCGAACCAGCTCGCCTTCTCGAAATGGAGGTCGGCCAGGATCAACGCGCGTCGCGCCGGCCAGTACAGCGCGCCTTCGGGCAACGCGGCAAGTTGATGGCCGGCGAACGAAAAGGGAACCATATCCCGCCAATGCCGTATTATCGCGGCACGATCAACGGCTTGCGGCATTGCAACAAATTCCGCTTGATCGGCCCTAAAACAGGCGTAAAGCGCGCCGTCCATTCCGGTAGGCCATGTCCTCCATGTCGTCCCCCAAGACGGTTCAACTTTCAAAATCCGCGCTCATCGCGCTTAGCATCGGCGCGATCGGCGTCGTGTTCGGCGATATCGGCACCAGCCCGCTCTACGCGTTCCGCGAGGCGTTGGGTCAGGCCGCATCGGACGGGCTGGTCAAGGATGAAGTGCTCGGCGTGCTGAGCCTGGCGCTCTGGTCGCTGTTCCTGATCGTCTCGGTCAAATACGTGACGTTCCTGATGCGCGCGAACAATCGCGGCGAGGGTGGCGTGCTGGCACTGGCGGCGCTCGCGCGAAAGGCACTCGGTTGGCGCTCGCGCACCGCGATCGTGCTCGGCGCGGCGGGTGCGGCGCTGTTCTACGGCGACGCGATGATCACCCCGGCGCTGTCGGTGCTGTCGGCCGTGGAGGGCCTGCGGACGCTTCCGGGTGCGACCAACGCGGTGAACGAGACGCAGATCATCCTGATCACCATGGGCATCCTGATCGGCCTGTTCCTGATCCAGTCGCGCGGGACCGAGCGCGTGTCGAAGCTGTTCGGCCCAATCTGTATCCTGTGGTTCGTCGTGATCGGCGGGCTGGGACTGTGGCACATCGCCGACGAGCCCGGCATCCTGTGGGCGTTCAACCCGCTGGAGGCGGTATATTTCCTGCTGAGCCACGGTACGCTGGGGCTGTTCGTGCTCGGCGCGGTGTTCCTGACGGTGACCGGGGCGGAGGCGCTGACCGCGGACATGGGGCATTTCGGGCCGGCGCCGATCCGGCTCGCCTGGTTTGCGCTGGCGGGCCCCGCGCTGGTGCTCAATTATCTCGGCCAGGGTGCCTATGCGCTCAACAAGATGGAGGCGCTGCAGGCGGCGGGCCAACCTTTCGTCAATGCCGACTGGTTCTTCCTGATGGCGCCCGAGGCGTTGCGGCCGTGGCTGATCGTGCTGGCGATGCTGGCGACGATCATCGCCAGCCAGGCCGTCATCACCGGCGCTTATTCGCTGACCCAACAAGCGGTACAGCTCGGCTTCCTGCCGCGACTGCGCGTGCGCAACACTTCGGCCGATTATGCCGGGCAGATCTATCTGCCGACGGTCAACTGGCTGCTGCTGATCGGTATCCTGGTGCTGGTGATCCAGTTCCGCACCTCGTCGGCGATGGCCGCGGCATACGGAATCGCGGTGACCGGCACGATGGTGGTGACGACGTGCCTGGCGTACATCGTCGTGCGGCATCGCTGGCGCTGGTCGCGCCCCTGGGCACTGCTGCTGATCCTGCCGTTCCTGACGCTCGACCTGATCTTCTTCGGCGCGAACATCCTGCGCGTGATCGAAGGGGGCTGGGTGCCGCTGGTGATCGCGGCCGTAATCGGCTTCACGATCTTTACCTGGGTCCGCGGCAAGTCGATCGTCCGCACCTTCGAACAGCGCCAGAGCGTCCCGCTCGCCGACCTCGCCGCCGCCTTGGCGCGCCGTTCGCCCGAGCGCGTCGAGGGTACCGCGATCTTCCTGACCGGCACGCCGACCGCGGCGCCCGGCGCGCTGCTCCACAACCTCAAGCACAACAAAGTGTTGCACGCGACCAACCTGATCGCGTCGGTGAAGACCAGCGACATGCCCTATGTCGATGCCGACGACCGGTTCGACATCAAGCGCCTGGACGACAATTTCAGCGTCGTCGTGCTCCGCTACGGGTTCATGGAAAGTCCCGACGTGCCGCACGATTTGGCGGTCGCGGCGAAGGCCGGTTTGCTCGCGCTAGACCCCATGAAAGCGAGCTATTTCATCGGTCGCAACACGCTGAAGGCCGATGCGGACGTCGGCATGCCGCTATGGCAGGACCGCATCTTCATGTTCCTGCAGCGCAACGCCAGCGATCCGACCGACTTCCTGCGCATCCCGCCGGGGAAGGTGCTGGAATTGGGCGAACAGGTGACCGTTTAGACTTGGGAAGCCGGCGCGAAGTAAATTCGCGCCGTCGGCCGATGCCGGTTGCATCGCCGGCCGCACTCGCCGCCGGGACGCGGAATAGCGGCGCTATTCCGCTGCGCCGAGCCTAGCCCGCATACGCCTTCACCAGATCGTACAGATAGTCCCGCCCGGCATAGAGCGACTCCACCCGGATCCGCTCGTTCAGGCCGTGCACGCCGCTGAAATCGCTGTCGACGAAGACCCCCGGCGCGCCGTAGACCGGAATGCCGATCGCTTCGAGGAAGATGCCGTCGGTCGCGCCGGTCGACATCGTCGGCAACAGCGGCACGCCGGGGAAATATTTGGCGGCCAGCGTCGTCATCGGCCCGGTGATCTTGGGATCGAGCTTGGGCGGAATGCCGATCGGGCGGATCGGAGAGTTGGCGGTCACCGTGACCTTCGGCCCAGCCAATTCCTTCAGCTTGGCGAGCGTGCCGTCGACGCTCTCGCCCGGGAAGATGCGGCAATTGATGTTGGCAGTCGCGCTTTGCGGCAGCGCATTTTCGGCGTGGCCGGCCTTGAGCAGGGTCGCGACGCAGGTCGTGCGCAGCGTCGAATGCAGCGCCTTGTCCAGGCTGACGATCCTGTTCGCCGCGGCATCGTCGGGGTTGGCGAGCAAGGTCGTGATCGCGTCGGCCATCGGCTTCGGCGTGGTCGGCGCCTTCGCGACCATGCCGAAGAATGCCCGCGTCGTGTCGGTGAACTTGACCGGGAACTCATAGCCCTGGACGCGCTTGATCGCGTCGGCGAGCTCGTAGATCGCGTTGTCGGGCACTGGTTGCGAGCTGTGTCCGCCGGGGTTGGTAGTCGTGAAGGTGAAGTTCTGCGCCGCCTTTTCGCCGACCTGGATCGCCAGCAATTCGCGTTCGCCCTTGGCGTTGTAGCGCCCGCCGCCGCCCTCGTTCAGCGCGAATTCGGCCGCGATCAGATCCTTCCTGTTCTTAGCCAGCCATTCGGCGCCGTTGAACGCGTAGGTCGTCTCCTCGCCGCAAGTCAGCGCGAGCTTGATCGTCCGCTTCGGCTTGTAGCCCGATTGCTTGAATCGGATCATCGCGTCGGCCCAGATCGCCGCCATCGCCTTGTCGTCGACGGTGCCGCGGCCGTAATAATAGCCGCCTTCCTCGGTCAGCTTGAACGGATCGCGCACCCAGTCCGCGCGGTTTGCCGCGACGACGTCGATATGGCCGAGCAGCAGCATCGGCTTGGCCTTCGCGTCGCTGCCTTTGAGGATCGCGACGAGGCCGCCGTCCTTGGGATGGTCGGGGGTCGAGAATTGGACGATGTCGGCATCGGCATAGCCCGCCGCCTTCAGCCGCGCGGCGATCTGCGCCGCGGCCTTGGTGCAATCGCCGACATCGACCGCCGTGTTGGTTTCGACCAGTTCCTTGTAGAGTCCGAAAAATGCCTGCTGATCGGGGCGGGTCTGCGCCGCCGCACCGCCCATCGATTGCCCGACCAACGCCGTCGCGACGATCCATCCCAATGCGCGCATGTCCGCCCCCTGTTCTATCTGGAGCCGGGAATAGAGCGGCATTCCGCCGCCGTGGCAACCGTCGCTAGTCGGTCGTGACCGGACCCGTCGTGATCGCGTCCTTGGGCAGCGTCAGCCTAATCTCGCGATTGGCGAAGTCGATCTGCACGCGGCGAAACAGCTTTAGCGTGTCCATGCCGAGCATCAGCGCGGGCGTATCGGTCAGGCCGAAGCGCTTGAACGGCAGGGCATCGGCGAACGCGATCGGCACGCTGCGGAACCCGATCTTGGCGATCTCCAGCTCGTCGATCACGCGGTAATCGGCCTGCAGCCATTGGCCGGTGACCGACAGCAGCCCGATATTACCGAGCGATTTTTCGGTCCGAACGCGCTTCAGCATCGCCAGATTGCCGATCGTGACCGGCGATCCCGTATCGATCACCACCGATATGCGGCGGCCCTTATACGTCGCGTCGGTGACGATCAGCTGGCCGTAGAGATTCTTTGCGCGGATTACGATATCGTCGGGTCCGGCCGACTTGCGGCGCTTCGACGACGGCCGCACTTCCATCATGTTGCGGTCGAAATCGATCGCGACGGCATGGCCTTTGAGCGCGTCGATCCCCAGCATCCCCGGCGCGCCGAGATTGACGGCGGAGACGGCGGGCGCTTCGATCGTGTCGGGCTTGACCAGACTAACCTGGAGCGCGGGCAGCATGAAGGTGTTGAGCGTGCTCTGCCCCGCCATCGTCGTCACGCGCACGCGGCGACCGGCGGCGAGATTGAGGCTGCCGGCGAGTTCGCTCGACACCACCGTACGCTCGGCGCCGGTGTCGATGACGAAGCGATATGGCCCGCTAGCGCCGATCGATACCGGCACGGTCATCCGGTTGTCGTTGAAATTGAACCCCAGCGTCTCTGGCGTCGCCAGGGCCGGATCGGTCGGCGGCGGCTGCGGCAATTTCGAATTTTGCGCGAGCAGCGGGACGGCGATCGCCAATCCGGCCGCCGCCGCCAGGATCGACACCCGGCGCATCACATGCTCCGGCACGCGGCGTACGACCGGCACGTATTCGTGAAATCGATCTTCGGTCGCGGCAACGAGAACGCGATCGCGCGGTTGACGAAATCGATCTCGACCCGGCGGAACATCTTGAGCGAATTCATCCCCAGGATCAGCGCCGGTTTCTCGGCCAGGCCGAACCGCGCGAACGGCGCGACATCGGCGAACGACAGGCCGAACTTGTCGATCTGCATGTCCCCGATATGCAGGTTGTCGATCATCACGTAATTGACGTCGAACGACCGGCCGGTCACCGACGAGACGTTGATCGGACCGATCGGACGCGGCGCCCGCTTGGCCAAGGCGCGCATCGCCATGTTGCCGACGCTGACCGACGATCCGGTATCGATGATGACCGAAATCGGATGCCCTTCGAACGTCGCCTGCGTCACGATCAGCTGACCCAGCCGCGACTCGGCGCCGACCACGAACTCGCCCTTGGGACGCTTCGTCGCCGTCGCCAGCGTCATGCGGTTACGGTCGAAATCGATGACGAGGCGATGGCCCTGCAGCGCATCGATGCCCAGCATGCCCGGCGCGCCGAGATTGGCCGCGGCCAGCGCCGGCGCCTCGATCTCGCCCGTGGTCAGCGACCCGGCGGACAGCGAGGCGACCTTGACCGTGCCGACCGTGCTCGCCCCCATGAAATCGAACAGCCGCGCGCGCGTTCCCGCATCGAGCCCCAGCGTATCGGCAAGTTCGCGCGACACCACCGATCGCTCGGCCCCCGTATCGATGATGAATGCGTAAGGCCCCTTGCCATCGACCTGTACGGGCACCGTCATGCGATTGCTCGCGTTGCGGAAGCCGAGCGTTTCGCCGGATGGTGCGGCGGGTTGGACGGTTCCGGCAGGCAAGCCGGCATCCTTTTGCGGCTGACCGCCTTCTGCGAATAACGGCATCCCCATTGCGCTTGCCGTCATCGCGATACAGATACCCCACCTACGCATCGCAGGCCGCAGTGTACGCCCGTTTCGGATGTGCACCAAGCGGATAATACAGTCCCTAATCGAGCCGCATCGCCTCCTGCGCCAGCGCCTCTGCCTCGACCAACAGCGCGTCGTCGACTGTCCCCGTCGCGACCCGCTCGCGCCCGATCAAGGTCAGAACCGGCACGGCCAGCGGCGACACGCGATCGAGATCAATATGCACCATCGTGTCGGCGGCACGGTCGAGCAAGTGCGCCAGCCGCCCGACATCGGTCATCCTGGCGCGCGCATCGTCCCACGCCGCCTGCAACAGCAGATGTGTCGGCTCGTATTTCTGCAGCACGTCATAGATCAGGTCGGTGGAGAAGGTGACTTGCTTTCCCGTCTTGCGCTTGCCCGGATGCTGGCGCTCGACCAGCCCGCCGATCACCGCGACCTCGCGGAATGCGCGCTTGAGCAAATGGCTCTGCTGCACCCAATCGACGAATTCGTGTTCGAGGATGTCGGGTGAGAACAGGCTGGCCGGATCGGTCACCGGGTCGAGCGAATAGGTCGCGATGGCGTAGTCGCTCGCGACGAAGCCCAATGGCCGCAGCCCTTGCGTCTCCATCCGTCGCGTCAGCAGCATCCCGAGCGACTGGTGCGCATTCCATCCCTCGAAGCTGTAGGCGACCATGTAGTTGCGGCCTTCGCGCGGGAAGGTCTCGACCAACAATTGCCCCGGGTCGGGCAAGGTCGATCGGTACGATTGCACCTCCAGCCATTCGCGCACGTCGTCGGGGAAGCGCGCCCATTGCTCGGGCTCGGCGAGGAAATGGCGGACGCGGTCGGCCAGGTTGGTCGATAGCGGCATCCGCGCGCCGCCATAGGTCGGGATCCGCGCGGGCCGGGCGGAGGCGCGCACCAGCAGGTCCTCGGTATCGATGCGGATCACCTCGCAACTGATTCCCGCGAAGAAGAACGTGTCGCCGTTCGACAGCGTGGCCGCGAACGATTCCTCGACCTTGCCGAGCAGCCGCCCGTTCTTGAACCGCACGTTGAGCATCGTCGCCTCGACGATGATTCCGGCGTTGAGGCGGTGCTGCGTCACGAACTTCGGATGACTGACGCGCCAAACGCCGTCCTCGTCCTGGGTCAGTCGCTTGAACCGGTCGTACGCCTTGAGCGCATAGCCCCCGTCGCGGATGAACCCCAACACGCGCTCGAACAGCTCCGCCGACAGCGCCGAATAGGGCAAGGCCGAGCGGATCTCGTCGAGCAACGCGTCCTGTTCGAACGGCGCCGCGCACGCGCAGGCCATGACGTGCTGCGCCAGAACGTCGAGCGACCCCAGCCGGAACACGTCCTCGTCGAGCGCCCCCGCCTCGACCGCGTCGAGCGCCGCGCGCGCCTCGAGATATTCGAAGCGGTTGCCGGGGACGATGATCGCCTCCGACGATTCGTCGAGCCGGTGGTTGGCGCGCCCGACACGCTGGAGCAGCCGCGACGATCCCTTGGGCGCGCCCATCTGGATCACGCAATCGACGTCGCCCCAATCGACGCCGAGGTCGAGGCTGGCGGTCGCGACCAAGGCGCGCAGCCGCCCGTCCGCCATCGCCTGTTCGACCTTGCGCCGCGCCTCCCGCGCGAGGCTGCCGTGATGCACGCCGATCGGCAGCGACATGGCGTTGACCTTCCACAGGTCCTGGAAGATCAATTCGGCGAGGCTGCGCGTGTTGCAGAAGACGAGCGTCGTGCGGTGCGTCTCGATCTCCGCCATCACCTGTTCGGCGGCGTAGCGCCCCGAATGCCCCGCCCACGGCACGCGGCCCTGCGGCAACAGGATCGCGAGGTTCGGGTCGGCGCCCGGCTCGCCGAGCACCAGATCGACCGTGTCGATATCGCCATCGGGCGCGAGCCAGGCGCGGTACCCGTCGGGATCGGCGACCGTCGCCGACAGTGCGACGCGACGCAGGTCCGGTGCGATCCGCTGCAGCCGCGCCATGCACAGGCTCAGCAGATCGCCGCGCTTGCCGGTCGCGAAGGCGTGAACCTCGTCGACGATGATCGTCCGCAGCCCCGCGAACATCGTGACGCTATCGGGATAGCTCAGCAGCAGCGACAGCGATTCGGGGGTGGTCAGCAGGATGTTGGGTGGCTTGACCCGCTGCCGCGCCTTGCGGTCGCTGGGTGTGTCGCCGGTGCGGGTCTCGACGCGGATGTCGAGCCCCATCTCCTCGACCGGGGTCAGCAGGTTGCGCTGCACGTCGACCGCCAGCGCCTTGAGCGGCGAGACGTAGAGCGTGTGCAGCCCCTCCTGCGGCGCCTCGATCAGTTCGGTCAGCGTCGGCAGGAATCCGGCCAGCGTCTTGCCCGCCCCCGTCGTCGCGACCAGCAGCGCGTGATGCCCCGCGCGCGCCGCATCGAGCATCTCCACCTGATGCCGCCGCGGCCGCCACCCGCGCGACGCGAACCAGTCGGTGAGTTGCTGTGGAAGTTGGGTCACTGGGAACTCAAGCGCATCCCATCCATATAGGATGCATGGCCAAGCTCGGCGACTGGATCGATCCCAAGCCCCACGGCATCTACGTCAAGCCCGCCGACGCGTGGATCGACCCGTCGGTGCCCTCCCCGCGCGCGCTAGTGACGCACGGCCATGCCGACCATGCGCGCGGCGGTCATCAGGCGGTGTGGGCGACGCCCGAGACGCTGGCGATCATGGAAACGCGCTATGGTCCGCAGGCCGGGCACGCGGTGGATTACGGCGAAATCCTCGACATGGGCGGGGTCGAGGTCGAGTTCGTCCCTGCCGGCCACGTCCTCGGATCGGCGCAGATTGTGCTCCGCCATCGCGGCGAGACGATCGTAGTGTCGGGCGACTACAAACGCCGCCCCGACCCGACCTGCGCGCGGTTCGAGCCCGTAAAGTGCGACGTCTTCGTCACCGAAGCGACGTTCGGCCTGCCCGTGTTCCGCCATCCCGACACGCATGACGAGATGGACAAGCTGCTCGCGACGCTCCGCGCCAATCCGGAGCGCTGCGTGGTGGTCGGTGCCTACGCGCTGGGCAAGGCGCAGCGCGTGATCCGCGAGTTGCGCGACATGGGGTTCGACGACCCAATCTACATCCACGGTGCGCTGCAGCGGCTGTGCGATCTGTACGTTGAGCTCGGCGTCGATCTCGGCGAACTGCGCCCCGCGACCGGCGTGCCCAAGGCCGAGTTGCAGGGCCGCATCGTCATGTGTCCGCCCAGCGCGCTCAACGACCGCTGGTCGCGCCGCCTGCCCGACCCGATCACCGCGATGGCGAGCGGCTGGATGCGCGTCCGCCAGCGCGCGCGGCAGAAGCTGGTCGAGCTGCCGCTGATCCTGAGCGACCATGCCGATTGGGACGAACTCACGGAAACGCTGACCGAGATCGCGCCCAAGGAAGTGTGGGTGACCCACGGCCGCGAGGAAGCGTTGATCCACTGGTGCATGACGCGCCAGATCAAAGCGCGGGCGTTGGCGCTAGTCGGGTATGAGGACGAGGACGATTGAGGAGAGCACCATGACCGAGGCACTGGCCCCCGCCCCCCAGCTCGCGGCGAAAGCGCACCGCCCCTATCCGGGCGAGAGCGAGGCCTACACCAAGGCACGCACCGCGCTGATCGCGGAGGAGGTCGAGCTTCGGCGCCACCTCGAGCGCGTAGCCGCGCAACGCCGCGCACTGCCCGAAGCCCCGATCGTGACGAAGGACTATCGCTTCGAAGGCAAGGATGGTCCCGCCACCCTCGCCGACCTGTTCGAGAGCCACGATACACTCGTCACCTATTGCTACATGTTCGGGCCGGAGCGTGAGCGGCCATGTCCGATGTGCACGCAGTTCCTCGGGCCGCTCGCCGCCAATGCGCTTGACCTGCGGCAGAAGATCGGCCTCGCGGTGATCGCGCGATCGCCGGTCGCGCGGCTGTACGATTTCGCGAAGGAACGTGGCTGGCGCGGGCTGCCGCTCTACAGCGATCCGACCGAAGCGTTCGGTCGCGATCACAATGCCTGGCACGACGACGGCGACTGGCCGTCCTACGACGTGTTCACCAAGGACAAGGACGGAACGATCCGCCATTTCTGGGGCAGCGAACTCGGCGGCACGCAGGACCCCGGCCAGGACCCGCGCGGCGCACCGGAGATGTCGCCGCTGTGGAACGTGCTGGACACCACGCCCGCGGGGCGCGGGACCGATTGGTATCCCAGTATCGACTACGACTAACCGAGCGGCGGCAGCTTCGTCGCCTCGTAGGCGGTGATCTTCTCGCTCGCGCAGGAATGTTCACGGAACGCCGCCAGCAACTCGGCAATCCCCGGCGTCGTGAAATGCGCCTGCAGCGCCGCCATGTCACGCCATTCCTCGAAGAAGACGAGCTTCATCGGATCCTCGCTGTCGATGCGCACCGCATGGCTGATGCAGCCGTCCTCGGTGCGCGAGCGGTGGACATGGGCAAGGCTCGCTTCCAGCAACGCTTCGAAGCTGCCGGGTTTCGCCGTGACGCTGCCGGTGACGATGATCATGCCGCTCTCCCTCGCCATGCGGGCTAGGATGCGGACTGGCCGGCGGTCAACCGGTCAGGCGGCCGCCGTGTCGGGTTCGGCCGCGAACAGCCACGCTTCCGCCGCCGCCGTATTGCCGAACGATTGCGCGGCGCGGCCGTCGAGCGCGCGCCGTACCTGCGAGCGCAGCAAGGTGGGATCGACCACGAACGCCAGCCGCCGCGAATGGAACGCCGGATCGGCGAGCACGCCGCGAAACGCCGCGACCGTATCCTGCGATTGCACCTTCATCGCGCTGGCATCGACCAGGGTCACGTGGCGGTTGGCGCCGCATGTCAGGTTGCGATGCGCGGCGGCAAGACTGTCGCCGAACGCCGCCAGATCGTCGGCCCCGAAAAAGCCCGACAGCGTGATGCGGATCAGGTCGCGCGCCGGATCGGCGGTCACCGAATACTGAGCGGTCATGCGACTCATGTACCGCAAATGTTTTGCGGAATTCCTAAAACGGCGCGCGTTCAGCCGACCCCTTCGAGCGCCTTTTGCCGGCGGCGCTGCACCGAGCTGCCGATCCCCAGCGCCTCGCGATACTTGGCGACGGTGCGGCGCGCGATGCCGAAGCCCTTGGCGTTGAGCATGTCGACCAGCGTGTCGTCGGACAGGATCGCCTTGGGGTCCTCGGCGGTGATCAGCGCACGGATCGCGGACTTGACCGCTTCCGCCGACACCGCATCGCCGCCGTCCGACGACTGGATCGAGCTGGTGAAGAAATATTTGAGCTCGAACAGCCCGCGCGCGCAGCTGAGATATTTGTTCGACGTGACGCGACTGACGGTCGATTCGTGCATCTCGATCGCGTCGGCGACCTGGCGGAGCGTCATCGGCTTGAGGTGCGCGACGCCGTGCAGGAAGAACGCCTCCTGCTGCTTTACGATCTCGCTGGCGACCTTGATGATCGTGCGCTGGCGCTGGTCGAGCGCTTTCACCAGCCAATTGGCGCTGGCGAGCATGTCGGACAGCCACGCCTTCGACGCCTTGTCCTGCGGGCCGTACGACAATTCGACATAATAGGACCGGTTGACCAGCAGGCGCGGCAGCGTCGCGGCGTTGATCTCGATCGCCCAGCCCGACTTGCGCTGCGCGATGAAGAGATCGGGCGTCACCGCCTGCATCGCCTCGCCGCCGAACCGGCCGCCGGGCTTGGGATCGTAGTTGCGCAGTTCGCGGATCATGTCCGCCAAATCCTCGTCGTCGACGTCGCACAGGCGCTTGAGCCGGGCGAGATCGCCCCGCGCGACGAGATCGAGATTGTCGATCAGCCGCGCCATGCACGGATCGTAGCGGTCGGCCTCCTTCGCCTGGAGCGCGAGGCATTCGGCGAGGTCGCGCGCGCCGACGCCGGTCGGATCGAACGTCTGGATGACGCCGAGCACATCCTCGACTTCGACCAATGGCGCGCCAAGCCGGTTGGCGACGTCAAGCAGCGGCGTGGTCAGGTAGCCCGCCTCGTCGATCAGATCGATCAGATGCTGCGCCACGAAGAGGTCGCGCCCGCTTAGCACCTCGCCCGCCTGATGAAGCAGGTGGTCGGCGAGGCTCAGCGAGGTATCGGCGAACGCGTCGAGGTCCGGTCCGTCCTCGGGCATCCCGCCCGATCCGCCGTTCATGCCGAGCGATCCGTCCATCCCGGCCTGATCGGCGGCGCTGTCATGATGAAAGCTTTCCGCCGCGAAATCGACGTCGAGCGCGGCCTCCCCGCCGCCCTCGCCCATCACCAGCGAGTCGGCGCTGGCGGGTTCATCGCTCGCGGCGACCGGCGCCTCGCGTTCGACCACCGGCCCGTCATCTTCCTGCGGCGTGCTTTCGAGCAGCGGATTGCGCTCGATTTCCTCGGCGATGAAGGTCTCGACTTCCAGGTTCGACAGCGCGAGCAGGCGGATCGCCTGCTGCAGCTGCGGCGTCATCACCAGCGATTGCGACTGCCGAAGATCGAGGCGCGGCGCGAGGCTCATCGGCTAAAGCGTGAAGCTCTCGCCGAGATAGAGCCGGCGGACGTTTTCGTCGGCGACGAGTTCCTGCGGCGTGCCGGTGAACAGCACGCGGCCGTCGTAAATGATGTAGCCGCGATCGACGATATCGAGCGTCTCCCGCACGTTATGGTCGGTGATCAGCACGCCGATCCCGCGCGATTTGAGCTGGACGATCAGGTCGCGAATGTCGCTGATCGACAGCGGGTCGATCCCGGCGAACGGCTCGTCGAGCAGCATGATCGAGGGGTTGGCCGCCAGCGCGCGGGCGATTTCGGCGCGACGCCGCTCGCCGCCCGACAGCGCCATCGCGGGCGCATCGCGCAACCGGGTCAGGCCGAATTCGTCGAGCAACTGGTCGAGCCGTTTGGCGCGCGCCGACTTGTCGGGTTCGGCGAGTTCGAGCACCGCGAGGATGTTCTTTTCGACGCTCAACCCACGGAAGATCGAGGTTTCCTGCGGCAGATAGCCGAGCCCGAGGATCGCGCGGCGGTACATCGGCAGCCCGGTGATATCGTCGCCGTCGAGCATGATGCGGCCCGAATCGGGCTTCACCAGCCCCATCACCGAATAGAAGCACGTCGTCTTGCCCGCGCCGTTCGGGCCGAGCAGCCCGATCACCTCGCCCTTGCCGACCGATACCGACACGTCGGTCAGCACGACGCGCTTGTCGTACGACTTGGCGATCGACACCACCGACAGCCCGTCCATCTTGGGCGCTTCGGCGATCGGTTCGATCGCATCCAGGGTGGTGATCTCGTCCATACCGGCTCCGTCAGTGCCCGCTTCTTGGTTACCGAATGGTTATCGGCGGACCAATTGGCAAGCTTTGTGCATGGCCATGCCCTTCGGCCGTCCCAAATGGAAGCGCCGACGCGACGATTTAGCCCAAAAATCGGGTTATTGGTTGCGCTTGGGGACCGAGAAGCGGCCGGTCACGCGACCGCCGCTGGTCGTGGTCGGGCCGCTGCCGGTGCTCGACACCGACCCGCCGCCGTCGATCACCGCCTTGCCGGTGTCGAGATTGATCGTGAGGCGACTGCCGTTGACGGTATTGGCACCCTGCGTGAGCTTGACCCCGCCGAGCATGATCACCGTGCGGCGGCTGACGTCGTACACGCCGTACGATCCGCTCGCGCGCTGATCGGGACGCGTCACGGTCACGCCGCCCGACGCGTCGATCCGCGACGCCTGCGGGCTGCCGCCGGTGACCTTGCCGGTATAGGCGACCGTCACGCGCGTCGCGGTCAGCACCATTTCGGCCTGCGTGATGCGGACGTTGCCCGACAGGATCGCGCGGTTCGCCTTGTCCTGCAGCTCGATGTGATCGGCGGCGAAGTCGATCGGCGCGGAACTGTCGTGGCGCGACTGCGCGAGCGCGGCGCCGGTGGCGGCCACCGCGACGAGCGCGAAGAGTGGTGTGGTAAAACGCATCGCGCCTATTTCGCGCGTCGCGGCGCGATCCGCAAGCGCGCGCGTCCGTCGAGCCGCACGACGCGTCCGTCGAGGTCGGCGCTCATGCTGTCGGCGGTGAACGTCCCTTGCGGCACCGTGCCCGACACGCCGCCCTTGCCGTTCATCGTCTTGGTCTTCAGATCGACGATCGCGCCGTTGCTGTTGAGCGTGTAATTGTCGGGGCCGGCAAAGGTGATCGGGCCGTTGACGTCCATCTGCTGCGTGATCGGATTGAACTTCCCGCTCGGCGCGGCGAGCTTGGCCAAGCCGTCGGGCAATTGCAGCTCGGCCATCAGCTTCTGCATATCGACATCGGGCTGCGCGGCGCTTTTCTGCAGCGCGCTTTCGGCGGTCAGCACGAACGGCTGGCCCTTGTTATCCTGCCCGCGATAGCTCGCCGACTGGACTTTCAGCCGCTCCTTCGACACCTCGACCTTGTTCTTGTCGAGCACGAAACTGACGTCGCCGCCCGAGGTCAGCGGCAGGAACACCATCAGCGCCGCGACCACGCCGACCGCCGCGGGCAACACGATGCGCAGGACCGCGACGAGATGATCGTGCGCGCTTCCCGGCGCCGCCCAATGCTCGCGCTGGGACCGCATGGAGGCTGCGGCTTTAGACATGCGCGAAGATGTCGATTTCCGGCCAGCCGGCGATATCGAGTTCGGCGCGCCACGGCAGGAAGTCGAAGCACGCCTGGGCGAGTTCGGTCCGACCTTCGCGTGCCAGACGACGATCGAGTTCCTCGCGCATGCGGTGGAGATAGCGCACGTCGGACGCGGCATAATCCTTCTGCGCGTCGCTGAGGTCGGGGCCGCCCCAGTCGGACGATTGCTGCTGTTTCGAGATGTCGATGCCGAGCAGCTCGCGAACCAACTCCTTCAAGCCATGCCGGTCGGTGTACGTGCGGATCAGCCGCGACGCGGTCTTTGTGCAATAGACCGGGCCGGCGGTGACCCCGAGATAATATTTGACCGCCGCCAGATCGAACCGCGCGAAATGATAGAGCTTCTCGCGCGCCGGATCGGCAAGCAACGCCTTCAGATTGGGCGCGTCGTACGTGCTGCCGGCGGCGAACCGCACGAGATGTTCGTCGGGTCCGCCGTCGGACAGCTGGACCAGGCAGAGCCGGTCGCGCGGCGTGACCAAGCCCATCGTCTCGGTATCGACCGCGATCGCGGCGCCCGGCGCGAACAGGCCGGCGGGAATGTCTTCTTCGTGGAGGTGAACCGTCATCGCCTTCGCCTAGTCCGATCCGGCTTAACGCTCAATGGCCGGCGGTGTTGCCTCTGCGCCGCTCGCGGGCACGCCGGCTCCAGATATTGAGCATCTCGACCCCGGCCGAAAACGCCATCGCGGTGTAGACGTACCCCTTCGGCACATGGACGCCGAAGCCGTCGGCGATCAGCACCAGCCCGATCATCAGCAGGAATCCGAGCGCGAGCATCACCACGGTCGGATTCTTCTCGATGAAATTCCCCAACGGGTCCGCCGCCAGCATCATCACGCCGACCGCGACCACCACCGCCGCGATCATGATCGGCAATTCGTCGGTCATGCCGACCGCGGTCAGGATCGAATCGATCGAGAACACCAGGTCGAGCGCCAGGATCTGGACGATCGCCGCCGTAAATCCGAGCGACTTCTGGCTGTTGGTCTTATCAAGCGCCGAATCGGATTCGTCGGGATCGACGCTGTGGTGGATTTCCTTGGTCGCCTTGTAGATCAGAAACAGGCCGCCCGCGATCAGGATCAGGTCGCGGATCGAGAACGCCGTCTCGAACGTCGGATTGCCGTGCGCGTCGAGCGCGCCGGTCAGCCCCAGGTCGAACACCGGCTTCACCAAGCCGACGATGATGAAGATCGAAAACAGCAATGCGATCCGCATCACCAGCGCCAGCGTGATGCCGATTCGCCGCGTGCGCGACCGCTCCGCCTCGGGCAGCTTGTTCGACAGGATCGAGATGAACACCAGATTGTCGATGCCGAGCACGACCTCCATCACGATCAGCGTGAGGAGCGCCGCCCACGCGGCCGGACTGGCAAGCAATTCGATGATCGACATCGCCTAGGCTGTGCCGTCTGAGCAACGCCCGCGCAAGTATCGCGATGAGAAGGGCAGGAATACCGACGATTTTGTTCGCGGACGGCCATATTTTGGTCTAAGACTCGAAAAGAGGCGCTGTTGTCTGCGCCTGAAGGGCTGCGTCCGTCGTCCGGCGTGTTGGTCCTTGATTGGAATTTTGGGCGGACCGGAAAGACGAACAGGGCATGAGTTTCGATAAAGGTGGCCGCGGGAACCGTGGTGGACGCGGCCGCGACAAGCGCGACAGTTTCGGCGGCGACGATTTTGGTGGCGGCGGCGGTGATTTCGGTGGCGGCGGCTTCGGCGGCGGCGACCGATTCGGTGGCGGCGGCGGTTACGGCGGCGGCGGTGGCGGTGGCTATCGCGGCGGTGGTGGCGGCGGCTTCGGCGGCGGCGGCGGCGGTGGATTCCGTGGCGGCGGCGGCGGTGGCGGCTTCCGTGGCGGCGGCGGCGGTGGTGGCGGCATGCCCCCGCAGGTCGTCGGCGAAGGCACCGGCGTGGTCAAATTCTTCAACGGCCAGAAGGGCTTCGGCTTCGTCGTTCGTGACGACGGCGGTGAAGACGTGTTCGTTCACATCAGCGCGGTCGAGCAGGCCGGGCTGACTGGTCTGGCCGAGGGCCAGCCGCTCGGCTTCACCCTGGTCGATCGCGGTGGGCGCATTTCGGCGACCGACCTGAAGATCGACGGCGAGCCGATGCCGGTGACCGACCGTGGTCCGCCGCGCGATCGCGATGCGGGTCCGCGCGCCGGCGGTGGCGGCGGCGGGCGCGAGTTGACCGGCGAGAAGGCGACCGGCACGGTCAAGTTCTTCAACGCGATGAAGGGCTTCGGCTTCATTCAGCGCGACGACGGCCAGCCCGATGCGTTCGTTCACATCTCCGCGGTGGAACGCGCCGGCATGACTAACCTCAACGAGGGCGACCGGCTCGAATTCGAGCTCGAGATCGACACGCGCCGCGGCAAGCACGCGGCGGTGAACCTCACCGCGATCTGATTCGCATCCCTAGCGGGAACGAGAGGCCCGGCGCGCGAGACATCGCACGCCGGGCTTTTTCGTGGCCGCGAGACCGCGGTTACACATTTGGCAGTGCTGCGGCGAAGGCCGGAGCGTAGGCGATCGGAGCCTTGTGCGCCAACGCTGCAGCTTTCGCCGGAGCACTGCGTCCGCTTGCACAAAGGTCGGGCCGCTACCCCGCCAAGATCAGCGCCGCGCCGCCGAGGATACCGAACACCGCGATCGCGCGGGCGGCGGTGACGCGCTCCTTCAGGAACACGATGGCGAGTAGCAAGGCGGTTACCATCCCCGTCTCGCGCAACGCGGCGAGCGGCGCGGTCGGGCCGAACGACAAAGCATAGAGCGCAAGGCCGTACGTCACGATCGACAGCACCCCCGCCACCGCGCACGGCCGCCACGCGCTGCGCATGTCGGCAAAGACGCGCCCGCGAGTCGCCGTGGCGAACACGCTGACGCTCACGACGCCGAGCAGCACGAAATCCCACGCGATATAACTGAACGGCGTCGGCGCCGCGCGGACGCCGTGCGCGTCGGCGACCGTGTAGAGCGCGGTCATCGCACCGGTCGTCATCGCCCAGCCGAGCGCGTTGCGCCCGAGATGACGATGGAACACCAGGGTGAACAGGGCCGCACCGATCATCACGATCCCGATCGCGACCGGCGTATCGAGGTGTTCGCCGAACAACCCGACGCTGATCGCCGCGGTCAGCAACGGTGCAGTGCCGCGCATCGCCGGATACGCCGCAGAGAAATCCGCGACCTCGTACGTGCGGATCATCGCGTAGAGATAGAGCAGGTGGACGACCGTGCTCGCCGCGAGCCAGCCCCACGCGCCGGTCGGCCAGGGCACGATCGCGATGGCGGGCAACAGGATCGTCGCGCTCGTGCTGTCGGTTGCGGCGCGCGACGCCATCTTGCTCTTGCCGCCTTTGACGATCGCGCTGACCATCGCGTGGATCGCGCCCGAAGCGATCATGAGCAGCGAGGCGAGCGCGACGGGAGTCATGCCGCCCGCGTTCGCCCAAGTCCGGCGCGCGAGCAAGGGCGCCGCGAAAAGGCTGGCAATGTTGGATTTGATTTGTCAGCGTCCGCCTATGCTCACGCCCCCCGCGATTTGCCGATATCCTCCCTGCCGGTCGGGAGGTTCCGGTCGGCCGGACGACGTCGCTAGTGTCAACTTGGTGTCAACTTAGCACGCGATTCAGGTGATCATCCGCTTGAGGGTATCGAGCCGATCGGCCTCCGCCGCGGGCTTGTCGGTGCGGATGCGGTGGATGCGGGGGAAGCGCATCGCGACGCCCGATTTGTGGCGTTTCGATTCGTGGATCGAATCGAACGCGACTTCGAGCACAAGCGTCTTCTCGACCTCGCGCACCGGGCCGAACCGGTTGAGCGTGTGGTTGCGCACGAAGCTGTCGAGCATTTTCAGCTCGTCGTCGGTGATCCCCGAATAGGCCTTGCCGACCGGCAGCAATTCGCCGTCCTCGGTCCAGCAGCCGAAGGTATAGTCGCTGTAATAGGACGATCGCCGCCCGCTGCCGCGCTGCGCGTACATCATCACGCAATCGGCGGTCAGCGGATCGCGCTTCCATTTGTACCACAGACCGGTGCGGCGGCCGGCGACGTAATCCGAGTCGCGGCGCTTGAGCATGACGCCCTCGATCGCGGCGTCACGCGCACCGGCGCGGACTTCCTCGAGCGCGTCGAAGTCGGCGGCGTCGATCAGCGCGCTGACGTCGAAGCGATCGGGGTCGAGGTGCCTGGCGAACGCCTCGAGCCGCTTGCGCCGCTCGGTCCAGGTCAGCGGACGCAGATCCTCGGCGCCGTCGAACAATATGTCGTAGAGCCGCACGAACGCGGGATAGTCGGCCAGCATCTTGCCAGACACGACCTTGCGCCCCAGCCGCTGCTGCAAGGCGTTGAAGCTCGCCGCCTCGCCGCCCTGGAACTCGCCCTTCACCATCAACTCGCCGTCGAGCACGCCGGGCGTCGCGAAGGCCGAGGCCACGTCGGGGAAACTGCCGGTGATGTCGTCGCCCGCGCGGCTGTAGAGCCGGGTCTCGCCGCCGACATGGACCAGTTGCACGCGGATGCCGTCCCATTTCCACTCGGCGGCATAGTCCTTCAAATCGACGCGCAACTCCTCGAGCGGATGCGCGAGCATGAACGGGCGAAACACCGGCACGTCGGCGGCGGTCGGTTGCTCGCCGCGCCCTTCGACCCAGTCGAACAGTTCGGCATAAGGCGGACGGATCGCGTGCCACACCTCTTCGACCGCATCGACCTCGACCCCGAAGGCATTGGCGAGCGCGGTCTTCGCCAGCCGGGCCGACACGCCGATCCGCAAAGCGCCGGTCGCCATCTTGAGCAAGGCGAACCGCTCCTCGGCATCCATCCGGTCGAGCATCGCGGCGAGCGCGGCGGGCGCGTCCGACCGCGACAGGCTGTTGAGCGTATCGACGACGTTCGACACCGACAGCGGCTCGCCCGCCCCGTCGTCGGCGCCCGGCCACAGCAACGCGATCGTCTCCGCCGTGTCGCCGACATAATCGCGGCTCATCCGGAACAGCACCGGATCGACGCGCTCCTCGATCAAGGCGCGGATCACCGCCGGCTTCACTGCCTTGAGATCGAGGTCGCCGGTCAACGCCGCCATCGCCCAACCGCGATCGGGATCGGGCGTGGCGCGCAGATAATCGCCGATCAGCTTGAGCTTGGCATTGCGCGACCGCGTGTAGATCAGCGAATCGAGGAGCTGCGCGAAGGCGTGCATATCGGGACAACCTAGCGCGAAACGGGGAGTTCCGCGCTCCGTTACGCCGCGCTAACGATTGCGCATGCGCAAGCTGCTCGTCGTCATGCTCGTTCTGATCCTGCTGGTGGCGGGGCTGTTCGGGTATGGCATGCTGGAAGCGCGGCGCGATCCCGTGGTCCGCACGGCCACCCTGTTGCTACCGGGTTGGCCGGCCGGCGCGAAGCCGGTGCGCGCGGTGTTGATCAGCGATGTGCATATCGGCTCTTGGGCGATGGACGCCGGACGGCTCACGCGCATCGTCGATCAGATCAACGCGCTGAAGCCCGACATCGTCTTCATCGCGGGCGACATGATCAACGGCCACGCGGCGAACAGCGCGGCCACGATCGGCGAAGCGATGGTCGCGCCGCTGTCGCGGCTGAAGGCACCGCTGGGCGTCGTCGCGATGCTTGGCAACCATGACAATTGGACCGGCGCAGCCGCGGTGCGCGGCCAGCTCGAGCGCGCCGGGATCACCGTATTGGAAAACCAGGCCATCGCGCGCGGGCCGCTGGCGATCGGCGTGATCGGCGATCGCTTTTCCTATCACAGCAACATTCCCGCCACCGTGACGGCGATGGAGCATGTGTCCGGTGGCCGCCTGTTCCTGACGCACTCGCCGAGCATCTTCCCGCTCCTGCCCGACGGCAGCGTGCTGCTCGCGGGGCATACGCATTGCGGCCAGGTGCGGATATTCGGCTGGTCGCCGGGCCGCCAGCCGTACGACAAACGCTATCGCTGCGGCGTCGTTCGCGAGGGCAAGCGCATTGTGGTGGTCACCGGCGGGCTCGGCACGAGCGGCCCGCCGATCCGTATCGGCGAGCCGCCCGATCTCTGGCTGCTGACGCTCGGCCCTTAGGCTTTCCGCCCAGCCTCGAACAGGAACCAGGCGCGGCGTTCGGCCTGGTCGGTCCAATCGTCGATCATCGCGCTGGTCGCATTGTCCTTGGCGTCGTCGGCGATGTCCTTTGCCTCGCGCAGATGCTCGACCAGCGCCAGATTGTCGTCGCGCAACTCCTTCAGCATCGCGTCGGGTCCGACGAAATCCTTGTCGTTGTCCTTGATCGTCTGGTGCCGCGCGATGTCGCCGATCGATCGCAACGTCGTGTTCCCCGTTTTGCGCACGCGCTCGGCAATGTCGTCGGTCGATGCGAAGATCTGCGCCGCCTGCTCGTCGAGCATCAGGTGATAGTCGCGGAAATGCGGGCCGCTGACGTGCCAGTGGAAGTTCTTGGTCTTCATATACAGCGCGAACGTATCAGCGAGAATCGCGTTGAGCGCGTCCTGCACGCTCTTGGTCGCGTTGCTGGTCAGATCGGTCGGGGTTTTGAGGTCGGACGTGGACATAGCAGCTCCTGCTTGGCGAGTCGTTTCGTGAACGAATCCATATCGGAAACGCTCCGCCGCCGTGCAGCGTTTTTATCGCTTGGTGTAATCGCCCCCTAGATCAGGCGCAGCGCCGCCAACGCCTGCCAGGTGCCGGTGATGCCGAGCAATATCCCAACGACCCAACCCGCCACGCGATCCGGAAGACCCCGCCACAACGCATCGCCCGCAACTGCGGCAAAACCCAGCACGACCAGGCTGCCGATCACGCCGCCTACCCCAGCCAGCACCGGCAGGCCGCTGAGCGAAATCGCGAAGATCACGAACTCGCCCCGCCCGCCGAGCCCGGTCGATATCAGATGCGCCGCCGTATCGACGAACGGACGACGGCACGCGACCGGCTTGGCCTTGCCCGGCCACACCGACCCGGCGGCAGCGGCCAGCAAGGCGAGCCCGAGCATCAATAGTTTGGGATTGGGCGTGATATGCTGCCCGACGAAATAGCCCGCCGTCGCGGCAATTGCGTGCGTCACGATCAAGGCGATGAACGCGCCACCCAGCACCGGGCCGGTCCTGCGGCTTTGCTCGGCGGCAACGGCGACCCAGGCGGCCGAGCGATCGGTCGCGCGAATCAGCAGCGCCGCGACCAGCGCCGCCATCAACGAGTCCATGGGTCTAGTAGGCCAGCCGCACCGCGCCCGCGGCGAGATAGATGCTGGTGCAATCGGCATCGCTGCGATCGCAGCCGACCGCCTCGCTCAGCATCGCGATCCAGCCCTGGACGGCGACTCCACGCTCGCCCCGCGCCAGCGCCGCCTCGATCGCCCGCGCGACCGCCACGACGGGCAATCTCCCTTGGCTCTGCGCCATGGCGCGGATCGCATCGACCGCACCCGCCAAGTCGGCCGGACGGGCATGGCCCGCCATCATGTTGAGCTTCGCGCACGCCGCCGCGAGATCGTATTCCTGAACCCCCATCGCCCGAACTCCTGTTGGGACGAATGGAGCCTGCGCCCTAATTGGTAAACGAACGCCTAATCGTGTTGCGCGCGCTTCGCTTGACAAACGTGACGACGTTGGGCATTGGCCCGCCCCTGACAAGCGGCGGCTCGTTTCCGCCGCTTTTGCATTTCAACTTACAGGAATTCGGGTCATGGCAAAGCCGGCCACCGTCAAGATCAAGCTCGTCAGCTCGGCCGATACCGGCTTCTTCTACGTCACGAAGAAGAATCCGCGCAACCAGACCGAGAAGCTGTCGTTCCGCAAGTACGACCCGATCGCGCGCAAGCACGTCGAGTTCAAGGAAGCGAAGATCAAGTAATTCGGGCGTAGCCCGGATTACGCAGTCCCCGCGAAAGCGGGGATCCGGGGCCGCAGGGGAAACCCTAGCGGCCTTTGCTTTGCCTACAGCAACGCGTTCACCTCATCCACGAACCGCGCGACCGAAATCGGTTTCGACACGAACGCGTCGGCCCCCGCCGCGCGGATGCGGTCCTCGTCCTCGCGCCCGGCATAGGCGGTCACCGCCATGATCGGCGTGCGCTTCAACGCCTCGTCGCTCTTGATCTGCTCGATCAGATCTAGCCCGCTGACGTGCGGCAACTGGATATCCATCACGATCAGGTCGGGGAAGAAGGCTCGCGCCTTGTCCACCGCCTCGCGCCCGTCGCGGACCGGTTCGGTTTCGAATTCGTGCGCACGCAACAGGTCGCAAAACAGCTTCAGGTTGAGCTCGTTGTCCTCGACAACCAGCACGCGCTTTGCCACGGGAAGATCATTCTCCATCACTCGACGATAGCAATGGCCACGACAGACACCAGCCACGACCCATCGATGCTCGGCCTGCGTGCGCTGGTCTGGACGCTGGCCGAGCCGAGCCGAGCGCAACGCTTGCTCGATGTTACCGGCCTGAGCCCTGCGGACCTGAAGGCGTCGGTCGGCGACCCCGCGACGTTGTCGGCATTGTTCGGCTTTCTCGAGAATCACGAGCCCGATCTGATCGCCTGCGCGGCAGAGATCGGCGTGAAGCCCGAAGCGCTGGTCGCCGCGCATCGCGCGCTCGACGCATGACACGCCCGCTCCTGATCTGCGATTGCGACGAAGTGCTGCTCCATATGGTGCGGCATTTCGGGACGTGGATGCGCGAACGCCACGACATGCACTTCGCGTACGAGACCGGCAGCTTCGTCGCGATCACCGCCGCCGACGGTTCCCCGGTCGAGCCGGCGGCGGCGTTCGCCATGCTCGACGAATTCTTCCCGGCGGAGATGGAGCGCCAGACGCTGGTCCCCGCCGCCGCCGAAGCGCTCGCCGCGATCGCGCGGCAAGCCGATATCGTCATCCTGACCAACCTCGGCGATCACTGCCGCGATCATCGCATCACGCAACTGGCGGCGCACGGCATCAACCACCGCGTCGAGACCAATCGCGGCGGCAAGGGCGATCCGGTCGCGCGGCTCGTCGCCGAATATGGCCCGAGCGTCACGGTGTTCGTCGATGATCTGGCCGTGCACCACGAATCTGTTGCCAAGCACGCGCCGAGCGTGCACCGGCTCCACCTCGTAGCCGAACCGGCGATGGCGCATAACGTGCCGCCGGCGCCGTTCGCGCACGCCAGGATCGACGATTGGGAAGGGGCGCGCGACTGGATCGTCCAGCGTTTCGCCGACAATCTTCCCGCTGACACAGAAGGAATGCCCGCATGACCGACCGTATCGACCGCAAGCTGGAGGAAATGGGCCTGTCGCTGCCGACCGCCGCCGCGCCGGTCGCGTCGTACGTCCCGACGGTCGATGCCGGCGGGTTGCTGCACATTTCCGGCCAGCTGCCGTTCCGCGACGGCAAGGTCGTGACGGGCAAGCTGGGCGACGACGTCGATAAGGTCGCAGGTCAGGAGGCCGCCGAACTGTGCGGGCTTATGCTGGTCGCGCAGATCAAGGCCGCGCTGGGCGGCGACCTGTCGCGCGTCGAGCGGATCGTGAAGCTGGGCGTGTTCGTCAACTCGACCCCCGATTTCACCGACCAGCCCGAAGTCGCGAATGGCGCCTCGAACCTGATGGAAGCGTTGTTCGGCGACGCCGGCAAGCATGCCCGCAGCGCGGTCGGCGTCGCGGCGTTGCCGCGCGGCGCGGCGGTCGAAGTCGACGCGGTGGTGAAGCTCACCGCCTGACCCTATCTAGGGTCTAGTGACTTCCAACACGATCACCGCGCGCGTCGCCGACGGCGTTTCCGCCATTCCGGCAGCCGACTGGAATGCGTGCGCGGGTGCTGGCAATCCGTTCGTCGGCCACGCCTTCCTGTCGATCCTCGAGGAATCGGGGAGCGTCGGGCCCGGGACCGGGTGGCAGCCGCTGCCGGTGATCGTCGATGGCGTCGATGGACGGCCCGGCGCGGTCGCGCCGGCGTTCGCCAAGAGCCACAGCCAGGGCGAGTACGTCTTCGACCACGCCTGGGCCGATGCGTGGGAGCGCGCGGGCGGCAACTACTATCCCAAGCTCCAGGTCGCCGCACCGTTTACGCCGGTGCCGGGGCCGCGGCTCTTGCTGCGCGATGCCAACCTTGCCCCCGCGCTGATCGGTGCGCTGGAGGCGTTGACCGACAACAACAACCTGTCGTCGGCGCACGCGACGTTCGTGGCGCCGGACCAAGTGCCGTTGTTCGAAGCGGCGGGCTGGCTGATCCGCACCGGCACGCAATTCCATTGGCGCAACGACGGTTATGCCAGCTTCGATGATTTCCTCGCCGCGCTGTCGTCGCGCAAACGCAAGGCGATCCGCCACGAGCGCGCGAAGGCGGTCGAGGGGCTGACGATCCGCCACCTGACCGGCGCCGACCTGACCGAAGCGCATTGGGATGCGTTCTGGACCTTCTACCAGGACACCGGCAGCCGCAAATGGGGCCATCCGTATCTGACGCGCAGCTTCTTCTCGTTGCTCGGCGAACGGATGTCGAAGCGGACACTGCTGATCCTCGCCGAACGCGACGGGCGACCGATCGCGGGCGCGCTCAATCTGATCGGTGCCGACACGCTCTACGGTCGCTATTGGGGCTGTACCGAAGACGTCCCGTTCCTCCATTTCGAGCTATGTTACTACCAGGCGATCGACGCCGCGATCGCGCGCGGGCTCTCGACGGTGGAGGCGGGGGCGCAGGGCGAACACAAGCTCGCGCGCGGCTATGTTCCGGTGACAACCTGGTCAGCGCACTACATTCCCGACCGCGGTTTCCGCTGCGCGGTTGCCGACTTCCTGGCGCGCGAACGGCTGGGGGTCGAAAGCGATCAGGACTATCTGGCCGCGCTGACGCCGTTCAAGCGCGATCAGTAGAACGGGTTCTTGCCCCGCGGCGGCATCGGGAAGTCGCCGCGCTTCGTGACCGGCGCGACATCGACGTGGTCGACCTTGAACAGCACGCTGGTGCCGTCGCGCCAGATCGGGGTCAAATCCTGGGTATATTTGGGATCGTAGGGCGGCGGGCTGATCAGCCAGACATAGTCGAACGCGGCTCGCGGGAACTTTGCCAGACTACGATTGATCGGCCGCCAATATTGCCGCGGACACTGCATCAGCGTGGTGATCTGCGACGGGTCGTGCGCGAACGGCACGGCGGGAACGTATTTGGTCGTCAGCAACTGCGCGCCGGCCATCGACCATTGATCGTTGGTATAGGCCATGCGCCGTTCGAGCGCGAGCGCGGGCATGTGCTCGAGCCGGCTCATCTTCCAATCAGCGACGCAATTCTGCCCGACGAACGTGACCAGTCGCGCCCCGATCGGCACGTGATCGAGCGCCTTCAACTCGCGCGCATAACGCTGGTCGAACAGCACGTAGCTGACCGTGGTCGCGCCCGTACGCACCAGCACGAACGCCAGCCCGAGCATCGCGAACAGCGCCATCGACCGCCGCCGCCGCGCCATGACGATGGTCTGGAGCTCGGCATCGCCCAGCCCCGGATTCTCGAGCGCCAGCAACCGCGTGTCGCCGGGCAGCGGCCGCGGCCGGATCGCGATCAGCGCGATCGCGACCATGAACGGCGCGAGCCGCATATCGGCATAGGCCGATCCGAACACGATCCGCGGCAACACCACGAACACCGCGACCAGGAACAACGTCGACAGGCCGAGATTGCGGGAGAACTCGATGTTCCGATCGCGGACCGACTTGTACAGGATCAATCCGAGCAGCGCGTTCGACGCGATGTCGAACCCGAGCCAGCGATCGCGCAGCATCATCGTCAGCCACGCGAACTTGGCGCGCCAGTTGAAGAAATCGGTGGTCTGGCCGGACACGTGCTCGCCGCTGCGCCACGCGACCATCAGCAGGATGGGGAGCGCAAGCGGCAAACATTGCAACCCCCCGCGGAACCACGCGATCGCCCAACGCTTGATGCCCGCGGTGGTGACCGGACCGAAGCGATGCTCCGACGATTGTTTGGCGCGATCGTGCTCGCGCACCATTTCGGCGGAGAAAGCGAGCACGCCGAGCACGCCCCAGCCAAACGTGTGACAGACCCAGAGAGCGCAGGAGAGTGGCACGAAGATCCACGCCCGCAACTTGATCTTGCCGAGCCGTCCCAGCCGCAGCCACAGCGCGAACAGCGGCAGCGCCAGCGCCATCGACAGCATGAAATTGACGAACCCGAACTGCAGCGGAAAGCAGTAAGCGAGCGGTAGCGCGAACAACGCTGTGGCCGGAATTCGTCCATGCACCTCGCGCGCAATCCACAACAGCCCGACGACGATCAGCGGCGGAATCGACATCACGATCAGCTTGACCGTCAGTTCGAGCCCCAGGATCGGCGCGAAGATCTGGACGAGGATGTCGATCCCCAGATTGCCGATCAGCTGCCACTGGAAATTGTACCAGTCGGTCAACCACGGATAGGTGTGAAGGTCCAACTGGACGCGATACCGCCCCATATGCCCGGGCAAATCGACCAGAGGCGGGATGTCGGGCCACAGCAGCGGCACGATCGACAGCAGGGCCATCGCGACGACGAACCGGCGCGTCTGCCACCAATTGAGCGGTCCGGTCGGCGCGTCGTCCATCATTGCCGGCGTTTCTAGGGCCGTGGCGTCAGAGCGCAATGCCTCGATGACCCCGCTTGTGGGACGGCCAGTTTTATTTCCCGGCAGGCGGCGGCCGCTCGATCCGCAGCAGCGTGCTGGTGCCGTCGCGCCACACCGGCGTCATCCCCGCCAGCAGGCGTTGATCGAACGGCGGCGGGCCGATCAACCAGACATAGTCGAACGCGTCGCGCGGCAGGGTCGCCAGGCTGCGGTCGATCGATCGCGACCATTCGCTGGGGCATCGCGCGCTGGTGACGATCTGCGACGGATCGGCGATGAAGGCGCCGGCCTTGACATAGCGCGTCGTCAACAGCTGCGCCCCGGCCATCGACCATTGATCGTTGCTGTACGCCAGCCGCCGCTCCAGCGCGATGCCCGGCAAATGATCGCGCCGGTCGAGCGTCCAGCTGTTGCTGCACTCGGTACCGACGAACGTCACCAGCCGCGCGCCCGTGGGAACGTGATCGAGCGCCGCCAATTCGCGGTCGTAGCTCCGGTCGAACAGATAATAGCTGTAGGTCGTGCCGCCCATCCGCACCGCGAACAAGGCCAGTGCCGCAAGCGCTCGCCACTGTTGCGCGCGCCACGGCATCGCGGCGGTCGGACGCAGCGCGATCAACGCGATCGCCACCATGTACGGCGCCAGCCGCATGTCGGCATAGGCCGATCCCAACAGGATGCGCGGCAGCAGAAGGAACGTCGCGGCGAGCAGGCCGGCCGCGAGGCCAAGGCTGCGCGACCAGCCCAAGAAGGGCGAGCGCAGGCCATCGTACAGCATCGCCACCAGCACCGCGGCGCAGGCGACGTCGAACCACAGCCAATGGTCGCGCAGAATCCCCGACAGCCACATCAGCTTGGCCCGCAGGTTGAACCAATCGCCGGTCTCGCCCGCGACCCCGCTGCCCCGCCACATCACCATCATCACGCATGGCAATGCGAGCGGCAGGCACTGGACGCCGGCGCGAACGAATGCCGCAGGCCAGGATCTATCGGTATCGCGCGCACGGATCAGTTCGGCGGAAAAGACCAGGATGCCGAGCACACCCCAGCCGAACACGTGACACAGCCAGAGCAGGCACGACAGCGGCACGAACAACACGGCGCGCAAAGCCCAGGCGCCGCGCCGCGCGAGATGCAGCCACAAGGCGAAGGCGTTGAGCGCCAGCGCCATCGACAGCGAGAAGTTCACGAAGCCGAACTGGAACGGGTAATTGTAGACGAGCACCAGCGCGAAGAGCGCGGTCGGCGGCACGCGGCCGTGAACCTCGCGCGCGATCCACAGCAATCCGACCGCGGTCAGCGCCGGGATGGCGACCACGACCAGCTTCACCGTCAGCTCGATCCCGAGCAGCGGCGCCAGCCATTCGACCAGCAGATCGACGCCCAGATTGCCGATCAGCGACCAGCGGAAGCCGTACCATTCCGCGAGCCAGGGATGCTGGCCGTGATCGATCTGGACGCGATAGCGCCCCATGTGCCCCAGCAGATCGACCAGCGGCGGAATGTCGGGCCACAGCAACGGCGCCGCCGCCAGACACGCGGCGGCGAGCACGAACCATCGCGTCTGCCACCAGGCGGGCTTGGTGCTGTCCCCGTCCACGTCGCGGCTCTAGCGCGTCAGCCGCGGCGCGGACAGGCCGGGCCGGACGCGATACAGCGCCGCGCCGTCGGACATCGTCTGCACGCGAATCAGCCAATCCGGCCCTGCGCCGGCGGCAAGTTGCGCGGCCAGGCTGGTGCGAGGCGGCGTGCCGGCGAACCCGTCGCACGCGATCACGTACGTTACGCCCAGCCGCGCGGCGATCGCCCGCGCCCGGTCGGGGCGGCCGAGATAGAAACGATACATCGCCAGATTGCCGTCATTGTCGCGATGATAGGCGCCGGCAACGAAACGCTGCGCCGTCGCGGCGATCGCCGGGCCGCCGGTATCGATCGGCGCCATCACGATACCGGCCGGTTGGCCGGCCAACGCCGCGATCAAGGCGGGCGACGTGCAGCTGGGACCTGCCGAAGAGGGAGGTGCTGGGACCAGCGCTTGTGCCGCGATCGGATACAGCATCCCCGCCGAAGCGATCCAGGCGCCGGCCAATGCTACCGCCCCGCGACGCCGCGCCGCCAGGATAAGCGCGCCCAGGGCCGGTGCCGCGAGCAGCGCGCCGGCATAAGCACCGCGCACCTGCAAAAACGTTACCGCCAACGCCGCGAGTTGCAGCGCCAGCATCGCCAGCCAGCAACGGTCGCGCCTCGTCCAGATCTGCCATCCCGTCGCGGCGATCCCGGCGACCATCAATCCGGCATAGCCGATCGCGACCGCCAACGGCGCGCCGGCGAGCGGCACCGCCTCGCCGACGCGCGCGAGCCATAATTGGCGCAGCAGCGGATCGACGCCCCCATAGGGCGACAGACATTGCGGCGCGGCCAGCATGACGGCGGCGAGCAACGACGCACCCGCGACGGCCAGCGCAATCCCCCTGCCCGGTCGTGAGTCCAGCGGCAGGAGGGCAAGGGCGACCGGCACGACGGCCGCGAGCAAGGCAGCGCGCATGACGATCGCGGTGAAGCCGTCGCACGCCGGCAGCGTCCAGGAGGTCGTGGCGAACGCCGCGCTCGACAGCAGAATCGCGCCGCCCAGGCCGAACCCGAATCCGAACAGTCGCGCACGCGCGGGCACGCCTTGGACGACCCAATCGATCGCCACCACGGCGGCGGCGGCCACGAGCAACGGCGCGGTTTCCATACCCACCACCAGGCTGAGCGCGGCCGCGACCCCGGCCGCCGCGCCGGCGCGCAGTGTCGATGGCCCGACCAAAGCCCAGGCCATGACCAACACCAGCACCATCTGCAGATTGTGATGATCGATCCGCCCCGGCGCGAACAATGTACTGGCCGGATACGCGATCGCCGCGACGATCATCGCCGGCATCACGCTCTCCGCGCCGCCCAGCCGCCGCGCGATCCGCGCGGTCAACGCGATTGCCGCAGCGAGCAATATCGCCGGCCATGCGATCACCGCCGCCACCTCGGCGCCGTGCCGCCCCAGCACACCTTCGAACAGTCGGATCAGTGCCGCCGGGACCAGATCGTCGAGCCGCGACCAGTGCATCGCGGTGCCGCCCGGCCCCAGCCGGTATTGCGTCACGTCGCCGAACGCCTGCCCGCTCAGCCAGTCGCGAATCTGCTGCAGCCGCATCGCGTCGTCGGCGTCGGGCAGTCTGAGGACCGACAGGTTTGCCCAGTCGCGCCACGCCCACGCCGCCGCCAGCACACCCGCGAGCATGCAGGCCAGCAGCGTGTCGCTCCACGCCCGGCGGTCGGTCGATTCCATGCGACCGGGCTAACCGATCATGGTTAAGCCCGCGTTAGGACCGGCGGCGGCTTACCGCCCGGCTTGCAGCCGATCGAAATCCGCTTCGCTGCGCCAGTCACGAAACGCGACGCTCGCCGGCACATCGGAATGCAGCGGCGATCGGCGATCCATTTGGTCGGACAGCCATTCGAACCATTCGAACAGGTTGCTCCAGCCCGCCTTGCGACGTTCCGCCACGTAACGGCGCAGCTTGCGCCAGCACAGCACCGTCGCGCCGCGATAGAAATCGGCATAGATATCGATCGGCACCTGCCCGCGCGCGACCAACGGCCCGACGCTTTCGAACATCGATGCCAGCGCGATGACGCGGTCGAAATCTTGACCGAGCCGCTGCTTGAGTTCGGCGCCCGGCAGATCGTCGGGCAGTTCGACGAGGATCAGCGCCGTACTTCCGGCATCGGTCGATTGGAGCGACTGCAGCATCGCCGCCCCCGCCGCGGACTCTTGCTGATGCTTGATCTGGCGGAGCTGGATCAGTCCGAACACGACGCCGACGAGCACCGCCAGCGTCTGGATCACTTGCAACGCAAGGGCGGCGGCGCCGTCAGCCATCGCGCCGCCCGAGTAAGCGCAGTCGCAGTGCGTTGAGCTTGATGAAGCCCGCCGCGTCGCGCTGGTCGTACGCGCCCTGATCGTCTTCGAACGTCACGACCTTCTCCGAATACAGCGTGTTGGGCGACTTGCGGCCGGTTACGATCACGCTGCCCTTGTAGAGCTTCAGCCGGACAGTGCCCGACACCTTTTCCTGGCTATAGTCGATCGCCGCCTGCAGCATCTCGCGCTCGGGCGCGAACCAGAAGCCGTTATAGATCAGTTCGGCATAACGCGGCGCGAGTTCGTCCTTCAGGTGCGCCGCCCCGCGGTCGAGCGTGATCTGCTCGATCCCGCGATGCGCGAGGTGATAGATCGTCCCGCCCGGCGTCTCGTACATCCCGCGAGACTTCATGCCGACGAAACGGTTCTCGACCAGGTCGAGCCGGCCGATGCCGTGCTTGCGCCCGAGGTCGTTGAGCGCCGCGAGCAAGGTCGCGGGGCTCATTGCCTGACCGTTGAGCGCCACACCGTCGCCGCGTTCGAAATCGATCGTGATCGTCTCGGGCTGGTCGGGCGCGTCCTCGGGATTGACCGTGCGCGAATAGACGTAATCCGGCACTTCCTGCCACGGATCCTCGAGCACCTTCCCCTCGGACGAGGTGTGCAACAGGTTCGCGTCGGTCGAAAACGGCGCTTCGCCGCGCTTGTCCTTGGCGATCGGGATCTGGTTCTTTTCGGCGAATTCGATCAGGCGTTCGCGGCTGGTCAGGTCCCATTCGCGCCACGGCGCGATCACCTTGATGTCGGGGTTGAGCGCGTAATAGCCGAGTTCGAAGCGGACCTGATCGTTGCCCTTTCCGGTCGCACCGTGGCTGACCGCGTCCGCATTCACCTGGCGGGCGATCTCGATCTGGCGCTTGGCGATCAGCGGCCGCGCGATCGACGTGCCGAGCAGATACAGCCCCTCGTACAGCGCATTGGCGCGCATCATCGGGAAGACATAGTCCTTGACGAACTCTTCCTTCAGATCGTCGATAAAGATGTGCTCGGGCTTGACCCCCGCCATCTCCGCCTTCTTGCGCGCCGGTTCGAGTTCCTCGCCCTGGCCCAGATCGGCGGTGAAGGTCACCACCTCGCAATTATAGGTCTGCTGGAGCCATTTGAGGATGACGGAAGTGTCGAGGCCGCCGGAGTAGGCAAGCACGACGCGCTTGATGGAGGAGTCGGTCATGGCGCGGGCGTTTAGGTCCCGGGCGACGGCTCTGCAAGCGGCGGTGGCGGCCCGAGGTCTTTGAGCAAGCCCGGCCAGTAGAGCGCAAGCGCGCCGGCGCGATAGACATAGCTGAGCGTCAGCGCGATCCACACGCCCAGCGCAGCCCAGGGGCGGAGCGCGAGGTCGGTCGCTATATAGAGCATCGTCGACAGGATCGCAGCGTTCCGCAAAGCCCTGCCGCGCGTCGCGCCGATGAAGATGCCATCGAGCAACCACGCCGGCGCACCGATCAGCGGCTGCAGCGCCGCAAACGGCGCCAGCGCCAGAGCGTGCGCCTTAACCTCAGGGTTGGTGGTCATCAGATCGACCAGCCACGGCCCACCCAGCGCGATCGCCGCGACGAACACGAGGCCGCTCGCGACCGAGAACTCGCCGGTCAGCCGAATCGCGCGCAGGAAATCGGCGCGCGACTTCGCCCCGATCGCCTGACCAACGCGCGCTTCGGCGGTGAAGGCGAAGCCGTCGAGGACATAGGCGGCCAGCCCGACGAACTGCGACAGGACATGATTCGCGCCAAGTTGCACCGGCCCAAGCCGCGCGCCGGCATTGGCGAACCAGCCGAACAGAGCGAGCAACGCGACGGTGCGGATCATGATGTCGGCATTGACGCCGAACAGCCGCTTGAGCGCTTGGCGGTCGAACGCGCCGCGAAGCCCGATGCGGATCGCGGCCCGTCCCTCGGCGCCCAGCACATTGCCGACGATCGCCAGCCCGGTCGCCAGCGCGATCCACTCGGCGCTCGTGGTCCCGAACCCGACCCCGCGCGCGCCGAGATGGAAATGCCAGACGAACAACAGGTCGAGGCCGATGTTCGCGACATTCATGACGACCTGCAGCACCAGCGCGTGGCGGGTCTTGCCGAGGCCGAGCAGCCAGCCGTTGATCGCGGACCCCGCCAGCGCCGCGGGTGCTCCGAACAGGCGCGCGGCGACGAAGCTTTCCGCCACCGCATCGAGCTGACCCGACCCGGCGAACAGGCGGAAGGCAAGCGGCACGACCAACGCCTGCAGCGCCAGCAACACCACGCCCAGCGCAAAGCCCGTCGCGACGCCGCGCACCAACAGCGCGCGGACTTCGGCCTGGTCGTCGGCCCCGACCGCTTGCGCGGTCAGCCCGGTCATCCCCATCCGCAGGAAGCCGAACGTCCAGAACAGGAAGGTCACGACGAAGCTGCCCAGCGCCACCGCCGCCAGCGCGACCGCATCGCCGGTTCGCCCGATCACCGCGGTATCGACCAGCCCGACCAGCGGCACGGTGATCTGCCCGAGCATGATCGGCCAGGCCTGCGCTAGGATCGAGCGTCGGGTCAGGGTGGCGGTCATGCGGCTTCCCTAGCCGCACGTCGCCTTCCGCGTCATCCCAGACAAGATGCTTCCAATGTAGGATTTCGTGTGTCAGCCCCGTCCGATGACGAACGGATCCTCCAGGAGGCTCGATCGGTATTTTTCATCGCGTTGCGCAGCTCTCGGCGTTTCCGGAGCACCGCGTTAGTGTCAACTTGGTGTCAACTTAGCGCCGACGAGGAGAGCGCCACGACCTGATCGCGGGCGCCTGGGCAGGCTAGGCCTTCCCCGGGATCCGCTGCTCCTCCGCCAGCATGTAGTCGCGCGTGATCGGCAGCGCGTGACGGTTTCGGGCGAATTGCAGCTGGTAATTGACCATCCCGCCGTACCGAAAACTGACGCACGACCCGGCGAGGTAGAAGGTCCACATCCGGAAGAACGCTTCGTCGTACATCGCGACGATCCTGTCCTTGTTCGCCATCGCGCGGTCGTACCAGGCCTGGAGCGTGTAGGCGTAGTGCAGCCGCAGGACCTCGCAGTCGGTCATGTAGTAGCGCAAGCCCTCGTATCCCTTCGCGATCTCCGACAGCGCCGGGATATAGCCGCCGGGGAAGATGTAGCGCGCGGTGAATTCGTCGGTAACGCCCGGCGCGCCGGCGCGGCCGATCGTGTGGATCAGCATCACGCCGTCCTCGGTCAGCAGGTCGCGGCATTTCTTGAAGAAGGTGCGGTATTGCGGCGGACCGACATGTTCGAACATGCCGACCGACACGATGCGGTCGAACGTGCCGGTCAAATGGCGATAGTCCATCAGCTCGAACTTGACGTGATCGGCGACGCCGGCCGCCGCCGCGCGTTCGTTGGCCAGCCGGATCTGCTCGTCGCTGAGCGTGATACCCAGCACCTCGACGCCGTATTTCTCGTGCAGGTACAGCGCCATCCCGCCCCAGCCGCAGCCGATATCGAGCACGCGCATGCCGGGCTTCAGTGCCAGCTTGGCGGCGATATGCGCCTTCTTGTCGAGCTGCGCCTGCTCGAGCGTCTCATCATCCGGATCGAGGAAATAGGCGCAGCTATATTGGCGGTCGGCATCCAGGAAGAGATCGTAGAAGTCGTTGCCGATATCGTAGTGGTGCTTGACGTTCTGGCGCGACACCCGCGTGCGGTTGAACTGGTCGATCTTGCGCTTGACCCAGGTCAGCGACCGCGCCGCCGCGCTCGGCATCAGCGCGCCGGTCTCTGCCTCCCAGCGATTGTTCGCGGTTGCCAGCGTCAGCAGGCCCATGATGTCGCCGCGATCGATCACGACGCGACCCTCGATCAGCGCCTCGGCGACGCCGAGCGACGGGTTGCGCACGATCATCCCCGGCGCGCGCGCGTCGGTAAAGTGGATCGCGATGTCGGGGAAATCCGGATCCGGCGTGCCGAAGCTCTTGGTCGAGCCGTCGGCGTAGGTGACGTGGAGCGTACCCCGCTTGAACGCGCGGGCGAAGAACGTATCGATCAGCGCCATAGAGGCTGGCTGCTAGTGCGCGATTGCGGCGATTGGAAGGCTAGATTCCCGCGTACCAGTCGTAGCCGATCGCATCCTCCCAATAGCCGCCCTGTCCGCGGCCGATCCCGTCCAGGCTGGCGACCGCGTCGACCTTTGCGACATATTTGGCGTGCTTGTACCCGAGCTGGCGCTCGACGCGCAGGCGGACGGGTGCGCCATGACCGACCGACAGCCGTTGGTCATTCATCGCCCAGGCAAGGATGGTCTGCGGGTGGAAGGCATCGACCATGTCGATCGATTCGTAGTAGGGCGCGCCGTTGTACAGGTCGGCGCAAGTGAACACGATGTAGCGGGCGGAGGTACGCACGCCTGCCGCCTGCAGCACGGTGCCGAGCATCGGTCCCTGCCACTTGCCGATCGCGCTCCACCCTTCGACGCAGTCGTGCCGCGTGATCTGCGCGCGTTGCGGCATCGCGCCGAGATCCGGAATGCTGAGCGATAGCGGGCGATCCACCAGCCCGCCGATCTGCACGCGCCAATCGGCGAAGCGGCTCGCGACATGTACGTTATAATCGGGTGTGTTGGGGTTGCGCGTGCCGTTGACGCGAAAGTTGGGTGACATCTGGTCGGCACGGAATTCAGGGGCGAGCGTTGCGCGGTCGCTGAGCGCACGCTGCAGTCCGCGGTTGATCTTGTCGCCCGAAAACAGGATCTTGCGAAATCCCGGCTGATTGGCGAGTTGGTCGCAGCCCGACAGCAGCAGACCCGCCCCGGCGGCACCGAATCCCACCAGCGCGCGGCGCGTGACGATCGTCATTCGGCGGGCTCCGGCTCGGGTTCCGGCTGGACCCGCACCTCCGGCAATTTCCAACGCCCGGTGATCATCGACATCACCTCGCCGACCGGCCCGGCCAGGATCACGAGCGCCAGATGCACGATGATGAACCCGACCAGCAACGCCGCCGCGATGAAATGGATCGACCGCGCCGATTGCCGTCCGCCGAAGATGTCGAGCAACCACGGCCACGCCGCATCCATCGCCGGCGACATGGCGAGCCCGGTCAGGATCATGGCCGGGATCAGCACGAAGATCGTGGCGACGTAGGACAGTTTCTGTAGCGTGTTATAGGCGGCGGGATCATCGGGATTATGGAAGTCGAACCTGGCGTGCGCGACGACATCGGCGGCCAGATGCTTCGGCGCGACCTCCTTCGCCCGGACGCGCAAGTCGCGCTGGAAGTGGCGGTTGATCAGGCTCGCGATCATGAAGGCGAGCAACCCGAATCCCAGCACCAGCGCGAAGGTCAGGTGCCAGCGCCGCGATATGGCGAGATTGTAGCTCGCCGGGATCGTCATCAGGTCGAGCCACTGGTTGAGCCACGCCGGCAGCCACGCCATCTGGAACCACGGGTGATCGGGATTGGCGCCGTATTGCCCCCAATAGAAACGCGGATGCGCCTGCAGGATGCCGATCCCGCTGCCGATCATGACGAAGATCGTGACGGCGTTGATCCAGTGCCAGATGCGGGTCGCCAGGCGGTGGCGATAGATGATGCGCGTATCGAATGCCGGAAGAGGGGCAGGCTCGGGCTCGGGCGGCGGAACTGCCTCTTCCATGCGGTAAGCCTACCCCACCGCCGGCCAAACGCGAAACGCAATTGCGTGCGTCAGAGCCTTCCGGCGAACAGGTCGATCTTGCCGATCGGCACGCCCCTCATCCGCAGGATCGCATACGCCATCGACAGGTGGAAATAGATGTTGGTCGTCGCGAATACCGACAGCCACTGGCCGGTGGGCAACGTCGGTTCCATCGCGTCGGTGATCTGGATCGTCATCGGCTCGTCGTCGCGTCCGGCGAATTGTTCGGGCGTCAGCGCCGCGAGGTCGGCGCGCGCCGCGGCTATCCCGGCGCGTAGATCGGCGAGCGTCACGGTGTCGCTCAGCCGGTCCGGCACCGGCGACCCGGCGGCACGCGCGGTCCATTGTCGTGCGAAACTGATCACGACTTCTGCCTGGAAACGAAAGGGATGCATGTCGTCGATCAGCCGCCAGTCGAGGATCGATTCGGGATCGATGCCTTGCTCGGTCGCGAACGCCACGCCCTTGTCGATCAGATGCGACAGCGAGTTGAGCGTGCGGTCGTACAGATCGACGAAACTGAACATGGTGATCGGCATGGTGTCCTCCCCGGACGATTAGTTCTTGCTGGCCTCTTGCAGGGCTTTCGCGGCTCGGCAAGGGTGCGACGCATGAACGTTTCCGATGCCATCGCGGCGCGCCGGTCGGTGCGCGGATTCCTCAACAAGGCCGTGGACACGGCGGTGCTCCGCGACATCGTGAGCGCGGCCGCGCGCGCCGCCAGTGGGGGCAATATCCAGCCCTGGCATATCGATCTGGTGACGGGCGACAGCCTGAGCGAATTGAAGGCGATTATGGCCGCCAAGCTCGCGGCCGGCGAGACCGAAACGCCGGGCTACGACATCTACCCCCGCGAATTCACCGCACCCTATCGCGACCGCACGTTCGCCGTGGGTGAAGGAATGTACGGCCACATCGGGATCCCGCGCGAAGATAAGGCCGCACGACGGATGTGGTTCGCGCGCAATTTCCAGTTCTTCGGCGCGCCGGCGGCGTTGTTCTGCACGGTCGATCGCCGGATGGGGCCGCCGCAATGGTCCGACCTTGGCATGTACCTGCAGAATGTGATGCTGCTCGCGGTCGAAGCGGGCCTCGCGACCTGCCCGCAGGAATGCTGGGCGGTCTATCCGCAGACGATCGAGACATTCCTGGGAACGCCGTCCGGACGGATGCTATTTTGCGGGATGGCGATCGGGTATGAAGACCCTGATGAACCCGCCAACCGGTTGCGCACCGAGCGCGCACCGGAAGGCGAGTGGTTGAGCGTCCGGACCTAGCCCGCTCTCCCCATGGGCGAGGGGCGGGGTCCACGCGCAACGCGGGAAGCGGGAGGATGGCGGGCGGCGGCTATCGGCCGCGCCCTACCCTGCAGAATCGCTGCTCCTCACCGCTTCCGATGAGAGGAAAGGTTAGGCGTTAGCCGAGGTCCGCGGACCGCCGCCCTGGCCACCGCGACCCCCACGACGACGGCGATTGCCACCGCCCTGACCACCCTGGCCACCGCCACCGGGACGCCCGCCGAAGCGGTTGCCGGTCGGCCGCGCGTCGTGCGTCTTGCGCGGCGGGCGCTGGCCGCTGGGGCCGCGCGGACGTTCGTCGCGCGGTACCTCGACCGGACCGGCCTTCTTGCGTACCGACGCGAGCCGCGCGGCTTCGGCCATGAAACCTTCGGGCAGCGCCTTCAGCGGCACCTTCTGGCGGATCGTCTTTTCGATATCGCGCAGGTACGGCTTCTCGTCGTCGGCCACGAAGCTGACCGCGATGCCGTCGTTGCCGGCGCGCGCCGTCCGACCGATGCGGTGGACGTACTGCTCGGGCACGTTGGGCAGCTCGAAGTTGATGACATGGCTGACCCCCGACACGTCGATGCCGCGTGCGGCGATGTCGGTCGCGACCAGGATCGGCACGTCGCCCGACTTGAATGCGGCGAGCGCGCGCTCGCGCTGCGGCTGCGACTTGTTGCCGTGGATCGCGTTGGCGGCGATGCCGTTCTGGCCCAACAGCCGCACGACGCGGTCGGCGCCATGCTTGGTCCGCGTGAAGACGAGTGCGCGGTCGATCGACGGATCGGCCAGCGTGATCGTCAGCAGCGACTGCTTTTCGGTCTGGTTGACGAAGGTCGCGTACTGATCGACGCGCTCCGCCGTCGTCGCCGCAGGCTTGATCGTGACGGTCGCCGGGTTGGTGATGAACTGGTCGGCCAGGGTGCGGATCGACTGCGGCATCGTCGCCGAGAAGAACAGGGTCTGACGCTGGCGCGGCACCATCTTCACGATCTTCTTGAGCGCATGGATGAAGCCCAGGTCGAGCATCTGGTCGGCTTCGTCGAGTACCAAGGTCTCGATCAGCTGAAGGCTGACGAAGCGCTGTTCGACCAGGTCGATCAGGCGGCCCGGCGTCGCGACGAGGATGTCCACGCCGCGGCTCATGTCCTGACGGTTCTTGTTGAGGCTGGTGCCGCCGAACACGGTCGCGACCGAGATGCGGCTGAACTTGCCGTATTCGCGCGCGCTGTCGGCGATCTGGCTGGCGAGCTCGCGGGTCGGCGCGAGGACGAGCATCCGGCAATGCGTCGGCAGGACGCGCTTGCCGCTTTCGACGAGGCGCTGGATCGACGGCAGCACGAATGCAGCGGTCTTGCCGGTCCCGGTCTGTGCGATGCCGAGCAGGTCGCGGCCTTCGAGTACGGTGGGGATCGCCTGCTCCTGAATCGGGGTCGGCGTGGTGTAGCCCTTGGCCTCGAGCGCACGGACGAGCGGCTCGGCAAGACCGAGATGAGCGAATTTGGTCATGGAATCTTTCTTGAATGCCTCACGCGCGCCGAAACGGCGCACGGGCGGCGGGGGTAAATTGACACCCCGCGTGACTTGGGAAGCCTGTCGCTTGAACGACCGAGGCGGAGCCGGTTCCTGACGGAACGATCACGCTGCTATAACGCCTCGATGCAGGCCATATGTATGCTGCAGTGCAAAAAGTCAAGGTTGCGGGCGGTGCAGCCTCAATAGACGCAGACGGAGAAGCCATTCCCCTGCCAACACGCAGCGTCGCGGCGCGAGCGGCGAGCCTGACCCCAGCGCGAATTGATCCCCGCCTCGGTCAGCCCGCGGATCTCGCCGAACCCGGGCCGCGTGACGTAGACCGTGATACTGAGCGTCTCCCCGCCGAACCCGCGGCCGTGCGGCGGCGTGACCGTGAACGTGCCGCCCTTGGCGACCGTATAGTTGCAAGGGCCGTTATAGCTCACGCCCTCCGAATCGATCACACAGCGCGCTTCCTTGGCATAGGCCGGCGCGGCGGTGGCGCAGGCGACAAATGCGGCGGCGGCGAGGATCGGCTTGTGCATCGAAACGCTCCTTTATCCGGGGATGACGGGGAACGGCGGACAGCCTATATCGATCCGCGAAGCCGGGCAAACCCGCCCGCCGACGATGGAGGCACCCTTGACCAAGAACGCGATCGCCCGATCCGTTTCTCTTGCTCAGGTGAATTATGTCTTCCCCAAATACTGCCTTCGTCACTTTGGATTCGCTGTCGCTCTCGACGCCTGACGGCCGTCCGCTTTTTCACGATCTGACGCTTTCGTTCGGCCGTCAGCGCTCCGCGTTGGTCGGGCGTAACGGCTGCGGCAAATCGACGCTGCTTCGCGCGATGGTGGGCGACGTAACGCCCGCAGCCGGCAGCATCACGTGCGCCGGAAAAATCGCGTTGCTGCAGCAGGACTGGCCCGATCCGACGATCAGCCTCGCCCAGGCGCTCGACGTCGCCGAACCGCTCGCGCGACTGCAGCGCATCGAAGCGGGCAACGGCGACGAAGCCGATTTCGCCGCGGCCGATTGGACGCTCGACGAGCGGATCGCCGCCGCGCTCGACGCGGTCGGGTTGGTTGGGATTGACCTGGAGCGCCCGCTGGCAACGCTAAGCGGTGGGCAGCGCACGCGGATCGCGGTCGCGCGCGAGACCATCGCCGCGCCCGACCTGCTGCTGCTCGACGAACCGACCAACAATCTCGACGCCGACGGCCGCACCGCGATCGCCGATCTGATCGCAAGGTGGAATGGCGGCGTCGTGGTCGCGAGCCACGACCGCGCCTTGCTGGAATCGATGGAGCGGATCGTCGAACTGGCCCCGGTCGGTTGCCGGCTGGTCACCGGCGGCTGGTCCGACTTCGTCGCCATCCGCGACGCCGAACGCGCGGCGGCCACCGCCGACCTCGACCGGGCCGAAACCGGCCTTCGTCAGGCCGAGCGCGCGGCACAGACGCAACGCGAGAAGCAGGCGCGGCGCGACAAGACCGGGCGCGCGTTCGGCGCCTCGGGCAGCGCGCCCCGAATCCTGCTCGGCGCGATGAAACGCCGGGCCGAGGCAACGGCGGGCCGCATCAGCCATCTCGCCGACCGCCAGATCGGCGACGCTGAATCCGCGCACGACAACGCGCGGTCGCGGATCGAGCTGGTGACGCCGCTCGCCATCGACTTGCCGCCCAGCGGGCTATCCTCGTCGCGTGAGTTGTTGCGGATCGAGCAGGCGGTGATGGAACGCGCAGGGCGGCGAATCGGGCCGATCGACCTTTCCATCCGCGGTCCCGAGCGCGTCGCGCTGACCGGCGCCAACGGCACCGGCAAGACGAGCATATTGGCGCTTGCCGTCGGCGAGATCGAACCGGTCGCGGGCAGCGTGTGGCGGTCGGACCGAATGGCGTTGCTCGACCAGCATGTCGGCTTGCTCGATCGCGACACGACGATCCTTGCCAATCTGCGCGCGCTCAACCCCGACCTGAGCGAGAATGACGCCTATGCCGCACTCGCGCGCTTCGCGTTTCGTAACGTCGCGGCCGAGCGGATCGTCGGTACGCTGTCGGGCGGCGAGCGGCTGCGCGCGGGGCTAGCGTGCGTGCTGTCGGTCGCGCGACCACCGCAACTGCTGTTGCTCGACGAGCCGACCAACCATCTCGACCTCGATTCGATCGAGGTGCTGGAAACGGCGCTACGCGGTTACGATGGCGCGCTGCTCGTGGTCAGCCACGACGCGGCGTTTCTGCAGGCGATTGGCGTGGAGCGGGAGGTGATACTTCCGTTCCCCTCCCTGGAAGGGAGGGGTTAGGGGTGGGTGGGTTGGAAGCGAGACCTGTCCTCACCACCTACCCACCCCCGGCCCCCCCCTTCCAGGGAGGGGAGAGCAGAGCCTAGAGACTCCGCCCGATCAGCTCCTTCATGATCTCGTTGGTCCCGCCGTAGATCCGCGACACTCGCGCCGCGCGCCACATCCGCGCGATGGGGTATTCGTTCATGTAGCCGGCGCCGCCATGCAGCTGGAGGCACTTGTCCATCACCTCCCATTGCAGCTCGGTGTGCCACAGCTTGGCGGCTGCGCCCTCGGTCGGCGTGAGTTCGCCCTTCAGATGCCGCTGGATCGCCCAGTCGAGGTGCGCCCAGCCGACCTGAAGTTTGGCGGCAAGATCGGCGAGCACGAACTTGGTGTTCTGGAAATCGAACACCATTCCCGCAAACGCCTTGCGCGTCTTGGTGAACTCGACCGTCTCGTCGAACGCCTTCTGCGCCGACGCCTGCGTGCCGACCGCGATCGACAGGCGTTCCTGCGGCAACTGGCTCATCAGATAGATGAAGCCCTTCCCCTCCTCACCCAGGCAATTGGTCATCGGGACGCGCACGTCCTCGAAGAACAGTTCCGACGTGTCGGCCGCGTCCTGGCCGATCTTGTCGAGCTTGCGCCCCCGCTTGAACCCCTCGCGGTCGGCCTCGATCAGGATGATCGACATGCCCTTATAGGCAGGCTTCGCGTCGGGATCGGTCTTGGCGACGACCAGCACCAGATCGGCGTTCTGGCCGTTGGTGATATAGGTCTTACTGCCGTTGACGACGTAATGGTTGCCGTCCTTTTTCGCCGAGGTGCGGATCGATTGCAGGTCGGAACCCGTCCCCGGCTCGGTCATCGCGATCGCGGTGATGGTTTCGCCCGAGACCAGGCGCGGCAGCCATTGCTTCTTCTGCTCTTCGGAGCCGTAGCTTTCGAGATAACCGCAAACGATGTCGGACTGGAGCGAGAAGCCCGCGGGGACGCCGATATACGACATCTCCTCATCGACGATCGCATTGTACCCGAAATCGAGCCCCAGCCCACCATATTCCTCCGGCACGGTCGGACACAGCATCCCGATTTCGCCGGCCTTTGCCCAGAATTCCTTGGGGACGAGGCGATTCTTCTCCCACTCGCCGACGTTCGGCACGCCTTCCTTCTGCAGGAAAGACCGCACGGTCTGGCGGAACGCCTCGTGATCCTCGTTGTATGCGGAACGCCCGGGGACGGTGTCGGGGGTCATATCAGTCCTCTCCTGCAACCTTTTCCTTGGTGTGGCGGGCAAGCGGGCGGCTGGTCAATCCCCCGTCGGTGCGGCTAGGGTCGTGGCCACAAGAAAAGGAGAGCGCATGAAACTGGCCAGCCTGAAGCATGGACGCGACGGCAAGCTCGTCGTGGTGTCGGACGACCTCGCCTGGTGCGCCGACGCCAGCCATATCGCGCCGACCCTGCAAGCCGCGCTCGACGATTGGGACCGGCTGCTGCCCGATTTGATCGTGCTGGCGACCGACGTGCGCAACCAGGCGATCCCGCTCGACCGCTTCCACGAACACGACGCCGCGTCGCCGTTGCCGCGCGCCTATCAATGGGCGGACGGGTCGGCCTACGTGAACCACGTCGCCCTGGTGCGGCAGGCGCGGTCGGCGGAAATGCCCGATACGTTCTGGCACGACCCGCTCATGTACCAGGGCGGATCGGACGGATTCCTGGGCCCGCGCGACCCGATCCCGCTCGCCGACGAAAGCTGGGGCTGTGACTTGGAGGCAGAGGTCGTGGTGGTGACCGGCGACGTGCCGCTCGGCGCCAGCCGCGAGCAGGCGCTCGACGCGATCCTGCTGGTCGGGCTGACCAACGATGTATCCTTGCGCAACCTCATTCCCGGCGAACTCGCCAAGGGGTTCGGGTTCTTCCAGTCGAAGCCCGCCAGCGCCTTCTCGCCGGTGTTCGTCACGCCCGATGCGCTCGGCGACTGGTGGAAGGACGGCAAGCTCCATCGCAAGTTGATGGTCGATCTCAACGGCGAGCCGTTCGGTCGTGCCGAGGCGGGCGAGGATATGACCTTCGACTTCGGCACGCTCGTCGCGCACGCGGCGAAGACCCGGAGACTTGGCGCCGGAACGATCGTCGGGTCGGGTACCGTATCCAACCGCGACAGCGATGGCGGCCCCGGCAAACCGATCGCCGAGGGTGGCGTCGGTTATTCCTGCCTCGCCGAGATCCGCACGATCGAGACGATCAACGGCGGCAAGCCGGTCACGCCGTTCCTCAAGGCGGGTGACACCATCCGCATCTGGGCGGAGGACGACAAGCACCACCCGATCTTCGGTGTCATCGAGCAAACCGTCGGAGCGTGACGGCATGCCGGTGACTCGCCAAGCCCGTTGAAATTTTATAACAACGGGACAAAGGCGGCGCTGAAGCGTTTCGCTGTCGAGTCGAACCTGGAGAGAGCATGGCCAGCGAGTCCCCGCGCGCCAATTTGAAGCCTTTGTCGCTGCATGTCCCCGAGCCCAAGTTCCGGCCGGGCGACGCGGTCGATTTCACGGCGGTCGACATCCCGGCCGCAGGCGCCGCGCGGCGCCCTGACACCGCGGACGAGGCGAAGGAGTTCATCGACCTCGCTTATTCGATGGTCCGCGTCCTCGATGAAAACAACCGCGCGGTCGGGCCGTGGGACCCCAAGCTGACACCCGACACGCTCCGCAAGATGCTCCGCAACATGGCGCTGGTCCGCGCGTTCGACGAGCGCATGTTCCGCGCACAGCGGCAGGGCAAGACCAGTTTCTACATGAAGTCGCTGGGCGAAGAGGCGGTGTCGATCGGCGCGGCCGCGGCGCTGGCCGCCGACGACATGGTGTTCCCGAGCTATCGCCAGCAAGGCGTGCTGATCTCGCGCGGTTGTCCGCTCGAGGACATGATGAACCAGATCTATTCGAATTCGGGCGACAAGCTGCAGGGCAAGCAGCTGCCGATCATGTATTCGGAGCGGCGCTACTCCTTCTTCTCGATCTCCGGCAATTTGACCACGCAATATCCGCAGGCGGTCGGCTGGGCGATGGCCAGCGCATCGAAGGGCGACACGCGGATCGCGGCGACCTGGTGCGGCGAGGGATCGACCGCGGAGGGCGACTTCCACTCGGCCCTGACCTTCGCGACGGTCTATCGCGCGCCGGTGATCTTCAACGTCGTCAACAATCAATGGGCGATCAGTTCGTTCTCGGGCTTTGCGGGTGCCGAGGCGACGACGTTCGCGGCGCGTGCGGTGGGCTATGGGATCGCGGGCCTGCGGGTCGACGGCAACGATGCGCTCGCGGTCTATGCCGCGACCGAATGGGCGGCCGAGCGCGCGCGGACCAATCAGGGTCCGACGCTGATCGAGCATTTCACGTATCGCGCGGAAGGGCATTCGACCTCCGACGATCCCAGCCAGTATCGCTCCGCCGGCGAGCCGACCGCCTGGCCGCTCGGCGATCCGGTCATGCGGCTGAAGAACCATTTGATCGCGCTCGGCGAATGGGACGAGGAGCGCCACGCGGCGCAGGACCTGGAACTCGCTGAGATGGTCAAGGCGGCGCAGAAGGAAGCCGAGAAGAACGGAATCCTTGGCCACGGCCTGCACCAGCCGCTCGACACCTTGTTCGACGGCGTGTTCGAGGAGATGCCCTGGCACCTGCGCGAGCAGCAGGCGCAGATGATGGCGGAAGAAGAAGCGAGCGGCCGGCCATGGGCACGCAAGAAATGAGCGACGTGATGGAAACCGAAGCGGGCGCGACCGTCCGCATGAACATGATCCAAGCGATCAACTCGGCGCTCGACGTGATGATGGCGCGCGACCCCGACGTGATCGTGATGGGCGAGGATGTCGGCTATTTCGGCGGCGTGTTCCGCGCGACGGCGGGGCTGCAGGCCAAGCACGGCAAGACGCGCGTGTTCGATACGCCGATCACCGAATGCGGCATCGTCGGCGTCGCGGTCGGCATGGGCGCGTATGGCCTGCGCCCGGTGCCGGAAATCCAGTTCGCCGATTACATCTACCCCGCGCTCGACCAGCTCGTTTCGGAAGCGGCACGCCTCCGCTATCGTTCGGCGGGCGAGTTCATCGCGCCGATGACGATTCGCTCGCCCTATGGCGGTGGCATTTTCGGGGGGCAGACGCACTCGCAATCGCCCGAGGGAATCTTCACGCACGTCTCGGGTGTGAAGACGGTGATCCCGGCGACGCCCTACGACGCCAAGGGGCTGTTGATCGCCGCGATCGAGGACAACGACCCGACGATCTTCTTCGAGCCCAAGCGCATCTATAACGGCCCGTTCAACGGCCATTGGGATCGCCCGGCGGAAAACTGGTCGAAACATCCCGGCGGCGAAGTGCCCGAGGGATATTACAAGGTGCCGCTGGGCAAGGCGAATATCGCGCGCTCGGGCGAGGCGCTGACGATCATCTGTTACGGCACGATGGTCCATGTGTGCCAGAAGGTGGTCGAGGAAGCCGGTGTCGATGCCGAGATCATCGACCTGCGCACGCTCGTCCCGCTCGACATCGACACGATCGAGGAGTCGGTGAAGAAGACCGGCCGCTGCATGATCGTGCATGAAGCAACGCGCACATCGGGCTTCGGCGCGGAATTGTCGGCGCTCGTCCAGGAACGCTGCTTCTACCATCTCGAGGCGCCGATCGAACGCGTGACCGGTTTCGACACGCCCTACCCCCACAGCCTCGAATGGGCCTATTTCCCCGGTCCCGTCCGCATCGGACAGGCGCTCAAGAAGATCATGAAGGACTGACGCGCGATGGCTCGTTTCGAATTTCGCTTGCCCGACATCGGCGAAGGCATTGCCGAGGCCGAGATCGTCGCGTGGCACGTCAAGGTCGGCGATACCGTCAGCGAGGATCAGCAGCTCGCCGACATGATGACCGACAAGGCGACGGTCGAAATGGAATCACCGGTCGCGGGCACCGTGGTGAGCCTGGCGGGCGAAGTGGGCGATCAGGTGCCGATCGGATCGACTCTGGTGGTCATCGAGGTCGAGGGCGACGCGCCTGCCGATGAGCCTAAGGATATCGGCGAGGAAGTCGCCCACCAGCTAGGCATCGAGGACGAAGGCACGCAGGAAGCGGAAACCCCCGGCCTCGCCGATGTCGAGGGCAAGACGCCGGCTTACGAAACTCCCAGTGCTCCGGCGAAGGCCGGAGCGGTGGCAACCGAGAGCGCGCCGTCGCCAGAGCTCCGGCCTGCGCCGGAGCACGGCAAAGCGGTTTTGGCCTCCCCCGCGGTGCGTCAGCGCGCGAAGGAGCTCGGCGTCGATCTGGGTCAGGTGAAGGCCGATGGCGACCGCGTGCGTCACGCCGATCTCGACGCCTTCCTCCGCTATCAATCGGGCCAGGGCTATCACGCGCCGCACGCCAGTCGCGCCCGCGACGACGAAGCGATCAAGGTCATCGGCATGCGCCGCAAGATCGCGGAGAACATGGCTGCGTCGAAGCGCAACATCCCGCACTTCACGTATGTCGACGAGATCGACGTGACCGCGCTCGAAGACATGCGCGCGGACCTGAATGCCAATCGTGGCCCGCGTCCCAAGCTGACCATGCTGCCGCTACTGATCGTCGCGATCTGTCGCTCGCTGCCCGACTTCCCGATGCTCAACGCGCGTTACGACGACGAAGGCGGGGTGGTGACGCGGAGCGGCCGCGTTCATCTCGGCATGGCGGCGCAGACCGATGCCGGCCTGACCGTTCCCGTCATCCGCGACGCGCAGGACAAGAATGTCTGGCAGCTCGCGAGCGAGATCAGTCGCCTCGCCGAGGCCGCGCGCGCCGGCAAGCTCAAGCCGGACGAAATGGGCGGCGGCACGATCACCGTCACCTCGCTCGGCCCGCTCGGCGGGATCGCGACGACGCCGGTCATCAACCGCCCCGAAGTCGCGATCATCGGCCCGAACAAGATCGTCGAGCGCCCCGTGTTCGACGGCGACGAAATCCGCCGCGCCAAGCTGATGAACCTGTCGATCAGCTGCGACCACCGCGTCGTCGATGGCTGGGACGCGGCGAGCTATGTCCAGTTGCTCAAGAAATATCTCGAGACGCCGGTCCTGCTGTTCGCCGACTGAGCCTGCACTAGTAACGCAGCCGAAACGGGTTCATCCTCCCGCCGCGACTCGGGGGAGGATGTTATGGCTTTACAGGTGATCGGTGCGGGGCTCGGCCGCACGGGGACGATGACGCTCAAGACCGCGCTGGAGACGCTCGGCTTCGCGCCGTGTCATCATATGGTCGAGGTGTTCGCGAACATGCAGCGACAAGCACCGTTCTGGCTGCGCGCGGCCAAGGGCGAAGCGGTCGATTGGGAGGAACTGTTCGCGGCCTACAACGCCAGCGTCGATTGGCCGAGCGCGCATTTCTACGCCCAACTCGCCGACCGCTATCCGGACGCCAAGGTCATCCTGACCAGGCGCGACCCGCAACGCTGGTACGAGAGCATGGCGGAAACGATCCTGAAGGCGATGAGCGCGAACGGTCCCGACCCGGCGCCCGACGACCACCCGATGAAATTCGTCGACATCATCATCGCCGAAAAGACGTTCGGCCGCGATTTCAGCGCGGCCAACGTCATCGCCGCGTTCGAGCGGCACAATGCCGAGGTCCAGCAGGTCATCCCCGCCGATCGCCTGCTGGTGTTCGAAGCCGTGCAAGGCTGGCGTCCGCTCTGCGATTTCCTGGGCGTCGCAGCTCCCGATACGACGTTCCCGCGCACCAACTCGCGCGAGGAATTCTGGCAGCACACGATGCCTGGCGAACTGGTCGAGACCCCGATGCCCGCGGCGACCTGACGCTGGCGCAACGATCGCGACACACTTGTGCGACAAAGCAGGCCTAGCCCCTCCGCCATAACGGTGGAGTAAGGCGATGCTGGGCATGCTGACCGGATTGATGTTGATGGCGGCGCAGGACATCCCGCCGCTGGCCGGAACCTTGCCGCCGATGCCGCCGCCGCGACCGGCGGGCGAACGTCGCGATGACCGTCCGCGCGGCAAGCTGTTCATCAGCCCGATGGGAGAACCGTTCCGTGGCCCCGACCCGATCAAGCAATGGTTCGATGGGGCCGACGCGAACCAGGATGGCGCCGTGACCGCCGAAGAGTTCGTCGCCGACGCGATGCGGTTCTTCGCGGTGCTCGACCGCGGCAAGGACGGCGAGATCGATCCCGACGATATCGAGTTCTACGAGACGCGGCTTGCCCCGGAGATCCGCACCGGCGGCGAAGGCGGCGGCGCGGGTCCGCGGCCGAGCGGCGGCGGCGGACGGCGCGGCGGTGGCGGGCGTCGTGGCGGCGGTGGTCCCAGTGGCGGCGGCATGGGCGGTAGCCAGCCCGGCGGCTTCTCGTTCGGCAATGGTAGCTCGGCGAAAGCGCCCAAATATGCGGACACCAAACGCGGCGCCGCGCGGTTTTCGTTCTTCGATTTTCCCGAGCCCGTCGTCGTCGCGGACACGAATTTCAATCGCGGCGTCGATCCCCGGGAGTTTCGCGCGGCCGCGATCGATCGCTTCGCGACGCTGGACAAGAATCACGACGGCAAGATTACGCGCGGCGAACTGCCGCGGCTGGATCTACCCCTGGACGAAGGCTTTGGCGGGCGCGGCGGACGGTTCGGCGGACGACCGCGCGAGACCGATCGCCCGCCGGCCGACGACGAAATGCAGGAATGATGGAGCGCTATTCGATCCTGGGCACCGGTGGCGTACCGGCATCGGTGCCGCCGCTGCGCATGTCGCGCATCAACTGGTCCCACCGCGTCGCGACGACGCCATATTCGCGATAATCGGCCTCGCTGGTGAACCCGAAGCCGTCGCCCTGACGCTTCCACCGGTGCCGCCCCAGGATGCCACACATCTTGGCGGCGAGATCGAGTTGCTCGCGGGCCTGGGCGATCCGCTGCTGATAGCGCGGGCCTGAAGTCGGGAAGGTCTGATCGACCCAGCCGAATACGTCGGTCTGCAGCGCCGGTTCGGCGATCAGCGTGCGCAGGTCGCCACGGAACCGCCCGACCGCCGTGATGACGGTCGCGTTGATCGCCGCCAGCTGCGGCGCGGCGCGCGGGAAACGATCGCAATCGGTCAACAGGCTGGGTTGATTGGGCACCGCCCAAGTCTGGCCGATCCGGTCGATGCCGAGCCGCAGGTAGATCACGTTGCGAACGTGATCCTGCTTCAAGAATTCGCGATAGAACGCCATCGTCCGCTTGGTGACCGGGCCGGCGGGACTGCCGCTCGGCACCGCGGGCGCGCCGGTTTGATCGATTCGGATCATCTGCATCGTCGCGATGTCCTGGCGCAGGCTGATCGCATTACCGCCGAGCGCGAACAGCACCATCATCAGCGCCGTCAGCCAGAAGATCGCACCGGTCGCGAACTGCCAGATCGCCGCGGCGAACCGCACCGTCAGGAACCAGGCAACGCCCCACACCAAGCCGGCGACCAGCGTCGCGATGCCGAGTGCGGCATAGATGTGCGTCCGGACGTCGACCGCGATCGTTCCATAGGCGATCGACGCGACCGCGATGATCACCGCGACGCCCAGGGCGGTCGCGATCAGCGGATGGCCATCGGGACGGTCGAGTTCGTCTTCCCAATCGGTCAATTCGTCTTCCCACGACGCCGATGTCATCCCATGCCCCCCTTCTAAGTCCATGCTACCCCACGCCTTTGTGTCGGGGCCGCAGCGTTTTCGCAAGCGCGACATCGTTAAACCAATCGGTTGACAGTCTCATTCCGGCGCGATAATTAAACCAAATGGTTGAGCGACTCGATCTGACCTTCGCGGCCCTGGCCGACCCCACCCGCCGGGCGATGCTGGCGAACCTCGCGGCGGGCGAACGATCAGTCGGCGAACTCGCCGCGCCGTTCGCGATGAGCTTCGCTGGTGCCGCCAAGCATGTCGGCGTGCTCGAACGCGCCGGCCTGGTCGAGCGCCGCCGCGCGGGCGTCAGCAATTGTGCCGGCTCAAGGCCGACCGGCTGCGCGAGGCCGAGCAATGGCTGCGGCAGTGGGAGCAATTTTGGACAATCACGCTCGACCGGCTCGAAGCCGTCATCGCGGAGGATAAGAAGTGAGCGCCACCCTAACCCTCATGCGCGACATCGCGGCGGCGCCAGACCGCGTGTTCAATGCTTGGCTCGACCCCGCACAAGCGCGCCGCTTCCTGTTCGCGACACCCGACGGCGAGATGCTGGCCTGCGACATCGACGCGCGGGTCGGCGGCGTGGCGCTGATCGTCGAACGGCGCGGCGATCGGGAGGCGCACCATCATCTGCGCTTCGAGGAGATCGACCGCCCGCATCGCCTCGTCTTCCAGTTCAGGGCCTGCATGGCTGGCCAGACAGACCAGGGCGAATGGACCCGCGTGACGATCGCGATCGCGCCGACTGACAACGGATCGCGGCTGACGCTGACGCACGAGGGCGTTTGGACGGATTACGAAAAACAGACGCGCCAGGGCTGGACGATGATCCTCGGCAATCTGGCGGATACAGTGGAGAATTCGAATGACTGACACGATCACTGCGCAACAACTGCGTTTCGACCGCACGATCGACGCGCCGATCGATACCGTATGGCGTTACCTGATCGAGCCCGATCTGCGCGCGCGCTGGTTCATGGGCGGCGAGACCGAGCCGCGCGTCGGCGGCAAGTTCGGGTTGACCTTCGATCACGGCGCGCTGTCCGACGGCGACGCGCCGATGCCCGACAAGTACGCCAAGAATGTCGGCAAGTCGTGGTTCGAGACGATCGAGCGGATCGAGCCGCCGCACCTGCTCGCCTTCACCTGGGATAATGGCGAGGCGGGGTCGGTGCTGTTCGAGCTGACGCCGATCGACGACGACCGCACGCGGCTGGTGCTGACGCATAGCGGGCTGCGCGGCCCCGACGACGCGCGCAATTTCGGCGGCGGCTGGGGGTCGCACCTCGACGTGCTGGAACGCCGCATCGCGGGCAAGCGCATCGAGAATTTCTGGGCGCTTCATGCCGAGGCCGAAGCGCGGGCCAAGGCGGCGCTCGTCTAGCTTAGACAGGCGCCGTTGGTCGCGATCACCTCGCGATAGAACTTCGCCGAATCCTTCAGCGTGCGCTCCTGCGTGCCGAAATTGACGTGGACGATGCCGAACCGCTTCGAATAGCCGAGCGACCATTCGAGATTGTCGAGCAGCGACCACAGCATGTAGCCGCGCACGTCGGCGCCCTGCTCGATCGCCTTCCCGACCGCGGCGATGTGATGGCGGAGATACGAGACGCGCAACGGGTCCTCGATCCGGCCCTGCTCCGCGACCGGCGGGTCGAAGAAGGCGGCGCCGTTTTCGGTGATGTAGATCGCCGGGTCACCGTAATTGTCCTTTACCCACAGGAGGACGTCGGTAAGCCCCCGCGGGAACACTTCCCAGTCGGTGGTGGTGTAGGTCGCGAGCGGTTGCCGCACCATGTTCGCGGCGAGCGGCCAGTTGGTCGGATCGGCGCGGGTGACGTTGCGCGTATAGTAATTGACCCCGACGAAATCGATCTTCTGCTTGGCCAGCGCGAGGTCCTCGGCCGACCAATCGACCCACGCCTCGCCGAACACCTCGGCGAGTTCGGCCGGGCATTTCCCATGGATTGCGGGATCGAGATATTGGCGGTTCATGTACGCCGTCGCGCGCGCCGTCGCGGCCTTGTCGTCGGGCGACTCCGATGCCGCATATTTGGGCTCGAGGTTCACGACGAGGCCGATCTCGTGCTTGCCGACCTCGCGATACGCCTTAACCGCGGCGCCGTGCGCGCGCATCAGATTGCGGCTGGCGATCGGCGCTTCGAACACGTTCTTGTGGCCCGGCGCCAGCGCGCCGTGGAGATAACCGCCATCGGTGATCACCCACGGTTCGTTGAGCGTCACCCATTTCTTCACGCGCCCGTCGAGCCGCTCGAACATCGTCCGGCCGTATTCGGCGAACCATTCCGCACTGTCGCGATTGAGCCAGCCGCCCTTGTCGTCGAGCGCGGCGGGGAGGTCCCAATGATAGAGCGTGCAGAGTGGCTCGATGCCGTTGGCCAGCAGCGTGTCGACCAGCCGTTCGTAGAAACCGAGACCTGCTTCGTTCACGCGTCCGATCCCATCCGGCAGCACGCGGCCCCAGGCGGCGGAGAAGCGGTATGCCTTCAGCCCCATTTCCTTCATCATCGCGACGTCGTCGGCCATGCGATGATAGTGATCGCACGCGATGTCGCCGGTCTCGCCCTTTGCCGCCATCAGCCGCGGGTCGTGACTGAAGCGCTGCCAGATCGACGCCCCCGCGCCATCGGCGAGCGGCGAGCCTTCGATCTGATAGGCGGCGGTGGCGCATCCCCACAGGAAATCGTCGGGGAAAGAAGTCGTCATTTCTTGGCTTTCTTCTTGGGTGTTTCGGGGTCGCCAGGCGCGGGGGTCACGCGGCGTTGTTCGAGCAGCCAACGCCACATGGCGGGATCGTCGTAAGCGGGTTCCCACGATCCGTGCGTCATCTGCGGATACACCGTCATCCGCGGGCGCACGCTGCCCTTGCAGGCATCCACCGCCTTGACGATCGCGAAGCCCTGCAGCGGATCGACGACGTCGTCCTGGTCGCCGTGGAACGCCCAGATCGGCATGTCCTTCAGCACGCACGGATCGGCCGCTTTGTTCTCGGAATTGGCGGCGACGGGGACGATCGCGGCGAACAGATCGGGCCGCTTCAATGCCCAATCCCACGTGCCGTACCCGCCCAGGCTAAGCCCGGTTAGGTAGATGCGGCTGGGGTCGACGCGGTAGGTCTTGCGCAAGTTGGCCAGCAATGCCTCTAGTTTCGCCGTGTCCCAACGGCTGCCGTCGGCGCCCATTTCGAGTTGCGGCGAGACGAGGATGAACGGGGATCCCGCATGCTGGGCGATTATCTTGGGCGGCCCGTTCTTCTTGACGACCTCGATATCGGTACCGCGTTCGCCCGATCCGTGGAGGAAGATCACCAGCGGCCAGCGCTGCGTCGAATCCGCACCATACCCCTTGGGTACGAAGGCGAGATACGGATAGCCGCCGGCCGGCGCCGGCTGCGCGGTCTGCACGCCCTCCGGCGGGATCGCCGGCGCGGGCGGCGCCTTGGTCGCGGCGACGCTCGCCGCCGCAGCCAGAACCAAGAGCAATCTCCTCATCCCTTCACACTCCCAGCCATCAATCCGGCGATGTAATAGCGTTGCAGCAGCAGGAAGAGCGCAAGGACCGGCAGCAACGTCACCACGCTGCCTGCCATCATCAGCTCGACGTCCTGGACATGCTCGCGCGACAAATTGGCGAGCGCGACCGGCAGCGTCTGCTTCTCGCTGTCGTTGAGGATGATCAGCGGCCACAGGAAATCGGACCACGAACCGAGGAAGCTGAACGTCGCCAAGGTCGCGAGGATCGGTTTCAGCGTCGGCAGCACGATCGCGCGGAAGATGCGCCCCTCGCTCGCCCCGTCGATCCGCGCCGCCTCGAGCATTTCATCGGGGATCGACAGCGCATATTGGCGAACCAGGAAGATGCCGAACACGCTGGCGATCGACGGCACCAGCACGCCTGCGAAGCTGTTCACGATGCCGAGCGACTTGCAGATCAGGAACAGCGGGATCATCGCCACCTGCGCCGGGATGACGAGCGCGGTGAGCAGGACGCGGAACAGTTGGTCGCGCCCGCGGAAACGCAGTTTGGCGAACGCATACCCGGCCATCACGTTGAAGGTCAGCGACAGCAACGTCGCGAGCGTCGCCAGCACCAGGCTGTTGGCGAGGTAGCGCGCCATGTCGGTGTTCGCGAACAGGGCGACGAAGTTGGCGCCAGACGGCTTGGTCGGCAGCAATGGCGGCGGGAAGCTCGACGCCTCGCCCGGGCTCATGAAGCTGACCGACACCATCCATGCGAGCGGCGCAAGCGCGAACACCGCGATCAGCCACAGGGCGATGTTGGTCAGGATGCCGCCGCGCCTCATCGCATCCACCGTTCGGACACGCGCAATTGCAACAACGTCAGCGCGAACATGATCGCGAACAGCACGAACGCGACCGCGCTGGCGAACCCCAGGTTCCACCATTTGAAACCCTGCTCGTACATGAAATAGAGGATGCTGACGGTGCTCTCTGCCGGCCCGCCCTGCGTCATCACATAGGGTTCGGCGAACAGCTGGAAGTAACCCGCCATCGTCAGGATCGATACGACCAGGAGAACCGGCGCGAGACCCGGGAGCGTGACGTGGCGCAGCCGCTGCCACGCACTGGCGCCGTCGATCCGGGCGGCTTCGTGCAACTCCTCGGGGATGGTCTGCAACCCCGCGAGGATGATGATCATGTTGTACCCGAAATTCTTCCATACCGCGAACAGCACGATCGCCGGCATCGACCAATGCGGGTCGCCGAGCCAGTCGATCGGGCCGATCCCGATCCCGCCGAGCACCCAGTTCACCAAGCCGTATTTGGTGTGCAGCAGGTACCGCCAGATCACCGCCACCGCGACGAGCGTGGTCACGACCGGCGCGAAATAGACCGTCCGCAATATCCCCTTGAACCGCGCGAGCTTGCTGTCGAGCAGCAACGCCGCGGCCAGCGACATCGCGATCGACAACGGCACGCCGAGCAGAACAAACCAGGCGGTGTTACCCAGCGCTTTCCAGAACAATGGCGTCTGGAGAAGGTGAAGATAGTTATCGAGCCCGACGAAGCGCAGATTGCCGATATCGGCGAGCGCATAGATGTCGAAATCGGTGAAGCTGAGGATCAGCGCCGCCACAACGGGGAGGAAGAAGAACAAACCGAGCGCGATCAGCGCCGGCGCGACGAAGCCCCAGGCGGCGCGCTCGCGGTTCACGACGCGTCTCCCTGGCGCTTCTGGCGGAGCAACACCCAGCGGCGTTTGGCGAGCGTTTCGTCCGCGCGCTTGTTGAGGTCGTCGATCGCGCGATCGGGCGACAAGACGCCGCGCGCGGCCTTTTCCGTGACGAGCTTGAGGTCGGTCGCGATCCGTTCCCATTCGGGGACCTTGGGCGTCGCGCGCATCCGCGTCATCTGCTCGCCAAACGCCTTGGAATAGGGATCGTTGGCAAGCGCCGGAGTCTTCCACACGCTGATCCGCGGCGGCAGGTCGCCGGTCAGCGCGTGGAATTTGGACTGGATGTCGGGGCGCGACAGGAAACGGACGAGCTTCCACGCCGCGTCCTTCTTCGCCGACGATTTGAACAGCACCAGGCTCGATCCGCCCGCGTTCGACACACCGGGGCCGTCGGGGCCGGGCATCGGCGCGGTCATCCACTCGCCCTGATGCTCGGGCGGCAGGCGGCGCTTGAATTCGCCGATCTGCCACGGGCCGGTGATGTAGAAACTGAACCAGCCGCGATCGAATTCGTCCCACACATTGGCGACGTCGGTCGATGCGGCGACCGGTGCCAGACCGTCGCGCATCGTGCCGAGGTAAAAATCGAACGACTTGCGGAAACCCGCGCTGCCGAAATTGCCGCGCGCATCGTCGGTGACCATCGGTTCGGCCGCTTGCAGCCCCAGGATTTCGAGTGGTTCATATTCGTTGAGCGGGAAATAGACGGCGTATTTGTCGGGGCCGACGAGCTTCTTGATCGCCACCATCTGACGCCGCCATTCCGCCCAGTCGCGCGGCGGGTGATCGAACCCCGCCCGCTTCAGGATGTCGCGACGGTAGAACAACAGTCGCGTGTCGACATACCACGGCACGCCGTACAGCTTGCCGTCGACCAGGTTCGAATCCCAGATGCCGGGAAAGTAGTCGGCGCGCGGCACGTCGGCGCTCGCGGCGACGCGCTGGTCGAGCGGCTCGAGCGCGCCCAACGCGGCGAATTCGGGAACCCAGCTATTCCCGAGCTGCGACATGTCGGGCAGCGCGTCGCCGACGAACGCGGTCAGCAACTTCTCGTGCGCGGCGGAGAACGGCAATTGTTGGACGCGGACGCGAATCCCCGGATTCTCGCGCTCGAATTGCGGGATCAGGTCGCCGATCACCTCCCCCTCGCGGCCCATCGCCCAGACGTCGATCACGGTCTGCGACGACGCATTCGCGCACGACCCCAGGATCGCCAGCAACAGGATCGCGACGATCCGCTTCATCCCAGCCATCCGCCGGTAAAGCCCGCACGCTGCAGCCCGCGCTTGATCGCCGGATGCTCGCGCATCGTCTTCCAGACCAAGCCGGTGCGATGGTTCTCGATCATCGCCAGGATCGGACCCTGGTCGATGCCGAGATAATCGCTGTCGACCCACCCGGCCTGCTTGGTGATCTTGCCGCGCTGTGTCGGCGTGGTGCGCGAAGTGAAGCTCGGGTTGAACGATCGAGGAAGCCGTAGTCGCCGTAGATCGCGCTACCGTAGCGATCATGCAGCGCGCGCGCGGCAGGCTCGACGATCTCGGGCGCGAAGGGCAGCGAAGCGATCGATGCGGTCGGCGCGATCGTGCCGTCGTCGAGCCCGTCGGGAAAACCCACCGGCCCGCGCGCAGCGTAGCCGTAGAACTGGCGACCGCCGATCACTGCGTCCGCCGGCCCGTCACACGCGGTCAGCCCCCAGATGTCGCCGCCATAGCCCGTCCATTTGCCGGGGTTCTGCTGGGCATACATGCGCTGGGCGATCGTCGCGCGGCGGCTATTCTCGAAATAGTCGAACCCTTCGCGCCGCATCGTCGCGTCGCGCACACCCTTCAGGTCGATCCAGCATTGCGTGTATTGGTGCGCGAAATGCGGGCCGAAGGCGAGGTGACGCATCGGGCCCTCACCGCGCCAGCTGTTGAAATAGCTGGTGCACCAGCCGTCATAGGCGTCCTTGCCGAGCGGATGGTCGGGCGCGCCCAATGCGAGGATGTAGAGGATCTGCCCCTCTGTATAACCGAACCACGGCCGGTCGAGGAAACCGCGACCGGGGTGCCAGCCCATCGACACGCGGTGCCCCTCGTCCTGCTGCTGGAACCAGCGCCAGTCGCAGCGCGCGTAGATCTTGGCTGCGAGATCGCGGATCTCGGCTTCGTCGGACCGGTCGAACCATTGCCCGGCGAACAGCACGCCGCCGAGCAGCAACGTGGTGTCGATCGACGACAGCTCGCACTGACCGAAACGCTGCCCCGACGCCATGTCGAGGAAATGGTAGAAGAAGCCCTTGTGGCCGGTCATCCCGGCGGGCGCGTCGCCCTGCGGCGCGTTCCAGAAGAAGCGCAACGTGGCGAGCGTGCGGTCGCGCGCCTGGTCGCGGGTGATCCAGCCATGCGTCACGCCGATCGGCAATGCCGTCAGCGCAAATCCCGTCGCGGCGATGCTCGAAAAACTCGGGCTCGGCCAGCGATCGACCATCAGGCCGTTCGCGGGATTGGTGCGCTCCCAGAAGAAGCGGAAGGTGCGCTGCTGGATGTCGCTCAGCAGATCGGGCGCGGCCGCGCCGAGTCGCCCAGCACCGAGCGCGGCAGCACCGCCTGCGAAGAGAAGTTGCCGGCGATCAAGCATGGCGGCGGCTCGACGCGCGGATCACGAGTTGCGGTGTCATCATTTCGGTCGAGGGCGGTGCCTCGGGATTTTCGGTCGCCGCGATCAGCCGCTCGACCGCGCGCTCACCGAGTTCGGCGAGGTTGAGCGCCATCGTCGACAGAGCGGGCGTGACATATTGCGCGATCGGCACCCCGTCGAAGCCGATGATCGCAACATCGACGGGTGCGCGTATCCCTCCCTCCGCCAGCGTCGCCATACACGCGACGGCGGTCATGTCGTTCGCCGCGAACACGCCGTCGACGTCGCGGTGATCGGCCAGGATACGGCGCGCGGCCGCGATGCCCGACGCCTCGCTGAAATCGCCGTCGATCACGATGCCGGCTTTCCCTGCGGCCTCGACGAATCCGGCCCGACGCGCATCGGCGTCGGCATTGCCGCGCGGGCCGGCGATATGGACAATCCGCTTGCAGCCCTGCGCGAGCAGATGTGCCACCGCGTCGCGCGCGCCGGCGAGATTGTCGATCGCGATGGTCGGGTGGATGCCGTCGGCCGCCGCGTTCATCACGATCGCGGGCAATCCCTTGGGCAAGCTGCGGCCGAGAAACTCCGCATCGATCTGCGGCGACATGACGAGCAGGCCATCGACCCGCCCCCGCATCGCGCGGATCGCGATCTCGGTCTCTTCCGCGCTGCCGTGCATGTTCGACAGGAGAAGCTGCAGCCCGCGGCGGTGGGCGGCGTAATCGATTCCGCGGATGATCTCCGAAAAGAACTCGCCGAACAGGTCGGGTAACACGACGCCGATCGTGTTCGATCGCCCGCGCGACAGACTCCGCGCCCCGAGATGCGGGACGTAATCGAGCGCCCGCGCCGCGGCGAGGACGCGTTCGCGCGTCTTCGCCGTCACGTTGCTGTGGTTGTTGAGCGCACGGCTGGCCGAGGCGACCGACACGTCGGCGCGGCGCGCGACGTCGCGGATGGTGACGGTGGACATGACTAATCCCTCCCCCGCACGGCACGGCCCGCGTCGTCGAACAGCAACAGCGCGTCGCGCGGCAGCGAGACGGTCAGCGTCTCGCCTGTCGGGCGCTCGCCGAGCGATACGACGAGCGGATCGGCCAGCCCCTCGACCGCGAGATGGATGTGATGTGCCGATCCCAACGACTCGATCATACGCACGGCCCCCGTCAGCACGTTGCCCGCGCCGCCAACGCGCAGATGCTCGGGCCGGACGCCCAGCGTCACCGCTGCGCCAGGCGCCGATGGTCCCGTAGCGACCTCGATCACTTGCCCGCCGGCCAGCTTGACGCTTTCCGGACCAACCACGGTCGCGGGCAACAAGTTCATCGTCGGCGCGCCGATAAAGCCCGCGACGAACAATGTGTCGGGCGCCGCGTAGAGCTGGCCCGGCGTCCCGACCTGTTCGATCACGCCGCCGTTGAGCACCACGATGCGATCGGCCAAGGTCATCGCCTCGACCTGGTCGTGCGTCACGTAGATCATCGTCGTGCCGAGCGCCCGATGCAGGCTGGCGAATTCGTAGCGCATGCGGACGCGCAACGCGGCGTCGAGGTTGGACAGCGGCTCGTCGAACAGGAACACCTTGGGCTGGCGCACGATCGCGCGGCCGATTGCGACGCGCTGACGCTGGCCGCCCGACAATTCCTTGGGCCAACGATCGAGCAGATGCTCGATATCGAGTGTGCGCGCCGCCGCCGTCACCGCGTCGGCGATCTCCGCTTTCGACCTCCCGGCGAGCTTGAGCGCGAACCCCATATTCTCGCGCACGCTCATGTGCGGGTAGAGCGCGTAGGACTGGAACACCATCGCGATCCCGCGCGCCGATGGCGACACATCGTCGACTTGCCGGCCGTCGATCTCGATCGACCCGCTGGTCAGCGTTTCGAGCCCCGCGATGCTCCTGAGCAAGGTCGACTTGCCGCATCCGGACGGACCGACGAACACGACGAACTCGCCGTCGGCGATGTCGAGGTCGATGCCCTTCAGCACCTCGACCGGGCCGAACGCTTTGGTTGCACCTGTCAGGCGAACCGTCGCCATCGACCTTCCTCTCCCGCCGGTTGACCCGGACCGAACGCCACCTAACAACGACGCAATCGCCGAGGCAAGACGGAAATGTAACCGTTTACGCGACGCCGCATGCCGCGCTAGAGAATGATGACGCGCCCGCCAGAGGCGCACCGGAGGACAGGATGATCGATCGCCCACCCAGCCCCATCAAGACCATCACGATCGTCGGCGGCGGCACGGCGGGATGGATGACGGCGGGGCTGCTGTCGCACCTGTTCAAGAGCTACACGATCCGGCTGATCGAATCCGACGAGATCGGCATCATCGGGGTCGGCGAGGCGACCATTCCCGGCATCCGCGACTATGTGAATATGGCTGGCATCGACCAGATCGAGATGATCCGCGCGACCCAGGCGACGTTCAAGCTGGGGATCGATTTCGTCGGCTGGCGCGACGGGACCGATCGCTATTTCCACGGCTTCGGGCGGATCGGCCAGGACTTCATGTGGCTTCACACGCACCAATTGTGGCTGGCGCAACGGGAGCGCGGCGGCGCGCGGCATTTCGACGATTACGCGCTCAACTGCCGCGCGGGCATGGCCAACAAATTCTGTTTGCCCGACACGAGCAGTCCCGGGTCGCCCATCGCCGGACTCGATTTCGCGTATCAGTTCGATGCGTCGCTGTTCGCGCGATATCTGCGTGAGCGATCCGAACCGATGGGGGTCGAACGGATCGAGGGAAAGATCGTCGACGTCGCGCTGGATCCCGCAAACGGCCATGTCGCGCATGTCGTGTTGGAGGACGGGCGGACGGTCGATGGCGACCTGTTCGTCGATTGTTCGGGCATGCGCGGGCTGTTGATCGGGCAGGCGCTCGGCGTCGAGTATGAGGACTGGAACCATTGGCTGCTCAACGATCGCGCGCTGGCGGTGCCGTGCGAGCGCGTCGAGCCGCTGACGCCCTACACCCGCGTCACGGCGCGCGACCATGGTTGGCAGTGGCGCATTCCACTCCAGCACCGGACGGGCAATGGGCACGTCTATTCGAGCGATCACATTTCCGACGACGAAGCGGCGTCAGTGCTGCTCGCCAACCTCGACGGCAAGCCGCTCGCCGACCCACGGCCGGTGCGCTTTCGCCCTGGCAAACGCCACCACGCTTGGGAAAAGAACGTCGTCGCGATCGGCCTGTCCTCGGGGTTCCTCGAACCGCTCGAATCGACCAGCATCCATCTGATCCAGACCGGCATCACGCGGTTGATCGCCCTGTTCCCGCACCAGGGCTTCGCCGCGGCGGACATCGCCGAATATAACCGCCGCCACGATTTCGAGTTCACCGACGTGCGCGACTTCATCATCGCGCACTATAAGGTGACCGAGCGGGCCGACACACCGTACTGGGACTATCTCAAGAACATACAGGTGCCCGACAGCCTCGCGTCCCGGCTCGAACTGTTCGCGTCGTCGGGCCGCTTCTTCATGCGCGGCGCAGGCGAACTCTTCCGCGAGGAAAGCTGGGTGCAAGTGCTGCTCGGCCAGGGCCTGAAGATGCAGCCCGACCCGAACGTCCGCATGGTGCCCGACGCGGTGCAGGACGAGTTCCTGGCGGACATCGTCGATGTCGTCGCCGACGTCGCCGACGCGATGCCCGACCACGCCGCCTTCATCGACCGTCACTGCAAGGCGCCACCGCTGCCGGCATGACCGCGCGCGTAGCAAAAGCGCCACAGGTAAAAGCAAAGCGCGGGACGGGCTTGACAGGGTGAAGTTAGGTAACGAGTATCCACAGCGTTGATGTAACCGGTTACAAAACCGGCGTAGGGGAGAGAAAAATGCGGAAATATACTTCGACGCGGTCCGGCCTCGCACTCGGTATCTCCGGTGTCGCGATGGCGATGGCGCTCGTGACGGCAACGCCTGCCGCTGCACAGTCGACGTCGACCGCCGCGATCCAGGGACATGTCGACGGCGCCCAACCCGGCGCGACGGTCACCGTCACCGACGAAGTCACCGGCCAACGCGTCACGGTGAAGACCGACGCCAACGGCAACTATAACGCCATCGGCCTGCGCCCCTCGACCTATCGCGTGCAGGTCAACGACGAACAGCCGATCGAAGTCGTCGCGCCGGTCGGCCAGACGATCGTTGCCGATCTGGCGACCGCCGCCGCTGCAGCCGCCGCGACCACCAGCCCGGGCAAGGACATCGTCGTCACCGGCTCACGCGGCCGCGTCGATCCCCGCGCGTCGGGCGTCTCGACCAGCGTCAGCCGCGCGCAGATCGAAAACCTGCCGCAGAGCGATCGTAACTTCCTGAACTTCGCGGCGCTCGCCCCCGGCGTCAACGTGTCGCCCCCGGGCAGCAACCGCCAGGTCCAGGCCGGCGCGACCAGCCCGGACAACACCAACGTGTTCATCGACGGCTTCTCGCTGAAGAACCCGATCAACCATGGCGGCCTGTCGGGTCAGAACTTCTCGCAGGGCAATCCCTTCCCGCAGCTCGCGGTGCAGGAATTCGCGGTCAACACGCAGAACTTCAAGGCGGAATACGAACAGGCCGGATCGGCGATCATCACCGCCGTGACCAAGACCGGCGGCCAGAAGTTCAGCGGCGACGCGTTTATCGAATATCAGCCGAAGTCGTTCATCTCGCGGCCCCTATTTCGACCGCGCGGGCAAAGCGAACAATCCCAACGGGACCAACCCCAAGCCCGATTACAACCGCAAGCAATACGGCGCCGATCTCGGCGGGCCGATCATCAAGAACGTCCTGCACTTCTATTTCGCGTTCGAAGGCCAGGACAAGAAGTCGCCGTCGACCACGGTCAATTTCGGCGCGCCGGTGCCGGCGAGCATCCAGTCGCTTTATAACGGCAGCTATCCGCAGACGTTCAAGCAGCGCCTGTATTTCGGCAAGCTGACCCTGTTCGCGACCAACGAGGACACGATCAACCTCACCGGCTTCGTCCGCAAGGAAAAGAACCTGGCCGATTACGGCGGCACCTCGGTCCCGAGCCACGGCCACTTCCTCAACAACGACGTCAAGAACTTCCAGTTCGAATGGAGCCATCGCAGCGAAGGTTTCCTGAACGAGCTGCAGATCGCCTATAGCAAGGTTTCCAACGGCACGCCGCGCGTGACCGACGGTCCGGAAATCACGCTGTCGGCGAACGTCAACGATTTCGGGTCGGTCGCCGCGCTGGGAGCGAACAGCTTCTTCCAGAACGACAACCAGAAGACGCTGTCGTTCAAGGACAATGCGACCTTCTTCGCCGGTCAACACGTCATCAAGGCCGGCGTCCGGCTGTCGTTCGACAAGTATGAGCGGACCGAGGATTCGTACAGCAACGGCGGCTATTTCTTCAACGCGGCGGGCTATACCGACTTCGCCGGTAGCACGCCGTACGGCGCGCGCATCTCGGTGATCGATTTCCGCCCGGCCTCGGCGAAGAACACGCAGTTCGGCGTCTTCCTGCAGGACGACTGGACGCCCGACGAGCATTGGACGTTCAACATCGGCCTGCGGTGGGATTTCGAGAACAACGCGAAGAACGAGAAGTTCGTCACCCCCGCCAACATCGCGGCGGCGCTCCGCGCCTATCCCGGCTGGCAGGCGGCCGGCATCAACCCGAACGACTACATTTCGACGGGCAGCAATCGCAAACCGTTCTACGGCGCATTCCAGCCGCGCCTGGGCGTCAGCTACGACCTGAACGGCGACCGCGACCTGATCTTCTTCGCCGGCGCGGGCCGCTATTACGACCGCCCGCTGTTCATCGAGTCCGGCATCGAGACGGTCAAATCCTATTACCAGAAGGTCGTATCGATCACGTTCTGCAACCCCGGGGCGGCCACGGCCAACCAGGCGAGCTGCGCGGCGCTGGCAGCCGGCAACGGCGGCACCTTGCCGGCTGGAACGATCCCCTACAGCGCGTCGTACAAGGACGTCGCGACGCTCCGCGCGCTGGGCATTTCGACGGGTCTCGGCGGTGACGTCTGGCTGCTCAACAACAAGACCAAGCTGCCCTATTCCGACCAGTTCAACGTCGGGGTGCGCAAGCGGTTCGGCCAGATCCAGACCTCGCTGACGCTCTCGTATGTCCGCAGCAACAACATCTTCCGCTTCGTCCGCGGCAACCGTCTGCCCAACGGCACCTATACGTCGCAGGGCGACCAGTGGGTCGAGGACAACTTCCCGGCGGCGGGTCAGCTGGCCGGGTTCAACGGCAAGCTCAACATCGGGGATAACAGCGGCAAGGCATCGTATGCCGCGATCTACCTGACCGCAGAAAAGCCGTTCAACGCCAGCACGCGCTGGGGCTTCACCACGGCGCTGACGATCCAGCGCGCCCGCACCAACGTCGCGCAGGAACTGGCGAACAACGACGAATTCTACAACGGCCCGCGCGTCGATGCGTATGGATGGGAATACGTCCAGGGCGTCGAGAAGTACCGCCTCGTCGCGACCGGCATCGTTCGCGGGCCGTTCGACACGGTGTTGTCGGGCACGTTGACGCTCAGCTCGGGTCCGGCGTTCGGCAACGTCATCTTTAAGCCGAACCCGCCGGAAAATGCCTGCTGCTACGGTAATTTCGGCGGCGTGTTCTTCCCGAAGCCGTTCATCGCCTACAAGAACCTCGACCTGCGCATCGCCAAGAACTTCAAGCTGCCCTGGGGCACCAACTTCGAGCTCAGCGCGGCCGCGTTCAACGTGTTCGACAGCGTCAACCGCAGCTATTCGGCGTGGGGTGCGGGTAGCGGCCAGAACCCGACGCTCGAAGAAAACGGCACGACCGGGCTCGGCCGCAGCTTCCAGGTGGGCGCCAAGTTCAAGTTCTGACGCTCGTGAGGTCGGGGGGCCTCTAGTCGCAATCCAGGGAGGGACCGCCAGGTTGCCTCCCCTTTTTTGTCCGCGCGATACGCGGCATGACGCAACAGGAGATGTTGAAAAGTGAACGTTCACATAAACCGTCGTGATCTCCTGAAGGGTGCCTCCGCCGTCGCGGTCGTATCGGCGACGCTGCCCGCCTTCGCCAAGGCCGCGCCCGCGACCGACCCGTTCATCGAGCGACTGATCCGGACGATGAGCATCCAGGACAAGGCCGGGCAGCTGTCGATCTATTCCGATCCGCTGGCGGCGCGCACCGAGGGTCGAAGCTCAATCCGGGCCTGGCCGAACAGGGGCTCGACGAGCTCAAGGGCCGCATCCGCCGCGGCGAGATCGTCGGGCTGTTCAACGGCATCGGCACCACGCTCGGCCGCGAGCTGCAGAAGGTCGCGGTCGAGGAAAGCCCGCGCAAGATCCCGCTGATCTTCGCTGGCGACGTGATCCACGGGATGAAGACCAGTTTCCCGGTCCCGCTGGGCGAAGCGGCGAGCTTCGACACCGGCCTCGCCGAACGGACCGCGCGCGCCTCGGCGGTCGAGGCGTCGGCCAAGGGCATCATGTGGACCTTCGCGCCGATGGTCGACGTCGCGCGCGACCAGCGCTGGGGCCGTGTGGTCGAGGGATCGGGCGAGGATCCCTGGCTCGGCGTCCAGTTCGCCCGCGCACGCGTCCGCGGGTTCCAGGGACCCGACATCCGCCGCGACGATTCGATGATCGCCTGCCCCAAGCATTTCGCGGCGTACGGCGCGGTGCAGGGCGGGATGGAATACAACACCGCCGATATTCCCGACACGACGCTGCGCGAAGTCCACTTGCCCGGATTCAAGGCGGCGTTCGACGCCGGCGCGATCACCACCATGTCGAGCTTCAACGACATCGCCGGAGTGCCGTCGACCGGCAATCACTATCTGCTCACCGACATCCTGCGCGGCGAGTGGGGGTTCAAGGGGCTGGTGGTCAGCGACTATACGTCGGAGGAGGAATTGATCCTCCACGGCTTCGCCGCCGATGGGCCCGACGCGGTGGTGAAGTCGATCACCGCGGGGTGCGACATCTCGATGCAGTCGGGTTTGTACTGGAAGCACCTTCCCGATCTGGTGAAGGCGGGTCGCGTGCCGATGTCGGTGGTCGATACCGCGGTGCGTCGCGTGCTGTACGTGAAGAAAGCGATCGGGCTGTTCGACAATCCCTACCGCTCGCTCGATCCCGCGCGCGAGGCCCGCGACATCCGCCGCCCCGACGCGATCGCGCTGGCGCGCGAGGCCGGGCGCAAGTCGATGGTGCTGCTGAAGAACGAGGGCAATCTGCTCCCGCTCAAGAAGCAGGGCAAGATCGCCCTGATCGGCCCCGCGGTGAGCCAGAAGGGCGACTATCCCGGACCTTGGGCCAACTTCCCCGACTATGAGAGTTGCGTGACGGTCGAGGAGGGTTTCCGCGCCGCGCTGGGCGACAAGGCAAAGCTCAGCGTCACGCGTGGCAGCGACTACGAAGCGCCGATCGACGGCGAGATCGACAAGGCGGTGAAGCTCGCGAAAGACGCCGACGTCATCGTGCTGCTGCTCGGTGAGAGCGCCAGCATGTCGGGCGAGGCGCAGGCGCGCGTCGATATCGGTATCCCCGCGCCGCAAATGGCGCTGGCCGAGGCCGTCGCCGCGACCGGCAAGCCGATCGTCGTGCTGCTGCGCCACGGCCGCGCGCTGGCGTTGACCGGCGCAGTCAAGAACGCACCCGCGATCATGGCGACGTGGTTCCTGGGCTCCGAGACCGGCAATTCGGTCGCCGACGTGGTGTTCGGCGATTACGCGCCGCAGGGCCGCCTGCCGGTCAGCTTCCCCCAGGCATCGGGCCAGGAGCCGTTCTACTACAATCATCGCCGCACCGGCCGGCCGCAGCTGACCGACGACAAGAATTACAAGGCGCGCTACCGCGAGGTCACCGACGATCCGCTGTACCCGTTCGGTTATGGCCTGACCTATTCGGACGCGAGCTATTCGCCGACGACCGTCAACGCGGCGACCCTAGCCGGTGCGGGATCAATGACCGTCACCGCGACCGTCACCAATACCGGGACGCGCGCGATGCACGAGGTCGCGCAACTCTACATCAACGACAAGGTCGCGAGCCTGACCCAGCCGGTCCGCGCGCTGAAGGGGATGAAGCATCTCGATCTCCAGCCCGGCCAGTCGGCGACCGTCAGCTTCACGCTGAGCCGCGCCGATCTCGGTTTCGTCCATCCCGACAGGAAGACCTACGCCGAGCCCGGCGCGTTCGACGTGTGGATAGCGCCGCATGCGATGGGCGGAACGTCCGCCACCTTCGTCCTACAGCCCGGAGCATAAGATGCGCCTGATCTCGTTGCTCGCCACCGCCGCCCTGATCCTGCCGGCGATGGCGGCGGCGAAGCCGGTCGATCGCTACGTCGCGTCGGCGGGCGGCGTGAAGCTGGAGATCAGCGCGCCGCGCGACGACATCATCCGCGTCCGCGCCGGCGACGGCGCGCTGCCCGAGGATGCGAGCTGGGCGGTGCTGCCCGAGGTTCGCGGCAAGCGCGTCGCGATGACCGTCGCCGACCAGGGCTCGACCGTCGAACTGCGCACCGCGCAGCTGATCGTGCTGCTCGACCAGAAGACGCTGGCGATCACGATCAAGGATTTGAGCGGCAAGACCATCCTCGCCGACGCGGCCGGCACCCCGATCCGCTTCGACAATGGCGGGTTTCGCGTCCGCAAGGCAATGCCGAACGACGAGCATTTCTTCGGGCTGGGCGACAAGACCGGTCCACTCGATCGCCGCGGCGGCGCCTGTACCTTTTGGAACACCGATCAGTTCGGCTATTCGCCGGCGACCGACCCGATCTACAAATCGGTCCCGTTCGTCATCGGCCTCGACGAGGCGGGCGGCACCTACGGCCTGTTCATGGACAATAGCTGGCGCGGCTTCATGGACCTCGGCAAGTCCGAGCGTGCCGCCTTCTCGTTCGGGGCCGAGGGCGGCGGGGTCGATTACTACGTTATGGCAGGCGCCAATCCGAAGGACATCGTCCAGGACTACGCCTATCTGACCGGCCCTGCGCCGCTGACGCCGAGATGGGCGCTCGGCTTCCAGCAGTCGCGCTGGAGCTACATGACGCAGGTCGAGGCGCAGGGCATCGCCGACCGCTTGCGCGCCGACAAGATACCGGCCGACGTGCTGTGGCTCGACATCGACTATCAGGACCGCAACCGGCCGTTCACGGTCGACAAGAAGGCGTATCCCGATCTGCCGGGGCTCGTGTCGAAGCTCGACGGCATGAAGATGAAGCTGGTCGTCATCACCGACCTGCACATCGCGAACGCGCCGAACCAGGGCTATGCGCCATACGACAGCGGCACGGCCGCCGACATCTTCATGAAGAATCCCGACGGCACGCCGTTCGTCGGTCCGGTCTGGCCCGGTCCGGCGCTGTTCCCCGATTTCACCCAGACCAAGGCGCGCACCTGGTGGGGCGAGCAATATCGCGACTTCGTGAAGATGGGCGTCGCCGGCTTCTGGAACGACATGAACGAGCCGGCGGTGTTCAACTCGCCGACCAAGACCATGCCGATCGACGTGGTCAACATCATCGACTCCCCCGGCTTCGCGACGCGCAAGACGACGCAGGCGGAGACGCACAACATCACCAGGTTGCTCAATTCGTGCGCGACGTTCGAGGGCGTGAAGAAGCTCGCCCCCGACAAGCGCCCGTTCGTGATGACCCGCGCGTCGTACGCCGGCGGCCAACGCTGTGCGGCGACCTGGACCGGCGACAACACGTCGAGCTGGGCGCACCTCTCGCTATCGACGACGCAGCTCGTCAGCCTCGGCCTGTCGGGCTTTTCCTATGCCGGCGCCGATATCGGCGGATTCGCGGGCAACGCCCCCTCGCCCGAGCTGCTGACCCGCTGGATCGAGGTCGGCGCGTTCAACCCGATCATGCGCGACCACTACCAGAGGGGAAACCCGAGCAGGAAGTCTGGGTGCACGGCCCCGCGCAGGAAGCGATCCGGCGGCGCTATATCGAGGAACGCTACCGCTTGATGCCGTATATCTACGGCCTCGCGGAGGAGAATAGCCGCACCGGCCTGCCGCTGATGCGCCCGGTCTTCCTCGAATACCCCAAGGTCGTGAAGGGCGATCGCGTCGGCGGGACCGAGGACCAGTTCATGCTCGGCCGCGACCTGCTGATCGCACCGCCGATGACGTGGGAGAGCCCTGCGGCCTACGACATCGCACTGCCGGGCGTCGGCTGGTACGATTACTGGACCGGCGCGCGGATCGATGCCGCGAAGACCGTCGAAACACCCAAGCTCGACCGGCTACCGGTGTTCGTCCGGCCGGGCGCGATCATCCCGAAGCAGCCGCTGGTCCAGTCGACCGGCGAGACGCCCAAGGGCGCGCTCGAGATCAACGTCTATCCGGGTGGCGACGACTGCGCGGGGTCGCTCTACCTCGATGCCGGCGACGGCTATGGCTATCAGCGCGGACAGTTCCTGCGCCAAGCGATCCGTTGCGACGCGGGGTCGGTGACGTTCGATCCGCGCGCGGGTGCGTGCAAGCCGTGGTGGACCGGGTTCGACGTGGTGATCCATGGCTGGAAGAGCGCGGCGCCTAAGGTGATGCTCGGCACGAAGAAGATCGTCGTGCGCATCGAGGACGGCGCGCTCCGCTTCTCGCTCCCCGATTTGCCCAAGGGGGCGCGCGTCGCGATCGAGCCGTGACGCCCGAACTGCGCCGAATCGGACGGGCGCAAAGCCCGGTGGTCGTCGTCAACGACTTCTCCGGCGCGGTCTACGACGTCATCGACATGGCGGCGGCGATGGTGCCGTTCCCGTCGGCCGCCGGCACCTATTATCCCGGCGTCCGCCAGCCGATCCGCGCGCACGATGCCGCCTGGTCCTATGTCGAACGTACGCTGGAGGCGGCGGCGCCGTTCATCGGCGGCGGCTTCGATGTCGATGGGTTCGACGTGATCGAAGCGAGCTTTTCGATGGTGACCGCCGACCCCGCACGGCTGTCGCCCGAACAGCGATCGCCTCATTTTGATTCGACCGATCCCGATTACATCGCGGTGCTTCATTACCTGACCGACACGTCCGGCACCGCCTTCTTCCGCCAGCGCGCGACCGGCATCGAGATCGTCGATCAGGGCAATGTCGGCACCTTCATCGATACCGCCAAGCGCGCCGCGAGCCAGTCGGTCGGGTATATCCACGGATCGAACCCGCATTACGAACAGATCGGCCAGGTCGAGGGGGTGCGCGACCGGCTGGCCATCTATCGCGGATCGATGCTCCATTCGGGGATCATCCCGCCGGATGCGACCTTCAGCGCCGATCCGCGCGTCGGGCGGCTGACCACCAACATCTTCATCAAGGGACGATCAGCATGAGGCTCGCGCATTTCCTCGCCGGCGCAGTTGCGCTGTCGATCGGCAGCGCGGCGGTCGCCGCTTCGGTCTACGAACAGCACGTCGTGTTCGACAATACGCGCGGCATCGGCTGGTATCTGTGGTCGTCGGGCGAGCAGGTCGGGCCGTCGAAGCTCGATCTGGTCAAGGGCAAGCTGCCGCTCGAGACACGGATCACGCATTCGCCGCCCAACGCGATCCGGCTGAGTTGGACTTCGGCGCGCGGCGGCAGCTGGTGGGCGTCGATCGAACCATCGCGTTTCTGGGGATCGCTGACCGATTTCCGCGGCGACGCGCTCAGCCTGTGGGTGTATGCCGACGACGAGATCACGCCCGCCAACACGCCGCGGCTGATGCTCGGCGACCAGGGCGGCAACGGCAATCCGGCGATCGAACTGCCCCGCATCACGGCCCGGCAATGGACGCGCATCGTCCTGCCGTTCGCCGCGTTCAAGAGCGCGACCAAGGGCACCGAGGACCAGAAGTTCGATCCCAACAAGCTCGCGCGGATGACCTTCGTCCAGGGGGCTCGACGACGGCAAGCCGCACAGTCTGATCATCGACGACGTTCGCGTGGTCGATACGACGACGACCGACATGGTCGCCCCGCCTGCCCCTGCCGGTCTGACCGCGAAGGGTTACGAACGCCATGTCGAACTGAACTGGCAGGCAAGTGCATCCGATACCGAAAGCTATCGCATCTATCGCTCGGTCGGCGGCAAGCCGTACGAATGGGTCGGCAGTCAGCGCGTCGGGTGGAATCGCTATCAGGATTTCATCGGGCCGATCGGCGTCAAGGCGAGCTATCGCATCACCGCGGTCGATGCGGCGGGCAACGAAAGCCCGGTCTCCGCGACGGTCGGTGCGCGGACTCGCGCGATGAGCGACGACGACCTGATGACAATGGTTCAGGAAGCGCAGTTCAAATATTATTGGGACGGCGCGCATCCCAAGGCCGGCCTGGCGATGGAGATCACGCCCGGCGATCCCGATCAGGTCGCGATGGGCGGGTCGGGGTTCGGCGTGATGGCGCTGCTCGTCGGGATCGACCGCGGCTTCGTGACGCGTCAGCAGGGGGTCGATCGATTCCCTCAAGATCCTGCATTTCCTGAAGACCGCCGACCGCTACCACGGCGTCTGGCCGCATTTCCTGAACGGCAATACCGGCAAGACGATGGCCTATTTCGGCAAGTACGATAATGGCGGCGACCTGATCGAGACCGCGTTCATGATGCAGGGCTTGCTGACCGCGCGGCAATATTTCACGCGCGCCACGCCCGCCGAGCGCGAGATTCGCGATACGGTCACGACGCTATGGAAGGGCGTCGAATGGGACTGGTACCGCCAGCGCCCCGACAGCGATTTCCTCTATTGGCACTGGTCGCCGAACTACGGCTTCTACATCAACCACCCGCTGATCGGCTGGAACGGGTCGGCGATCGCGTACATCCTCGCCATCGCATCGCCGACGCACGGCGTCCCCCGCGAGCCTGTGGCATAGCGGCTGGGCCGGCCAGTCGGAGACCGCGATCAAATACCGCCAAGGCTGGAGCCGCACGACCGAAGGCGACCATTTCATCAACGGCAACAGCTATTACGGCTACAAGCTGAGGTCGGCGAAGGGAACGGCGCCGAGGCGTTCTTCACCCAATTCTCGTTCCTGGGCTTCGACCCGCGCGGCAAGCGCGACAAATACGCCAACTATTTCACCAACAACCGCAACATCATGCTGATACAGCGCGCCTATGCGCTGGAAAATCCGCGCAAATGGTCGGGTTATGGCGACGATGCCTGGGGCTTTTCCGCCGGGGTCAACAATGGCGGCGGCCGGCCGCTCCAGCGCGACGACAACGGCACGCTCGAAGTCCACGCGGCACTGGGCGCGATGCCTATACGCCGCAGGGATCGATGCGCGCTGCGGCATTATTACCGCGACCTCGGGCCGCGCCTGTGGGGCGTGTACGGCTTCCCCGATTCGTTCAACGAGAGTCAGGGCTGGTACGAGGAAGCCTATATGGCGCTCGACCAGGCGCAGACCGTCGCGATGATCGAGAACTACCGCACCGGGCTGTTGTGGAAGCTGTTCATGTCGAACCCGAAATCCAGCCCGCGCTCGACAGGATCGGTTTTGTGAAGGACTAAGGGGGAATGACCCCTAGTCAGCACCTTCACGGCCATTTGATCGGCCAGCCCCGGCTCGCGCGATCGGCTCCAACACCGCCGGCGCTGATCGTCGATCGCGACGCGCTGGCGGCGAATATCGCGGCGATGGCGGCGTTCGGGCAACGGGCGTCGCGGCATCGCGCTCCGCCCGCCACGCCAAGACGCACAAGAGCAGAGCCGACATCGCGCGACTGCACTGATCAACGCCGGGCGCGGCGCCGGCGTGTTGCTGCGCCAAGCTCGGCGAGGGGCGGAAGCGCTGGCGGCGGAAGGGGATCGGATCGATCCTGCGCTGACGTCGCCGATCGTCGCGGCGCCCGCGATCGAGCGGCTGGTCGCGCTCGCAACGAGCGTATCCCCCGATCTCGCGATAAGTCGCGGACCATCCCGTTGCGGTCGCAGCGATCGCCGCCGCCCAATGACGGCCGCCCGATCCCGCCGTGCTGGTCGATGTCGATCCGGGCATCCATCGCACGGGGGTGGCGTCGGCGGTGGACGCCGTCACATTGGCCCGGCAGATCGCCGACGCGCAGCAACTCATGTACGGTGGCGTGCAGTTCTATTGCGGGTCGCAGCAGCATATCCCGATCTTCGCCGATCGCCGCGCCGCGATCGCCGACCGCACCGCGTATCTGCGGACCGTGATCGCGGCGCTGGCCGAGGCTGGGTTGCCGCCGCCCGTCGTCACCGGCGGCGGCACCGGGACGCATCGTATCGACGTCGAGTTCGGGGTGCTGACCGAGCTCCAGGTCGGATCATACATCTTCATGGACCGCGAATATCGCGACTGCGATCTCGGCACGACGTTCGCCACCGCGTTGATGGTCGATACGCGCGTGATCAGCGCCAACGCGCCCGGCATGGCGACGCTGGACGCCGGGCTGAAAGCATTCGCGACTGAGGCCGGCATGCCGGTGATCCTGGCCGGCGCGCCCCGAGGGCAGCACCTATCGCTTCATGGGCGACGAACAAGGCGCGGTGATACTCCACAGCGGTGCTGCGGCACTGGGTCTCAGCGCGCGCATCACGGCCATCACCCCGCACTGCGACCCGACCGTAAGCCTCTACGACGCCTATCACGTCGTCAGCGACGACACTTTAGTCGCGATCTGGCCAATAACGGCCCGCGGCCGTTCGGCCCTAAAAAGTTGATTTGACAGGGAAAATGGTGCCCAGAAGAGGACTCGAACCTCCACGCCCTTGCGAGCGCCAGCACCTGAAGCTGGTGCGTCTACCAGAGTCCGCCATCTGGGCACGGGGTGAGGCGCGAAGGGCTCTATGGGCGCGTCGGGACGTTGTCAACCGCGCCGTCGCCGCTTGTCGGCGCGGGCGGGACACGGCATGGGAGCAGGCGAGTTTTGCGAAGAGGCGCGTCGTGAAGGACAAACTGGTAACGCTGATCGGCGGGGGCGGATTTCCTCGGCCGCTATATCGCGCAGGAATTGCTGGCGGCGGGCGCGCGCGTGCGGATCGCAGAGCGCGACCCGCGGCGCGCCTGGTTCCTGAAACCGCTCGGTGGGCTCGGGCAGACGCAGTTCGCGGCGTGCGACGTGACGAAGCCCGACACAGTGGCGCGCGCCGTCGCCGGATCGGATGCGGTGGTCTATCTGGTCGGCACCTGGGGGCCGAACTTCAAGAGCATCCAGCAGGACGGCCTGCGCGCCGCGACGGAAGCGGCGAAGGCGGCGAGGGCGTCACGACGTTCGTCGACTATCCCTCGACGATCGGCGCCGACCCCGGATCGGACTCAGAATATTACGCGACCAAGGGCGCCGGCGGGAGGCGGCTGCCCGCGCGGCATTCCCCGACACCGTCATCCTGCGCCCGTCGGTCGTGTTCGGGCCCCGAGGACAAGTTCATCAGCCGCTTCGCGACGATGGTCGCCGGCCTGCCGATGGTCCCCCGTGCTCAAGGCCAAGGCACGGTTCCAGCCGGTTCACGTCGTCGATGTCGCCAAAGCCGTGACGCGCGTCCTGGCCGATCCGGAAGGCGCATGCGGGCAAGACGTACGAACTGGCCGGACCCGAGGTCATCGCGATGGGCGAACTGATCCGCTGGCTGGCGACGGCGATCGGCCGCGCGCCGGAAGTGGTCGAACTGCCCGACGTTGCGGGCAATGCGATGTCGATGTTCGGGTTCCCTGCCGGGCGCGCCCGATCAAACGCGATCAGTGGAAGATGCTGCAGACCGACAATGTCGCGACCGGCACCGTTCCCGGCCTGTCGGCGCTCGGGATTGTGCCTACGCCGATGGAGGACGGTCGCGCCCGGCTGGCTGGTGCGGTACCGCAAGGCCGGCCGCTTCGGCGTTCTCGCGCGCCGCCACCTGATTTTCCTACCACCTAACTAGGGGCTAACGGTGTCCGATATCATCGCCGCCATCATCCTCGGCATCGTCGAGGGCGTGACCGAATTCCCTGCCGGTATCATCGACCGGCCCACCAGATCCTCGCAGTGACCTGCTCGGCTATGACGCGGCGCGCTGGGCGGTGTTCAACATCGCGATCCAGCCGGGCGCGATCCTGGCGATCGTCGTGCTGTACTGGCGGACGTTCGTGGCGGTCATGAAAGGCGTGCTAGCTTGGGCCAACGCAGATCGATCGCGTTCGTGCGCAACGTGCTGATTGCGTTCCCCTGCCCGCGCGGTGGTGATCGGCTTCCTCCATAGGGACCGGATCGACACGTTGCTGAAAGCGCGCGTGGTGGCGTGGTCGTTGATCGTCGGCGGCGTCGCGATCCTGGTGATCGAACGGCTGGCGCGGCCGCGCGAAACCGGCGGTGTATCGGCGGTCGGCGCCGGGCAAGCCGCGACCGTCAGGCTGGTGCAATGCCTCGCGATGGTGCCGGGCGTCAGCCGGTCGGGCGCGACGATCATGGGGGCGATGGCGCTGGGCATCGACCGGCGGACGGCGGCGGAGTTCAGCTTCTTCCTGGCTTTGCCGACGCTGGTCGGGGCGACAGCACTGCAGCTGTTCAAGCATCGCCACGAACTCCACGCGCACGATTTCGGCAGATCGCGATCGGCGCGACGGTCTCCTTCCTCGTCGCACTCGTGGTGATCAAGGCGTTCATGGCGATCGTAACACGGCGCGGGTTCGCGCCGTTTGCGTGGTACCGAATCGCTGCGAGGATCGCTGCGTTGGCGTGGCTGGCGTACAAATAAGGTCCGATGCAGTTCTATAATTAGAAAGTTTCAACACTCGTCGCGCCGAAACGCGCAAAACGCCGAAAAGATTGGCAGCTATACTGTCCCTATCTGTCGGATTCCCAGCGTGACGGGCCGTTAAGAACGCGAGATACGGCCCCGCTTCGAAGGAGCGGGCGATGGCTGCAGCGACATGCTGGGGAATTCGTAGCGGTACCACGCGGACGCCTATCCAGCCAAGCGCGAAGGCGAGGCGCGGGCGGAGGATTTCGAAATCGCCGGATCGCTATGCCCCGTCCCGACCGCCGGGAAGAGCGGTCGGCGCGCTGTTCGCAATGCGGCGTCCCCCTATTGCGCAGTGCATTGTCCGCTCCCACAACCACATCCCCGACTGGCTGCGACTGACCGCCGGACGTCTGCGTGAAGCATATGAGCTACAGAGTAACGCCCCCCACACCTCCACCATGCCCGAGATTTTTCTGCGGCCGCATCTGCCCCACACCAGGACCGGCTATCGAAAGGAGAGTGCGTCATCGAATTCTCGGGTCCGGGCCACGGCGCCGTGACGATCGGACTTCAGGTTTTGGGGAAGTTCATCACCGACACCGCCTGGGGAAGGCTGGGTCGACCGCTCGCGCCGGGCCGTCCGCGCGGCCGTCCGTCGGTCGGATTGTCGGTGCGGGTCCCGGAGCCTGACCCGCCAGATTGCTCCCGCGTCGCCGGGTACGATGTCCATGCCTCTACGTACGACCGCACGATCGCGCCGGCGGGCCTGCTGACCCTACGGCATCCCCGGCTTCAAGCTCCGAAAAGCCGATCGTGATGCGCCGCGTCGACCGGCTCAAGGCGGGCGGCATCGTGTTCCACGAAGGCTTCGGAAGTCGGGCGCGAGGCGACGCTGGAGGAGGACCTGCGCGAGCGCCGGTGCGCTGCTGATCGCGACCGGCGCTCTATAAGGCGCGCGGGCTCGCGGCACCGGGCGTGGATAACGGCGGCGTGGTCGAAGCGCTCGACTATCTGGTCGCCTCCAATCGCAAGGGCTAAACGACGCCCGCCCCCCGTTCCGGATTTCGACAGCGGCGCGCGCTAGAATACCGCGGGCAAGAACGTCGTCGTTGTCGGCGGCGGCGATATCCGCGATGGATTGCGTGCGCACCGCCGTCCGCCAGGGCGAACCAATTCCGGTCGCCTGCCTCCTACCACCGCGACCGCGACAACATGCCAGGCTCGCAGCGCGAGTCGGCCATGCCGAGGAAGGGAGAGGTCTTCTCCTGGCATCCGCCCCGACGGCGTTCGTGGCGGCGGCAGGACACCATCGAAAGACGTCCTGATCGGCCGCATGCACGGCTCAGCGCGCCCGACAGCGGCCGCCGCGCGCCGAACCCGACGGCGCGCCCGGCCGAAGTCCGCGACGCCGACTTGGTCATCAAGGCACTCCGGGTTCGATGCCGGAGGCCAGTGCCCAATTCGACGCCCCCGAACTCGGCGTGACGCGCTGAGGAACGGTGCTGGATAATGCCAGCCTCGATGATGATGCCAGCCCTGATGACCAACCTCGACGGCGTATTCGCCGCCGGCGACATCGTGCGCCGGCGCGCAGGCCTGGTGGTGTGGGCGGTACGCGACGGGCGCGATGTCGCAGGGCACATCGGACAAATATTTGCGCGCGAAAAGCGGCGAGCGAGAGGAAAGTGGCATGAAGCGGTTTGTGGCGATCGTCGGTCTCGGTCTTGCGGCACCGGTCGCAGCCCAGGCGCAAGTGGCGCCGACGACGGCTAACTGCGCTCGATTTGCCGGGTGTCGGCCGCGCGGTCGCTGATCGATAACGCTGCTACCGCCAGCGACCCGTCAACAGATGATCCAGGGCATGATGATGCCGATGGCAGCGAACATTCAGCGCGGCATGACGTCGAACCCGGAGTTCGCGAAGCCGCTGTTAAAAGCGTCCGACCCCGCGCGCCAAGGCGCGCTGTTCGATAGAGTTCATGCAAAAGCAGAACGCCCCGCGTGGATGGACCAGGATGTCGAATGCCCTGCCCGGCATGGTGGCGGCGATGGCCAACGCCTATGCCCCCCCCCCCCGCCGCTTCACGACGTCGATCAGATGCACGAACTGCAGGCCTTTTTCGAAACGCCAACCGGCCGAGCCTATACCCGAGGCATCCTATACGATCATGGCGAACCCGGACATCGCCGCTCGGCAGCAATCGCTGATGTCGCAGTCGATGAGCCGCGCGCAGGGCGACATTGCCAGTTCGCGAAGAAGTCGCCGCCGCTCAAGTTTTTGAGACGCGCCAGTTATGACCGACCAACGCGCCCGCCTCGCTGCGGAAGGAGATGTCATCGCCCCCGAATTCAGATCCGACGCGTGCGGCGTCGGGCCTCGTCGCCGCGACCGACGGGCTTTCGCTTCGCGTCGTGTCGTGCAGTCGGCGATCGATGCGCTGAAGGCGGTGTGGCATCGCGAGCGCGGTCATTGCGCAGACGGACAAGACCGGCGACGGCGGTTCGAGGGCCTGCCACGTCGACCTGCCACTCAAATTCTTCGACGGGCGGTCCCAGATCGGACCGCGGAGGTCCGCCGATAATCGCCTCGCGGTCATTGTGATGATCTTCCTGCCGCGCACCGATCTCGGCGCGCAGGAAGCGTGCCGAACCCGATCTGTCGAAAGCGCGGTGTTCGAGGCGAGGTACACGATCTACGGCTGGCGTCAGGTGCCGGTCGATGTGTCGGTGATCAGCCGCAAGGCGCAGGAAACGCGTCCCGAGATCGAAGCAGATGTGATCGCCGGGCCGCTCCCCAGACCAGCAATTTTCGGCCGAGAAAGTTCGAAAAGGAACCTCTATCTCGTCCGCCGCCGGATCGAGAAGCGCGTCGTACCCAGCGCAGATCGGCGGCTTCTACATCTGCTCGCTGTCGTGCCGATCGATCATCTACAGGGGCTGTTTCTCCCCGCCGAGAACCTCTCGGTCTTCCTATCCCGACCTCAAGGGATCCGCGCTCGAAAGCCGCGTCACGCGATTCTTTTCCATCAGCGCTATTCGACCAACACCTTTCCGCAATGGTGGCTGAAAGCGCAGCCCGTTCCGCTCATAAAGCCTCGCGCTGTGGCCGAGATCAATGCCATCCGCGGCAACGAAGAACTGGATGCTCAGCCACGAGATCAAGATTGGCGGCGACCTCGTTCGGCGAGCATTCGGAGGACATCAAGCCGGTTATCCCGGCGGGCGCGTCGGACACGGCGGCGCTCCCTCCGTGTTCCAGGCGATCTGCCGCTCCGGCCGCGACGCGCCGACCGCCAAGTTGATGCTGGCCAGTGCCGGAGGCGTCGGGCGACCAGGCGGCAGATGCCCAAAGCGCATCTCGACATGTTCAAATATCTCGGCAGCGTCATGGAGCCGTGGGACAGCCCCCGCCGCGCTGGCGATGACCGACAACCTGGGCGGTCGCGGGGATGGACCGCAATGCGCTGCGCCCCTTACGCTACACGCATACCTCGGACGGGCTGTTGATCGTCGGATCCGGAAAGCGGGATGGTCGTCGTGCCGGAAACGATGATCGTCGAAAAGGGCCGGCTCGGTCAGACCAGATGATCGACGGTCGATCTCGACCAGGGCAAAGCTGTTCCACGACCGCGAGGTCAAGGGATCGCATCGCCGGTGAGCATGATTATGCCGCGATGATCGGCAAGTTCCTGACGGTCGAGGATCTCCGCGGCGCCGGAAAGCGATCCCGTGACGCGCTTCGGCCACCCCCCGCCCCGAACTGATGCGCCGCCAGGTCGCCGCCGGCCAGACGATCGAGGACATGGAGCTGATCCTGTCGCCGATGGTCCGAGACCGCCAAGGAAGCGATCGGCTCGATGGGCGACGATACGCCGCTCGCGGTCATTTCCGACAAGCCGCGACTGATCAGCCAATTCTTCCGCCAGAATTTCAGCCAACCACCTGTTACCAACCCGCCGATCGACAGTCTGCGCGAACGCCACGTGATGTCGCTCAAGACGCGCTTCTCAACCTCGCCCAACATCCTCGACACCGGACGGGCGCAGGACGGCGTGCTGGTGCTCGGAAAGCCCTGTCCTCGACGGCGCGGGCTGGGCGCATTTCAAGGCGCATTTCGGCGCCGCGGCGCGGGCGGAATCGACTGCACCTTCGCCGCGGGCGGCGGCTTGCCGACGCGCTACGCACCGCGATCAGCGCATCCGCAGCCAGGCCGAACAGGCCGTGCGCGAGCAAAAAGTCGGAACTGTTCCTGTCGGATCGCGACATCATTAACGACAAGGTCGGCATCGCCGGCGTGCTGGCGGCGGCGGCGGTCCGCATCCCATCTCGTGCGCCGGGGGCTGCGCTCCTATTGTTCGATCAACGTCGAGACCGCCGAATGCATAAACGCATTATTATGCGGTGCTGATCGGGGTCGGCGCGACGACGGTCTATGCGTATCTGGCGGAAGCGGCGATCGCCGACCGGCATGGTCGCGGCCTTTTCGGCGAGACGAGCCTCGACAAGTGCCTCGCCAACCATCGCAGGAGCCGTGGACGAAGGCCTGCTCAAGATCATGTCGAAGATGGGGATCGCGGTGATCTCCAGCTATCGCAGCGGGTATAATTTCGAGGCGGTCGGCCTCTCCCGTAGCCTGAATCTTGACCTGTTCCCGGGCACGCGCCGCGAAGATTTCGGGCGAAAAGGCAATGCGCCAACCACCTCAACGCGCAACTGCGCCACGATCAGACGTTCGATCCGGCGGTGGCAACCGCTGCCCATTGGCGGCTTCTACCGCCAACGGCACGGCGCTGAGACCGCATGCCTATTCAGGCGCAGCTGATGCACCTGCTGCAGACCGCGGTCGCGACCGATTCCCTATTCGACGTACTTCAGAAATTCTCGCGAGGGGTTTTTGCCGATCTGCCGCCGGTCTATCTGCGCCGAATGCGCTCCAGTTCAACTTTCCCGACAGAAGGCATCGCGGTCGAGCAGGTCGAGGCGATCACCGAGATCCGCAAGCGCTTCGTGACGCCGGGCATGTCGCCTCGGCGCATGTCGCCGGAAGCGCACGAGACGCTGGCGATCGCGATGAACACATCGGCGCGCGCGCGGTGTCGGGGCGAAGGCGGCGAGGACAAGATCCGCCCCCACAGCCCATACGAGAATGGCGAGCAACGCCAATTCGGGCGTTAAGGGCAGATCGCCAGCGGCCGGTTCGGCGTGACCGCTTCCGAATATCTCAACGCGTGCGACGAGATCGAGATCAAGGTCGCGCAAGGCGCCAAAGACCAACGAAGTGGGCAAATTTTACCCGGCTTCAAGGGTCTGGAATTCATCGCCAAGCTGCGTCACGCGACGCCAGGTGTGACGCGCTGATCTTCGCCGCCGCCGCACCCGACATCCCTATTCAATCCGAGGACCTCGCCGCAGCTCATCTACGACCTGAAGCAGATCAACCCGCGCGCGAGGGTCTGCGTAAAGCTGGTCAGTTCGGCCGGGATCGGCACGGTGGCTGCGGGCGTGGCGAAGGCGCATGCCGACGTCATCCTGGTCGCCGGGCACAATGGCGGTACCGGCCGAGCCCGCAGACCAGCATCAAATATGCCGGCACGCCGTGGGAAATGGAGCCCTGTCGGAGGTCAACCAGACGCTGACGCTCAACGGTCTGCGCGGGCGCATTGAACTGCGCACCGACGGCGGGCTCAAGACCGGAGCGCGACATCGTCATCGCTGCTATCCTGGGCGCCGAGGAATTCGGTATCGGCACGCTCAGCCCTTGTCGCGATGGGCTGCATCCTTGGTGCAGCAATGCCATTCGAACACGTGTCCCGTCGGCGTCTGCCGCAGGGATCCGACGCTGCGGTTCGACGGATTCACGGGGTCACCGGAAAAGGTGATCAATCTGATGGCGTTCATTGCTGAAGAGGTCCGCGACATCCTGGCATGCGGCTGGGCCTCCACTGCAGCCTCGACGAAGTGATCGGCCGCACCAGAGTTGCTCCGTCAGGTCAGCCGTGGCGCGGAACATCTCGACGATCTCGATCTCAACCCGATCCCGGCGAAGAAGGTCGATGCCGACGACGATCAGCGCCGCTTCCAGTCTCGACACGTGGCGCAACGCCGTGCCCGACAGCCCTCGACGCGCAGATGATCAAGGATGACGGCGCATGTCTTTTCGCGCGGCGAGAAGATGCAGCTGACCCTACTCCCGTCAGAACACGCATCGCGCGGTCGGCACGCGAGCTGTCGTCGGAGATCACGCGCACGTTCGGGATGGACAGAACGCCGATAGCCACGTCCATGTCCGCCTGCCGCGGATCGGCCGGGAGACGCCTCGGCGCGTTCCTGTGCAAAGGCATCACGCTCGGAAGTGTTCGGCGACGCCAACGATTATGTCGGCAAGGGTCTGTCGGGCGGCACCGATCTCGTGCGCCTCGGAATCGTGGCCTGTCCTCACCGCGCTGCAATCTCAGGAAAATACGATCATCAGCAACACCGTCCTCCTATGGCGCGACCAGCGGCCGGCTGTTCCGCGGCGGGCCAGGCGGGCGAGCGGTTTGCCGTCCGCAATTCAAGGCGCGGCCGTGGTGGTCGAGGGCTGTGGGGCGAACGGGTGCCAGTATATGACCAACGGCACGGCCGTCGTGCTCGGCCCGGTCAGCGCCAGACCCGGCGCGGGCATGACCGGCAGGATGGCGTTCGTCTACGACGCGAGCGGCAGCTTCGAGCGGTTCGCGCCAGCGGCGAGTCGATCATCTGGCACTGCGTTTGTCGTCGGCGCATTGGGAGGCGGTGCTGAAAGCCTGGTCCGCGCCCACGAGCGACCGACAGCGCCTGGTCGAGCCCCCTGCTCGACGATTGGGACCGCTTTACCACGCGACGCCTTCTGGCAAAGTGATACCCAAGGAGATGCTCGATCGCCTATCACACCTATCGGGTCGAACAGCGCGTGGATTGGGTTTAAAAGGTAAGCAGTCAGGACTTTCAAAATTTCAAACTCGCCCACGTCTGCTATTGAGGCCGTTCCCCGATAACGGCTGAACCGGATGTGTGTCATACGCGTTAAGATTGCCCTGTTTGCCCTCGCCGCGACGGTGGCGACTCCTGCCACTGCCCGCGATCGTTACGACGCCCCGCCCCGCGCGACGACCTGCGCGCGACCGCCCGCGCGCTGAGCGATCCGCGCGCCCTTCAGGTCGGCGTCGCCATGCTGCTCGATCAGTTGACGACCACCGTACTCGACACGCTGCGTCAGCCCCGATCGCCGACATCGCGCCCGATCTTTCAGCGTTTTCGCTAGCCCTACGATCGGCTCAGCGGCCACGCGCCGCGACCCAGCGTTCCACCAACAAGCTGCGCATGGGCACGATCCGGAGCCGTCGCGGTCGCCGACCGCCGCGCTGCGAACCGATGCCGCCCGCGATGACCGACTCGATCGACGCCACCGCCGCGCAGCTCGGACGGATCATCGACTCGTATCGCCGCTAAGACTCTGCCGGTCGCCTTGCCCTAGAGTGCGCTGAACGACCGGGAGAGGAGATGCGACTGACCAAGGCGCGGATTGCGCCGCTTGCCGACAGCGAGCTCGATGACGAACAGCGCGAGGTACTGGAGCGGGTTCGGCGGGCATATCTCAGCATCTTCCGCACGATGGCCCCGCGCGCCCAAGGCGCTGAAGCGGTTCAACGTGTGGGAGGCAGCCCGATCTGAGCGACGAACGCGCTGGCCCCGCGCGAGCGCGAGCTGCTGATCCTGCGCACCGGCTGGCTGGGCCGTCGGGCTATGAATGGGTCCAGCACACGCGGATCGGGTTGCAATCGGGAGCCTGACGCGCGAAGAGATCGACCGGATCAAGCTTGGCCAGGATACGGCCGGCTGGAGCGCGAGCGACGCGGCGCTTGTTGCGCGTGGCCGACGTCTGGATCGAAGATAGTCTTCACGTCAGCGATGCGACCTGGACGGCCCCTCGCCGCCCTTGCCGAGAAGCAGCGCATGGATGCCGTCTTCACCGTCGGCCAATACACGCAGGTGTCGATGATCCTGGAACAGCTTCGGCGGTACAACTCGACGAAAGGCCAGATGCTCGACGCGGATTTCCCTGCGATGAGGGTGACGGGAAAGACCGCATTGGTGATGGGCGCCGGGCAATCGCCGGGC